>NZ_JAGHRG010000040.1:0-832 GCF_017743915.1 Sulfitobacter sp. R18_1
TGGAAACCTTGGCACCGGTCTGCGATGATCCCATCATCAGCCTGCCTGCAACTCAGACGGACTGATCAGCTCGGCCGTCGAAAGCGCCCGGCCAGCCGCGAGTTACACCACGCTATGGGGCATGATCTGGCACCACTGTATACTTGGGCTGGGAAAAGCTGTGCGTTTATAAGGAACGGAAAGATTTTCGATTGGCATTCTGATTATTGAAGGTGGGTGACCGAAGGCAGGAAAGCGTGGAGACGCGACGGGTGTTTTTGGGGTGACTTAGTCGGCGAGAACTACATTTTGCGCCGCACCAGCATGGACCTTCCAGCTCGGCGCGCCCTTCGGGCGACACCAGCTTGCCCTGCGACGCCGACTACGAGAGTAAATCGAGCGGGCAGAGCTTCGAGAGCCGGGAGCGTTGACGCCTTGGAGGAGATTCTTTCATAGCCGACGAAGTGCGGAGGTATGAGCGCAATTCATTCAGATCATCGCATGCGAAGGCTCTACCGTGTCGTCCTGGGAACGAGAATCTCGAATTGCATTGTAAAGCACCAGCTTCCGCGTTGACGGACCGCACTGCAGCACCGCCAAGTTTTGGCCAATGGCAGGTTGGGGCCGGGTCAGGTTCTGAAGGACGCTCATAGTTCCCAACTTTGCAGGGGCAGCTTTCTGCGCAGAGCTGCCATTCCTGTATGTCGCAGCATCGGTCAAAGAGGACTCAAAGCCGACCTCGGATGCGGCGCAGCATCATATGGTATGATGTCTTGTCAACGTCGGGTTGTCGATGTGGGAGGGCGTGGTGGATCGGAGGATCCATCATGGAAACATCAAACTTACCGGCCAT
>NZ_JAGHRG010000041.1:0-817 GCF_017743915.1 Sulfitobacter sp. R18_1
AGGTGTTGTCACATTAACGGTCCTGAGGTTGCTGGTTCATTGATCTGGGCGTAGGCGGTGTCGATGCAGACACAAAAGATCAGCTACAAACGCCACCGGTTTCCGCCTCAGATCATCGCTCATATTGTCTGGCTTTACGTCCGGTTCAACTTGAGCCTGCGCGAGGTCGAAGAGCTGATGCTGGAACGTGGCGTCGACGTTTCGTATGAGACAATCCGGCGCTGGAGCGTCAAGTTCGGCCCCCTGATCGCCCACGTTCTACAGCGACGGCAGCCGCGCCCCGGCGATGTCTGGCATCTGGACGAAGTCGTTGTGAAGATCGCGGGTCGGTCATACTGGCTCTGGCGCGCGGTCGACCAACACGGCTTTGTTCTTGAGGAAATTCTCCAATCGAGACGAGACAAGCGCGCCGCAAAGCGGCTTTTGGTCAAGCTGATGAAACGTTGGGGCTTCGTGCCAAAAAGGATCATTACGGACAAGCTGCGCTCCTATGGTGCCGCAAAGCGCGAGGTCGCGCCTGGCCTTGATCATTGGTCACACAAGGGACTCAATAACCGCGCAGAAAACAGCCACTTGCCCTTCCGAAAACGAGAGCGGGTGATGCAAGGCTTCCGATCGCCGGGTGGATTACAACGCTTCGTATCTATGAAGTCTGCAACCCGCAATAGTTTCTCTGTCCCAGCCCGCCGCCGCTCTGCGCTCACCATCCGCTACCATCGGCTCGAAGCATTCGAGGCGTGGAAATCCGCGGCACAGGCCGCTTGATCAACGAACAGCTTGCCAACTTGCAAATTCGGCGAGTTAACGTGACAACACC
>NZ_JAGHRG010000042.1:0-813 GCF_017743915.1 Sulfitobacter sp. R18_1
GCAGTTGAGGCAGCATGATCGTGCCCGGACCCGGTGTCCGTGTGTATCTGGCGTGCGGCGTGACGGGCATGCGCAAAGGGATCGCAGGTTTGTCCGCTATGGCTCAAGATGTATTGCGCCAGAAGCCCACGGGCGATGCTGTGTTTGCCTTCCGGGGTCGGCGAGGAGATCGGGTTAAGCTTCTTTACTGGGACGGTCAGGGGTTTTGTCTCTACTACAAAGTTTTGGAACGCGGCCGCTTTCCTTGGCCGAGCGCGGAAGACGGTGCCTTGCGTTTGACCTCTGCGCAGCTTGCAATGCTCTGGGAAGGCATCGATTGGCGGCGTCCGAATTGGGGCGCTCCGCCTGCGCGCGTGGGGTGATTATAGCTTCTGATCGACTATATTTATATGGTGTTTGCGCCTGAATTTTGGTAGTTAGGCGCATGTCGCACTCCGAAAAAAAACTGCCAACCGACCCCGCCGAATTGAAGGCGATGATTGCGGCGGAGAACGCCAAGATGTCAGCCACGCTGCGGGCCCATGATCAATTGGTGCAGACGCTGCGCCTGCGGATCGCCAAGTTGCAAAAGCTGGCGTTTGGTAGATCCTCGGAGAAGGTCGAGCGCGAGATCGAGCAACTGGAACTGGCTTTGGAAGACCTGCTGGTTGCAGTGGCTGAGAAGGACGACGCCCCTATCGACGAAGGGTTGGACGAGCCCGTTCTAGAGGAGGCGTCAGCTCCTGTTTTGCGCCGCCGCCCCCCCCTGTCTCGGATGCAACCCCGCGGGAGCGCCGCGAGTTTGACCCAGGTGCGTGCTGTCCAGAATGTGGG
>NZ_JAGHRG010000043.1:0-768 GCF_017743915.1 Sulfitobacter sp. R18_1
ACCCGACCTTACCGAAAATTCACCGATGACCACCGCGCCTTTGATGACGTCCTACGGCGCCTCATGAAGGGCGCGGACGCCACCAAAAGCGCTACCAGAAGTTACACCTCTCCCTGGGACATGACCGATCATCGGGTCAGTGACGGCCGACGGGGCTTATGACACACGCAAATGCCATGACGTGATTGCTGGTAACCGCTCGATTGATGCCGCCTGCCTGATTTCCGCGCGATGACCTAAGACACGTCCGTAGCGACGTCGTCAGTGACGTGTCTTATGCGGAGGGTTTCATGCGGTGCGAGGTTCTCGGTTTCGAGCGGCGGCGGCGATGGAGTGATGATGAAAAGCTATCGATCGTTTCGTCTGTTGGGATAGATGGAGCTACAGTCACGCAGGTAGCTCAGCGCTGCGATGTGACCCGGCAGCAGGTTTACAGATGGCGGCACGAGTTGAAGGCGAAAGGTCTGTGGCCGCTGGACGCGGGTGCTGCTTTTCTGTCTGTCGATTTCCGGGCTCCGGGAGTCGCGTCTCCTGAGCCGAAGCCTGCTCTTGATGTGCCGCTTGAGCTTTGCTTGCAAGGCGGTCGGAGTTTGCGGTTTGATAGCTCCATCGACGGGGCCGCGCTAACACGATTGATCAGAGCAGTTGAGGCAGCATGATCGTGCCCGGACCCGGTGTCCGTGTGTATCTGGCGTGCGGCGTGACGGGCATGCGCAAAGGGATCGCAGGTTTGTCCGCTATGGCTCAAGATGTATTGCGCCAGAAGCC
>NZ_JAGHRG010000044.1:0-763 GCF_017743915.1 Sulfitobacter sp. R18_1
GGGCCGTTTTGTGGCGACGGCCCAGCGGTTTAGATTTCGATAGCTTCGGCGATCACCAGTGCATCTTCAAGCTCGACGCCGAGGTACCTGACAGTGCTGTCCATCTTGGTGTGACCCAACAGCAGTTGGACCGCCCTTAGGTTGCCTGTTTTCTTGTAAATCTGCGTGACTTTCGTTCGCCGCATCGAGTGCGTGCCATAGGCGCTTGCCTCCAGACCAATGGATGTCACCCAGTCACGCACAATGCGCGCGTACTGGCGGGTAGAGATGTGAAGCCGTTCGTGAAAACGCCCAGGCCAGAGGTATTCGGATCCGACCATCAGCGGCTCCTGCATCCATCTTGCCAGCGATGCACGGGTGCCTTCGGAAATTTCGAAGCGCACAGGTTTCTGGGTCTTGCTCTGAAGAACCGACGCGCGTTCCTTGATTTGGCCGGATGCCATAACATCGACCACCCTCATTTTCACCAGATCGCAGCCGCGCAGCTTGCTGTCGATGGCAAGATTGAAGAGGGCCAGATCACGGTGGTTCTCGGCCAATTCCAGCCGCACCCTGATCGCCCAGACGTGTTTGGGCTTGAGCGGCCTTTTCTGGCCGACGATCCGGCCTTTGTTCCAGGCTGGGCGTAAGGCGCGGATGGCCGGTAAGTTTGATGTTTCCATGATGGATCCTCCGATCCACCACGCCCTCCCACATCGACAACCCGACGTTGACAAGACATCATACCATATGATGCTGCGCCGCATCCGAGGTCGGCTTTGAG
>NZ_JAGHRG010000045.1:0-650 GCF_017743915.1 Sulfitobacter sp. R18_1
GGAAACCTTGGCACCGGTCTGCGATGATCCCATCATCAGCCTGCCTGCAACTCAGACGGACTGATCAGCTCGGCCGTCGAAAGCGCCCGGCCAGCCGCGAGTTACACCACGCTATGGGGCATGATCCAACAAGCTGGCGCGCATGGCTTGGAGTATCTTGCGGAATAAGACGGCGTTCGACGCCAACAGAGACGAGATTGCCATCGGCGTCTAATACACCGAGGCAATCCAAAGGAGTTCGCGACTGAAAGAAAGCATGGAACGGAACGATTACGCCCCCAGAGTCTGACGGCCCAAACGGTCATCATGGACCTTGCCGGTAATGAGATCACGGCGCG
This sequence comes from Sulfitobacter sp. R18_1, assembly GCF_017743915.1. Lineage (NCBI taxonomy): Bacteria > Pseudomonadati > Pseudomonadota > Alphaproteobacteria > Rhodobacterales > Roseobacteraceae > Sulfitobacter > Sulfitobacter sp. R18_1. The sequence continues at coordinate 339 of NZ_JAGHRG010000045.1, forward strand.
TGCGTAACCCCAACAAGGCCACGACCCGCGTGTCGATCAGTAGGCCGGATACATATGAGCGACTTCCGAGAACATGCGAGAAATCATTTGCGAACAGCAGCCGGTACATACATTTGGGCCATCCTTTTCGGATCACCTTATGCTGAAACTGCGATGGCCTCCGACCCTTGCGCGGTCAGTTTGGGCTCAAAGCCGACCTCGGATGCGGCGCAGCATCATATGGTATGATGTCTTGTCAACGTCGGGTTGTCGATGTGGGAGGGCGTGGTGGATCGGAGGATCCATCATGGAAACATCAAACTTACCGGCCAT
>NZ_JAGHRG010000046.1:0-523 GCF_017743915.1 Sulfitobacter sp. R18_1
TGTGTATAAGTGACAGGGTTGAGATTGTCTGGGGCTGATCCGGGGGCTTTGGCGGGAGTTGCTTGGCGCGGAGCCTGAGGCGGTGCCACCCTATTCGATGGATTGGTCCGAGCCGCAGGGGCAGGAGCGGCTCTGGGCAGCGGCGCTGCGACACATGGCGATGAAAGACAGCGGTGATGCGGCCCCCGGTGACGTGCTGCTTTTCCGATTGCGGCAGGGCGCGGTGGCAAAGCACCTTGGGCTGCAGGCGCGCGTCGGGGTCAGCGCCAGTTTCATCCACGCCTATGCGCGGCACGGGGTGGTGGAAAGCCCGCTCAGCCCGCCGTGGCAGCGGCGCATCGTGGCGCGATTTGTATTTCCTAAGGAGGTCTCCTGATGGCGACGATTGTTCTTTCGGCAGCGGGGGCGGCGGTTGGCGGCTCCATTGGGGGCACGCTGGCGGGGCTGTCTTCGGTCGCGGTGGGCCGCGCGGTGGGGGCGAGCCTTGGGCGGTTGGTGGATCAACGCTTGCTGGGCCAAGGCT
>NZ_JAGHRG010000004.1:0-340748 GCF_017743915.1 Sulfitobacter sp. R18_1
GCAGACCAGCGTCGACGGCGCCCGCCATCAGTAATGATTTCCATCTCAGACATAAGCACGTGCTTAAGGCTATCCTTAAGCCTCCTTGGTCAGTCCAAGGTGTCCGGTCGAAATGGGGGCCAGTTCACAAATGCGAACTACCTTGCGAAGACAACAAACGCCCATGTTCTGATCGTCCATCATATGGGGGCATCCGAAACATCAAGGCCGCGCGGCTCGACAACCCTTACCGCGAATGTCGATACGGGATTCACGCTGCACAAAGCGGACGAATCCCATCCCGATGGAACGGTCTTCATTCGGGTCAATAAGCAACGCGAAGACGAAAAGCCCGCACCCCTGGCTTTCAAGATCAAGGGCTTCGAGATCGGCTACAACCGGCACGGCGAGAAGACCACTGTGCCGTGGGCGGTTCCCTTCAAGCCCGACAGTTCGCTGATCGAGAGCCAAGCCATCAAGTCAGCTAACAAACCTGAACCGACGCTGGCCAGTCGGCGCGCTAAGGACTTGCTGAGGGTCCTCACCCATCTACACCAACAAGACGGCGGCGAATGGCACAAACGAAAGGAAGTTGGTCAAATGTCCGGCGAACCCTTTAACGAAATTCGCCAAAACTCCGACACCATGCGAAAACAGGTGAATGCGGCGTTGAAGGCGCTACTTTCCGAGGGCAAGATTGAACAAGCTGGCGATAGCGTCAGGCTTTGCGCGGCGGGGGGCAGAGCGACGGTCTGACCCACCATCTACCGCGCCCGGTGGCGACCCCGATGATCAACGACATTGCCCTCGCCAAGCGCCCCCATGTCAGGGGGCGTTTCCTTTTGGCACTCAGCTACACGCTCCACGAACATATCAACGATCTCATTGCCGATAGCATTGGCCGCTTCCGCAGACAGGCTCCGAAGCCCCACATCGAGCATGCGGTGTTTGCGGCAGTAGTTCGAGATCATCATCAATATCTGCCCGTTCTGCTTTCGCTTATCGGCCAGGATATCAGAGTTTTCGGCTTTCATTGACATATCCCTACTTCCAGTCCGGGAAGGAGATAGGGAAGGCGCACAACGGATAAAAACATGGTTTTTATCCCTGCCACCCTTAGGGAAGAGATGGCACTGTTTTCGTTTCGGCATTCAGTCAAGACATTTTCAGACAAGCGCAGGGATGACGCACGAGCGGCGGAGCCAGGCCAAACGGCCGCTCACCTGCGATACATCACACGCCCGCAAGCCGCCCGAGTAGTATTGCAAGAACGGCTCCCGGGGCGATCTCAGGTAGAGGCAGCTCACATATCAGAGAAAGAGGCCCAGAAGCGCAGGGGGCGCGTCTGCGAACGGTTTGTGATCGCTCTGCCGGTAGAGGCCTCCCCTTCCCAGCGGGAGGCCTTGGTGCGGTCTCTGGCCGAGCAATTGAGCAAAGGGGTGGCGGGATATGTTGCGGCGATACATGATCAGCACGGCAATGACATCAAGAACCCACATGCCCATTTCGTGTTCTTCGATGTCCAGAAGAAGACAGGCGGTCGTGGCAGACCGAGAAGCACCCTTGGCATGGCCCGCAAAAACGCAATCGAGAACGCCGCAAGCCTATGGGCAAAGCTACACAACCGAATGATGCGCGAATGGGGGTTCGAACACAGTTCTGAGATTAGCCATTTATCCTATTCGGATCGTGGGATCGACAGGATTCCGATGATCCACGAGGGCGCATCCGCCCGCGCGACGGCGGGGGTAAAAAAAACCCCGAAAAAGGAGTGGCAGCGCATCGACCAAGGCCACACCCGAGCCGAAGCGAATGCTGTTATACGCGAAATCAATGCATTGAAGGAGGAACGACATAATGCAGGAACCCTACGATTGGGAGAAGGCGATGGACACAACACGCCGGAGCGCAGCAGCAGCTTCGCAGAACAGCGAGCATGCGGTGGCGGGAATGGCCAAGCTTTTACGCGAGATCGACCGCCATTCACTCAAGCTCGCCAAACTGACCAAAGCATTCGAAGAGCTTCAGGCTGTCCAGCCCCCGCCAAGTCAAGGAATACGGGTATCTTCACGCTTCCAGCGTTCTCACCGCTTGCCAGTCGTGGGCTTTCTCGGCATCTTCATCGCAGGGGGAGTATTAGGCGGTTATATCATGAACTGATCATGTTGCGGGACACTTTGCGTGCGCGGCTACTTCCTGCCATTATCGCACGGACAACCTCTCCGACCGATAGCGCTAATAAACAGCCGAGAGCGCTACATCGCCAACCGGTGAAGCCCCGCCGTGGCGGGGCTATCCAGGAGACACGATAGCAGCGCTCGTTTGGTTTGGAGAATGCTACGCGGCAAATGAGCTTTCACCGTTCATTACTATGCTGAGATCCGATAGCTTCCAACGTGACGATCCACCCAGCTTGATCGGTTTCGGAAAATCGCCGCGTTGAATGTCGCGATAAATGCTCGCACGTGAACGGCTCAGAACGGCACAGACGGTCTTGATATCGACCAATCGGTCGACAATGGCTTCGTTTCGAATGGTCATAGCTTTCCTTAATAGTTTTGGCGAAAGCTATATTTACCTTTTTCCTCCAAACCGAAGCTCATACCGAAAAATACTGGGCTGAGCCAAAAAAAGAATGGAACACGGTGCGAACTTGGCAAAGGCATCTAATAGTATTTAAATCTAAAACTCTGTTCTACAAGGGCGAAATTGTCATTCAAGATTGAAAGCTTTCCGGCTTACGCGGTGAGCCACTGGTCTTTTACCGAACCTCCCGATCAGATCGTTCTTGAGCTACGGGCTTCGCGCCGAACGCTCTTCGACACGCTTTCCGACAGAATATCTCTGTGGGTATAATGCGCGCTTTGAACCAAGCTATCGAACTCCACAAAAAGAAGTTCACCAACAATCGTGCAGCATTCGCGGACAATATCGCGGTTATCCGAGAACTTACCTTTATCAAAGGTGAGCATCGTATTGAAAGGAACTTCCAGGTTCATATAGTCTGCGCTGGAGGAATGCACTGTCTTGCAGAGCTCACTATAGACGCTACGCAGTCTTCCTATTCTCTTAAATTGCTCCTCATCGGCTAAGAAAGTTCTATTCGCTTCTTCAAAGAGGGCATAAACCGCAGTAATACTCATGGCATCTACTCCTCTATGGAGGAGGAGAAACCTGATTAAGTTCTCAATGGCACTTCGAGCAGAGGTGCGAGCTGGCTTATACAATCCGATGCATGTCAGAAAAAACCCATGAGATAAATCAGATACGGTTTCGCGGGCATAGTTTTTTTGAATCGCGTCACTTAGCGAGCCTTGAAGAAGATGATCAAAAACAAGCAGAGCATAAAATTTCCGATACAGAACCTTCGTTTCTGCATCGATATCCCTAAGCGCGCTCGCATCCAGTTTAGCGGTCTCAATAAAGCGTTTTAGCTCTTGGAGTCCTTCATCTGGTTTATGTTTAGAAATCATTGTAAAGGTGTCTGATAACTTCACCCCAAGACTGACCGTTATCACGGTTCGCTTCAATAGCTCTCCGCAGGCTGGTCTTACTATCAAGCATTTCTTCAATTACCTCAGATAGAAGCCGGACTTTATTTGGGGACGCATCGTTCGTATGGCATACGATTTGTCCAATAATTTCGTATTTAGATTTCTTCTGCCAACGACTTATCGGCAACCCCAAAGCTGCATCTGCAAATTCAACAATTCCCTCATTTGTTGGGAAAAGGGAACTGTCCATTAGAAAATCTGGGAGTATGCCAACCAATATTGCAGTATTACGACTAACTCCGTCCCTTTTTCTCAGCCTCTGGCTATTAGAGAAAAAGAATTCCATCTCATGACTAAGACTGGACAGGGCATCGTAGTCAATGTTCTCAAAAGTCTTCAGGAGCCAAGACAACTCTTCGACGAACCGCGAAAGCTCTCTGGGGTCGGAGCGTTTTTGTTTCGTGTTTTTGGTCGGATTACGTGTCATCTGTCTTTTTCACAATTTCGGCGACCACGTTGACGATCGCTCGGTTGGCGTCTGTATCGTTCACGTCAAGGATCAGTCTCTGGTTGCCTTGCTCTCGTGCTATTGCCGTTCGCTGAGGAATGGAGTGTCGGAGAAGGCGTTTCCTCCACTTAGGTTCGCTTTGAAGTTGTCTTAGACAGTCTTTGTATACCACAGTGTTTTTCTGCGCCATCGTGATAACTACGCCAACACACCTAATGTCATGGCCGTTGTTTTCGCTGACGCGATTGATGACCCCTTGCAGCAGGTCGATACCAACTCGTGACATCGGCTCAGGCTTAACCGGGACCACGTAGAAGTCACTGGCCAAGAGCGCGCTACTCATGAAGACTGATGGCGTAGGAGGAGTATCGATGATAACATAGTCATAGTCATCGATTTTGTGCTTAAGAAAACCTTTAAGGCGCATCTCTGTGCCTTGACCGCCCCCCATCTCAACTCGGTAGATCTCCAAGTTACCAAGGAGCACATGTAAACTATCAGAGAAAGCAGTCGGAGTAATATCCGATAGCTTCTTAGGTTGAGGTGTCGTCGCACCCTTTACCGCACTGATGATCGGAGCGGGGTTCGCGAAAACATCATATATCGTGTCTGCCCCGCTCTTGCGGAGCTCCAAGTATGCTTCGCCACCATAAAGACTCTGCGTTGCATTGAACTGCGGATCCAAATCTACAAGCAGCACCCGCTTATCAAGGCGTCGACTCAAGACATCTGCGACGTTCACAGCAAGTGTGGTCTTACCAACACCGCCCTTCATATTGACAAACGAAATCACTTTCATGAACTTATCCCCATCCCAAATGCGATTAGGTCTAAGTTGTCGCGCTATTCATGTCCACAGTCGAATACGGTTCGATCCAGTTCGATAAATTAGGACGATCTGCGCTTTGGCGTCGAACCGTGTGAGCGCAGCCGGATCAAGAAACTCCATATGTGCGAAACCCCAAGACGCGCGTATGGTATTACCGCCTTGGCAATGTGAGCGAACCCAGTATGCTGAACGCAGTCCCGGTGAAGTCCCCGGGCATCTAAACCCGGAGGTGCGAAAAAGGCCGAAACGTCAAACCTTTAGTTTGAAACAATAATAATGGTGCCCGGGGGCGGAATCGAACCACCGACACGAGGATTTTCAATCCACTGCTCTACCCCTGAGCTACCCGGGCACGGGTCACCTCTTTCGAGGTCGGGTGAGCGGGTTCTAGGACCTGTGGCGCGGGGTGTCCAGCCCCATTTTGCCCTGAAACCCACTTCTTTTCAAAAAACGCAAATTTTCCTGTGTTAATGGGGCTTTGCGGGACGGTCTTGCGCCGCTTCGGCGGCGTCGATGGCGGCTTCCACGTCTTCGGGGTCGCGCGAGGGGACGGCGTAGCTGCCGTTGAACCAGCGGCCCAGATCGATGTCGGCGCAGCGGCGCGAGCAGAAGGGGCGATGCGCCTTGACGGTTTCGGCTTTGCAGATCGGGCAGCTCATTGGCCTGCCCCTGCCAACACCTCCGCCAGCACCGGGCGGGCACGTTTGCGTTGCAGCTCGTAATGGCCCAGAGGCGTCCAGCCGACCAGCGTCGTATCCACATCGTCGGCACGGAAAGCAGCGCGCAGGGCGCTGTCAAACGTCCGGCGGTCTTTCTTGGGCATGGGCGCAAGGTCGAGCGTGATTTGCCCGCCCAACCCGCGCAGACGCAGGGCGCGGGGCAGCGCTTTAGCACAGGCCATATTGGCCTTCATCCCGGCGGCGAGCGAGGCATCGTTGCCGGTGTTCACATCGACCGCAACCAGCGCGCGTGTAGGCTCCACAAAGATCGACGCGCCGCCGCCGAGCGGCACTTGCGCCGAGGCCACGCGGTCGAGCTCTTCCAGAACGCCGTGGTCATCAAAGCCGCCGGCCTCGGTCACCACCTCGGCGGGCGCGGTCCAATCGCGCCAAGCGAGCAGATGCGGACCATCGCCTTCGCTCAGCACCTCCATCTGTTGCGCGCCATCATTGGCCACGGTATCCGCCAAGCTAAGCATATTGGCGATATCCTCGGCGATATCCTCGGCATCGGCACCGGCGCAGGAGGACCGTAGGATCAGGCCCAGATCGGCGCCGCCCGCCACCTCATGGGCGATCTCCAGCAGCCGGTCGCGTTCTTCCTCATCCTTGATACTGCGCGAGATGTTCAGCCCCGGCGCATCCGGCGTCACGATGGCATAGCGCGACTTGAAGAGCAGCTTATTGGTCACCGGGATCGCCTTGCCCGGCTCGGCATGGCCCGAGACCTGCACGAGAATCGTCTGACCCGGGGCCAGCCCCTTGATCTGACGCAGGAACGCCGCGCCATCGGGGGTCTTGAGGAACATGCCCCCCTGCCCCTTCACCGGACGATCCGCAATCGCACGATAAACCGTGCCGACGCGCGGCCCGTCACTGTCGATCAGAAAGTCATCCAGCTTGCCGTCCACCATCAGGGCGGCGGCCTCGATATCACCGAGATGGTCGAGAATAATCGTACGGCCCTTCATGGCGTCCTTCCGTCAAATGGGTAGCCTGCCGCTTGCAGCAGGTTCGCAGCCTCGGCCAATGGCAGGCCGACAATTGCAGTGAATGACCCGCTGATCCAAGGGATCAACGCGCCCGCGGGGCCCTGAATGCCGTAGCCGCCCGCCTTGCCGCGCCAATCGCCGGTGGCGAGGTAACGGCGAATCTCAGGCTCGGACAGGGCTTTCATCTTCACGCTGCTTTGCACATCGCGCTGCCACAACTTCTCGCCGCGCTTCACGGCGACGGCGGTGACCACCTTATGCCGACGGCCCGACATCAGCCGCAAAAAGGCTTCGGCCTCGGCCACATCCTCGGGCTTGCCGAGGATGCGCCGGCCAAGCGCCACGGTGGTATCGGCGCAAAGCACGATGTCATCCGCGCCCGCGGGCACCGCCGCCACTTTCTCGCGCGCCATACGGGCGCAATAGGGGCGCGGCAGCTCGGCCTTATGGGGCGTCTCGTCGATGTCGGGGGCGCGAATGGCATCGGGGGTCACGCCGATCTGGGCCAAAAGCTCCAACCGGCGCGGCGATCCTGATCCAAGAATGAATTGCATCTTATGGGCCTCTTTGCCTGAGGCCGGCGGCCCGGTCGGGGCCGCGCACGGCCCCGCCTGCGCCGCGCAACGCGCGAACGCGGTGCCGCTTACTTGAAGCGATAGTTGATCCGACCCTTGGTCAAATCATAGGGTGTCATTTCCACCTGAACCTTGTCGCCAGCCAGAACACGGATGCGGTTTTTCCGCATCTTGCCTGCCGTATGCGCGATGATCTCATGGCCGTTTTCCAGCTCGACCCGAAACGTCGCGTTAGGCAGGAGTTCCTTCACGACACCGGGAAATTCGAGCGTATCTTCCTTGGCCATGGTCTCTCCTTGAGCACAAAACCCTCCAAAACGAGGGCGCAGGCTTAAATGGGCGCATTTTCGCGCTTTTTCAAGGGGGATTCAGCGCAAAGCGACGTTTATCGCCTTTCCGTCGCGGCCAATCTGGTCTTGCCAGTCCCTTCGGTTGAGCACGATGCCATCCGCGCGCACCTCGGCGACCTGCGCCAAATCGGCGTCGGCCACGGTCCAGCCGGGGGCGTTGACCTCGCGCACACCCAAAATCCCCGTGGGCGGGAAGCCGCGATCCGGGGGGCAGAAAATCCCGCCCGCGCCATAGGATTGACCCAAAGCCTCGGACCAATCGGCCTTGCCCACGACCGAAGACATGGCAGTGATACACTGATTCTCAAGCGCCCGCGCCATGGAGCCGATGCGCACCCGCCAATAGCCCGCAAGCGTTTCGGTCACACTGGGCACGCAGATCACGTCACATTCCGCCAGCGCACGGCCCAGCAGGGGAAACTCGCTGTCATAGCAGATGAGCATCCCGATCTTGCCCATCGCCGTGTCAAAGACCTGAAGCGCATTGCCCCCGATCACACGCCATTCCTCACGCTCGAAACGGGTCATGATCTGCTTGTCCTGCACGCCGATCTGCCCCGCGGGCGTGATCAGCCGGGCACGGTTTACCGGGCGGCTCCCGGTCGCTGCGGGGCCGGAGCCTGCCACGATATGCACGTTATGCTCGGCGGCGAGTTTCACATGCAACCGGTCCGCCTCCTCAAGCTTGTCCGACACCGAAAAGAGCGACCGCTCCAAATCGCCCGCCACCTCGGCCCCGTCGAGCGTCGCCAGTTCCATCGCCGCATATTCGGGGAAAACCAGCAGTTCCGCCCCCTGCACCGCCGCCTCGGCGACCCAATGGGCCAGCTTGTCTTCGTACTGCGCCCATGATGTCAGAACATCGAGCGGATAGGCGGCTGTGGCGATTTTCATTCAAAAGGCTCCTCATTTTCGCGCAGTCTGCGCGGCTTTACCGGTGGCTTCAAGACGGGCGGCGTCGCTTTCATGGAACCGTCCGAGGGGCTGCCGCTTGCTTGGGCAAAGGCTTGACCTGACCCGCGCGGGGTTTCACAAGATCCGAAAGAGATGGGACCATATGCTGAACAAGGGCATCACCCTGCGGGGCATCGAAGTGTTTGAGGCGCTGGCGCGAAGCGGGTCGGTGGCGCAGGCGGCCGAGGCCACGGGGCTCAGCCAGCCTGCCGTCAGCCAGCAGATGCGCAACCTCGAAGCGGCCATCGGCGCGGAACTGGTCGACCATACCCGCCGCCCCATGCGATTGACCCCAGCCGGGCAGATGTTCCTGCGCCGGGCCGAACAGGCGCTCAGCGAATTGCGCCAAGCGCAGAGCGAAGTCACGGTGATGGATTTGGCCCATCTGGAGGCGCTGAACCTCGGCGTGATCGACGATTTCGATGATGACCTGACCCCGCGCCTTGCCACGATCCTTGGCGACAGCCTGACCGGATGCCGCTTTCGGATGATCACCGCAGGCAGTAATGAATTGGCCGGGGCACTGCGCGACAAGAGCCTGCATATGGCACTCTCGGCGCAGATTGACGGGGCGATGGCGGGGGTTTTGGAATACCCGCTGGCCCGCGATCCGTTTATCCTCGTCACCCCCGCGGGCACCTCTGCCGATCCCGACACCCTGCTGCGCGGCGCCACCGACCTGCCATTTCTGCGCTATGCCGCCGATCAGTTGATCGCGCGGCAGATCGAGGCGCATCTTGCATCTGAGGGCCATAGCCTGCCCGCCCGTTTCGAGATTGGCAGCCATCTGGCGCTGATGGCCATGGTGGCCCGCGGGATTGGCTGGGCGATGACGACGCCCTTGGGATACATGCGCGCCGCCCGTTTTCACGACCGCCTCGCCGCGCACCCCCTGCCCGCGGCGGCGCATGCCCAACCGCCTGCGCGCACCATCTCTCTCTTCGCGGGCGCGGAATGGTCCGGCCCCGTGCCGCGCGACATCGCCCAGACCCTGCGGCAGTTGATGCAGACCCATATGATCGCCCCCGCCATCGCGCAATTGCCCTGGCTGGCCGACGGCTTTCACCTGCTTGAAGACATGGACCCTATCGGAGAATAATGCCCCATGACCAAGATCGTGATCCTCACCGGCGCGGGCATCTCTGCCGAAAGCGGGCTTGAGACCTTCCGCGCCTCAGATGGCCTCTGGGCGCAGCACCGGGTCGAAGACGTGGCGACGCCCGAAGGTTTCGCCCGCAATCCCAAACTTGTGGTCGACTTCTACAACGCCCGCCGCGCGCAGGCCGCCGAAGTGGCCCCCAACGCCGCGCACCACGCCCTCGCCCGGCTGGAGGCCGAGTTGGACGGCGAGGTGGTGGTGATCACCCAAAACGTCGACGATCTGCACGAAAAGGGCGGCTCGCGGCAGGTTATGCATATGCATGGCGCGCTCAAAGGTGCGCTCTGCGCCGCTTGCGATCATCGGTGGCCCGCGCCCATGGTCATGGCGCCGGGCGATCCCTGCCCCGCCTGCGGTGCCCCCGCCGCGCGGCCCGATATCGTCTGGTTCGGTGAGATGCCCTATGAGATGGACGCGCTTTTCGACCATCTGGCCGAGGCGGATATCTTTGCCGCCATCGGCACATCGGGCAATGTCTACCCCGCCGCCGGTTTCGTCGCTGAGGCCCGCCGCGCCGGGGCGCATACGATTGAATTCAATCTCGAACGCTCCGCCGTGGGCAATCAGTTCGCCGAACATCGCATCGGCCCGGCCAGCCAGACGGTGCCGGAATGGGTGGCCGAAGTGCTTGAGGCGCGCCGCTAACCACCGGCGCGCCACGGGCCGTCAGCGCGGTTCGCTGCGCAACCCTTTGTAGATCGTGTAACACATCACCAGCATCAGGATCGCGAAGGGCACCCCCGTCGCGGTGACCCCGGCCTGCAGCGCCGACAGCCCGCCGCCGATCAGCAGCACGATGGCGATCAACCCTTCGACGATGCACCAGAAGATGCGCTGCGGCACCGGGGCGTCGATCTTGCCCCCCGCCGTGATCGTATCGACAACCAGCGACCCCGAATCCGACGAGGTGACGAAAAACACCAGCGCCAGAAGGATCGCGATGGTTGAGGCGATCTTGGTAAAGGGAAGCTCATTCAGCATCCCGAAGAGCGAGAGTTCCGGCGAATAGCTGTCGATCACATTGGCCTTGACCAGCGAGGTCTCCGGGCTGGCAAGGATGTGATCGATCGCGATGCCGCCAAAGACGCCCATCCAGATGAAGATGACCAGCGACGGGATCAGCAACACGCAAATGATGAACTCCCGCACCGTGCGCCCGCGCGAGACGCGCGCGATGAACATGCCCACGAAAGGCGCCCAAGAGACCCACCAGGCCCAATAGAACGCGGTCCAGCCTTCGCGGTAGGAATCATCCTCCCGACCGAAGGGATTGGAGAGCGGGATGATCTCTTGCGTATAGGCCAACAGACCGGTCCAGAACCCGTCGAGCCCCACCAGCGTCGGGCCGACGAAAAGCACGAAGAGGAAGAACAAGACCGCCACGATCATGTTCACCTCCGACAGGATCTTCACCCCGCCGTCCAGCCCGCGCCAGACCGACACCAGCGCCACGGCGGTCACCAAGAGAATGATGATCACCTGCACATTGGTCGAAATCTCAAGCCCAAAGGCGAAGTTGAACCCCGCATTGGCCTGCTGGGCACCAAGGCCAAGCGATGTCGCAAGACCAAAGAGCGTCGCGAAAACCGCCAGAATATCAATGATATGCCCCGGCCAGCCCCAGACCCGATCACCCAACAGCGGGTAGAAACAAGACCGGATCGAAAAGGGCAGCCCCTTGTTATAGGTGAAGAGCGCCAAGGCCAGCGCCATGATCGCATAGACCGCCCAACCGTGCAGCCCCCAGTGATAAAAGGTCGCCGCAAGACCCATGGCGCGGGCGGCCTCCACATTTTCGGGAATGATCGACCCATCCTCGGCAATCGGCAGGGGCACCCCCAGCGGACCCGAGACGCTCATATGGTACACCGGTTCGAGCACACCGAAGAACAACAGGCCAATGCCCATGCCAGCGGCAAAGAGCATGGCGAACCACGCGAGATAGGAATATTCCGGCACGGCCTCTTGCCCGCCGAGCCTGACCTTTGAAATCGGCATGAAAATCAGCGCGATGCAGAACAGAACGAAGATGTTCACGATGATCATGAACAGCCAATCCAGCTTGGTCGTGGCGAAATCGCGAACGGCGAGGAAGACCACCCCGGCCTGATCCGGGAAGAGCATGGTCAGCAGCACAAAGGCCACCGCCGTCAGGCCCGAGACCATGAAGACCGGGTTGTGAATGTCAAAACCCAACGGGCCGAGGGATCCGTCGATATTGTCTTGGCCGACCTCGAAATCTGTCTCAATCTCATTCGTATCGGGTGGCGTAGTGGAACTGGACGTGCCGGGTGTGGGGTCGGTCATGGAGTCTCCGATCTTGATGCACTGTCTGAACCCCGCTCGGCAGGTAGCATGGCCAGAACAACAATTGTCGGAAGATCATTTAGCGCGCCTTTCCAAGGTTTCCCGAATAAAAACATGCCCCTGCGCAAGAAAATTACCCCGAGCCGCCACGGCCCTAGCCCCTGATAGGCAGGAAACCCTAACAAATCCCTAAGCCCGAAACGAAAAAGGCCCCGATCCTTTCGGATCGAGGCCCCAATCTCTATGCAGTAAGCCTTAGCTCAGCACATCGGCAGTCGCGCTGGATTTCGCGATGGCCTTTTTGATTTTCAACGCGTTGTCGGACAGTTCAACGTCTTTGGCTTTTGCCAGGAACTTGTCCAGACCACCACGGTGGTCAACGCTGCGCAGGGCTGCGGCAGAGATGCGCAGCTTGAACGCGCGGCCCAGTGCTTCGGACTGCAACGACACGTCGTTGAGGTTCGGCAGGAACCGACGGCGTGTACGGTTGTTGGCGTGGCTTACGTTGTTGCCCGTCATCGGGCCTTTTCCGGTCAATTCGCAACGGCGCGACATGGGTTCATCCTTTTGCTGTTGTGTCTTTCCAGCGATCCGGAAACACACATAACGTGGGGGCCGCGCAGAGCCGACCCTGAATTGGTTCGCTGGCTTTAAGGGGAATCGCGGTAGCCGTCAACCCGATGCGCGGGACTTGGCCATATTTCCTGCGCCCGCCGCCGATCGCGTCAAGCGCAGCTGCCCCGCCCTGCCCCCGCTACGCTGGTTTTTGCCATCGGGGCCAGAGTTTCCTTTGCATCCCCCCGGCGGATTTGCGATGCAGACGCATGACCATACAGATGCGCGCCCTTTTCGTTCACCTTTTCACTGCCACCGGTGTGGTGCTGGCAATGCTCGCCATGCTCGCCGCCGTGGAGGAGAAATGGGACCTTATGTTCCTATGGCTGGTGATCGCCTTTTTCGTCGATGGCATCGACGGGCCGCTGGCGCGCAAATATGACGTGAAGACCAACGCGCCCGAGTTCGATGGCGTCTTGATGGATCTGATCATCGATTATCTGACTTACGTCTTCATCCCGGCCTTCGCGCTCTTTACCTCGGGGCTGATGGATGGCTGGAGCGGTTGGGCGATGATCATTATCATCACCTTCGCCAGTGTCATGTATTTCTCTGACACGCGCATGAAAACAAAGGATAATTCCTTTAAAGGTTTCCCCGGCTGCTGGAACATGCTGGTGCTGGTGCTCTTTGCTCTGCAGCCCGAGTGGTGGATCAGCCTGATCGTGGTCATGATCCTTGCCGCAGCGATGTTTTTGCCGATCAAATTCGTCCACCCCGTCCGGACCGAGCGTTGGCGCCCCGTGACGCTGCCCATGGCGCTGGCTTGGACCTTTTTCGCGGGCTGGTCCGCTTGGGTGAACTTCCACCCCGAAAGCTGGGCGCATTGGGGTCTGGTGATCACCTCGGTCTACCTGATCTGCGCCGGTGCCGCGCAGCAATTGATCCCGTCGGGCGACGATTAAACCCGCCATTGCTCCTCAAATCAACAGCCCTGCCGCGCCTTCATGGCGCAGCAGGGCGACCTTGGTCTCGACCCCGCCCGCGCCGCTGAAGCCAGTGAGCCCCTTGGCACCTATGACGCGGTGGCAGGGGATGAGGATCGGGATCGGATTGCCGCCACAGGCCCCACCCACGGCCTGCGCTGGCACGCCGAGGTCACGGGCGATCTCGCCGTAGGTGCGGGTGTGGCCGAAGGGAATGGCCGCGATGGCGGCGCAGACCGCGCGCTGGAAGTCACTGCCGGTGACGCGCAGCGGCAGGTCAAAGTGCTGGCGCTGGCCTGTGGCGTATTCGTTAAGTTGGCGCAGTGCGGTGTCGAGCACCTCCGAGCGATCTTGCCCCGACGCCTGCCCCCAGCCGAGCGCCGTGATCGCGCCGCCTTCTTCAGTGACGATCAGATCGCCGAAGGGCGTGGAGAGGGAAGCTTGTTTCATCAACCCACTCTGCGCCAGAAATCACTCCTGCGAAAGAGCGCTGAGGGCATTGCCCTCCCTGGGGGGCGATACGACCTATCTGGCGGGTGTGGACTTGCAAGAGACGCTAAAGGTGCGAATTGCGCAAACGCTGCAAAATCGCCCTCCGGGGGGAGGGAGGGCGATGCCCGTGGTTCCCACGGGCGGGGCTTTGGCGACCTGACAAACGAAAACGGGCACCGGTTACCCCGACGCCCGTTTTATCACTCTCTGGAAACGCCTCAGGCTTCCGCCAATGCCTCACGCACCGCTTCATCACAGCGCCCGCAGACGCCGGGATATTCATGCGTGCCGACATCCGGCAACACCTTCCAGCAGCGCTCGCATTTCGCGCCTTCGGCCTTTTCAAACACCACAGCCACGCCATCGGTCTCCGGCATGCGGAAAGCCTCGGCAGGTGCCGGATCGCCGGTCACGGTGATGTCGGAGGTGATGCTGACATCCTCGAAGGACACGCTCTCCAACGCCTCGCGCTGCGCCGCGTCGTCGACATGTACCACGGGGGCCGCCTCTAGCGACGCGCCGATCACCTTCTCGGTCCGCTGCACTTCGAGCGCTGCGGTCACCACCCGGCGCGCGGCGCGGACCTTGGCCCATTTCGCCGCCAGTTCCGGGTTCAACCATGCTTCGGGCGTCTCGGGCATGTCGACCAGATGCACCGAGGAGTCGTCGCCCGGGAAGCGCTCCAGCCAGACTTCTTCCATGGTGAAGACCAGCACCGGGGCCAGCCAAGTGGTCAGACGGTGGAAGAGGATATCCAGCACCGTGCGCGCGGCGCGGCGGCGCAGGGTGTCGCCATCGCAGTAAAGCGCATCCTTGCGGATATCGAAGTAAAAGGCCGAGAGATCGACGGTGGCAAAAGTGAACACCGCCTGGAACACGCCTTGGAAGTCGAAACGCGCGAAACCGTCGCGCACGACCTTGTCGAGTTCCGCCACCCGGTGCAGCACCCACTGCTCAAGCTCCGGCATCTCGGCGGGGTCCACCCGGTCCGCCTCGGAAAAGTCACTCAGCGCGCCCAGCATGTAGCGCATGGTGTTGCGCAGGCGGCGATAGCTGTCGGCGACGCCCTTGAGGATCTCATCCCCGATGCGCTGGTCGGCGGTGTAATCGGTCTGCGCCACCCAGAGCCGCAGGATATCGGCGCCATACTGCTGCACGATCTTTTCGGGCACGATGGTGTTGCCGATGGACTTGGACATCTTCATGCCCTTGGCGTCCAGCGTGAAGCCATGGGTCACCACGTTGCGGTAAGGCGCGCGGCCCGTGGTGCCGACGGATTGCAGCAGCGAGGAATGGAACCAGCCGCGGTGCTGGTCGGTGCCCTCCATATAGACATCGGCGATGCCGTCCTCGGTCCCGTCCTCACGGTCGCGCAGGGTGAAGGCATGGGTCGAGCCGCTGTCGAACCACACGTCGAGGATGTCTGTCACCTGATCGAATTCCGCCGGGTCGACGATGCCTTCGAGGAACCGCTCTTTCGCGCCTTCGGCATACCACGCGTCAGCCCCCTCGGCCTCGAAAGCCTCGGTGATGCGCTGGTTCACTTCCTCGTTGCGCAGCAGGAAGTTCTCGTCCGTCGGCGCCACGCCCTTGCGCACGAAGCAGGTCAGCGGCACGCCCCAGGCGCGCTGGCGGCTCAGCACCCAGTCGGGCCGCGCCTCCATCATCGAATGCAGGCGGTTGCGCCCGGATTTCGGCACCCAGTTGACCTTGTCGATGCAGGTCAGCGCACGCTCGCGGATGGTCTTGCCGTTCTGATCCAGACCGTCGCCGACTTCCTTGTCGATGGCGGCGAACCACTGCGGCGTGTTGCGATAGATCACCGGCGCCTTGGAGCGCCAGCTATGCGGGTAGCTGTGTTTGATCTTGCCGCGCGCCAGCAACCCGCCGACTTCCACCAGCTTGTCGATAATGGCGCTGTTGGCGTTGCCCTCCTTGCCGTTGGGCTTGAGGATCGCCTTGCCACCGAAGAACGGCAGATCGTCGCGGAAGCGGCCATCTTCCATGACGTTGTAGGTGATGACCTGCGGCAGCATGCCGAGATCACGGTAGAGCTCGTATTCCTCCAGACCGTGGGAGGGCGCGCAATGCACAAAGCCCGTGCCCTCGTCCGAGGTGACGAAATCGGCGGCACGGAAATCGCGCAGGTCGTCCCATTCGCCGTTTGCCCCCTCGGCGCCTGCAAAGGGGTGCTGGAGCGAGACCTTGGCCAATTCGTCATTGCTCACGCCGCGCACCCGGCGCCACATGCCATCTTCCAGCCGCGCCCGGCCCAGCACGTCGGCGGCCAGATCGTCGGCCAAAAGGTAGCGGTCGCCGACATTGGCCCAGCATTCCTCGGGCGTGCCCGTGACCTCGTATAGGCCGTAGGAGATGCCCTCGCCGTAGACCACGGCCTTGTTCGAGGGCATGGTCCAAGGCGTGGTGGTCCAGATCACCACCTTGGCGCCATCCAACTCGCTGTCGGTGCCGACGACGTTGAACTTCACCCAGACGGTGAAGCTTTCCTTGTCGTGATACTCGACCTCGGCCTCGGCCAGCGCGGTCTTCTCGACCGGCGACCACATCACGGGCTTGGAGCCTTGGTAGAGCGTGCCATTCATCAGGAACTTCATGAATTCCTCGGCGATCACCCGCTCGGCATGGAAATCCATGGTGAGGTAGGGGTTTTCCCAATTGCCGGTGATGCCGAGGCGCTTGAACTCCTCGCGCTGCACGTCGATCCATTTGGCGGCGAAGTCGCGGCACTCGGCGCGGAACTCGTTGATCGGCACCTGATCCTTGTCGCGGCCCTTCTTGCGGTACTGCTCTTCGATCTTCCACTCGATCGGCAGGCCGTGGCAATCCCAACCGGGGATGTAGCGCGCGTCATAGCCCATCATCTGGTGGGAGCGGACGATCATGTCCTTGATCGTCTTGTTCAGCGCATGGCCGATGTGCAGGTTGCCGTTGGCGTAAGGCGGGCCGTCATGCAGGGTGAAGGGCTCCCGCCCCTCTTTCTCGCGCAAGCGGTCATAGACGCCGATCTTCTCCCAACGCTCCAGCCAGCCGGGCTCGCGCTTGGGCAGTCCGGCGCGCATGGGGAAATCGGTCTTGGGCAGGTTCAACGTGGCTTTGTAGTCGGGGGTCTCGGCGCACATGGGGGGCGTCCTTTAGGCATTTGGGGGGTTATTCAATCTCGGTCGGTGCGAATGGCTCAAGCACCTCGGCCCGGCGTCTCAATTGCTTAGAGCGCCGGGAATATAATTCGAATAATGATCGCGGTGAGGCGTGTCATGGGCCCGCTTATAAACAGCCCCCCCTGCCCCGACAAGCCCCGGAAGACGCGCGACAATCGGGGCTGAAAACACTGCCAGCGTCGCCGCCCGCCGGACTTAACATTTTTTATGATCCCCGGCCTTCGCTTGAATTTTTCGGCGAAAACAGCATCATAAGGTATTCGACAAAGCTTTATTTCCGCGGGCTCCGTTTTGGGGAACCCGCGACAATTCTAATGGGCAGAAAGACCTACGTGTGACCATCAAAGACACCTTTTATCACGATATGGCCGTAAAACCGTCGGGCATGGTCGACCATCTAAGCGGCGCGCAATGGGCCAAGCTTGCCCCGCTGATGACCCATCACAAGCGTTTCACGCCCGGAACCGTGATCAGCCGCAGGGGGGATTTTCTGGATCACAGCCTGTTGCTGCTCGATGGGTTGATCGCCCGCAGCGTGCCGCGCGGACAGCGTGCCCGCAGCACCTTCGTCGCCCTCCAATTCCCCGGTGAGTTTGTCGATCTGCACGCCTTCCCGCTGAAGCAACTCGACCATGATGTGATCTCGCTGACCGATACCCATGTCGCCATCATCTCGCATGAGCCGCTGCGCGAGTTGCTCAATGGCGATGTCGAGATGGCCCGGAAACTCTGGCTGATGACCTTGGTCGATGCCTCCATCCACCGCCATTGGGTGATGCGCAACAGCGCCATGCGCGCGCTGGCGCGGGTGGCGAATTTCCTGAGCGAATTCGATGCCCGCATGACCGCCGCTTATGGGATGGAGCGTCAGAGCCTGCCCTTCAGCCTGCGCCAGACCGATATCGCCGATGCCACCGGCCTCACCTCCGTCCATGTCAGCCGCACCCTGCGTGAGCTGCGCGAACATGGCTGCTGTGCTGTGACGGGCGGCAAACTGCTGATCCACGACCGCGCGGGGCTGCATAAAGTGGGCCAGTTCGAGCCTGCCTACCTTTACATGCCCCAAGCCGAAGCGGCGCTTTAGCCCGCCTCTGCCAGAGGCTGGGGCGCACGCTCCACCTGCAAAGCAATCGCCGGATAGGT
The DNA here is from genome assembly GCF_017743915.1 of Sulfitobacter sp. R18_1. Classification (NCBI taxonomy): domain Bacteria; kingdom Pseudomonadati; phylum Pseudomonadota; class Alphaproteobacteria; order Rhodobacterales; family Roseobacteraceae; genus Sulfitobacter; species Sulfitobacter sp. R18_1. Next base: position 18,222 of record NZ_JAGHRG010000004.1, read on the forward strand.
TTTACGCGGCAGCGCGACATCCCTCTGCGCCCGGGCCGCGTGATAGAGCCGTTCGAACTTCGTCACCATTGCCTGCGCATCAAAGAGCCGTGCCACACGGGCGCGGGGCACTTCGGCGGGGATATCGCGCGCCTGTAGCAAGGCCTGCGCCAAGGCAGCCGCGCTATCCCCCGCCGCGATGACACCCGCCTCGCCAAGCACCTCCTCAACTGCGCCATGCGGGGTCGCGGCGACAGGCAGGCCCGTCGCCATCGCCTCCACCGCGGCAAGGCCAAAAGGTTCCTCCCACTGCGGGGTGAAGAGCGCCACCGAGGCCCGCCGATAGGCCGCCCCAAGCGCCGCCGTTTCCAGATGCCCAACATAGGCCACATCGCCATAAAGATGCGGTCTTACCATATCGTTAAAGTAATCCTGATGCTCGACCACCCCGTAGATGCGCAGGGGCACCCCTGCGATCTGCGCCGCCTCTGCCGCCAGATGAGTGCCCTTGGTCGGGGTGATCCGCCCCGCCCAAACGGCGCTGCCATCCCCCGGCCCGCCTTGGGGCCATTCGTCAAGGTCGATCCCGTTGTGCACCACATGCGCCGTGTCGGGCGCGCCCTCGGGCCACCAGATGCCGCGCTGCCGGGCCGAGACGACGGAGGACAGATGCCATGGCGCCGCCGCGTCCATCAGCGCGCCCCGCAACACTTTGAACGGCGGGATGTGCAGCGAGGTCACCATCGGCAGCCGCTCCGCCCGCGACAGGCGCGGCAGGAAGCGGTGCAGCGCGTTGTTGTGCACCACGTCAAAGCCGCCCTCTAGCAAGAGCCGCGCGGCGCGAGCATAGCAGGCGTCGAGGTGGTCGTTCAGCGCGTCGGTGCCGTGAAAGTCATGCCATGGAAAACGCGCGTCGTAATGCGCGTCGCAGATCGGCAGCAGCTTCACCCCCGGCGGCAGGCTCGCCGCGCTGTCCTCGCTGGCCAATAGGGTCACCTCATGCCCGCGCTCGGCCAAGATTCGGGCAAGACCGTGGGTAAACGCCTCCATCCCGCCCTTGAAGGGGGCGGCGATGGGATGGCGAATATGGCCGACGATAGCGATGCGCAGGGTCATTCCGCCGCGATCCGCTCTTCGCCGCGCAGATAGCGCAGCACCCGTGCGGTATTGGCGTAAGGCTGGTCCGACTGCTGCTCGCAAAGTGCGAAGTCATCCGCATCCGGCTCGCGCAGCTGCACCAGCGCGTCGCCGTCGCTCCCCACCAGCCCCATGAGGCGAAAGGCGGTGAGCCAGTGGTTCATGGTGCGATGGCCCCATTTGTCAGCGAAAATCTCGGTATTGCGCAGGATCGACGGGATGTGATGGATCGGCGGCATGCAATGCGGGTGATGCTGGTGAAACACCTTCGCCCCCTTCGCCCAGTGGATCGGCACGCCGCGTTCGTCCAACTCTCGGCCAAAATCGGTATCTTCCCCCCCGTAGCCGGTGAAACGCTCGTCAAAACCGCCGGAGCGGTCCCAATCTTCGCGGTGGATCGCAAAGTTCAGCGACCAGAAGCAGCGGTAATCGTTGCAGCGTTTCAGCCCCTCGGCGGGCGGCCCCTGACGGTCGGAATGGCGCACGGCGACGGCTTCCAGTTTGGGATAGCTCCAACCTTCGGTGGCCGTGCCTGCGGGGAGGTAGTTGACCTCGCCCATGATCAACCCGTTGCCCGGCACCGCATAGCCCATATAGTCGGCGATCAACTCCGGCGCCGGGAGGCAATCTACGTCGAGAAAGACCAGACAGTCGCCCTTGGCCTCTGCCGCGACGGTATTGCGCGCGCGCGACAGCGGCAGTTCACTGCCCGTCACCTGAACCTGCCGGATCGGGAAATCGGTCTGCGGCAGGTCGTCGTAAAGCCTGTCCTGCATAACCCCGATCACCAGTTCATCCGGCTGCCGGGTCTGTCGGGTCAGGCCAAGGATCACATTGCGCAGATGCGCCGCCCGCCCCCGCGCGAGCGTCAGCGCGCTAACTGTGGTATTCTCAGGCACGGATGGGGTGAACGACGTCATGTAAGTCTCCGGTATCTTTGGGTGTTTCTAATAGCAGCTGCTCGGTCAGGCCGATCAGCCAATTGGCCGTCTCTACGGCGGCATCCTCGTTGACCAAGGCCCGTTGCAGGGCGGGGTCATGGGCATCGAAGGTGTCTTGGAGCGCGCGGCGCCATGCCGCGGCGGAAGACGGGAAATGCGGCAGGTGATGCGCCGCCCCCGCCCGCGCCAGCGCCTCGGCCTTTTCGACCTGTTCGTCGAAATAGCGCCACTCCGGCACGGCGAGCCACGGGGTCTCTGCCGCGAGGATCTGGTGGCAGGTGGTGTTCCCGGTCGAGGCCACGACCATATCCGCCGCCGCCAGATAATCCGCCGCGTTTTCGACCCAGCCGTGATGGCGCAGGTTGGCGGGTTCGGTCGCGTGCCAATCGCGGGCCATGCGCCCGATGGTGATGAAAGCCGTCTCGGGCATCGCCCGCGCCGCGATGCCGAAAGGGGCGGAGGCGAACCCCGTGCCGCCCCCACCCGACATGACCAGCACCATGCGCTGCTCCGACCCGACGCCAAGCTTCTCGCGCAACCTGTCCCGCCGCGCGGGATCGGGGCGTTTCACATCGACGCCCAAGCCCCCGGCGAAATGCGTCTTGGCCATATGCCGCGCGGGCCAGTCCGGCTGCGCCAGCGCCTTGGCGGCGGGACAAAGCAGCCCGACCGCCCCGTCATAGGCCGCCTGATGCCCCGGATCACCGCGCTGACCGTGTTGCAGCACTTTCACATGCGGCACCGAACAGATCCGCGCAAGCTGCGCCACCTCAGCCGAGACGTCGCTAATCATCAGCACCGGATTGGCGTTGGCGAACCAAGCGGCCAGTTGTGCCATGGCCTGCCGGATGCCGGGCCAGCCAAGCGGCGCGCAATGCACCGTATCCGGCGCGCTGGTGGTGTCGTTGATGTCCTCGGCCCCGGTCGCCTCGAAAAGCGATGGCAGGGTGATGACCTCCACCGCCCGGGTGAAGGCGGGGAAAATGTCCGGTTTCGCACAGAAAACGGTCACCGGCTGGCTCTCGGGCAGCGCGTTGACGACCGCCGCGCAGCGTTCCGCATGGCCGCGGCCCTGATGGTGGACGAAATAACCGATGGGCCGCGTCATTGCGCCACCATCTTCACGGGCGGCTCCATCGCATTGAGGGCAAAACCGAAAGTCTCCAGCCCTTCCAAGACCCCGGCGGCATGGGCCGCGCGGGCGTGGTAGAGCCGTCTGCCGCTCAGACGTTCGCGCAGCCCGTCCATCGCATTGCCGACCAAGATGCCCCGACCCGGACCATCCTCCACCGCCTGCAACATGTCGAAATCATTGCCGCTGTCCCCGGCCACCACGACCCGGTCCATCGGCATGCCCAACCGCCGCGCGGCGGCACAGACGGCAGGCCCCTTGCCCGCCGCCAAGGGCAGAACATCGATCAGCCGCCCATGCGAGGCCACGATCTGCGCCGCAGCACCGCGCCGGGCCAGATGCCGCTCCAACCGGCGCGCGGTGCGCATGTCACCAAAACCGCTGAGCTTCCACCGCCGCTGCTCAACCGGCGCTTGCCAGTTAAAGCCGAACTCCTTCAGCGCCCGCTCCACCCCGGCCCGGTCCCATCCGGCGTCGAGCTTTTGGGCGAAACGCTCATCCAGACACAGCCTTCCCTCGGCATCGGGCAGATAGACCTCGGTCCCGACAGAGGTGATGAAAACGCGCGGGCTTGGCAGGTTCCAATCGCGAAGGATACGGCGGGCCTCCGGCAGGCTTCGCCCCGTGGCCACCGCAAACAGCGGGCGGTCCCGGGCGATCCATGCGTTGAAGAGGGCGGCGGATGGCGCGCAGCCCGTCAGCGTGTTGTCGATATCGCTGGCCAGCAGGACCGGCGCGGGCGTCGTCACCGGCGCGGCGAGGCGAATATCTTCGCAGATGTGCTGCACGTCCTCGGCCCATTTCGACCAGTCGTAGCGCCCGACATGGGCGCGCCCGGCCTCAGAGGCCTCGGCCCAGAACGCGCGATCGTCCAACAGCTTCAACAGCGCCGCCTCAATCGCATCCATGTCACGCGGCGGCACACACAGACCATGGCCAAGGTCCGCCACGATATCGGCAGGGCCGCCTTCGCGCGTGGCCACCACCGGCAGGCCATGCGATGCCGCCTCCAACATGGTCAGGCCAAAGGGCTCATGCAGCGCGAGGTTGACGAAAACCCCACCGGTCTGCGCCGCGCGGTCATAGAGGGCCGCCACATCGCCCTGCGTATGGTTCGGCGGCAGCGCCACTTTGCCGCGCAGTTCCGGCACCTCCAACGTCTCCCGCAGGCGGATCAGCTCCGCACGGGCTTCTGCATTCGCCTGTAGCGCATCGCCATGCTGGCCGGCGAGGATCACAAGGTTCGCCCGCGCCTGCAAAGCGGGGCTTCGCGCATAGACCCGCGCCAAGGTCGCAAGGTTCTTGCGGGCCACGGGGCGTGCCACGGCAAGTAGCGTGGGGCGGTCGGGGTCGCTCAACTGATCGGCCAAAAGCGCACGGCCCGCCCCAGCCTCAGCCGGGCGGCGCAGCGACACGCCCGGAGAGACGCGGTGCACCCGCGCCTGCGCATCCGCCCCATAGGCCGCGACTTGCACCTCGGCCTCATCGCGCGAGGAAAGCACCACCGCATCGGCCCCCAACAGCGCGCGGCGCTCCGCCGCCACGCGCGCGGCATCCACCTCTGCCCCTGACTTGCTCAAGGCCAGCGAATGGGGGGTATAGATCACCGGAATGCCAAACCGCGCACGCGCCGCCAGCGCCAGTTGCGCCGCATCGGCGAAATGCGCGTGGATCACATCCGGCAGCCGTTTGGCCTGCGCCAAGTCCTCAAGGAACGCCTCGACCAATGCGGGGATTTCCGCGGCGAGGTTTTCCTTGCTCAGATACCCCCGCTCCGCCGTCCAGAGCCGCCGGATCGACAGGCTACGACTGACCTGCTGCTCGGTCTGGGCGTGCACGGCCCCAAGGCTTGGTTCATCGAAAGCACGGGTCACGATCTGCACCGCATCCACATCGCCCCGCGCCGCCTGCGCGCGGGCCGCCCCCAAGATATAGGCGATGTGACCGCCGGTATCTTCGGTCACGCCATAGTTGACAGACGGCGCCGTGAGGCAGCCCCCGAGGGCAATGTGACAAATGAACATGAATGGGTCTCCTTATGGAGGGGTGACCCCCCTCACGGCCCATCCGTTCCGATAACAAATGTTAATGCATACATCGCTGGACAGCGCGGTTGGACGCCCTAGCTGCCTGCCATTGAACCCCGCCTCTCTCCCCCAATCAGAGCCGTCGTGATGCCCTCAGAAATCCCCCCGCGCTACCTGTTCATCGGCGGGCTGCACCGCTCTGGCACCTCGCTGGTCAACCGCTTGGCCAATGCCCTGCCCGGCGCGGGTGGCATCACCGGATCGGCGGCACCCGAGAATGAGGGGGTCTACCTGCAAGGGGCCATTCCCCATACGGCGCAATCCGGGCTGCCCATGCATTTCGCGACCAACCCTGAGGAACATCTGACCGAGGCGCATTCGCTCAACAGTTTGGAGACAAAGACCCGGCTGGCGCAGGATTGGGCGCCGTGGTTTGCCCCGGACCTGCACTGGCGGGTTGAGAAGTCGCCGGTGAACCTGACCCGCATGCGCCTGATGCAACACCTCTTTCCCATGTCGCAATTCATCGTCGTCCTGCGCCACCCTGAGGCCGTCGCCGCCTCGGTCGCGTCATGGGTCGATGCCCCGGCGCAGGCGTTGATCGACCATTGGATCGCGGCGCAGGCGCAGATGCTGGATGACCTGCCCTATCTGCATGCGGTGTTGGTTCTGCGCTACGAGGATATCGTCGCCGACGCCCCCCGCGCCCTGCGCCGGATCGCGCGTTTTGTGGACCTGCCTGAGGCGGCATTGCCCGAAGGCATTGCGGATGGAAATCAAACCTACGCCGGGGCCACGCAGATGACGAAGGCACAGGCGGCCGAGGCCGCGCGGTGGGGCTATGGCCCCGGGTTGCAGGTCTCGCCTTGGCCCGGTCTGGTCCAGCACCCGCTGCGCGCGGTGCGCGAAGCGGTCGAGGCGGCCTGATCGGTCAGCCCTCGCCGAGCACCCCGGTCAGCGCGCGTTTGATGATGCCCCGCACCCCGGGGCGTTTCTCGCGGGCAAAGGGCAGCGGGCGACAAACCTCGATCGCGGCCACGCCAACGCGCGCGGTCAGCGCCCCATTCACCAGCCCCTCGCCGAAACGGCGGCTCAGCTTGGCGACGATAGACCCGCCCAAGAGTGGCTCGATCAGATCATCCCCCACAGCCACGGCCCCCGTCGCCACCAAATGCGACAGCACCGCGCGGGTCAGCCGCCACGAGCCAAAAAAGCCCGACCGCCCGCCATAGATTTCGGCGATGCGTCGGATCATCCGCAGGTTGCTGCTGAGGGCGGCGGCAACATCGGCCAGCGCCAGAGGCACCAGCGCGGTCACGGCGGCGACCTGCCGGGCTGCGGCTTCGACCTCGCGGGTGGCGGCCCGGTCCAGCGGGGCCAGAACCTCGCTCTCGGCCAGCCCCAGAAGTGCTTCGGCATCGAATTGATCGCCGCGCAGCTCCGCCAGCCGGTCGCGGCCCCAGCGGGTATCCTCACGGTGTTTGTAGAGCGCCTCAAGCCGGTCCGTGACGCTGCGCGCGGCGGTCAGATCCCCCTGCGCCAGCGCTTCGCCCGCGTCATGGCGCAGCCCGTCGAGCCGCGCGAGCCGTCCAAAGGCCGCCATTTCACGCAGCGACAGCAACAAGAGGACCAGCAGGAACGCCCCGATCAGCAGTGTCATCGCCCAGCCCAGCAACGGGTAACGCGCCATCAGGTCGGTCACGAAGGTCCAAGCCGCGATCGACACCAGCGCCGTGACCAATGCCCCCGCCAGCGCCCAGAACAGCCGCACCAAGCGCGACGGTTTGCGCGCTGCGAGCCGGGCCGCGATCTGCATCGCTTGGCCCTTGGGCGGCGGCGCCTCGACGTCCAACTCGGGCACGGCGGGCGCATCGGCGACCGAGGGCTGCGGCTTGGCGTCTTCTTCAAGGTCGAACAGGATCGGTCCGCGGGCCATCAGGCGGCCTCCCTTTGCCAGTGCAATGTCAAATCGGGCAGCCCTTCGTCATTGGCGCTGCCATCGCTGCGCGCGGTCTCGGCAAACCCGTGTTGGCGGTAGAATGCGATGGCCCGCGCATTGGCCTGAAAGGTCCAGCAGGTCAGCGACTTATGCCGTGTCTTTAACGCGCCCAAAAGGGCCGAGCCGATGCCCTGCCCCCGCGCCGATTGCGCCACGAAAAGCGCGTCCAATGCGCCGCCCTCACAAGCCGCGAAACCGGCGACGCGGCCCTCCCGCTCGGCCACCGTGACCCACCCCCGGGCGATCATCGCATCCGCATGGGCGATATCCTCGGCACCGGTATGAATGCGCGGCAACCACGCCGTGTCGCGGGCGAAATCGCTCATGATGCCGCCCACGGCGCCTGCGTCGAGGGGCTGCGCGGGTCGCAGGGTGGCGGGGCGTGCCAACACCGCGCTCACAGCCGGTCCCCAATGAGGAATTCCGCCGCACGGTCGAGCCGGATATGCGGCGGCCCATCGCCGGGGCGCAGGTCCAACACCGCAGGAGCAAAGCGCATGATCTGATAATCCGCCCCCAGCCATTCCTGCGCGCCCTGCCGTGCGGGGGTCAGCAGATGCGCCGGATCTTCGGGCAGTTCACCGGGGTAGAATGCCGCCTGCCGCCCGCGCGTCTCGTCGTCGTTCAAGAGCGTGCCGCGCACCACGTCGAGCGGCTCTCCCCCATGGGTCATTACGTCTTCGGTCGTGGCGCGCAGGCTGGCGATGGCCATGGCCCGCGTGCCCGCGCCCGCATATTGCGCCCGGTCCCGCGCCTCGCGGATCAGCGCCTGCATGATACCGCTCAGGCGGGGGTGCTGGCTGTGGTGCAGATGGTCGGCCTTGGTCGCGGCAAAAAGGATTTTCTCAACCCGTTTGCCCCGCAGGAGGGTGGTCAGAAAGTTGTTCGTTCCCGGCCGGAACGCGCCCAGAATATCGGCCATCGCGCCACGCAGGTCTTCGACCGCCTGCGGCCCTTGGTGGATCGCGCCAAGCGCGTCGACCAGCACCACCTGCCGGTCAATGCGCGAAAAGTGATCGCGGAAGAAGGGCTGCACCACCTGTTTCTTATAGGCCTCGAACCGCCGCGCCATTTCGCGGATCAGCGATTTGCGCGGCGCGCCTTCCGATCCCGGCAGCGGCGCGAAGGTCAGCACCGGCGATCCGGCGAGATCACCGGGCAGCAAGAAGCGCCCCGGCGTGCAGTCGGAATAGCCATTGGCGCGGGCGGTTTGCAGATAGTCGGCAAAGCTGTCGGCAAGCCTGCGGGCGGTGGTTTCCTCCAACTCGGCATGAGGATCGGTCTGCTCGGCCAGTGCGCGGTAGCCCGCCGCCTCTTCACGCGCGGCGATGCGTTCAATGACCTGCGCCGACCATTCGGCGTATGTGACATCCATCAGCGCCAGATCCAGCAGCCATTCGCCGGGGTAATCCACGATATCCAGATGCAAGGTGCGCGGCCCTTGAAAGCCCGCCAGCAACCCATTGGGCCGCACCTTGAGCGACAGCCGCAGTTCCGAAATCGCCCGCGTGCTCTCGGGCCAATGGGGCGTCTTTCCGGTCAGCGCGGCAAGGTGGGTCTCATACTCGAACCGGGGCACGGTATCGTCGGGCTGGGGCTGCAGAAACGCCGCCTCAATCCGCCCCTCAGAGGCCGCGAGCAGCCCCGGCATCCGCCCGCGGTCCAGCAGGTTGGCCACCAGCGAGGTGATGAAAACCGTCTTGCCCGACCGCGCAAGCCCCGTGACCCCAAGCCGGATCACCGGCTCGAAAAACGTCTCGCCCACCGTGTCGGTGACATTCTCAAACTGCCGCCAAATCCCGTCGGCAATGCCTGTGATACCCAAAGCTGCGCCCGTCCTTCTTTCTTTGGCCTCAACATAGGGCCGGCAGGCAGGGATTGCCAGAAGCGCCCGCCCGCGCTAAGGCCCCGGTCATGCCCAGATATGCCCTGAAAATCGAATACCACGGCGCGCCCTTCAACGGGTGGCAGCGTCAGGTTGACCAGCCCACAGTGCAAGGCGCGATCGAGGCCGCTTTGGCCAAGCTGGAACCCGGTGACCACACCATCGCCGCCGCCGGGCGTACCGATACCGGGGTGCATGGGCTGGCGCAGGTCGCGCATTGCGGCATGGCCCGCGATTGGTCGCCCTTCCGGCTGGGCGAGGCGCTGAACTATCATCTCAAGCCGCAGCCCATCGCGATCACCGATTGCGTGCTGGCGCCCGAGGATTTTCACGCCCGCTTTTCGGCGCTTGAGCGGCGCTACCACTTCCGCATCCTCAGCCGCCGTGCCCCGGCGGTGCATCAGGCGGGGCTGGTCTGGCAGATCAAACACCGCCTAGATGTCGCGGCCATGCAGGCGGCGGCGGATCTTTTGGTGGGCAAACATGATTTCACCACCTTCCGCTCGACCGTTTGTCAGGCGGAAAGCCCCGTGAAAACGCTCGACCGGTTACAGGTTTCGGAGGTCGAGACCATGGCCGGGACGGAGTATCACTTCGACGTGCGCGCGCGGTCCTTCCTGCACAATCAGGTGCGCAGTTTCGTCGGTTCGCTGGAGCGGGTCGGCGCGGGGTCTTGGAGCGTGGCGGATATGGGTGCAGCACTTGCGGCGAAGGATCGGGCTGCCTGCGGGCCGGTCTGCCCGCCGCAGGGGTTATACTTGGCGCATGTGAGCTATCCGGTGGACCCGTTCGCTAAGGCGTGACGCGGACCATCGCCTGCCCGCGGGGTGGCGATGCTTCAGTCGGTTCATGCCACTTTATCGGGCAGCCTAGGGGCGCGCTATCCAGAGGGCACCGCCCCTGGCAAAATCGCCTCCCCGACCGGGCGGGCAGGCGATGGTCCGGCGCCTTCGGCTTGTTTCCGGACCTATAAGCCCTTTTACGGCAGAGGCGTCCACGTCCCGTGGAACTTGCCCTCTTCGCTTATCCGCTCAAACCCATGCGCACCAAAGAAATCGCGCTGCGCTTGGATCATATTCGCCGTACCCCGTGCCCGGCGCATGCTGTCATACCACGCCAGCGCCGCCGACAGCGCGGGCAGCGCGACACCGAGCAACGCGCCCGCCGCCACCACCCGGCGCAGCGCCGGAATGCTCTCTTCCAAGCGCTTGCGCATGGCGGGGGCGAGGATCAGATGCCCGCCGGGCAATTCGCCCCGGAAGGCATCGGCAAACTCGTCCAGCAGCGCCGAGCGGATGATGCAGCCTGCCCGCCAAATCTCAGAAATACGCGCCATGTCGAGCGACCAGTCAAACTCCTCTGACGCCGACGAAAGGATGCGAAAGCCCTGCGCGTGGCCGATGATCCGCCCCGCCAAAAGCGCCATCTCAAGATCCGCCTCTTCGGGCAGCGGCGCGTCCTGCACGCCTTCGGGCAGTAGCGGCTCGGCCATTTCGCGCACGGACTTCTCGCTCGACCAACCGCGCGCGCCGACGGCGGCTTCGATGGTATTGGCCGATTGCCCCATCTTGAGCGCTTCGATCAAGGTCCAGCGCCCGGTGCCCTTTTGCCCGGCCTGATCGCGGATCACATCGACCATCGGCGTGCCGGTCTGGGTGTCGACCGACAAGAGCGCCGCGGCCGAGACTTCGATCAGATAGGAGTTCAGCGGCCCCTTACGCCAGTCGGCAAAGAGATTGCCAATTTCCACCGCGCCCTGCCCGCCCGCATCGCGCAGCAGGCCGTAGACTTCGGCGATCATCTGCATGTCGGCATATTCAATGCCGTTGTGCACCGTCTTAACGAAATGCCCCGCCCCGTCGGGGCCGAGATGCGCCACGCAAGGCGTGCCCTCGAATTGCGCGGCAATCTTCTCGGCCATCGGTTTGAACTGGGTCCAAGAATGCGCGCTGCCGCCGACCATCATCGACGGGCCATTGCGCGCCCCGGCCTCGCCACCCGACACGCCCATGCCGACGAAATGCAGCCCCGTGCCTTCGAGTTCGGCACTGCGGCGGCGGGTGTCGTGGAAATCGGCGTTGCCGCCGTCGATCAAGGTGTCGCCCTCATCCAGCAGCGGTTTGATCGTCTCGATCATCGCATCGACCGGCGCGCCAGAGGGGATCATGAACAGGATGCTGCGCGGGCGGGCAATGGCGGCGACGAAATCCTCAAGCCGCTCGGTCCCGATCAGGCGCTCGGCCAGCGGTCCGGCCTCGTCAAGGAACGGCACGATCCAATCGGCCTCGCGGTTGCTGACCGCCACGGTAAATCCATTGTCGGCCAAATTCAGCGCCAGTGCCGAGCCCATGGTGCCCAGACCGTATACCCCGATATCGGCGCCTGCGCCCTGTGCTGCGCCCCCGTCCGCCTGCGTGCCAGTTGCCATAACGATCATGCCTCATTTCTAGCCTGTCATACTGCCAAGCCCACCTATCCGGCGGGCCGCAGTTTGATTTGCGTTCGGGAAGACTATATAATGTGCGGATAACAAGAAAAACACCCGACCGAGGCATAGTTCTGTAATGACACAAGTATTTAGACGCGCATGGGAGGATATGGTCCTTCCTATTTTCAAACGTCCCCGCCGTGTGCAGGTTGCCGCCCTGTGCTACCGCGACACCGAGGCGGGCAAAAAGGTCCTGCTGATCACCAGCCGCGACACGGGCCGCTGGATTTTGCCCAAGGGCTGGCCGATCGACGGGTTGGACGGTGCCGGGGCCGCCTTGCAGGAAGCATGGGAAGAGGCCGGGGTGACCAAAGCCGATATCGAATCCGATCCGATGGGTATTTTCGACTATGACAAGGGTCTCGGCGAAGGCCTGACCGTGCCCGTGACCACACAGGTCTATCTCACCCGCGTGCGCGATCTAAGCGAGGAATACCCCGAAGCGGGCATGCGCAAGCGTGCATGGTTCACCCCGCAGGAGGCATCAGAACTCGTGGATGAGCCTGATCTTAAAGCAATCTTATCCGCTTTTCACTAAAGCCTAACGGCACCGGGTCTCGGCCCGGTGCCCATTGCCCTTCCCCCACAGCCAATGACGCCCCTCGCCGAATGTTACAATTTTGTGACAGGGTGACTTGCGCCCTCGATAGCCTTATGTCACCCCCCGCTGAACGTTAGGATCGTTGGGAGATCATACAGGAATGGCAACGGAACCGCAGGGCAGCCAGTGGAAGACACTGGACAAGGACCTCAACCGTATTTCGCAAGTCGAACTGGCCGCGACCTATGTCGCCCGCCCCCTCGTGGCGCCGGGCATTGCGCTGGCCTTTATCGTGGTGGCAGGTGCCGTTGCGGCGGTCTTCTTCGGGCATCAGCCCTCTAGCTTTGTCGTGATCGCGGCGGCGATCTTCGGCGCTTATATGGCGGTGAACATCGGCGCGAATGACGTGGCCAATAACATGGGCCCCGCCGTGGGGGCCAATGCGTTGACCATGGGCGGGGCGATCGTGATTGCCGCCCTGTGCGAATCCGCCGGCGCCTTGCTGGCGGGGGGCGATGTCGTCTCGACCATTTCCAAGGGCATAATCGATCCGGCCAGCGTGGCCAACACGCGCATCTTCGTCTGGGCGATGATGGCAGCGCTGGTGTCTTCCGCGCTTTGGGTAAACCTTGCCACATGGGTCGGCGCGCCGGTGTCGACCACCCATTCGGTTGTGGGCGGTGTCATGGGCGCGGGCATCGCAGCTGCGGGCCTTGGCGCAGTCAACTGGAGCTCGATGAGCATGATCGCCGCAAGCTGGGTGATCTCGCCCGTATTGGGCGGCGCCGTAGCGGCGATGTTCTTGGCCTTCATCAAGGCGCGCATCCTCTACCAAGACGACAAAATCGCTGCTTCGCGCACTTGGGTGCCGGTGCTGGTGGGGCTAATGGCCGGGGTCTTTGCCGCCTATCTGGCGCTCAAGGGTCTCAAAAAGATCATCAGCATCGACATGCCGGTCGCCCTGATCATCGGGCTTGTGACGGGGCTGGTGGTCTATGCCATCTCCGCCCCGCTGATCCGCCGCGCCTCGGAAGGGATGGAGAACCGCAATCGCTCGGTCAAAACGCTCTTTGGCCTGCCGCTGGTGCTCTCCGCCGCGCTGCTCAGCTTTGCCCATGGGGCCAATGATGTGGCAAATGCGGTCGGCCCGCTGGCGGCGATCGTCCATGCGACCGAGTTCGGCGGTTTCGAGGATAAGGTGAGCATTCCCACATGGGTGATGATCATCGGGGCCTTCGGCATCTCCTTTGGTCTGTTCCTGTTCGGGCCGAAACTGATCCGCATGGTCGGCAGCCAGATCACCAAGCTGAACCCGATGCGGGCCTATTGCGTGGCGCTTTCGGCGGCGATCACGGTGATCGTGGCGTCGTGGCTGGGCCTGCCCGTGTCTTCGACCCATATCGCCGTGGGTGGGGTCTTTGGCGTGGGATTTTACCGTGAATGGCATATGGAGCGCCGCCTGCGCCGGGTCGGGGCCAAGACCGGTGAGGTCAAGCGCATCGCCAAGGAAGAGCGCCGCCGCCGCAAGCTGGTGCGCCGCTCGCATTTCATGACGATCGTCGCGGCTTGGGTGATCACCGTGCCCGCAGCGGCGCTGCTCTCTGGCATCGTCTTTTGGGTGCTCAACGCCTTCGTGAACTAAGGTCAGGCGCGGGCGCGCCTCACCCCTCTTGCCGGTCCTGCCCTGCCGCCATTTCGGCCCGCAAGGCGGTGACCGGCAGATGCGGCAGGCCTTCATCCGCAAGCTCTGCCCAACCCATCACCCGCAGCACCATATCCGTCACCGGCGTCGCGCGGCCAAGCGCCTTTGCGCGGCGCTGCACCTCGCCTTGGAGCGCATCGATCTCGGTCGGGCGGCGCGCGGCGAGGTCTTGCGCCATGGAGGTCCGCGCCTGCGGGTCGATCTGCAACATGGTGGCGGCGACGCGGATAAAAATCGGCGTCGGCAGGCGCAAGAGCGTCGGCACCAGCCGCGCCGGGATCGGCGTGGTCATGGCGGGGCGGATCTTGTCGGCGCGCAAGACCGCCAGCGCCTCGGCCCATTGATCGGCCATCAGACACCGCCACGCCCGATCCTGCAACTGCGCTTGCAACGGCAGACCGCTTAAAGCGTTCAGGGCATTGTTGAGGTTCATCAGGAACTTGCCCCATTGCAGGGCGGTGATATCGGCGCGTTCCTCTACCTTTAGGTCCGGCAGCGACAGGCGCGCGGCCAGATCAGCCGGGCCCGCCTCGATCACCAAATCGCCCGAGCTTGCCCGGTGGTAGCAGCCCTGCCCCATGGCCACGACGTTGAACGGCACCAGTCCCGCGCGCAGATCATGCTGCGGCAGGTGCTGGGCCAAGGCCGCGCGGTTGCCCATGCCGTTTTGCAGGCTGATGACCTGCACGCCGGGCGCGCTGTGGCGGGCGATCAGACGGGCCATGTCTTCGGTGTCGCGCGATTTGACCGTGACCAGCACGATATCGGCATCGCGCAGGCAGGTCTCATCCCCTGCAAGGTTCAGATCATCCGGCGAGAGGTAGCGCGCCATGCCGCCGAAATCCGTCAGGGTCAGCCCATGGGTGCGGATTTCGGCCTGAATGCGGGGCCGCGCCAGCAGGGTCACGGCATGGCCCGCTCCGGCCAGCTGCCCGCCGACAAAGCAGCCCACCGCCCCCGCGCCCGCAACAACGATGCGGGGGCCATCGCTCATGCGCCCAGACACCAGCGCATGACGGCTTTCTGCGCGTGCAGACGGTTCTCGGCCTCGTCAAAGATCACCGAATGCGGCCCATCCATGACCGAGCTTGTCGCCTCGTCATCGCGGTGTGCGGGCAGGCAATGCATGAAGAGCGCATCCGGCTTCGCCAACGCCATCAGCGCATCGTTGACCTGATAGCCGCGCAGCTGATTATGCCGCCGCTCACGCGCGGACTGCGGATCATGCATGCTGACCCACGTGTCCGTGACCACCAGATCGGCACCCTCCACGGCCTTCTGGGGGTCGCGCTCGGTGGTATAAAGCCCGTCGAGCGCGCGCTCGGGGTCGAGCGGCTCAGGCCCGGTGAAGACAAGGTCGAAGTCGAACTGCTTGGCCGCATGGGCGAAACTGGCGAAAACGTTGTTGCCATCGCCCGACCAGACCACCTTGCGGCCCTTGATCGGGCCGCGGTGTTCTTCAAAGGTCTGGATGTCCGCCATGATCTGACAGGGATGCGTGCGGTTGGTCAGCCCGTTGATCACCGGCACGGTGGCATATTCCGCCATCTCCAGCAGGGTCTGCTCTTCGAAAGTGCGGATCATGATCATATCCACATAGCGCGACAGCACGCGGGCGGTGTCGGCGATGGTCTCCCCATGGCCGAGCTGCATATCGGCGCCCGAAAGCACCATCGTCTGCCCGCCCATCTGACGCACGCCCACGTCGAAAGAGACACGCGTCCGGGTCGAGGGCTTCTCGAAGATCAGCGCGACCATGTGATCTTTCAACGGCAGGTCATCATCCGGCGCGCCGCGCGGGCGGCCATTGCGCGCGGCTTTCATGGCGGCGGCATTGTCGATGATCTGCCGCAGATCAACGGGGTCAGTTTGGTGGATATCGAGGAAATGGTTCATCTGTCGTCTCTGTCTTGCGGGGTCCAAGGCCACGGCCTTGAAAGCCCGAGGAATGTTTTGGGGTGAATGGCGCTCAGGCCGGGGTCAGGTCACGCGCGATGGCGTCGAGCCGGGTCACCGCCTCGGCAATCTCATCGTCGGAAATGGTCAGCGGCGGCAGCAGGCGGATCACATTGTCGGCGGCGGGCACGGTGATCAGCGCATGGGCATAGCCCGAGGCGACCACATCGGCATTCGCCACCTTGCATTTCAGCCCCAGCATCAGCCCCGCGCCGCGCACCTCTTCAAAAACCTCCGGATGCTCAGCCACCAGCCCTTCGAGACGCTGACGCAGCAGCCCCGCCTTGCGGCTCACCTCGGCCAGAAAGGCCGCGTCGGCCACCACATCCAGCACGGCGCAGCCCACGGCACAGCCCAGCGGGTTGCCGCCATACGTCGAGCCATGGGTGCCTGCGGTCATGCCCGAGGCCGCCTTTTCCGTGGCCAGCACCGCGCCCAGCGGGAACCCCCCGCCGATGCCCTTGGCGACCATCATGATGTCGGGGCTGATCCCGGCCCATTCATGGGCAAAGAGCCGCCCGGTCCGGCCCACGCCGCATTGCACCTCATCGCAAATCAGCAAAAGCCCGTGAGCGTCGCAAAGCGCGCGCATCTGTTGCAACTCGGCATCCGGCACGGCGCGGATACCGCCTTCGCCCTGTACCGGCTCGACCATGATGGCGGCGGTCTTGTCGGTGATGGCAGCCTCAAGCGCGGCGCTGTCGCCAAGGTCGAGATGCACGAAACCCGGCAGTTGCGGGCCAAAGCCTTTGGTCATCTTCTCAGACCCCGCCGCCGCGATCCCGGCGGAAGAGCGGCCGTGAAAGGCCCCGTTGAAGGCGATGATCTCGACCCGCTCGGGCTGGCCTGCCTCGTAAAAATACTTGCGCGCCATCTTCACCGCCAATTCGCAGGCCTCGGTCCCCGAATTGCAAAAGAAGGCTGTGTCGGCAAAGGTCTCGGCCACCAGCCGATCGGCCAGCGCCTCTTGCTGCGGAATGTGGTAGAGGTTCGAGGTATGCCACAGCGCTTGGGCCTGATCCGTCAGCGCCTTCACCAGCGCTGGATGCGTATGGCCAAGCGCGTTCACCGCGATCCCCGCACCAAGATCAAGAAAGCGTCGCCCGTCCGCCTCGATCAGCCATGTGCCTTCGCCTTTGACAAAGGTCAAAGGGGCGCGATTGTAGGTTGGCAGAACGGAAGGGATCATCTGTTTGTCCTTAAAAGAGGGCCGCGTCACGCCGGTAAAAGGGCATGGGGCTGGCGCAGGGTCAATGGGATTTGGTTGTTTTTGAAAGGGTGCAGCATGTCTGCTGCGAGATCAGGCCATCACGCCGCCCCCTAAAGGGCGCCATGTTTATCGAACGAAGCGTCGTCGGATGGAATATGTGGCACATTTGATCATGGGCCTTGCATAGCCGCCCTTCATCCCCCACGTAAAGCCCCAATCGCAGCGCGCCGCCCTCAAGGGGCATCGGCGCTTGCACCTGCGGCCCCAGAAGATAAAATGGGGGCCGATACACTGACAAAGCGGTCCGGGCTATGGGGCCGCTTTTTAACTGGGGAACCCCGTATGTCCTGGACTGATGAGCGCGTAGAGACACTTAAAAAGATGTGGGGCGAAGGCCAGTCCGCCAGCCAGATCGCGAAAGAACTGGGCGGGGTGACGCGCAATGCCGTGATCGGCAAGGTGCACCGTCTGGGCCTGTCGAACCGCACCGCCGGGGCACCTGCCGCCGCAGCGGCCGCCAAGCCAGAACCCAAGGCCAAGCCCGCAGCGCCCAAAGCCGAGGCCAAGCCAAAGCCCGCCGCTAAGCCAGCCGCGGAACCCGAGGCCGAAGCCGCCCCTGCGCCCGAAGCCGAAGAGCCCGCCGCAGCCCCGGCGCCCAAGCCCAACCTGCCCGCGCGCAAGCAGATCATCCCCGCAGGCCAACCGCTGCCGCCGCAGCCTTCGGCCAATGAGATCAGCCCAGAGGCGCTCGCCAAGGTCAGCGAAGTTGAGAAGAAGGCCAAGAAGATCGGCCTGATGGAACTGACCGAGCGGACCTGCAAATGGCCCGTCGGCGACCCCGCGACCGATGACTTCTGGTTCTGCGGCCTGCCCGTGCAACAGGGCAAACCCTATTGCGAGGCCCATGTCGGCGTCGCCTTCCAGCCGATGAGCGCGCGGCGCGACCGCCGCCGCTAAGACCGGCGCGATGGAATGAAAAAGGCGGGCGGGCGTGATTGCCCTGCCCGCCTTTTCTTTGCTTCAAAGCAAAATCAGCGCAGTTTCGGCGGTTTCGCCGGATCACTGCCGGGGGCCATCCGGGGCGTGTTCTGCAAAGGCTCCATCTGCGGCAGGTCAAAGCGCAGGCCAACGCGGGCCAGTTTTTCGACCACCGCATCGTTGGGACCAAAGAAGCCCACATCCATCGCCCCCGCCTCGATCCCCGAGAAGGTCAGCGCCTCTGAGGCTGCCCGCACCAGCGCGTCCTGCGCACGGGGGATCGCGCCGACGAAGGCCAGCAGGTGCCCGCGCCCGCCGCCGGTATATTCGACCCCCACAAGGAACGCGCCTGCCGCCATGCCGGTCGCTGTCGCCAGCTTGGCGTCAATCGCGGCGATCAGCGTCTCTGGCAGCCCCTGCGGGGGGAACACCTGATCGATGCCCGCCTCCACTTCGCCCGGCGCATGGGCCAAGGTGCTACGCAGCCAGTCCAACGCCTCGGCAGGCAACAGGATTTCCGACGGGGCCACGCCGATGTTCACCGCCATGCCAAGCGGCTGACCCTCCAACATCGCAGCAATCGCCCGGCCCGAAAGCGCCACATAGGGAGACGCCTCCCCCACATGGGCCGAGAGCCGTGCGGCGCGGTCGAAAACCATGACATAGCTGTCCTCAAGCAGCACCGGGCTGATCTGATCGCCCTGCGGCTCATCCTCCAAGAGCATGAAAAGCTCAACATCCGCGATACGCTCGTAAAAGCGCAGGCGGGCGGCGTCGTCCTCGGGGGCGGCCATCATCGCGGCATGGGCTTGGTCCAGCGGGGTCGGCTCAATCAGCCGGGCTGTCTTAGGGTCTGCTTGGGGGTCAGTTTGGCGGTCGGTCATTCATCACCTCGGACACGGCGGCGCGCAGACGGGGCAAGACCTCTTCTGCGAACCAGGGATTCTTGTTCAACCATCCGGTATTGCGCCAAGACGGATGAGGCAAGGCAAAGACCCCCGGTGGATGATCCCGCCAGCCCGCCACGGCCTCGGTCACATTGCGGAATCCGGGCAGGTGGTACTTCATCGCATAGGCCCCGATCAGCACCGTCAGACGCAGGTCGGGCAGCATCTCAAGCACGGGCTTGCGCCAAGTTTGGGCACAGATACGCGGCGGCGGCAGGTCACTGCCCTTGGCGTCATAGCCCGGAAAGCAAAAGCCCATCGGCACGATGGCGACCCGGTTGCGGTCATAAAATGTCGCCTCGTCCAAGCCCAACCAGTCGCGCAGACGGGTGCCGGACATGTCCCAAAACGGCTTGCCCGCCTCATGCACCCGTTTGCCGGGCGCTTGGCTGGCAATCAGCAGCCGCGCGCCGGGTTTGAACCAGACGATGGGCCGTGGGCGATGCTGGGTCGCCGTCACGGCAAACCGCTCGGCACAAAGGCGGCAGGCCGCCAGATCATCTCGGATATCCTTCATGAGGAGGAGATAAGCGGTAGGGCCGAAAGATAAAGGGCGGATCACTTCGACAAATATCGAAATAAAGCTTGCGATGGGCTGTCATTTCGATATTTCTAGAATCATGAAACAAGAATCCGCAACCCCCGCCCTCACCCTCGCCGCGAGCAGCTTTGCAGCACTTGGATCAGAACAACGTCTTTTGGTGCTGCGCACATTGGTGCGCGCCGGATCGGCGGGGCTGAGCATCGGCACGCTGGGCGAACGCACCGGCGTGACCGGCTCGACCCTGACACATCATCTGAAACTCTTGGCCTCTGCCGGTCTGGTGAAACAGGAAAAACAAGGCCGGAGCACCATCTGCGCCGCCGTCGCCTATGAAGAGGTGCAAGCCTTGGCGAATTTCCTGCTGACCGAATGCTGCGCGGATGCAATCGACGGCTGCACGGAGCATAACCATGGCTGATACCACACAAACCCTCCCCGCGCTGCACCGCTTGGCCTTTCTAAAAGGCGCTTGGGGCATCACGCTGGCGCTTTTGGCCCTGATCGCACTGCTGGATCCGCCACAGGTCATGCCGACGGTCATCTTCGCGTCCGAGGCGCTTTTGCACACCGCCCCCTTCATCGCCTTCGCGGTGCTGGCCGTGGCCTATCTCAAAGCCAGCGGGGCGGAGAGCCTGCTTGCCCGCGCGTTCGAGGGCAACCCGGCGCGGATGGTGGTGATGGCGGCGGCGCTTGGCGGCTTGTCCCCCTTTTGCAGTTGCGAGGTGATCCCCTTTATTGCTGCACTGCTGGCCGTCGGCGCCCCGCTCGGCGCGGTGATGGCCTTTTGGCTGGCGTCCCCGCTGATGGACCCGGCGATGTTCGCGATCACCTCAGGCACGCTCGGCTTCGACTTTGCCCTGGCGAAAACCATCGCGGCGCTCGGCGTCGGCATGTTCGGGGGTTTCACCGTCATGGCCCTGTCCCGCACGCCGATTTTCAACGACCCCCTGCGCCCCCAGCCCGCGAAAAGCAGCTGCTGTTCTTCGGCCAAACCGTTCTCCGGCGCGCCGGTCTGGAAGTTCTGGCAGGAGGCCGAGCGCCGCGCGAGCTTTGCCGACACGGCGCTGACCAATGTGCTGTTCCTCGTCAAATGGCTGACCCTCGCCTATGTGGTCGAAGCCCTCATGCTGACCTATGTGCCCGCGGAATGGATCGCCAATGTCTTGGGCGGCACCGGGATCATGCCGATCATTCTGGGCGCATTCGTGGGCGCACCGGCCTACCTGAATGGCTATGCCGCCGTGCCCCTGATCGACGCGCTGCTGGCGCAAGGGATGACCCAAGGCGCGGCCATGTCCTTTGTCGTGGCAGGCGGGGTAAGCTGTATTCCGGCGGCCATCGCGGTCTGGGCACTGGTGAAACCGCGTGTTTTTGCCGCCTACATCGGCTTTGCCTTCGTCGGAGCGATCTTTGCGGGTGTGATCTGGCAGTTGGTCGCGTGACCGCATCAAACTGACGACCCGAATGCGGGGGCGGTAGAAATGCCGCCCCTTTTCTGTTTCGACTGTCACTGAGGCGAGGGGAGATGCCGCCCGCGCCGAAAGGCCGGGTAGCGAGGCGCTCGCGACTTACGCCGCCGCGCGCTCCCCATCTAGCTTGTCAGAAGCCTCATCCCCAATCGGCCCCTCGCCATTCACCATGTCTTTGACGGCCATCCCATGGGGCAATTCCTTCCCCGTACCATTGCCTAAGGGCATATCGATATAGAAGGTCGTGCCGGGGCCGTCGTTCTTGAAATAGTCGATCTGCCCGCCCAAGGCTTCGATGATCCGTTTGGAGATGTTCATTCCCAGGCCGGTGCCGCCAACGGCCCGCTGGTCCGAGGAATCGATCTGCGAGAATTCGTCAAAAACCTTCTCGCGCTCGGATTCGGCCAGGCTGATCCCCTCGTCGATCACGCTGATCCGCACCTTGTCGCCAAGGTTGACCGAGGTGACCTTGACCGTCGACCCGGCGGGCGAGAATTTGGCCGCGTTCGACAGAAGGTTGGACATCACCTGTTGCAGGCGTTTCTCATCCGTGGCGATCCCCGCAGGCTCCGACGGTTTGGCATAGCGCAGCGTCACGCCAAGATTGCCCGCAAAGGATTGGTTCAACTCGATCGCGTCTTCAATGATCGTCTGCACCTCAAGCGGTTCGATATCAAAGCTGACTTTACCCGCCTCGAATTTTTGCAGGTCAAGAATCTCGTTAATGATCGACGTCAGCCGCGCCGAGTTGCGCTGCGCGATCTTCAAGACCTTCTCCATCTGCGGGGTCATTTCGCCCAAAACCCCGGCGCAGGCCATATCGAGCGACCCTTTGATTGAGGTCATCGGCGTGCGCAGCTCATGGCTGATGGTCGAGACGAATTCAGTCTTCACCTTGAACGCGATCTTGGTTTTCTCATGCTCGACCTTGAGTTCTTCAAGCTGGCGCAGATTGGTGCGGTACATCTTGAGGAAGATGCGAGAGCAATCGACGATAAAATAGAGGACGAAGACCACGGTGAACAACTGGGTCCAAAGTTCGGATTCGATGCTCGCCCCCGTGCGCACGATGTCCCAGATCGGGATGAAGAGGAATGTCGCGCCATAGATCGCAAGCCGCAGCATCAGCACCGGCAGGATATGGTGGTTGTTCATCGAGGCGAAGAGCGCGGCGGCAAAAAGGAAGAAGAGCGGCAGGAAATGCGTCGTCGCCCCCTGCTGAAGCGCGATCCCAAGGGCGAAATAGCTGATCACCCCGGCGCTCAGCACCGTGCCGATATAGATGCGGTTCATGAACAAACGCGCCAAACGGGGGCTGCGTCCGCGCCAACGCGTGATGCGCAGGAAAAGCAGATAGTCGAAAGTCTCGGAAATCGCGATCAGGATCACCGTCGAGATCGACAGCCACAGATCATAGTAGAACGCAGATAGGCAAATGGCCGCCGCAAAGATCATCTGCCGCTGCCAAAACAGGTTAACGCCGACTTGGGAGTAGTCCCGCATCTGCTGCACCTTTGTCGCGTCTGCCAGATGCGGCGTATGAATCGGGCCGTATGTTACTTTTTCCTGCGACATCGCTCTCGTTTTCTTCGGTCGGCTGCTCGAATGCCGGCATTCTGCCGATAAACGCCTTTAACATGTTGCATTTCGGCATCGAAGCACATGTTAGACGCGATCATCTTCCCTTCTACACCCGGAAATGGGACATAAGTATGGCCATTTCATGCAACTAGAGGTTAGCCTCTTGATAAGAGGTATTTTTACAGCGAATTTTCGAGGTCCAACATGAGTCTGCAAGGACGGAGCTTCAGTGGAAAATCTTGGCAGGATGTTCTTCCCGAACTGACGCCACAGGACGCTAAGGCGCTGGAAGTAAAGAACAACCGCTTCCCACGAAAACTGCTTAACAGCAAATCGACAGAGACCGACCCCTATAGCCCCGAGGCTCTTGCCCGGGCCAACCCCTATATGCGCGCCACAACTTTGTCATTTTTGAACATGCATCAGCACGGGGAATTATTCGTTAATTTCCTCCGGGCGCGGCGCCGAATCTTCATCGACGACAAGCAATGGGATCTCCCTCAGGTTGATGGGATGGAGTTTGACCAATACGACACGCCCCGCGCGCGCTGGATCGTTTTGCATGAATATGGGGAGGTCATGGGCGGCGTCCGCCTGATGCCCACCACCTCGACCTGCGCGCAGTACAGTTACATGCTGCGCGATGCGCAACTGGGGATGCTGCCGGATATTCCGCAAGACGTGCTGTTTTTCAAAGCCCCCGTGCGCGACGACATCTGGGAAGCCACCCGCCTTTTCCTGACCAGCGCAGTTCCCGCCCAACGCCGCATTGCCGTGCAACGTATGCTGATGAACCAGATGGCCGGTGCCGCCTATGCCATGGGCGCAAGCCATGTTCTGGGCATCGTGCCCGCCACCTTCAGCCGCTGGATGACCCGGCTTGGCCTGATGAGCGCCGTGCCCGTGGGCCCGGTGCAAAACATCGACGGTGACCGCACGCAGGCGGCCTTGATGAACGTCAGCTACATCGGCGAGATGGCCCCGACCGAGAGCACCCACACGTTGCACTGACCCCCGCGCGGGCGCGGGCCGATATGCCCTCCTCTTTTGCCCCCTCGCCCGCAGGATACCCGTCTTGCGGGCAGCAGATTTTACCGCCACCAGAAAGCTCCGCACGGCGCCCTGCCCCAGCGAACGCCCGCGTTTCGACATATTGTGGTCAAATTCCGTGAATAAACGGTTAAGATACCTCTGATACCAGAGGCGCCGCGACGCCCCGCTTAGCACCAACCGGAGCAGCGAATGCTGGAATTTGAAAATGTGTCCAAGTCCTTTTGGACGGGATCGCAGCACAAAGTCATTCTTGACCGGGTGTCTTTTCGCGTGGAGCTTGGCAACTCTCTGGGCATTCTGGCCCCCAACGGCACCGGCAAAACGACCCTGATCAACATGATGGCGGGGCTGGAAAAACCTGACGAAGGAGAGATCAGGCGCGGCTGTAACATCTCGTTCCCATTGGGTTTTATGGGCGGGGTGGTCAATAAAGTCTCAGCCATGGAGAACGCCCGCTATATCGCGCGGCTCTATGGGCTTGACCCTGATTACGTGGAAAGCTTTTGCCGCTGGCTCTGCGGTTTGGGGGAATATTTCGACCAGCCGCTCGGCACCTATTCCGCCGGGATGCGGGCGCGTTTCTCTTTCGCGCTGATGTTGGCGCTGGATTTTGATATCTATCTGATTGACGAAGGCATGCCCGGCACGACAGACGTGGAATTCAACCGCAAAGCGGGCGATATTCTGAAAGAACGGCTGCGGACCACGACGATCATCATCGTCTCGCATCAGGCCCATACGCTTGAGAAATTTGCCCGCTCCGCCGCTGTCCTTTTGGACGGCAAGCTACATATGTTCGACACCTTGGAAGAAGCGAAACAGCTCTATGACTACGAAACCCAAGGCTAGAAAATTCCGCATCCGCAAGGCGCCGCCCCCCTCGGGCAGCAGTGCCGCGCCGAACAGCGCCGAGAAGGCGCAGGCGGGCCAGACCGACGCCGAAAAGGCCGCGCGCAAGGCCAAGCTGCGCGCCGTCGCCGATGCGACCGAGGTGGAACCCTCGCACAGCAAGGAAGCCTTGGAACATGCCGCCCGCAGCGGCAAAGCGCCCCATTCCGAAAGCGCCCGCACGGGCGAGGTGTCTTCCGCCAATGAAGTCTCAGCCGAGCAGGACATCGACGCGATCCGCCGCGAAGGGCTCACGGGCCGCCAATTGCGCATGGCGCGGCGGGTGGCGCAGAAACACGGGCTGGCGCCAACCTCGGATTTCGACGCGGTGCGCCTTTTGCGGGCCAAGGGAATCGACCCGTTTCAGCGGTCCAACATGCTGGAACTCGTGGTGCCGCAGCCGGGTGATCCGGCGGACAGCGGCCTGCCCGCCACCCGCGGCCAGCCCGGCGACCCAAAGGTGCAACTGCCCCAGACCACGCCCCGCGGCCCGCGCGGCCTGCCCTCAACCGATGTCAGCCCCGCCGAGCGCCGTCAGCGCGAGATCTCGGACATTCAGCGTGACATCACCCGCCGCCGTCGCCGCAAAGCGGCCATGCTGCTGGTCCGGCTGGCCTTTTTCGTCATGCTGCCGACCATTGCCGCCGGCTATTATTTCTACAGAATCGCCACCCCCATGTATGCCACCGAAAGCCAGTTTCTGATCATTCAGAACGAAGGTGGCGGCGGCTCCAGCCCCTTTGGCGGGCTGCTGCCCACGCAATTCGCCAATAGCGCCGACAGCATCGCCACGCAGGCCTATCTGCAATCGAAAGACGCGATGCTGCGCCTTGACGAAGACGCAGGGTTTCGCGCCCATTTCGCCGACCCTGAGATCGACGCGATCCAACGGCTTTCGGAAAACCCCAGCAACGAACAAGCCTATAAGACCTACAAGAAGAACGTCAAAATCGGTTACGACCCGACCGAAGGCGTGATCCGGATGGAGGTGATCGCCGCCGATCCCGAGGTCTCGGAGCAATTCTCGCAACGTCTGCTGACCTATGCCGAAGAGCGGGTGAATGACCTAAGCAAGCAAAAGCGCGAAGACGGGATGCGCGACGCGCTGGAGGGTTATGAAACCGCGCTGGAAAACCGCCGCGCAGCGCAGGAGGCGCTGATCAAATTGCAGGTCGACAACAACGTCGACCCCGAGGCGATGATCGCCTCGATCCGCACGCAGATCACCAATTACGAGACCCTGTTGATCGAAAAGGAACTCGAACTCGCCGCCCTGCTCGACAACCAGCGCCCGAACCAAGCCAAGGTCGATGGCGCGCGCGGGGATGTGCGACGGCTGCGCGAGCAGCTCACCAAACTGCGCGAGCGGATGACCGCCGCCAACGAAGGCGAAAACTCGCTGGCGCAACAGGCGGTCGCCGCCCAGCTTGCGCAGGCCGATCTGGCCTCTGCCGACATGGTGCTGCAAAGCGCGCAAACCGCTATGGAACAGGCCCGAACCGAGGCCGGGCGGCAGGTTCGCTACCTCACCGTGGCCGTGAACCCCGTGGCCCCGGACGAGGCGACCTACCCCCGCAAGTTCGAAAACACGATATTGGCTTTCCTTATCTTTGCAGGCATCTACCTGATGTTGTCTCTGACAGCGTCCATTCTAAGAGAACAGGTAACTTCATGACCCAGCTGCGCATTGGCAATCTGACCGTCGGCAATGATCGTCCCCTCACCGTGATCGCTGGCCCCTGCCAGTTGGAAAGCGAAGACCACGCGCAGATGGTCGCTGGCATTCTGAAAGAGGCCTGTGACGCCGCAGGCGCGCAGTTCATCTTCAAGGGCAGCTATGACAAGGCCAACCGCACCTCCCTTTCGGGCAAACGCGGGCTGGGCATCGAAAAGGGGCTCCAAGTCCTGCAATCTGTCGCCCGCGCCAATGACGTGCCGGTGCTGACGGATGTGCATAATGAGGCGCAATGCGCACAGGCCGGTGACGTGGTCGACGTGCTGCAAATCCCCGCCTTCCTCTGCCGCCAAACCGACCTGCTGCTCGCCGCCGGGGAGACCGGAAAGGCGGTGAACGTGAAGAAGGGGCAGTTCCTCGCCCCCTGGGAGATGCAGAACATCGTCGACAAGATCGAAAGCACCGGGAACCGCAATATCCTGCTGACCGAACGCGGCACCACCTTTGGCTACAACACGCTGGTCGCCGACATGCGCAGCCTGCCGCAGATGGCCCAGACCGGCTACCCGGTGGTGATGGACGCGACACATTCGGTCGCCCAGCCCGGCGGCAAGGGCGGTTCTTCGGGCGGTCAGCGTGAGTTTGCCCCCGTCATGGCCCGCGGTGCTGCCGCCATCGGCGTCGCGGCAATCTTCATGGAAACCCACGAAGACCCCGACCGCGCGCCTAGCGACGGGCCCAATATGATCTACCTCGACCAGATGCCGGGGCTGATCAACCTTTTGATGCAATTCGACGCGCTGGCCAAAAGCCATCCGCTGACTTTCTAAATTTATCTTAAAAAAAAGCGAGTATTTGACGTGAGTAAACCGGCCTCCACCGTGACCCAGAACACATGGGAATTCCTGCGCGACGCGATGATCACCCCGACGGGGTTCCGCGAGTACGACGCGCGCTGGAAATACCCCGACGACATCAACCTGCCCGGCATCACGGCGCTTGGCCTCGGTCTCGGCACACAAATGCACGCGCGCGGGATCGCGCCGGTGATCGCCGTGGGCAACGACTACCGGGACTATTCGCTTTCGATCAAGAACGCGCTGATGCTGGGGCTGATGCAGGCCGGGATCACGGTTAAGGATATCGGCCCGGCGCTTTCTCCCATGGCCTATTTCGCCCAGTTCCACCTCGACGCCCCCGCCGTTGCCATGGTCACGGCGAGCCACAACCCGAACGGCTGGACCGGCGTCAAAATGGGCTTTCAGCGCCCCCTCACCCACGGCCCGGACGAGATGGCCGAGCTGCGCGACATCGTCCTGAATGGCCGTGGTGAACGGCGGCCGGGCGGGGGTTATGAGTTCGTCGACGGCGTGCGCGAGGCCTATCTGGATGACCTCGTCGGAGACTTCAAGATGACCCGCAAACTGAAGGTCGTCTGCGCCACCGGCAATGGCACCGCATCGGCCTTCGCCCCCGAATTGTTCCGCCGCTTGGGGGTCGAGGTCGTCGATAGCCACAACACGCTCGACTACACCTTCCCCCATTACAACCCAAACCCCGAAGCCATGGAGATGCTGCACGACATGGCCGACAGCGTCCGCGCCTCCGGCGCTGATCTGGCGCTTGGTTTCGATGGGGACGGCGACCGCTGCGGCGTGGTGGATGACGAGGGCGAAGAGATCTTCGCCGATAAGATGGGCGTCATCATGGCCCGCGATCTGGCCAAACTGCACCCTAACAGCACTTTTGTCGCAGATGTGAAATCCACCGGCCTGTTTGCCTCGGACCCTGAGTTGCAGAAACACGGGGCCAAGGCCGACTATTGGAAAACTGGCCACAGCCACATGAAACGCCGCGTCAAAGAACTGGGCGCGCTGGCGGGGTTCGAAAAGTCCGGCCACTATTTCTTGGCCGAGCCGATTGGCCGGGGCTATGACTGCGGCATGCGCGTGGCCGTGGAAATCTGCAAGCTGATGGACCGCAATCCCGACAAATCCATGTCGGACCTGCGCCGCGCCCTGCCCCAGACCTATTCGACGCCCACCATGTCGCCCTATGCCTCGGACACCGAGAAATACGACATCCTCGACCGGATCGTGCAAAAGCTCACAGCCAAGGCCGATGCCGGGGAGAAGATCGGCGGCCGCGCGATTGCCGAGGTCATTACCGTCAATGGCGCACGCGTCATGCTCGACAACGGCGGCTGGGGCCTTGTGCGGGCCTCCTCCAACACGCCGAACCTTGTCGTGGTCTGCGAAAGCCCCGAATCTGACGCGGAAATGCGCGCGATCTTCGCTGATATCGATGCTGTGATCCGCACAGAGCCGGGCGTGGGCGATTACGATCAATCGATCTAATCGCCATTTACGGCACCAGAACGACAATGGCCCGGGGCATCGCCACCGGGCCTTTTTTTCTTTGAACTAAAAGAGCTTACTTCAGCGCCGCTTCGCAGAAGGCGCGAATGCGATCGGCATCCTTCACCCCCGGCGCGCTCTCGACTCCGGAAGAGACATCGACCTGCCGCGCCCCGGTGAGGGCAATCGCCTCCCCCACATTCTCGGCGTTCAGCCCCCCGGCGAGCATCCAAGGCTTCGGCCAGCGCCGCCCGGCGATCAGCCGCCAGTCAAAAGCCAGCCCGTTGCCCCCCGGCAGCACCGCGTCCTTGGGCGGTTTGGCATCGACCAAAAGCTGATCCGCGACGGTGACATAGTCGTTCAGCAGCGCCAGATCATCGCGATCGGCCACGCCGACGGCTTTCATCACCGGCAGCCCATAGCGCGCTTTGACCTCGGCCACCCGCGCCGGGCTTTCGCTGCCGTGCAGCTGTAGCATGTCCAGAAAGGGCACCGCGGCCAGCAGCGCATCCAGCGCCGCATCGTCGGCATTGACGGTCAGCGCGACCTTGCAAATGCCGTCAGGCACTGCCTCGGTCATATGCGCCGCGGCCTCCAGCGACAGATGGCGGGGGGATTTTTCGAAAAAGACGAACCCCAAGGTGCGTGCGCCCGCCAAAAGGGCGGCGGGCACATCGGCAGGGTCGGTCAAACCGCAGATTTTTACATTAACGTTCTCAGGCATGGGTGGGGTTTAGCCTGCTTCGTCGAGCAGCGCCAGCACCTCATCCTTGCCCTGATGCTTCTCTTCCTTGAGGCGGATCACCTCACGCTCCAACCGGCGCCGCTCGCGTGCCTGCCGTGCCAGTTCGGCCCGGTGGCCGTGCTCGCGGATCCACTCCCAAACGAAGCCCACCAAAAGCCCTACGATGATCCCGCCAAGGATCACGATAAAGAGCGGCAGTTCGATAGAGGGGTTCACGGCAAACCAACCTGAAATCTCGGTCGGAAGCACTTGAAGTGTCACGATATTCCGGTTCGCCAAAGCAACGGAAACCAGCGCAATCGCGAAAAGCGCGATGCAGGCATAACGAATGTAACGCATCAGCTTTTCCCGTTCAGCCGGTCACGCAAGAGCTTGCCCGTCTTGAAGAAGGGCACATGCTTTTCTTCGACATTCACCGTCTCACCGGTGCGCGGGTTGCGCCCCACACGGGCATCGCGTTTCTTGACGGAAAAGGCACCGAATCCGCGCAATTCGACCCGGTCCCCACGCGCCATGGCGCCCGTGATCTCATCAAAGACCGTGTTTACGATCCGCTCAACATCACGTTGATAAAGATGCGGATTGTCGTCAGCGATCTTCTGGATCAGTTCCGACCGGATCATGGCACGTCCCCCGAGAATTTATTGATGTCTTACCCGACTATAGGAAATAACGCCCCACACGGGAAGGTGTTCCACCAGCGCCGCGATAGATTTTTCGCAGCGAAACCTCTGTTATTTCGGCCTTTTTCCGCCGTCTGCTGCCGCTGAAGGCCAAGGCGCGTAGGGATTGGGCATAAGGGCCAAAACCCGCTTCGCGATTCGACCCTGCCCCCGGAACAGCAAAAGGCCCCACATGTCGCCATGCGGGGCCTTCGCTAAGATTACATATTCAACGCGGAATATGGTTACTCGTCGTCGCCTTTCAGCGCCGCACCAAGGATGTCGCCCAAGCTCGCGCCGGAGTCGGAGGAACCGTACTGCTGTACCGCCTCTTTCTCTTCCGCGATCTCGCGTGCCTTGATGGAAACGCCCAGACGGTGTGCTTTCGCGTCGACGTTGGTGATGCGCACGTCGACCTTGTCACCGACCGAGAAACGCTCGGGGCGCTGTTCGGCACGGTCACGGCTGAGGTCGGAACGACGGATGAAGCTCTTCATGCCTTCGTATTCGACTTCGATGCCGCCATCTTCGATGGAGGTCACGGTCACGGTCACGATCGAGCCGCGCTTCACGCCGCCCACGGCTTCGGCGAACTTGTCACCGCCGACGTTCTTGATCGAGAGCGAGATGCGCTCTTTCTCGACGTCCACTTCGGAGACAACGGCCTGAACCACGTCACCTTTGCGGTAGTCTTGGATCGCTTCTTCGCCGCGCTGGTCCCAGCTGAGGTCGGAGAGGTGAACCATACCGTCGATGTCGCCGGGCAGGCCAACGAACAGACCGAATTCGGTGATGTTCTTGACTTCGCCTTCGACTTCGGTGCCCTCGGGGTGAGTCTCAGCAAAGACTTCCCATGGGTTGCGCATGGTCTGCTTGAGACCAAGGGAAACACGACGCTTGGCGCTGTCGATTTCCAGAACCATGACTTCGACTTCTTGCGAAGTGGACACGATTTTGCCGGGGTGCACGTTCTTCTTGGTCCAGGACATCTCGGAGACGTGAACCAGACCTTCGACACCGGGCTCCAGCTCGACGAATGCGCCGTAGTCGGTGATGTTGGTCACGCGGCCGCTGTGCACGGAACCCAGCGGGTACTTCGCGCCAACCAGATCCCACGGATCTTCTTGCAGCTGCTTCATGCCGAGGCTGATGCGGTGGGTCTCTTTGTTGATCTTGATGACCTGAACCTTGATGGTCTCGCCGATCGACAGGATCTCGGACGGGTGGTTCACGCGGCGCCATGCCATATCGGTGACGTGCAGCAGGCCGTCGACACCGCCAAGGTCAACAAACGCACCGTATTCGGTGATGTTCTTGACCACACCATCGACGGTCTGACCTTCGGTCAGGTTGCCAATGACTTCGGCACGCTGTTCGGCGCGGGACTCTTCGAGGATCGCGCGGCGCGATACCACGATGTTGCCACGACGGCGGTCCATCTTGAGGATTTGGAACGGCTGCTTGAGACCCATGAGCGGGCCTGCGTCGCGCACGGGGCGCACGTCGACTTGGGAGCCGGGCAGGAATGCAACTGCGCCACCGAGGTCGACGGTGAAGCCGCCTTTGACACGGCCAAAGATCGCGCCTTCGACACGCTCTTCTGCAGCATAGGCTTTTTCCAGACGATCCCAGGCTTCCTCACGGCGGGCCATTTCGCGGCTGATGACGGCTTCGCCACGCGCGTTTTCGACTTGGCGAAGGAAAACTTCGACTTCGTCGCCAACTTCGATTTTGGGGGATTCGCCGGGATCAGCAAATTCTTTCAGCTCAACGCGGCCTTCCATTTTGTAGCCGACGTCGATGATGGCTTGGCCCGCTTCGACAGCGATCACCTTGCCTTTGACGACTGTGCCCTCTTGGGGCGTGTCCATTTCAAAGCTCTCGTTAAGAAGCGCTTCGAATTCGTCCATTGCTTTGGTCATGTAGCTTTTCGTATCCTTATCAAATGTTTCTGGCCGCGCGGTTGTCTCCGCCGGTCTGGAGTTGCAATTGGTCGTTGTGGTGGCACCGTGCCGATCTTGTCAGAGAAGCTCCGACATAAAAGCACAGCGGTTGACCCGCAGCCGAACGCAAACAAAAGAGGGCCGGTTAGTACCGACCCTGCCCGCTATATCGCGTCCGAAGCTGTAACCGCCCCTTAGACAAGGCGCGTATAGGCGAATTTTGACGCTCCTGCAAGGGCTATGGCGTGCTGGCCGGGGGATATGCGGGGTTCTGCCGGGCGAGGGTTCCGTAGCGCGCCCGGGGATAGAGGGCACCACAACGGATTAGGGCCATCCGGGCGCTGCAACCTTCTCATAGCAATCTGCACAGCCTCCGCCGCGGTAGGCTTGCCGCTCACCCGCCCCAGCCCGCGCCCAGCCCCGGCGCGGGTTTCGGCGGATCGGCAAGTTCGCCTTCGGCAAGGTCACTGCCCTGATAGCTGGCAAGGTCCTCAACAAACTCCCACAGACGCAGAAAAGTGTAATCGACCTTTCCCAACGCCTCCGCCACGGCGGCGGGGTTCGACCGGTCCAAGGCGCATAGCGCGCGCATGTTCTCATTCACCATCGGCTTGATATCCTGCGCGCATTCCTCGGTGAACCGCCGTAGAACGCTTTGCAGCTCAGACCGTTTTTGCTCCTGCGTGGCCACGCCCAGTTGCAGCGCGGTCTTGTGAAGCGCGTGAAAGGCGGAACGCCTGAGCGTGCTTTGCGACAATTCATCCTTGGCGATATAGTCACTACAACCACCGCGCAGCGCTTCGATCGCGACGTCACTCTGCTCCGTCCCGGTGACCATCACCGTGGCCACACCGCCGTTGCGCGGGTGGGCGCGGATCATCTGCAAGCCGCGCAGACCATCCCCATCGGGCAGGTTGTAGTCCAGCAAGATGAGGTCGAACGCCCCCTCATCCAACTGCTGAGCAAGGGCGGCGAGGCTCTCCGCCTCTGTCAAAGAGACAGGAAAGTCCAAGCCCCCGCAGAGCCGTTTGATCCGCATCCGGTCAAAGCGCTGGTCATCGACGATCAGGATGCGCGCCGCCGCCAAAGGCTCAGCCGTGCCATCCGCCCTATCGCCTGCACCGCTTCCGCGCCTTGCCACGCTCATCAGCCGTCCCCCTGCTTTGCCTCGGCATTTAGACCCACGGAGCCTAACAATTGGTTAACCCGCCCCTATTCGCCGCCAGCCTCGCAGAGGAATGTTGCGGTGGCGCGGCGGGGCCGCTACATGAGCCGCCATGAGTGATACAACACGCCCCCGCCGCAACTTCTATGGCCGCCTCAAAGGCAAAGCGCTGAAGAAGTCGCAAAAGACCTATATCGACGAAGACCTCGACGCATTGTCGCCGGGGGCCGTCGATTGGGAGAGCAATCCCGACCGTAGGCCCCTCGACCTCGATACGCTGTTTGTCGGGCGCAAGGTCTGGCTGGAAATCGGCTTTGGCGGTGGTGAGCATCTGGTGCATCAAGCCGGGCAAAACCCGGATGTAGGCATCATCGGCTGCGAGCCTTACATCAACGGCGTCGCCATGTTGCTGGGCAAAATCCGGCGCGCGGGCGTGGACAACCTTGCCATTCACCCCGGTGACGTGCGCGATATGTTCGACGTGCTGCCCGAAGCCTCCATCGACCGGGCGTTCCTGCTCTATCCCGATCCTTGGCCGAAAACCCGCCACCACCGCCGCCGTTTTGTCACGCCCGAGCATCTGGAGCCGCTGGCCCGCGTGTTGAAACCCGGTGCGATCTTCCGCGTGGCGACGGATATCGAAGACTACGTCCGCCAGACGCTCGAACAGGTGCCGCAGCATGGGTTTGATTGGCTGGCCGAAGGGCCTGACGATTGGCGCGCACCTTGGGATGACTGGATTTCGACCCGCTATGAGCAAAAGGCGCTGCGCGAAGGGCGCACCCCGCATTACCTGACCTTTCGCAAACGCTAAGTATTTGCGCCTGATACCACCCCGTCTACAATCCATCGCACGCGCGGCGATGGACGCTGCCGCCCGCCTGCGATAATAGGAACCTTGAGCAGATCAGAGGTACCTCATGTCCAGTCACGGCAGCCCCATTCCCATGTCATCGCGCGCCTGCGGGCCGCTTAGCGGCACCGCCGAAGTGCCCGGCGACAAGTCGATCTCGCACCGCAGCCTGATCCTTGGCGCCATGGCCGTGGGCGAGACCACGATCACCGGGCTTTTGGAGGGGCAAGACGTGCTCGACACCGCCAAAGCCATGCGCGCTTTCGGGGCCGAGGTCGTCGACCACGGCGGCGGCTCTTACTCAGTGCACGGCGTGGGCGTCGGCGGCTTTGCCGAGCCGGACAATGTGATCGACTGCGGCAATTCCGGCACCGGCGTGCGGCTGTTGATGGGGGCGATGGCGACCTCTCCGATCTCTGTCACTTTCACCGGCGACGCCAGCCTGAACAGCCGCCCGATGGCGCGTGTGACCGACCCGCTGGCGCTGTTTGGCACGCAATCCGTGGGCCGCGCCGGGGGCCGCCTGCCGATGACGCTCGTGGGTGCCGCCGAGCCTGTGCCGGTGCGCTACACTGTGCCCGTGCCTTCGGCGCAGGTGAAATCCGCGGTGCTGCTGGCGGGGCTGAATGCGCCGGGCAAAACCGTGGTGATCGAGGCCGAGGCCACCCGCGACCATACCGAACGGATGCTGGCGGGCTTTGGCGCAGAGATCACGGTTGAAGAGACCGACGAGGGCCGCGTCATCACCCTGACCGGCCAGCCAGAGTTGAAGCCGCAGCATATCGACGTGCCGCGCGACCCCTCCTCCGCCGCTTTCCCCGTTTGCGCCGCGCTGATCGTGCCCGGCTCGGATGTGCTGGTGCCGGGCATTGGGTTGAACCCGACCCGCGCCGGGCTGTTCACCACCCTGCGCGAGATGGGTGCGGATCTGACTTATGAAAACGAACGTACCGAGGGCGGCGAGCCTGTGGCCGACCTGCGCGCAAAGTTCTCGCCCAACCTCAGGGGCATCGAAGTGCCGCCCGAACGTGCGGCGAGCATGATCGACGAATACCCCGTGCTCTCGGTCGTGGCGGCCTGTGCGACGGGCGAGACCGTGATGCGCGGCGTCAAGGAACTCCGCGTCAAGGAAAGCGACCGGATCGAGGCCATGGCAAGCGGCTTGCGCGCCAATGGGGTCGCGGTCGAAGACGGGCCGGATTGGTGGACTGTCAAAGGGCTGGGCCACGGCAACATCCCCGGAGGCGCAACCTGCCAGAGCCACCTCGATCACCGCATCGCCATGTCTTTCCTGATCCTTGGCATGGTCGCGCAACAGCCGGTGCAGGTGGATGACGGCGGACCCATCGCCACCTCCTTCCCAATTTTCGAGCCGCTAATGGCCTCCTTGGGCGCGCAGGTCGAACGGTTGCCTGCGTGACAGGCGACCGGCTGATCTGGCTCAGCCTTTGCGCTGCACTGGCCTTTGCAGCCCTTGCGGGCTTTGCCGAGACACATCTGCGCGCGGCAGGCATGGGCGTCTTGGACGGGCGGCTTCTGGGCTACGATCTGCCCGAGGTGCGCGCCTATCTGTCAGCACTTAGCCCCGATCAGACGGCGCTGTATCTGGGCCAGTTCCGGCTGGCCGACACCGCGTTTCCTGCCCTTTTGGCACTGGCCTTGCTGCTGTGGTTCCGGCGCTGGTCGTCGGGCGGGCTGCGGCTGGGGCTGACGCTGGCCGTGGCGCTGTATCTGGGGGCGGATTACACCGAAAACATGCTGATCGGGCGGCTGGTCGAATTGGGGCCGGACCGGATCACCGCACAGGCCGTCGCTACGGCGAGCCTGTTCACAAAGGCGAAATGGGTGATACTGGCGGGCTGTTTCACGGCGGCCCTGCTGCTTGGCCTGCGGGCCCGGAACAAGAGGAATTTGCAATGACGGATAACAAAACCAACGGCATCACCGTTGCCATCGACGGCCCCGCCGCGGCGGGCAAGGGCACCGTGGCCAAGGCCGTGGCGGCGCATTTCGGCTTTGCGCATCTCGACACCGGGCTTTTGTACCGCGCGGTCGCGGCCAAGACCCTTACCGGGATGGAGCCGGAAGAAGCGGCCCAGACCCTCGCCCCCGTCGATCTGGAAGACCCTACACTGCGCAGCCCCGAGGTTGCCCAAGAGGCCAGCAAAGTGGCGGTGATCCCCGCGGTGCGTGCCGCCCTCGTGCGGTTCCAGCGCAGCTTTGCCACCCGCGCGGGCGGCGCGGTGCTTGACGGGCGGGACATCGGCACGGTGATCTGCCCCGACGCGCCGGTCAAACTCTTCATCACCGCCAGCCCCGAAGTGCGCGCACAGCGCCGTTTCGCCGAACTGTCGGGCAAGGGGATCGAGACCAGCTATGAAGATGTGTTGGAAGACGTGCGCCAGCGCGATCTGCGCGACATGAGCCGGGACCAAGCGCCGCTGAAACCCGCCGAGGACGCCAAACAGATCGACACGACGGAAATGGCGATCGAAGATGCGGTGGCCGCCGCCGTGGCCTTGGTCGAGGCGAAACGGGGCTGACCTCCGCCGCGAAAGGGGGGGCGCTGTCGCCCACCCCCTCAATACTTACACAGCCGCTTTCAACTGATCGACAAGATCACGGCGTTCCCAGCTGAAACCGCCATCCGCGTCGGGCGCGCGGCCAAAGTGGCCATAGGCCGCCGTGCGCTGGTAGATCGGCTTGTTCAACTGCAAATGCTCACGAATGCCGCGCGGGGTCAGGTCAATGATCTGGCGGATCGCTTTTTCGATTGCCGCGTCATGCACATCGCCAGTGCCGTGGGTGTCGCAATAGATCGACAGCGGCTCGCTCACGCCAATCGCATAGCTCAGCTGGATGGTGCATTTGTTCGCCAGCCCCGCCGCCACGACGTTCTTGGCCAGATAGCGCGCCACATAGGCTGCCGAACGGTCGACCTTGGTCGGGTCTTTGCCCGAGAACGCGCCGCCGCCATGCGGTGCGGCCCCGCCATAGGTGTCGACGATGATCTTGCGGCCCGTGAGACCCGCGTCGCCATCCGGCCCGCCGATCACGAAGACGCCGGTGGGGTTCACATGCCAAACGGTGTCGGCGTCGATCCACCCCTCGGGCAGAGCCTCTCGGATATAGGGCTCCACGATCTCGCGGATATCGGCGCTGGTCTGGCTTTCGCTCTCATGCTGGGTCGACAGCACGATGGAGCTTACGCCCACCGGTTTGCCGTTCTCGTAACGCACCGAGAGTTGGCTTTTCGCATCGGGCCGCAGGGTCGGCTCGGTCCCGTCTTTGCGCACCTCGGCCAGACGGCGCAGGATCGCATGGGCGTAGTGGATCGGGGCCGGCATCAACTCGGGCGTCTCATCGGTGGCAAAACCGAACATGATGCCCTGATCGCCTGCGCCTTCTTCCTTGCCATCGGCGGCATCGACGCCTTGGGCGATATGCGCCGACTGCGGGTGCAGCAGATTGGTGATCTCACATGTCGCGTGGTGGAACTCGTCCTGCTCGTAACCGATGTCTTTGATGCAGGCGCGGGCGATATCCTCGACACCCGTCAGATATTCATCGAGCTTGGTCTTGTTGGCCAACCCGACCTCGCCCCCGATCACGACGCGGTTGGTGGTGGCAAAGGTTTCGGCGGCGACCCGCGCTTCGGGTTCCTCGCTGATGAAAGCGTCGAGGATGGCATCGGAAATCCGGTCGCAGACCTTATCCGGGTGCCCCTCGGAAACGGATTCCGAAGTGAAAGTATAGTTCTGACGGGACATGTAGTGCTCCAATAAAAATTACGCACCACGTCAGGAAGCCGTTGTGGTGCTCTCCCAACGGCTTAGACAACCGCTGGTGGATGGTCAATCGGCATTCCCCGGGCTGCGACGGCGGGCCACGGCAAGCCCGGCAAGGCAGAGGGTCAGAAGCAGGATCAAAGGCAAATCACCGCTGCGGCTGTAGAGCGTCGGCGCCAGCGGCGCCGGCAGCGGCGCGTCGATGAAGCCTGCGGAATTGAGCGGCAGCGACGCGATCACCCGCCCCTGCGGGTCGATCATCGCCGAGATGCCGGTATTGGCCGCCCGGGCCATGGGCAACCCCTGCTCAATCGCGCGCATCCGCGCTTGGGCCAGATGCTGGCGCGGGCCTGCGGCCTTGCCGAACCATGCGTCATTGGTGACCTGCATCAGAAAGGCCGGCCGCGCTGGCGCGGCGTTCACATCATGGGCAAAGACGGCCTCGTAGCAAATCAAGGGCAATGCGGCGCCGAGCGGCCCCAGATCCAAAACCTGCGCGCCCGGCCCGCTGGAAAAGCCGTTCCCCTCCTGCGCGGCGAGACCGTGGATCCCGAAACGCGCCATCAGATCCCCCAAAGGCATATATTCGCCAAAGGGCACGAGGTGATGTTTGTCATAAAGCTGATCGACCGCGCCGCCTTCGTCCAACACAACAAGCGAGTTGTAATAGCGCATGTTCGACCGGCGCTGCACGCCCAGCACCACCGGCACGTCCGAGGCCGCGCCGATCTCATCCAAAGCGCTGCCTGCCATGTCCAACGACCATGGGATCGCGGTCTCGGGCCAGATCACCAGATCGGGGGCCGTGCCTTCGCCTTGCGGCGCGGCGGCGGTGTAGTCGAGCTGGCGGGAGAAATAGAATTCAAAGGTATCGGGGTTCCACTTATCGCGTTGCGCGGCATTGGGCTGCACCAAGCGCACCACGTTCTCGGTCAGCACCGCGGGCGGCGCTTGCGGGGGCAACAGCAACAGCAGCACCGTCGACAAGGCCAGCGCCCCCTGCCCCAACCGCAGGCTCAAAGGGCCACGCAGCAGCAAGATCGCGGCAATGGCGAATAGCCAGAGGTTCAGCGCATAGGGGCCGACCCAGGCGAGCCCCTGCCCCGCCATCACGCCAACCAGTCCTTGAGCGGGCATGGCCCATGGGAAGCCGGTGAAGACATAGGCGCGCAGCAGTTCCACCGCCGCCCAAGTCAGCGCCAGCGCCAGCCCGCGTTTCGGCGCGATCCAACGGGCGAGGCCAAAGGCCAGCCCCCAGAACAGCGCCATGCCCGCGGCCAGAAGGATCAGCGCAAAAGGCGCCATCCACCCATGCCGCGCCACATCGACCATGAAGGGCGAGACGATCCACTGCAGCGCATGCAGAAAATAGCCAAAGCCAAAGCCCCAGCCCAAAAGCGCCGCGCGCATTGGCCCGCCGGATTGCGCGCGAAACAGCCAAAACGCCGCCACCAGCCCGGCAAAAAGCAAAACAGGCAGTTCATAGGGCGCTTGCCCGAAGGCTGCGATGGCCCCGGCGAGGGGGGCCAGCAGCAACCGGCCCCGCATCGCCAGCCGTTGCCTCATCCCCCGGCCCCTTGGGTGCGGACCCGCAACCGTTTGATGCGGCGCGGATCGGCGTCGATCACCTCGAACTCCGGCCCGTCGGGGTGCAAAACTACCTCGCCCCGCGCAGGCACGCGGCCCGACAGCATGAAGACCAAGCCGCCAAGCGTGTCGATCTCTTCTTCGTCGACGGTCTCATGATCGGTCAGGGAATGGCCAATCTCAGCCTCGAAATCCCCCAGCGGGGTCTTGGCGAGCGCGAGATAAGTGCCGGGCTTTTCGACCGTCCAATAGGTGCCCTCATCGACGTCATGTTCGTCTTCGATCTCACCTATGACCTGTTCGATCAGGTCTTCGATGGTCACCAGCCCGTCGACACCGCCATATTCGTCAATCACCAGCGCCATATGCCGCCGCTCGGCCTGCATCTTGGTCAGCAGCACGCCGATGGTCATCGACGGCGGCACATAGACCAAGGGCCGCAGCAGGGTGCGCAGATCGAATTTGGTGTTTTTGCCGTTGAAACCGTGGTTTAGCGCAAGGTCTTTGAGGTGGACCATGCCCACGGGCGTGTCGAGCGTGCCATCATAGACCGGCAGGCGGGTCATCCCGCTTTCCTTGAAGACCGAGACCAACTCATCCAGCGTGGCGCTGACCGGCACGGCGGTGATATCCGCCTTTGGGATCGCCACGTCATCGACCCGCATCCGGCGCAGGTTCATCATGCCATGGCCCGTGGGCCGCTCGGCCTCTGCCGAGGTCTCTGGCGTGTCGTCCTCGCTGTCCGATGGGCTTAGCGCCTCGAACACCCGAGAAAAGAAATTACCGGTGCGCATCGCGCCATCATCCGGCTGCTCATGTCTGTCTTCATCTGTCAGCGCGCTCTGCGCCGCGTCAGATGATCCGTCTGTATCGCCCATTGGGTCCCGTCTGTGTTACAAAGCCCCTCAAGGCCCATTTTCCTTATATGGGTCATCATAACCCATTTTGCCAAGTATTTCGCGCTCCAACCCCTCCATCAACGTCGCGTCGGGGTCATTTTCATGGTCATAGCCCAGAAGATGCAACAGCCCGTGCACGATGAGATGGGTCACATGGGCATCTAACGGCTTCTCCGCCGCCTCGGCCTCGGCGGCGCAAGTCTCGAAAGCCAAGGCGATGTCGCCCAGTTCGAGCATCCCGTCAATGCCGGGGGCGACAGGCAGCGGATCGCCGCCCGGGGTGACCGCCCCGCGTTCCTCGGCAGGCCAGCTTAGCACATTGGTCGCCCGCGCTTTGCCGCGAAAGTCTTCGTTTAGCGCGGCGATGCGGCTGTCGTCGCAGGCCAGCAGGGTCATCTCCGCCGCTTCGGCATCAAGACCGAGGTGGGCCAGGGTAGCCCGCGCCGCGGCATGAGCGCGCTTTTCAAGGTCGACCGCCGCCCAGCGGTCGTCTTCGATCACGATGTCGAAATCTTCCAGCATCACGTCAAGCGGCACCGCTATCGGCCTCATATGCTTCGATAATTGCGGCGACCAGCGGATGGCGTACCACGTCTTTGGAGGTGAAGTAGTTAAAGCTGATGCTGGGGATTTGCTTCAGCAACCGCTCGGCATCCTGAAGCCCAGACTGCACCCCGCGCGGCAGGTCGATCTGGGTGCGGTCACCGGTGATCACCATGCGCGAGTTCTGCCCCAGACGTGTCAGGAACATCTTCATCTGCATCGAAGTGGCGTTCTGCGCCTCGTCCAGCACCACGAAAGCGTTCGACAGCGTGCGGCCCCGCATGAAGGCCAGCGGCGCGATCTCAATGCGCTTTTCCTCTAGCAGTTTGGCCAGTTGCTTGCTCGGCAAAAAGTCGTTCAGCGCGTCGTAGAGCGGCTGCATATAGGGGTCGACCTTGTCCTTCATGTCGCCGGGCAGGTAGCCCAGCTTCTCGCCCGCCTCGACCGCGGGGCGGCTGAGGATGATCCGGTCCACATGGCCGCCGATGAACATCGACACGCCCACCGCCACGGCCAGATAGGTCTTGCCGGTGCCCGCAGGGCCGATGCCAAAAGCCAGTTCGTTGTCGAAGAGCGATTGCACATAGGCTTTCTGCGCATCGGTGCGCGGCTCCACCCGTTTCTTGCGGGTCTGGATTTCGATTGCATCCGAGATCGGCATTTCAAGCTGGTCACCCTGACGCACGCCGGTGCCTGCGCCGGAGTTCCCCATACGCAGCAGACCGTCCACATCCGCAGGTTCAACCGCGCGGCCACTTTCCAGCCGGACATAGAGTGCATTGAGCAGGCTCTCGGCCTTCTCCACGGCCTCGCCCTCACCCAGAATTTGCAGGTGATTGCCGCGCCTTATGATCTGCACCTCAAGCGATTTTTCGATGGCCGCCAGATGCGCGTCATAGGCGCCGCAGAGGTCGATCAAAAGGCGGTTGTCGGGAAATTCCACCACCCGTTCGGCCGCGGTTTCCGGTGTCATCAGATCAGTTGAAGGCAATGCGCGTATCCTTTGTGAAGCACTAAATGTTGAAATAGTCAGACCGGATCGATTTACCAACCCGTCGCGACAAAAAGGGCCGAAGCGCAACGCGCTCCGGCCCGGGGTCTGTAATATGGCCCGCCAAGGTCAGTTCGGGTCTTTGATGTTGGAGCCGCCCTTGAAGTGGCCCGCGGTGTGTGTCGGTGGCGCCACGCCCGAGCAGACCGGCTTGCCGAATTTATCGAGCCGCGCCGAAAGATAGCCCTCGACCCCGTCGTCGATGATCCAGTGGTCGCAACCGTTGGGATCGACCCAGATGCCCGCCTGAAGGTTGCTTAGGTGCTTTTTGTCGATGCCCCGGTCAAAGGTCTTATCCGAAGGGTAGCCCCGGCCCAGACCGCCTTCGTAATCGGTACAGGCCGAAAGGCCGACGGCACAGGCTGTGACCATGAGAAGTTTTGTCTTAATCACTTTTACGGTCCCTTCAGCGAATGCAGATGATTTCGACACGGCGGTTCTTGGCCATGTTCGCAGCGGAATTGTTCGGCACGGCGGGCATCCGTTCGCCATAGC
The DNA here is from genome assembly GCF_017743915.1 of Sulfitobacter sp. R18_1. Taxonomy (NCBI): domain Bacteria; kingdom Pseudomonadati; phylum Pseudomonadota; class Alphaproteobacteria; order Rhodobacterales; family Roseobacteraceae; genus Sulfitobacter; species Sulfitobacter sp. R18_1. Next base: position 60,442 of record NZ_JAGHRG010000004.1, read on the forward strand.
CCCGCACATCGGCGATCTTGGCACCCACTTGATTGGCGATACGCGCGACCGAATTTGCGCGGTTGTAGGACAGGCGCATGTTATAGGCGTCCGACGCGCGGCTGTCGGTATGGCCGGTGATGATGTAGGATACCGCCCCGGTCGATTGGAAGAAGTTCGCCAGCCGCGCCCGGCCTTGCGGCGAGATGCTGTATTTGTCGGTGGCAAAGAACTGATCCGCCTCCATCACGCCGCAGACATCGCCGCGGCGGCAGACCGGAATGCCCTGCCGGGTGACATGGGGGGTCATATAGCCCTCGGCCCCGTCATCCATAACCCAATGTTCACAGCCATCCGGGTCCACCCAGATGGTCGGCGTGTAAACGCCCTTGTCGCGGCCCTGTTGCGAGGGTGTCTGCGCATCGACCGGGGTGCTGGCCACGGTCAGCGCCGCCGCCATCGTCAGGCTGGCCATGGCGCGCAGTGCTTTGGAAATAGTGGGTCCCACAGCGTTTGTCCTATTCTAATTTCTGGTTCTTATCTTTGGCAAATGCGACCCCTCCCCGGACCCGCGCCTTTTGAGTATAGGGTCAGGTTAGGTAAAAACGGTCTCGCTGTGAAGCTGTGAAATCAACATTTTGTGGCCGAACCTTGGCGGCTTACAACGAATCCACCGCGGGGTAGCGGCAAAAGGGCTTCGGAGCGGGGCCATTTCACCCTGCCCCGAACCGCCGAAAACAGGCCATTGGAGACGGCTTGGCGACAATCCCGCGCAAGCCCTTGGGATTGTTCGCAAACACCAGCCCCTGCCATTGAATCTTCTTGAAAACCGCACCTTTAGACCTAAACCTCTTTCCATCGGATCGCGAGGGTGGGACTTCGCGCGGCTTTGCCGATCTTGATTGCTGCAATGAAAACTGGGGGACCAACTTATGATGAAAACGCTACTCGCCACCGCCGTCACCGGCCTGCTTGCCCTGCCCGCTTTTGCGGGGGGTGTGAAATACGCCTATCACAACCAAGGTGTGGCCCATCCCACGGGCAATGTGATCCACGTCAGCTGCTACCGCGGCCCGTGGAACGACGTGATCTGGGACCGGCCAAACTCGGTCTTCGTGGATAGCCTCGTGGCCGTGGGCTATGACTTTGCCACCGCCCATGCCGTGGCCGAACGGGTCTGCCGGGATCACACACTCGTCGGCAACCCCGAGGGGCTGAAAGCGACGATGAAGCGGATCTTTGCGGATGCCGCATCGCACCGCAAACACAACTACTGACAAGCCAAGGGTGCGCGGCGACGCGCACCCGTTGCAGGCCCCTTGGGGCTGCGGATCAGACCAGAACGGCGGCCAGAGAGTTCGTCTTGGCCTCGGTCACCCGCACGCGCTGGATGTCACCGATCTGTGCCGTGCTATCCTCGATATGCACCGCATGCAGATACTCCGACTTGCCCAGCATCTGACCGGGTAGACGGCCCTTCTTCTCAACCAGAACCGAGACTTCGCGCCCCACCATCGACTGCTGGATTTCCTGCTGGTGCTGGGTGATCAGCCCTTGCAGACGCTGCAAACGGTCGTCGGCCACAGCCGGATCGACCAGCGGGCGTTCGGCGGCGGGCGTGCCGGGGCGGGTGGAGTATTTGAACGAATAGGCATAGCCGTAGCGCACCTGCCGGACGAGCTCCATCGTGGCCTCAAAATCCGCCTCGGTTTCTTCCGGGAAGCCGACGATGAAATCACCTGACAGCACGATGTCGGGCCGCGCTTCGCGGATGCGCTCAAGCAGTTTGAGGTAGCTCTCAGCGGTGTGGCTGCGGTTCATCCGTTTCAGAATATGGTCGCTGCCCGATTGCACCGGCAGATGCAGATAGGGCATCAGTTCGGGCACTTCGCCATGGGCCGCGATCAGGTCATCGCCCATGTCGTTGGGGTGGCTGGTGGTGTAGCGGATACGCTCCAGCCCGTCGATCTTGGCCAGTGCGCGGATCAACCCGGCGAGCGTCATGCCGCCGTGATAGGCGTTGACGTTCTGCCCTAGCAAGGTGACCTCGCGCACGCCGCGCTCGACCAGATCGCGGGCCTCGTCCAGCACCTTTTCGGCGGGTCGAGAGACTTCGGCGCCGCGGGTATAGGGCACCACGCAGAAGGCGCAGAACTTGTCGCAGCCCTCTTGCACGGTTAGGAAGGCGGCGGGGGCGCGTTTCGCCTTGGGGCGGCCCTTGAGGTGGTCAAATTTGTCTTCCGCCGGGAAATCAGTGTCGAGCGCGCTTTGCCCGCCCTGCACCTTCGCCTCCATCTCGGGCAGGCGGTGATAGCTTTGCGGGCCGACCACCAGATCGACGGCAGGCTGGCGGCGCATGATCTCTTCGCCTTCGGCCTGTGCCACGCAGCCCGCCACACCGATCTTCAGATCGGGGCGCGCGTCTTTCAACGGCTTCAGGCGGCCCAGTTCGGAATAGACCTTCTCCGCCGCCTTTTCGCGGATGTGGCAGGTGTTGAGTAGGATCATATCCGCGTCATCGGCCCGGTCGGTCGTGACATAGCCCTGACCGCCAAGGCTTTCGGCCATGCGTTCGCTGTCATAGACGTTCATCTGGCAACCATAGGTCTTGATGAACAGCTTTTTCGGTTGTGTCATGGCGGGCATCCAAGGGTTCTGACGGATTTCGGGCAGATGGCGTCGTCTAACAGCGGTGGCCGCGTCTTGCAATGCACCCGGAATTGGCCGACTTTACCGGCGGCAAATTCCAGCGGGGGCCTATGCGGTATCGCGATCTCGACCAGCTTATCAAAGAGGGCCGCACGGCGCTGAACACAGGCCCCATCGCCATGATCTTGGTCGAGGATGAGGTTGAGGTCGACACCACCCTGCGCCACCACCAGCAGGCGGGGTTCGACAGCGTCGTAGCGCTGATGCCCCCCGGTTTCGACCTGCCCCGCGACCTAGAGGAAAGCGTGCTGCGGGTGGACTATGACACCACCGCCGAAGCCGCGTTGGAGCGGGCCGTGAACCACATGATCGCGGCGGTGCCGGGGCAATGGCTTTATTACTGCTACAACGCCGAATACCTGTTCCACCCCTTCAGCGAGACACGCAACGTCAAGGAATTGCTGGCCTTTCATAGCGAAGAGCGGCGCGAAGCCATGCTGGCCTATGTGGTGGACCTCTATGCGCTAGACCTGAAGCAACACCCCAATGCCGTTTCACTCGAGCAGGCGCATTTGGACCGCTCGGGCTATTACGCGCTGGCGCGCAAGGATGCGGCCCGGCAGGGGCATCCCAAGGAACGGCAGCTTGATTTCTTTGGCGGGCTGCGCTGGCGGTTCGAGGAGCATGTGCCGCCGCACAGCCGCAAGATCGACCGTATTCCGCTGTTTCGCGCCAAACCGGGGCTGAAGCTGCGCGGCGACCACACGTTCAACGACGAGGAATACAACACCTACGCTTGCGAGTGGCATCACAACGTCACGTCGGCGATCTGCTCGTTCCGCACGGCCAAGGCGCTGAAGCGCAATCCCGGCAGCCGCTATGACATCCCCACATTCCAGTGGCATAATTCCGAGCCGTTCGAGTGGCATTCCCGGCAGTTGATGGATCTGGGTTTGATGGAGCCGGGGCAGTGGTTTTGACTGGCTCCCCCCTTTTAACTGACCCGCCCGGTGGCACACCGGGCATCGCCCTCCCTCCCCCCGGAGGGCGATCTTGCAACGTTTCGGCATACGGCCCCGTCAGGGTCCAGAATGACCGCCCCACACCACGCGACCGCTCATCGCCCACCAGGGAGGGCGACACCCTCAGCGCATGGTGGCTAACCTTTTCGACGCATGGACAAGACGCCGCCGGTATCCGCTACCCTCACCGTTCAGCCCGCAACCGCCCAAAACCCGCGCCCGTCCAAAACCTCCTTGCACTCACCCGCTATGCACCTATGACGGAAGACAGCCTGAACGGGAGGGTCCGATGGCCGTCAACTTGCTCGACACATTCATCAAACCGATGCACCGCGAGGGCATCAAATTCGTGGCGATCTTCGCCGCTGTCACGCTGGTGCTCTTCGCCATCGAAGAAGTCCTCGGCTGGATCGGCGTGGGCCTGACGATCTGGTGCTACTACTTCTTCCGCGACCCCGAGCGTGTGACCCCCGACCGGCCCGACCTGATCGTCAGCCCTGCCGACGGCATCGTCTCACTCATCGAGCCTGCGGTGCCGCCCGCCGAGCTGGGGATGCCGGATGTGCCGCTGACCCGCGTCAGCGTCTTCATGAGCGTCTTTAACTGCCACATCAACCGCGCCCCCGTCGCGGGCAAGGTGCAGGCCGTCGCCTACCGGCCGGGCAAGTTCTTCAACGCCTCGCTCGACAAGGCCAGCGCCGACAATGAGCGCAACAGCCTGTGCATCCGCATGGACGACGGGCGCGACATCGCCGTGGTGCAGATCGCGGGCCTCGTGGCGCGGCGCATCGTCTGCTTCGTGAAATCCGGCGACGGGCTTGAGACCGGCGAACGCTTCGGCTTGATCCGCTTCGGCTCTCGGCTAGATGTTTACTTGCCCGAAGGCGTCGACCCGATGGTGCGTATCGGGCAGACCATGGTCGCCGGGGAAACCGTGCTGGCCGAGTTGAAACAGCCGGTCATAGAGACCGCCCCGCTTTAGGAAAAACCCCATGCGCCCCCCTTCTGAAAAGACCGGCGCGGACCTTGCGCTGATCCAGCTTCTGCCCAATGCGCTGACGATCACCGCGATTTGCGCAGGGCTTTCGGCGATCCGCTTTGGGGTGCAGGGCAACTACGTGCTGGCGGTGCAACTGATCCTTTTGGCCTGCGTGCTGGATGGGTTGGACGGGCGGCTGGCGCGGCTCTTGCGGTCTTCCAGCCCGATGGGGGCGGAATTGGACTCGCTGGCCGATTTTTTGAACTTCGGCGTGGCCCCGCCGCTGATCCTCTATTTCTGGGCGCTGCAAGACATGCGCAGCGCGGCTTGGATTTCCGTGCTCGTCTACGCGGTCTGCTGCGTGGTGCGGCTGGCGCGGTTCAACGTCAACGACAAGGCCGAAGCGGCCAAGGCCAAGAACGGCGATGCGGTGGGCGAATCCGGCTCCTTCTTCACCGGCATCCCCTCGCCCGCGGGCGCGCTGCTGGTGCTCTTGCCGATGACCCTGTCCTTTGCCTTTCACAACCGGCCCATTCTGCCGGATTGGATGATCTGCCTGCATATGGTGCTGATCGGTTTTCTGATGATCAGCCGCATCCCCACATGGTCTTTCAAAACCACCAAAGTCTCCCGACGCCATGTGAAATACCTGCTGGTGGGCGTGGCAATTTTCGCCGCTGCCTTGGCCACCTACGCTTGGACCACGCTCGTCGTGCTCTGCTTGGCCTATATCGGCATGGTGATCTGGGGGCTTTTGAGAGCACGGAAAACGAGTTTAACCAAAAGGAATTGAAATGGACATCAAGGCGGTCGAGACATCCTATGCCCGTTGGGCACCGATCTACGACAAGACCTTCGGCGCGCTGACCAGTGGCGGTCGCCGCCATGTCGTGGCCCATATCAACAAGGGCAGCGGCTCTGTCCTCGAAGTGGGTGTCGGCACCGGCCTGTCCCTGCCCCACTACGCGCCGAACCTCTCCGTCACAGGCATTGATTTCAGCGACGAGATGCTCGCCAAGGCCCGCCAGCGCGTCACCCGTGAAAGGCTGCAACATGTAGCTGACCTGCGCCAGATGGACGCGCGCGACCTCGACTTCCCCGATGCCAGTTTCGACACGGTTGCCGCGATGCATGTGCTCTCCGTGGTGCCCGAGCCCGAGCGCGTGATGGAGGAAATCGCCCGCGTGCTGAAACCCGGTGGTCAGGTGGTCATCGCCAACCATTTCATGCGCACCACGGGGGTGCTGGGCTTTCTGGAAAAAGTCTCGGCCCCCTTTGCGAATACGCTCGGCTGGCATTCTGATTTCGAGATGGAAACCGTGCTGCAACAAGACGCGCTGGAGGTCGAAGACGAACGCGCCCTGCCGCCCATGGGCATGATGACCTTCCTAGTGTTGCGAAAACGCGGCTGATCACGCAGGCGGCGGGGCGTGCCCCGCCGGTTCAGGTCTTCCGGCGCAGCCGGATCACCACATCGACCGAGGCAATCTCGGCCCCGTCGGGCGCGTCAGGAAGCTGCGAGATCACCAACTCTTCCGAGGGTGCATCGGTCAGCTTGCTGTCGTCTTCCCAAAAGAAATGTGGGTGATCGTGGGTGTTGGTGTCGAAATAGCTTTTCGATCCATCCACGGTCACCTCCTGCAACAGCCCGGCATCGCAGAACGCCCGCAGCGTGTTATAGACCGTGGCGAGCGACACGGCTTCGCCCTGCCCCTTGGCCGCATCAAACAGGCTTTCGGCAGTGACGTGGCGGTCTTGCCCATCGCCCACCAGAAGGCTCGCCAGCGTGACACGTTGGCGCGTGGGGCGCAGCCCGGCCTGAGCCAACCAGCGCGTTCCGACCTCTTGTACCTCTGCGGACATCAGTTCCCTGCCTTTCAGGGTCATATAAAGGAGGAAATCCCCGGTTTTCAATTGAAAACCTTGCACCAATCGTCGCAGCGTCCCTGCCGCGCCCTTGCGGCACGCGGCGGCGGAGTGCTAAACGGGGCCGGATGTTATAACAGAGCAGCAGGAGAGCCGCAGGATGGCCGACTACCCCACGAGTTTCGACAAGGAAGATCTGCTGAAATGCGCCCGCGGTGAACTTTTTGGCCCCGGCAACGCACAGCTTCCCGCCCCGCCGATGCTCATGATGGACCGGATTACCGATGTCTCGGCCGATGGCGGCGCCCATGGCAAGGGCCATATCACCGCCGAGTTCGATATCACCCCGGACCTGTGGTTCTTTGAATGCCATTTCCCCGGCAATCCGATCATGCCCGGCTGCCTTGGCCTTGACGGTCTGTGGCAGCTCACGGGCTTCAACCTCGGCTGGCGTGGCTGGCAGGGGCGCGGCTATGCGCTTGGCGTAGGCGAGGTGAAGCTCACCGGCATGGTGCGTCCGGACCGCAAGATGCTCACCTATAAGATTGATTTCACCAAGGCGATCCAAACCCGCCGCCTGACAATGGGCGTGGCTGACGGCATCGTCGAAGCCGATGGCGAGGTGATCTATCAAGTGAAAGACATGAAAGTCGCCCTTAGCGAGAGCTGAAGCGCTGCGACTTTACGGATATTAAAAGGGGGCCACGCGGCCCCCTTTTGCATTGTCGCTCAAAGCGTCTGCATTTCCTGCACCTTACCGTCATGGCGCCCGGTCACAGCGGCCTCGGCCAATACGGCTGCCACATCGGCACGATGCGCCTCGCCCTGCTGATCGACACCCTCGCCCAGATTGACCGCATTGGTCTTGGGGTCATCGGTCAGCGCCACGGGCCGTAGGATCGAATGGGTCAGGCCGGAGGCTTGCAGATGTTCATCCGCCGCCTGTTTCGCCTTGAGGTAATGGGTCATCTCATGATCCTCAGGCGGATTATCGGCGCCCACCGAACTCAGCATCACGAAGCGGTCGACCTCGGCCTCGCGGGCCAGATCGACCAGACGCTGCGCGCCTTCGCGGTCGACCTTCTCAGTCATCTCCGGCCCCGTGCTGCCGCCTGATCCGGCGGCAAAAACAACGGCGTCGACACCGTCGCACACACCCGTTTGCAGGTTGGTCAGATCGCCTTTCCGCTCTTCGGTGCCCTCGGGCAGGACAGAGGTATCGGAGCTGTCGCGCACCAGTGCGATGGGCTCGGCCCCGCGGTCTTTCAATTCACTGACGAGCAGACGCCCGGTTTTGCCGGTCGCACCGGCGACAAGTACTTTCATGGTCATGTGGAACCTCTCGGAATTTAGTTTGATACGGGCGAGCGGCATTTCGCGCCGCCCGCCCTTTGCCGGTTACGACGGCAGGAAAATCGACTTGGCGTTGACGAACTCTTTCATGCCAAAGCCGCCGTGTTCGCGCCCGTAGCCGGAATTCTTCACCCCGCCGAAGGGCATATTCGGATCGGCGGCGCCAAAGTTGTTGATCCGCACCATGCCGGTGTCGAACTCATCCCGCGCAAGGCGCAGGGCGTACTCTTCATCCGTGCAGAAGATGCCGCCGCCCAGACCATAGCGGCTGTCATTGGCAATGCGCATCGCGTCTCCGTCATCCTTCGCCCGGATGACCGAGGCGACGGGTCCAAAGATTTCATCGTCATAGGCTGGCATGCCCGGCTTGACCTCGGCCAGAACGGTCGCGGGATAATAGGCACCCGTGCGGTCGGGCACTTCGCCACCGCAGAGCACCTTGGCCCCCTTCTCGACGCTTTCGTTCACCTGATCGCGTACGGATTCGAACTGTTCTTGGCTCGACAGCGGCCCGAGTTTCGTATCCTCGTCCATCGGATCACCCATCGGTATCGCCTTCATCGCATCGACATAGGCGCTGACGAAAGCGTCGTAATTCTTCTCGGTCACGATGAAACGCTTGGCCGAGACGCAGGTCTGGCCGTTGTTATAAAGCCGCCCCATGGTCGAGAATTTCACCGCCGTTTCAATATCGGCGTCGTCGAGCACGAGGTAGGCGTCGTTCGAGCCCAATTCGAGCACGGATTTCTTGAGATGTTTCGCGGCCTCCGACCCGATATGGCTGCCCGCGCTGTCAGAGCCGGTCATGGTCACGCCGCGTACCAGCTTATGGCCGATCAGCTTGTCGGAGGTATCGTGGTCGATGATGATAACGTTGAACAGGTCTTTGGGCAGGCCCGCTTCTTCGCAGATCTCTTTCAAACGCAAGCCGCTGCCGGTGCAGATTTCCGCATGTTTCAGGACGCAGCCGTTGCCGGTCATCAGGTTCGCGGCCAGCACGCGCACAGGCTGGTAGAGGGGGAAGTTCCACGGCTGGATCTGATAGATCACGCCGATGGGCTGATAGGTCACCACACCGCGCTTCTTGCCGCCGGCGTGTTTGCGCTCTTCATCCTGCAGCATGTCGGGGCCGTTCTCAGCGGTATATTCAAAGATCTGCGCGCAGAGTTCGACCTCGGTCAGCCCGTCTTTGTAGAGCTTGCCGACCTCGCTGGTCATCAGTTCCGACAGGCTTTCCTTATTTTCGCGCAGCTTCTCGGCAATCTTTTTCAGATAGGGCGCGCGTTCGGCATGGGTCAGCTTGCGCCACTCCTTGAACGCCTCATGCGTTGCCTCGACCGCTTGGGTCGCTTCGGTTTCGGACATCACGTCATAGGTGTCGAGCACCTCTTCGGTGGCGGGATTTACCGTATTAATCTTTGGCATTCTAATCTCCTTTATGTCTCGTGAAGCCAACACCGCCTGCCACTGCACCGTTCCATCACAGAACCTTGACCGCGCCCTTCGCGCGCAGAGGATCGGCAAACCGCTTGCGCCGTATGGGCGTGCTGGCATACACCGGGGCTGCCAAAACAAAGGAGTGCTGCGCATGCGCCGCGTCGTCGTCACAGGGTTGGGGATTGTCTCATCCATCGGAAACAACGCCGAAGAAGTGCTCGAAGCACTGAAAAACGGCACCTCCGGGATCGAAGCCAGCCCGGAGATGGCCGAACACGGGTTCCGCAGCCGCGTCGCCGGCACGCTGAAGATCAATCTGGCCGATCACATCGACAAGCGCACCTTGCGTTTCATGGGGCCGGGCGCGGGCTATGCCTATGTCGCCATGGATCAGGCGATCAAGGATGCGGGTCTCGACGAGGCGCAGATCAGCAATCCGCGCACCGGTCTGGTGGCAGGCTCCGGCGGGCCGTCGACTTCGGCCATGTTCGCCGCGCATAACATCGTGAAAGACACCGGCGCCACCAAGCGCATCGGGCCCTTTGCCGTGCCCAAGTGCATGTCTTCGACCGTCAGCGCGAACCTTTCGACCGCCTTTAAGATCAAGGGCATCAACTATTCGATCACTTCCGCCTGCTCCACCTCGCTGCATTGCATCGGCAACGCGGCCGAGCAAATCATGCTGGGCAAGCAGGACGTGATGTTCGCCGGCGGCGGCGAGGAGTTGGACTGGACGCTGAGCTGCCTCTTCGACGCCATGGGCGCGATGTCCTCCAAATACAACGACGCGCCCGAGACGGCGAGCCGCGCCTTCGACGCGGACCGCGACGGTTTCGTGATCTCCGGCGGCGGCGGCATGCTGGTGCTGGAAGACCTCGACCACGCGCTGGCGCGCGGTGCAAAAATCTACGCCGAGGTGACCGGCTATGCCGCCACCAGCGACGGGCATGACATGGTCGCGCCTTCGGGCGAGGGCGGCGAGCGCGCCATGCGTCTGGCGCTGGAGACCCTGCCCGAGGGCCGCAAGGTAGGCTACATCAACGCCCATGGCACCTCGACCCCCGTCGGCGATGTGGGCGAGATCGAAGCGGTGCGCCGTGTCTTTGGGCAAGGCAACACCCCGCCCGTCAGCTCGACGAAGTCGATGACCGGCCACGCGCAGGGCGCTGCCGGCGCGCTGGAGGCGATCTTCTCGCTGCTGATGCTCGACAACGATTTCATCGCCAAGTCGATCAACGTGCAAAACCTCGACCCGGCGCTTGATCCCTCCGAAATCGCGTTGGAGCGGGTCGACAACGCGGGCCTCGACTCGGTGATGACGAACTCCTTCGGGTTCGGCGGCACCAACGGGTCGATGATCCTGTCGAAATACCAAGGCTGAGGGCTGGGCATGTCTGGATTGCTTGCAGGAAAACGCGGCCTCATCATGGGCGTGGCCAATGAACGCTCCATCGCCTGGGGCATCGCCAAGGCGATGGCCGAGGCCGGGGCGGAACTGGCCTTTACCTATCAGGGCGAAGCCTTTGGCAAGCGGCTGGAGCCGCTGGCGCAGAGCGTCGGTTCCGACTTCATGGTCGATGTGGACGTGACCGACGATGCCTCGCTCGACCGCGCCTTCGAGGAGTTGGGCGCGCGTTGGCCGACGATCGACTTCGTCGTGCATGCCATTGCCTTTTCGGACAAATCCGAGTTGACGGGGCGGTTTTTGAACACCAGCCGGGCGAACTTCAAAAACTCCATGGATATCTCGGCCTATTCCTTCATCGACGTGGCGCGCCGGGCGCATCCGCTGATGAAGGACAACGGCGGCACGCTGATGACGCTGACCTACATGGGCTCGAACCGAGTGACGCCGAATTACAACGTGATGGGCGTAGCCAAGGCGGCGCTGGAGAGTGCGACGCGTTATCTGGCGAATGATCTGGGGCCGGAAGGCATCCGGGTGAATGCGATCTCGCCGGGTCCGATGAAGACGCTGGCGGGGGCTGCCATCGGCGGCGCGCGCAAGACCTACAAGCACACGGACCAGAATGCGCCGCTGCGGTCCAACGCGACGCTCGAGGCTGTGGGCGGCACGGCGGTCTATCTGGCATCCGACGCAGGCGCCTGCACGACCGGCGAGATCATCCGTGTGGATGGCGGCTTCCACGTGCTGGGGATGCCGCAGGCGGAGCATCTGTAACGAAGCACGAGGGCCATCGCCTGCCCGCGGGTGGGCGAGCCAACGGCTGGACCTTGCCACTTTATGGTTCAGCCGTGACGTGACTTCGCCAAGTCGCGTCCAGCCTCACCAAATCGCCTACCCGTCCGGGCGGGCAGGCGATGGCCCGGCGCCTGCGGCTTGATTCCGGGCCGAGTGGCAGCCTCTACCGCAACGCCTCTGTCTGCCAGAGCCACACCTTCATCCCGCCATGGGCAATCGCCGGCCCCTGCCCCTTCCACGGCAAACCGGTCGCCTTCGCAAGCGGCGGCTCCGAGGTCACCAGCCCGACACGCCAGCCACGGAACCGCGCCCTCAGCGTCTCGCCCAGCGTTCCATAGAGCGGATAAAGCAGCTTTTTGTTGCCAATCCGCCCGCCGTAGGGCGGGTTCACGATCACCAGCCCGGGCGGGCCTTCGGGCGGCTGCACCTCCCCTGCCCCGTGGCAGGTGAATTGACACCACGCCCCCACCCCGGCCCGGTCGGCATTGGCCGTGCTCATGCGCACCGCGCCCGCGTCCCGGTCAGAGCCGTGGAACCGCACAGCAGGCTCGGCCACCTCCCCCGCAGCGCGCATCGCGTTCCACGCCCCGGCATCGAAACTCGCCAGATCCTCGAAGGCGAAGCGCCGCGAGCGCCCGGGCTTCAACCCCGCCGCGATCTCGGCGGCCTCGATCAGGAACGTGCCCGAGCCGCACATCGGGTCGACCACCGGCTCGCCCGGCGCATAGCCGCAGGACCGCAGCATCAGTGCCGCCATGTTCTCGCGCATTGGCGCCTTGCCCACGGCCTCCTTGTGGCCACGCTTGTGCAGCGCCTCGCCGGAGGTATCAAGGCTGAAGGTCACCTGATTGTCGTGGATGCGGACCTTCAGCACCAGAGCCGCCTCGGCATCGACAGTGATGCCATGGCTCTCGCGCAGTGCCGTCTCGACCCGTTGGGCTGCCGCCCCGGCGTGATAGATCTTCGACGCCTTGGTTGTCACCTGCACCTTCACCGGCACATCGGCCCGCAGCACGTCGCCGAAGGGGAACTTGCGGCAGCGTTTATCTAACTGCGCCAGATGGAAGGCCATGAAACCGCCGATCCGCGCCAGCACCCGTGCGGCACCGCGCAGCTCCAGATTGGCGCGCCAGACCTCGGGCCAGCCGCCCTGAACGGTCACGCCGCCGGGCTGGGCCTCAGCCCCGGCAAAACCTTTTTCCTGCGCTTCGGCGCAGAGCAAATCCTCAAGCCCGGGCGGGCAGACAAGGAAAATCTCGAATGTATCTGGGGTATCCATGGCCCCTGCATAAGCGCCAATGCGCGGGCGTGCGAGGGGAAAAGACGCCGGAGACGTCTTTGGGGCATGCCGGGGGGAAGCCCCCCGGCCACCAATATCAGGCCGCCGGAGCGATCTTGACCAGTTCGATGTCGAACTGCAGGTCCTTGCCCGCCAGCGGGTGGTTGGCGTCGAGCGTGACGGTGGTCTCGTCAACCTCAACCACGGTCACCGGCAGGGCCTGACCTTCGGGCGTCTGCATCTGCAGCTGCGTGCCGGGATCAAGCGGGATGTCCGCCGGGATGCCTTCGCGCGGCACGGCCTGACGCATCTCGGGGTTCACGGGGCCGTAGGCTTCGTCGCTGGGCACTTGAACGACCTTCTTGTCGCCCTCGGTCATGCCGGGCAGCGCGCTGTCGAGACCGGGGATGATTTGGCCCGAACCCACGACGAACTCAAGCGGGTCGCGGCCCTCGGAACTGTCGAATGTGGTGCCGTCTTTCAACGTGCCGGTATAGTGAATCTGTACTGTGTCGCCGGATTTGACCTCAGCCATCGGGTGTCTCCAATTTGTAGGGGGAAAAAGGAAGGAGGCCGCGTATCTGCGCGGGTGCTCCAAATTCCGCGACAGCATGAAGATTGTGACCCCGAGAGTAAACCCCCCGTCCGGGTCGATCGCGGAATTCGCCCCTTTTCGCCGCCGCGCCTGCATGCCACTCTGCCGCGACACGGAAAGGGAGAGCCTGTCAGATGCCCATCACGACCTGCGTTTTCGACGCCTATGGAACCCTCTTCGACGTGGCCGCCGCCGCCCGTGAGGCCGCAGCCGAACCCGCTTTCGCCGCCATCGCCGAGACTTGGCCGGAACTGGCAGAACACTGGCGTCTCAAGCAGTTGCAGTATTCATGGCTAAGAGCCGTGACCGGGGCGCATGATGATTTCTGGCAAGTCACCCAAGAGGGGCTGGATTGGACGCTCGAGAAGATGAACCTCGCCGATGACCCTGCCCTGCGCGCGCGCCTGCTGGCGCTTTACTGGGAGCTTCGCGCCTATGACGAGGTGCCCGCCATGCTGCGCGCGCTGAAAGACGGGGGCCTGAACACTGCGATCCTGTCCAACGGCGCCCCTGCGATGCTGGACGGGGCGGTGCAATCGGCGGGAATCGGTGATCTGTTGGATGTCTCGCTTTCGGTCGAAAGCGTCGGCGTCTTCAAACCGCATGCGTCGGTCTATGACCTTGTCGGAGAACACTTCGGCTGTGCCAAGGACGAGGTGCTGTTCGTGTCCTCCAACGGCTGGGACGCGGCGGCGGCGACGGGCTATGGGTTCACCACCGCATGGGTAAACCGGGGCGGCGATCCGGTGGACCGGCTGCCGTGGAAACCCGCGCATCAGCTGCGCGAGCTGAGCGGCATTCCCGCATTGGCGGGGCTGTAATGCCGCGTTTCACCACCTCCGACGGGCTGTCGCTGCATTACACGGATGAGGGCCGCGGCCTGCCGATCCTCTGCCTTGCCGGTCTCACCCGCACCGGCGCGGATTTCGACTACCTCGCCCCGCATTTGGCTAATCACCGGCTGATCCGCATGGACTACCGCGGGCGGGGCCGCTCGGATTTCGACGCGAATTGGCGGAACTACACGCTCTCGGTGGAATGCCGCGACGTGTTGGAATTGCTCGCGCATCTGGGGCTGGAACAGGTCGCCCTCATCGGCACCTCGCGTGGCGGGCTGAATGCCATGGCGCTGGCGATGATCGCCCATGATCACCTTTTGGGCGTGGCGCTGAATGACGTGGGCCCCGAGCTTGACCCCAAGGGCGTTGAATTCATCATGGGCTATCTCGGTCGCAACCCCGCCGCCAAAACCTATGAAGAAGCCGCCGCCGCCATGGCCCGCGCCTTCCCCGAGTTTCAGGGCGTGCCCGAGAGCCGCTGGCTTGAGGAGGTCAAGCGTCACTACAGGGCGACCGACGATGGGCTGAAAATCACCTATGATCCGCATCTGCGCGATGCCGTGGCCGCCGCAGGTCAGCAGGCTGTTGACCTTTGGCCGTTCTTCGATGCGCTGCAAGGGTTGCCGCTGGTCACGATCCGCGGGGCCAATTCCACCTTGTTTAGCCGCGAGACGCTGATGCAGATGCAGGCCCGCCGCCCCGATATGATCGCGGCCGAAGTGCCGGACCGCGGCCATGTGCCCTTTCTCGACGAACCCCAAGCGCTCGCCGCGCTGCACGAATGGATAGGACAAATCAAATGAACATCGACATGATCCGCGCCGCCGGCGACCGCGCCAAGGGCCATGTGCGGCGCACGCCGCTCTTGAACTCCCCGTTTTTGGACGAGATCGCGGGCCGCCGGGTCTGGGTCAAACCCGAGTGTTTGCAGCATACTGGCAGCTTCAAGTTTCGCGGCGCGTGGTCGGCCCTGTCGGCCCTGCCGAGCGCGCAGCGCGCCAAGGGGGTGATCGCCTATTCCAGCGGCAACCATGCCCAAGGCGTGGCGCTGGCAGCCAAGATGCACGGCGCGCCTGCCGTGATCGTCATGCCCGAGGACAGCCCGCGCCTGAAGATCGCCAACACCCGCGCCTATGACGCCGAGGTGGTACTCTATGACCGCGCGAATGAGAGCCGGGAGGAGATCGGTGCGGCCTTGGCTGAGGAACGCGGGCTCACGCTGATCAAACCCTATGACGAGCCGCAGGTGATCGCCGGCCAAGGCACCACAGGGCTGGAAATCGCCCAGCAGGCCGCCGAGGCCGGGATCGAAGAGGCCCAGGTGATCGTCTGCTGCGGCGGCGGTGGCCTGACCTCCGGCATCGCGCTGGCGCTGGAGGCCGAGGCGCCGGGGTTCCGCGTGCGCCCGGCGGAACCGGAAGGCTTTGACGATGCCGCCCGCTCGTTGGTTTCCGGCCAGATCGAGCGGAATGCGAAGGCGCTCGGCTCGATCTGCGATGCCATCGTCACGCCTGCGCCGGGGGAGCTGACCTTTCCGATCATGCAGCGGCTTGTAGGGCCGGGACTGGTGGTGAGTGATGAGGAGGCATTGCAGGCGATGGGTCATGCGTTCAACCGGTTGAAGGTTGTGGCCGAGCCGGGCGGTGCCGTGGCGCTTGCCGCAGCGCTATTCCGTAGCGAAGAGATCGAGGGTGATGATGTGATTGTCACCATGTCCGGCGGGAACGTTGATGCGGATATGTTCGCCCGCGCGCTGCAGACGCTGGGGTAACGATTAGGGCAGCGCCGACCCGCGGGGTGGTGCTGAAAGCGCCGCCCCAGGGGGGCGGGTCGGCGCTGCCCGGCCTACGGCCGGGCGGTCCTTAGCTGAAGCCCTACACTTTGACCTCCCGCGTTCGCACGATATGCTGCACCCTCAACGCCGCTCACAGGAGACCCCCATGCAGATTTTCGACACCGGCGAGGTGCAAATGCACTATCGTGTCGACGGCCCCGAGGAGGGCGCGCCCGTGGTCTTCGCCAATTCGCTCGGCACCGACATGCGCCTGTGGGACCCGATCCTGCCGCTGCTCGCGTCCGGTCTGCGCATCATCCGCTTCGACAAACGCGGCCATGGCCTGTCGTCCTGCCCGCCCGCGCCCTATTCTATGGGTTCGCTCATCACCGACACCGAGCGGCTGCTCGACCACCTTCAGGTGCGCGACTGCGTCTTCGTGGGCCTGTCGATCGGTGGGATGATCGCGCAAGGCCTTGCGGTGAAACGGCTCGACATGATCCGCGCGCTGGTGCTGAGCAACACCGCCACCAAGATCGGCAACCGCGACATCTGGGATGCGCGGATCGCGGCGGTGGAACAGGGCGGCATCGAAAGCCTTGCCGATGCGGTGATGGAGCGTTGGTTCTCGACCGGGTTCCGCGCCACGCCGGAACTGGCGCTCTGGCGCAACATGCTGACGCGGCAGCCCGACGCGGGCTATGCGGGCTGTTCGGCGGCGATTTCGCACAGTGATTTCATGACCCCGACCTCCGGCCTGCGCCTGCCCGCGCTTGGCATCGCAGGTTCGGAAGACGGCTCCACCCCGCCCGATCTGGTGCGCGAGTTGATGGACCTGATCCCTGCCTCGAAATTCAAACTGATCCGCCGCGCGGGCCATCTGCCCTGTGTCGAGCAACCGCAGGAATACGCCGAAACGCTGAACGATTTCCTCGCCAGTGTCGGGCATATACCGAAGGCGCAGGGCTGATCGTGGCGGCAGGTGTCTCCGGCAGCGAGCGAGCCAAACGCCTGCAACGCGCGCCGCATTCGCGCCCTATCGCGACGTCCGCCCTTGCCTTTGGCCCCTACGCGGACCACATCTGACCGAATGCCGCTGCCACTGATCTTTATCCTTGTGACGGTGATGATCGATGCTATGGGCGTCGGCCTGATCCTGCCCGTCATGCCCGACCTGATCCGCGAAGTTCGCGGCGGCGGGCTGAGCGATGCGGCCCTTTGGGGCGGCGTGCTGGCCACGGGCTTTGCGGCGATGCAATTCCTCTTCGGCCCGGTTCTGGGCGGGCTCTCCGACCGTTTTGGCCGCCGCCCGGTCCTGCTGCTGGCGCTGATCGTGATGACGGTGGACTATGGCGTGATGGCACTGGCGGGCAGCATCTGGCTGCTGCTGATCGGGCGGCTCGTAGGGGGCATCACGGCGGCGACCCATGCCACGGCCTCAGCCTATATGGCCGATATCTCTCCGGCGCAGGACCGTGCGGCGCGTTTCGGGCTGATCGGCGCGGCCTTTGGCGCGGGCTTTGTTCTGGGGCCGCTGATGGGCGGCGTCTTGGGCGAATATGGCACCCGTGCGCCCTTTTGGGCGGCAGCGCTGCTGGCGGCGGGCAATGCGGCGCTTGGCTGGGCCGTGCTGCGCGAAACCCTGCCCCCGACGCAACGCCGCGCCTTCGACTGGCGGCGGGCCAATCCGCTGGGCGCGCTGCGCGCCCTTGGCCGCCTGCCCGAGGTTGGCAGGCTGCTTGCGGTCTATTTCATCTACCATGTGGGCTTTGCCGCCTATCCGGCGGTCTGGGCCTATTTCGGGGTCGAGCGTTTTGGCTGGTCGCCGACGATGATCGGCCTGTCACTGGGCCTTTTCGGCGTGTTGATGGCGCTTGTCCAAGGCGCCTTGATCGGCCCCGTGATCCGCCGCTTGGGCGCCCGCGCCACGGTGATCTTGGGCCATGTTTTTGCCCTTGCCGCCTTTGCCGCGCTGACCGTGCTGACCTCGGGCACTTGGGCGCTGATCATGACCCCGCTCGCCGCGCTGGCCGGGGTGATCCCGCCCGCGCTTCAAGGCATCATGTCGGCCCGCGTCAGCGCCGATGCGCAAGGGGAGCTGCATGGCGCGCTCAGTTCCTCCACCGCGCTGGCGATGATCATCTCGCCGCTGACGATGACCGCAGTCTTCGCCTATTTCACCGCGCCGGAAGCTGCGCTCTACCTGCCCGGCGCGCCCTTCCTGCTGGCGCTCTTGCTGACCCTTGGCGGCTTGGCGATCTTTGCCAGCCGCCCTACCCCCACGTCACAAGGTGAAACTTCGCCGCAGTAGGCCCATTCCCCGTCTTGCGCCACCGGCCCATCCGCGTCAGGCTGGCGAAAATTGAAAGAAAGGGACAGGCCATTGCAAACCATCAAAGCCGCCGTCTGCCATGCCTTTGACACACCGCTGAGCGTCGAAGACATCCGCATCAAGGCACCGCAATCGGGCGAGGTTGAAGTGACCTTGGATGCCGTGGCGATCTGCCATTCCGACATTCTGTTTGCCGAAGGCGGCTGGGGCGGTACTCTGCCCGCCGTCTATGGGCATGAGGCCGCAGGCCGGGTCAGCGCGGTGGGGCCGAATGTGCAGGGTCTGGCCGAAGGCGACAGCGTGGTGGTCACCCTGATCCGCGCCTGTGGCAGCTGCCCCAACTGCGCCTCGGGCCAGCCGACGATCTGCGAAACCCCGCAAGCGCCCGAAGGGCCGCTGCAAACGGCAGAGGGCACACCGCTCGTTCAAGCGATGAACACCGGCGGTTTCGCCGAGAAGGTCGTCGTCGACCGGTCGCAGGTCGTGAAAATTTCGCATGACATCCCCAAAGACGCCGCCTGCCTGATCGCCTGCGGCGTGATCACCGGCGTCGGCGCCGTGGTCAATGCGGCGGGCCTGCGGGCGGGACAAGACGTGGTGGTGATCGGCGCGGGCGGGGTCGGCCTCAACGCCATCCAAGGGGCGCGCATCGCAGGCGCGCGGCGGATCGTGGCGGTCGACATGATCGAAGACAAACTCGCCATTGCCCGCGAATTCGGCGCGACCGACACCGTGCTCGCGACCGAGGCGAAACCGTGGCGCGCGGCCTTCAAGGCCATGGGGCGCGGGGCGGATGCCGTGATCGTCACCGTGGGCGCGATCCCCGCCTATGAAACCGCGCCGCGCTACCTTGCCGCCGGAGGCCGGGTGATCATGGTCGGCATGCCCCACAGCGGGGCCGAGGCCAGCTATGAACCAGTGGTCCTCGCCGCCCTAGGGCAAGGCATGGTCGGCTCCAAAATGGGCGATGTGGTGATCCAGCGCGACATTCCGTGGATGGTCGACCTCTATCTTCAGGGCCGCCTGCAACTCGACAGCCTGATCTCTGGCCGCTGGCGGCTGGATCAGATCAACGAGGCGATTGCCGACACCAAGACCGGGGCCGCGCGGCGCAATGTGATCGTCTTCGACCGGTCCTAAATCGGCCCTGAGGCGAGCGGACGCTACGGCAGATCGCCGATCAGAAGAGCGCGAAAATCATTCACATTGGTCCCGGTGGGGCCAGTGTGAAACAGTGCATCTATCGCCTCGAAGGCCCCGAAAGCATCGTTGCGCTGCAAAGCGCCGCGCGGATCCACCCCCGCCGCGCGCATCGCAGCCGCCGTGCCCGCCTCGACGAAGGCGCCCGCGTTATCCTCTGACCCGTCGATACCATCGGTATCGGCGGCCAAGGCCGTGATCCCCTCCTGCCCTTCGAGCGCCAGCGCGAGGGACAGCGCAAACTCACTATTCCGCCCGCCGCGCCCCTTGTGGCGCAGGGTGACCGTCGTCTCCCCGCCCGAAAGCAGCACCAGCGGCGCGGGATGGGGAAAACCGCTTTCCTGCGCCTGCCGGGCGAGGGCCGCATGGACCAGCGCCACCTCCCGCGCCTCACCCTCAATCGCGTCCGACAGGATCCACGCATTCACCCCCCGCGCCTGCGCGGCCTTGGCCGCCGCAGCGAGGGACAGACCCGCAGAGGCGATGACATGGGTCTGCGTCGTGCTCGGCGCGTCCTGCAACGGTTGCGCGGCGGCCTTTTCCAGAAACGTCATGCAGCGCTCCGGCAGTTCCAACCCCCGCGCGGCCACCTCTTCTAACACCGCCGCCGCAGTACGCCGCCCCGGCACCGTGGGGCCAGAGGCCACGGCCCCCGGATCATCCCCCGGCACATCCGAGACGACAAGGCTCACCACCCGCGCGGGATGGGCCAATTCCGCCAGACGTCCGCCGTTGACCGTGCTGAACTGCTTGCGGATGTCGTTCATGACCGAAATCGGCGCGCCCGAGGCCAGAAGCGCCGCGTTCAAAGCCTGCAAATCCTCCAACGTCAGCCCCTCGGGCGGAGCGGGCAAAAGCGATGAGCCGCCGCCGCAGATCAGCGCGATCACCTGATCCTCCGGCCCCAAACCTTGCACCGCATCCTGCAAGGCGCGGGCAGCCTCGATCCCGGCCTGATCGGGCACGGGATGGGCGGCCTCCAGCACCTTGATCCGCTGACAAGGCGCGCCATAGCCGTAGCGGGTGACCACGACGCCATCATAGGGGTGCGGCCAGATGGCCTCGAACGCCTGCGCCAATTGCGCGGCCCCCTTGCCTGCACCGATCACCACCGTGCGCCCCTTGGGCGGCGGCGGCAGCCGGTCTTTCAGGATCAAATGCGGATCGGCGGCGGCGACGGCGGTATCGAACAATTCGGCCAAGAACTGGCGTTTAGGGTCATTGAGGTTGGGCATAGGGCACTCCGACTGCTGCGGCGATCATGGCGGCCCGGTGCCTGCTGTCAATCCGGCAGGGGGCGTTCGTGCTGGACAAACAGGCAGTTGCGCGCGCCCAGCAGGCCAAAGTCGGGGTCGCTGCACAGCCCCAAAGGCATCGCCGCGCGCCATTTGCTGTGCCGCCCCCCTGCGTTGAAGGCGGCGCGGAAGCTGTCATCCAGCATCCACGGGTTCTGCTGCGCCACGCCCCCCGTGATGAAGACCCCGCCGCGCGCGCCCATGACCAAGCCCAGATCCCCCGCGACCCCGCCAAGATACTGCACCATCAAGGCAACTGCGCGACAGGCGCTCGTGTCCTCTCCGGCCTTGGCCGCCGCGAAAATCGCCGCCGCCCCTTCCGAATGCGCCGCCTCGCCCCGCGCGGAGGCGATGGCGCGATACCAATAGGGCATGCCGGTGCCCGACAGGATCGCCTCGGCCTCGACCGCCAGCCCCTCACCCATCTGTACCTCGGGCCAAAGCGCGATCAGGGCTTCGAAATAGGCCACTTCCTCGGCGCTGTGGGGGGTGAGCCGCAGATGCCCGCCTTCGCCCGGCACCGCCGTGGGCCGCGCGCCCTGCCAGACCAAAGACCCAACGCCAAGGCCCGTCCCCGGCCCAATGATCACCCGCGCCCCCGGTTGCGGTTCGGGCCCGCCCTGAAGATAGGTCACTTTCTCCGCATCCAGCGTGGCCAAGGACCAAGCCGCCGCCTCGAAATCATTGAGCAGCAGCACCTTGGAGGGGTCCAAACCGCAGGCCCGCGCCAGATCATCCCGCGAAATACTGCGCGCTGCATTGGTCATCCGCACCTGCCCGTCGACAACCACCCCGGCCACCGCCATGGCGACCCCTTCGGGCGGGCGGCCCATCTCGGCACAAAGCGTCGCGCAGGCATCGGGCAAAGTGGTCAGCCCGTCGGTGGGATGGGTGCGGCGTTCCACCACCGCCCCCGCGGGGTCTACCGCTGCGAGGCGCAGATTGGTGCCGCCGATGTCCCCTACCAAATACCACATGTGCCTGCCCCGCTGCCCTCGATACCGGTGCAAGATGGCCCGCCCGCGCGGCCAAGGTCAAACAACAAAACCCGAAAGCCGAAGCTTCCGGGTTTCGTGTTTGGGTGCTGTCTGTTTGGATCAATCAGGGGCGATCGGCACCGATGCTTCATCGTCGCCCTCGATGACGTTTTCCTCGTCGACGATCACTTCTTCTTCCGTCTCGGGCGCGGTGGCGACTTCCTCGCCCGTCCAATAGACGATGATCCCGACGCCAAAGATCACCACAAGCGCCATGCCGATCAGGGGCCATTTGTGACGGCTTTCCTGTTTTTTGAGGTTCGTGTCTGGTGGACTCATGATCCGCTCCCTTTCGCTGTCTTCGGGCTGCGCCGCGCAGCACTTCGCGCGGTCCTCGTTACCGGGCCAACCCGGCAGGCCGCGCCAAAGTTCCCGAAAAGGGAAGGTTTCACAAAAGCGCCATCACCTCTGCCATGGTGCGACGGTAACCCGCCACGATCCGATCCCGTTGCCGGTGCCGCCCGCCCGTCACCGCATGGCGGCCCGCTGACCACAGATCGGTCACCACCCGGTCTTTGGCGGCAAAGGCCAGACCGTCGAGCAATTGGTCAGGCCGCAGCGCGCAGAGCGCCGGGTCTTGGCTGTCGATCGCCACGAGATCGGCCCACTCGCCGACCGCGATCTCACCCCGGCCCCGGCCAAGCGCTTGGGCCCCGCCACGCGCCGCGCCTGTGTAGAGCGCCGCCCCGACCGAACCTTCACCCGCCACGATCACATTGCGTGCCAAATCCCGCAGACGCTGGGAATATTCCAGCGTGCGCAGCTCCTCGGTCAGCGAAATCAACACGTTGGAATCCGATCCAAGGCCAAACCGCCCCCCGGCGGCGAGGTAACCCGGCCCGTTGAACGGCCCATCGCCCAAATTGGCCTCCGTCACCGGGCAAAGCCCTGCCACCGCGCCGCTGCGGGCCATGGCAGCGGTCTCACCTTCCGTCATATGGGTGGCGTGGATCAGGCACCAGTTCTCGGCCACCTCGGCATTGGCCAGCAACCACTCGACCGGGCGTGCGCCAAGCCAAGCGGAGACATCCGCGACCTCTTTGGGCTGTTCGGCGATGTGGATATGGACCGGCACATCGGGATGGGCGGCCAGCACCTCGGCCAATTCCGCCGGGGCGGTGGCGCG
This sequence comes from Sulfitobacter sp. R18_1, assembly GCF_017743915.1. Lineage (NCBI taxonomy): Bacteria > Pseudomonadati > Pseudomonadota > Alphaproteobacteria > Rhodobacterales > Roseobacteraceae > Sulfitobacter > Sulfitobacter sp. R18_1. The sequence continues at coordinate 83,407 of NZ_JAGHRG010000004.1, forward strand.
CAGCGAATGGGGCGCGATGCCGACGCGGCAATCGGGGGGGAGGTCCCGCACCGCCCGCTGCGCCTGCTCAACCAGCGCGACGAAGCGCGCCACCTCATTGCCAAAACGCGCCTGCCCCGCCTGCAAGGGCTGCTGCCCCGCACCGCCGTAAGTATAGAGCACCGGCAGGTGGGTCAGCCCGATCCCCGTCTGTGCTGCCGCCGCCGCGATCCGGGCCGATAGCTCCCCCAGATCGTCATAGGGCGTGCCATCGGGTTGGTGGTGGAGGTAGTGAAACTCTCCCACGCTGGCGAAACCGGCCTCTTGCATCTCTAGGAAGACGAAGGCCGCGATGGCTTCGATATGCGCGGGCGTCAGATGGGCGGTGAAGCGATACATCAAATCGCGCCATGTCCAGAAACTGTCCTTCCCGGCCAAGCGCGTCTCGGTCATCCCGGCCATGGCGCGTTGGAAGCTGTGGCTGTGCAGATTGGCCAGCGCGGGCAGCAGGGTGTCGACACGGGTGTCATCGGCCTGCGGGACCTGCCCGGTCTCAACCTGCGTCACCCGCCCATCGGCAACCGTGATCCGAACGTCACGCGCCCATCCCTGCGGCAGTTTTGCATGTGTAGCGAAAATCATTTGACGGCCCTCTGCTTTTTTATGTATAGACATATATCAAATAAAACCGATGTAGAAAAGCGAAACCTTAGGAGGAGGCGATAGGATGACAGCGCAGGATCGGGTCTTGGTCGACCTCACGGCGGCGACGATGGATGGCCCACAGCCCTATGGTTTGATCGAAGATGCGGCGATCGCGATTGCCGAGGGCCAGATCGCATGGGTCGGCCCGCGCGGTGATCTGCCGCAAGGCTACCGCGCCCTGCCCGCCGAATCGCTAGGTCAGCGCCTCGTCACCCCCGGGCTGATCGATTGCCACACCCATATCGTGCACGGCGGCGACCGCGCGCGAGAGTTCGAGATGCGGCTCGAGGGGGCCAGCTATGAGGAAATCGCCCGCGCCGGGGGCGGCATCGTCTCAACCGTCACCGCCACCCGCGCCGCCGATGAGGCAGAGTTGCTGGCCGATGCCCTGCGCCGCGTCGACGTGCTGATTGCCGAAGGGGTCACGGCCATCGAAGTGAAATCCGGCTATGGTCTGGATATCGAGACCGAGCTGCGCATGCTGCGCACCGCCCGCGCCATTGGCCAGCAGCGCTCGATCCGCGTCTCCACCACCTTCCTCGGCGCCCATGCGGTGCCTGCCGAATACGCAGGCCGCGCGGATGCCTATATCGACGATGTCTGCCTCCCCGCCCTGCGCGCCGCCCATGCCGAAGGGCTGGTCGACGCGGTCGACGGGTTCTGCGAGGGCATCGCCTTTCAGCCCGCCCAGATCGCACGGGTCTTTGACCTGGCGCGGGAATTGGGCCTGCCGGTGAAACTCCATGCCGAGCAATTGTCGAACTTGGGCGGCGCGCGGCTCGCGGCCTCCTATGGCGCGCTCTCGGCGGATCATATCGAATACCTTGACGAGAGCGGCGTGAGCGCGATGGCCGAGGCGGGCAGCGTCGCCGTTCTGCTGCCCGGTGCCTTCTATACCTTGCGCGAGACCCAGTCGCCGCCCATCGACCTGCTGCGCCGCCATGGCGTGCCGATGGCGCTGGCGACGGATATCAACCCCGGCTCCTCGCCGCTGAACTCGCTGCTGCTGACGCTCAACATGGGCTGCACCCTGTTCCGCCTGACGCCGGAAGAAGCGCTGCGCGGCGCAACGCAGCACGCCGCCCGCGCGCTCGGGCTGGCGGATTGCGGCATGATCCGCCCCGGCCTGCGCGCAGACCTCGCCGTTTGGGACATTAAACACCCGGCTGAGCTTGCCTATCGCATCGGCTTCAACCCGCTTCATTCCCGCATTTTCGGAGGCCAATCGTGACCACCCTGACCCTCACCCCCGGCGCGGCCACTTTGGACGATCTGGTCCGCATCTACCGCGAAGAGGCATCGGTGCGGCTCGACCCCGCCTGCCGCCCCGCAATAGAAGACGCCCATGCCCGCATCGCTCGGGCCGTGGCGGGCGAGGATGCGGTGTACGGCGTGAACACCGGTTTCGGCAAGCTCGCCTCGGTCAAGATCGCGGCGGAGGATACGGCGGCACTGCAACGCAACCTGATCCTGTCGCATTGCTGCGGTGTCGGCCCCGCGATCCCGCGCGGCCATGCGCGGCTCTTGATGGCGCTCAAACTGCTGAGCCTCGGGCGCGGTGCCTCGGGCGTGCGGCTGGCGGTCGTGGACCTGATCGAAGCCATGCTTGAGCGGGGCGTGACCCCGGTGATCCCGGCCCAAGGGTCGGTCGGCGCCTCGGGCGATTTGGCCCCCTTGGCGCATATGGCCGCCGTGATGATGGGCCATGGCGAGGCAGAGTTCGAGGGTCGCGTCATGACGGGCGGCGCGGCGCTGGCCGCTGCGGGTCTCACCCCGTTGGAGTTCGGCCCGAAGGAAGGGCTGGCGCTGATCAACGGCACGCAATTCTCCACCGCCTTCGCGCTGGCGGGGCTGTTCGACGCATGGCAGGCCGCGACCTCGGCGCTGGTGATCTCGGCCCTGTCGACGGATGCGATCATGGGCTCGACCGCGCCGCTGCAACCGGAAATTCACGCCCTACGCGGCCACCGGGGCCAAATCGAAGCGGGCGAGACGATGCGCGCCCTGCTCAATGGCTCAGAAATCCGCGAAAGCCATGTGGCGAATGATGCCCGTGTCCAAGACCCCTATTGCATCCGCTGCCAGCCGCAGGTGACGGGGGCGGCGATGGACGTGCTGCGCATGGCCGCCGCCACGCTGGAGGTCGAAGCCAATGCCGCCACCGATAACCCGCTGGTGCTGACGGGGGCGGACCTCATCGTCTCGGGCGGGAATTTCCATGCCGAGCCGGTGGGTTTCGCCGCCGATATGATCGCCCTCGCCCTGGCCGAGATCGGCGCCATCGCGCAGCGCCGAGTGGCGCTGATCGTGGACCCGGTGCTCAGCTTCAACCTGCCGCCTTTCCTGACGCCGACCCCCGGCCTCAACAGCGGCTATATGATCGCCGAAGTCACCACCGCCGCCCTGATGAGCGAGAACAAACATCTTGCCAATCCCTGCGTCACCGACAGCACGCCGACCTCGGCCAACCAAGAAGATCACGTCAGCATGGCCGCCCATGGCGCGCGACGGCTGGGGCAAATGGTCGAGAACCTGAACCGCATCCTTGGGGTGGAACTGCTCTGCGCCGCGCAGGGCATCGACTTTCGCGCGTCGCTGGCCACCAGCGAGACGTTGCAGCGGGTGGTCGCGCGGGTCCGCGAAGAGGTCGCGACGCTGGAGGAGGACCGCTACCTCGCCCCCGATCTGGAACGCGCGGCACGGATGGTGGCGGGCGGTGAGATCACCCGTGCCGCCGCCTGCGAGATGCCGGGGCTTTCCACATGACCCCCGCTGAGATCACCCCCGTCGAGATCACCCGCGGCGACAGCCCCATCGTGCTCGGCTTGCCCCATACCGGGACTGACCTGCCCGAGGCCATCCGGCGCGACTTAAATCCGCGCGGGCGGGAATTGGCGGATACCGACTGGCATATCGACCGGCTCTACGACGGGCTGCTGCCCGGCGCGACCACGGTGCGCGCCACCTTCCACCGCTATGTCATCGACGCCAACCGCGACCCTTCTGGCGCATCGCTCTACCCCGGGCAGAACACCACCGGGCTGGTGCCGTTGACGGATTTCGACGGGCAGGACATCTGGACCACCCCGCCCGACACAGCCGAGGTTGAGGCCCGCCGCGTGGCATACCATGCGCCCTATCACGCAGCGCTTGAGGCTGAACTGGCCCGCGTTCGCGACCTGCACGGGGTCGCGATCCTCTATGACTGCCACTCGATCCGCTCGCTGATCCCCTTCCTCTTTGACGGCCCGCTGCCCGATTTCAACATCGGCACGAACCTCGGCACCACCTGCGCGCCCCAGATTGAAGCCGCTGTTGAAAAGATCTGCGCCGCCGCACTCGGCTACACGTCCGTCAGCAACGGACGCTTCAAGGGAGGCTGGACCACGCGCCACTATGGCCGCCCCGCCGAAGGGGTCCACGCGATCCAGATGGAACTGGCGCAAAGCAGCTACCTCGGCGCCGAGGCTTCGCCTTGGCCCTATGACCCCGACAAGGCCGCGCGGCTGCGCGTGCATCTGACCGATATCCTGACAACTCTGGCCGCACTGGCCCCTACCCTGAAAGGCACAGCATGAGCGATCCGCGCAAGAACACCCGTGACGTCTATCCCGCCATCGGCACCGAGCTTTCGGCGAAAAGCTGGCTGACCGAAGCGCCGCTGCGGATGCTGATGAACAACCTGCACCCCGACGTGGCCGAGAACCCGCATGAGCTGGTCGTCTACGGTGGCATCGGGCGCGCGGCGCGGACGTGGAAAGACTACGACCAGATCGTCGCCTCCCTGCGCGCCTTGGAAGAAGACCAGACACTGCTGGTGCAATCGGGCAAGCCCGTGGGCGTCTTCCAAACCCATAAGGACGCGCCCCGCGTATTGATCGCCAACTCCAACCTCGTGCCGCATTGGGCGAATTGGGACCATTTCAACGAACTCGATAAGAAGGGTCTGGCGATGTACGGCCAGATGACCGCCGGATCGTGGATCTACATCGGCAGCCAAGGCATCGTGCAGGGCACCTATGAGACCTTCGTCGAAGCAGGCCGCCAGCACTATGGCGGCGACCTCAAAGGTAAATGGATCCTGACCGGGGGCTTGGGCGGCATGGGCGGCGCGCAGCCCTTGGCCGCGGTCATGGCCGGGGCCTGCTGTCTTGCGGTGGAGTGCAATCCCGACAGCATCGATTTCCGCCTGCGCACCCGCTACGTCGATGAAAAGACCGACAGCCTTGATGAGGCGCTGGCGATGATCGACCGCTGGACCGCCGCGGGCGAAGCGAAGTCCGTGGCCCTCCTGGGCAATGCCGCCGATGTCTTCCCCGAACTGGTGAAACGCGGGGTCCGCCCCGATATCGTGACCGACCAGACCTCGGCCCATGACCCGGTGAACGGCTACCTGCCGCAGGGCTGGACGATGGGCGAATGGCGCGAAAAACGTGAGAGCGATCCCAAAGCGGTCGAAAAAGCCGCCCGCGCCTCGATGAAGGTGCAGGTGCAGGCGATGGTCGATTTCCACGCCGCGGGCATCCCCACGGTCGACTATGGCAATAACATCCGCCAAATGGCGCTAGAGGAAGGCTTGCAGAACGCTTTCGACTTCCCCGGCTTCGTGCCCGCCTATATCCGCCCGCTGTTCTGCCGCGGCATCGGCCCCTTCCGCTGGGCGGCGCTGTCGGGCGATCCTGAGGATATCTACAAGACCGACGCCAAGGTGAAGGAAATCCTCTCTGAGGACACGCATCTGCACAACTGGCTCGACATGGCGCGGTCGCGTATCTCGTTCCAAGGGCTGCCCGCACGGATTTGTTGGGTGGGCTTGGGCGTGCGCCACAAGCTGGGGCTGGCCTTCAATGAGATGGTCCGCACAGGCGAACTCAGCGCGCCGGTGGTGATTGGCCGCGACCACCTCGACAGCGGATCCGTCGCCTCGCCCAACCGCGAGACGGAGGCGATGAAAGACGGCTCGGATGCTGTGTCGGATTGGCCGTTGCTGAACGCGCTTTTGAACACCGCTTCGGGGGCGACTTGGGTGTCGCTGCATCACGGCGGCGGGGTCGGCATGGGCTTCTCGCAGCACTCGGGCATGGTGATCTGCTGTGACGGGTCCGAGGACGCCGACCGCCGGATCGAACGGGTGCTCTGGAACGACCCGGCGACGGGCGTGATGCGCCATGCGGATGCGGGCTATGACGAAGCGCGCGATTGCGCCCGCGAACACGGGCTGAACCTGCCGGGTATCCTTTAAGCGCTGCCGCCGCCCACCCGCGGCGGCGGCAGCTTAATAGCGCGTGGTCAGGCGGTGGCCGGGGCGGTAGGACAGCCGCACATAGGTCACCGCCTGCCCCTCCCACCATGTGGACCGCTCGACCGTAAAGACCGGATCGCCCAAGCCGCAGGCGAGGTATTCGCTCAGCCGCTGATCGGCCAGACCGGCGGAGAGGCTGATCTCCACATCCGAAAAGGGAATGGCCGAGATCAGCCATTCGTTAGGCCCGACATCGGTGAAACTCTCCTCCCGCGCCTGCGGCAGGGTGGCGAGGTCGATCCAACGGTCCTCAAATTGATAGGGATCGCCATCGGCGTAATGCATGCAGACCAGATGCAACGCCTCGCTCCCCGCGTCCAGTTTGAGCCGGGCGCGCAGCCAGTCGGGCGCAGGCTCAATCGCGTGACTGACCCGCGAATACCGGTAGTCGGCGCCCTTCTCTTCGATCTCGGCCCGGACCAGCGGAATGTCGAAACGGGCCTGCCGCAGGGGGGCCATGCGCACCCGCGTCCCCGCCTTGCGCCGCCGTTCGATGAACCCCTCTTCGGCCAATTCGCGCATGGCGCGGTTGACCGTCGCCCGGGCGCAGCCATAGGTCTCGGCCAGATCGACCTCATTGGGCACAAGGCTGCCCAACGGCCACTCGCCCTTGGTGATCTTTGACAGGATGTCGGTTTTCACATCCCGGTAGGTGACTTTCATAGGGCGGCCTGCTGCGATCATGACTGTTTTACCAAGCATTACACTAGATCAATCCCCGGCCCAAGCGCCCCCGCGCGCCCGGCCCGGAGGGATACCGCCTGAGCCGGGCGCGGGTCTTGCCTCTGCCCGCGTTTGCTGGAAAATTACGTCCCACCTGCCCCCTCAGCCAGAAAGGCCGCCCATGCGCGTTCAGCCCCCGAAAATCCGCACTGCCGCTTTGCTCTTGGGCCTTGGCCTGCTCGCCGCCTGCGGTGGCAAACAGACCGAAGTCGTCGCGGTCCCGGCGGATGAGGTGGAGTGTATGGCCCGCGCGATGTATTTCGAATCCAACCGCTCCAGCCGCGACGGGATGGTGGCCGTGGGCACGGTGGTGCTGAACCGCGTCCACTCCGACGCCTTCCCCAACACGGTCTGCGGTGTGGTCGGTCAGCCCAATCAATTCGCCCCCGGCGTGATGACGAAACCGATGACCGACCGCGGCGCCCCGCTGGCCCGCGCCACGGCACTGGCGGTGCTTCAGGGGGAGCGGCACCCGAAAGTCACCCGCGCCAGATTCTTTCACGCGGCGTGGTACAAAGCGAACTACAACAACATGCATTATGTGGTGACGGCGGGCGGCAACGCCTTTTACGAAAAGCGCCGCGCCCATCTTGTGACCGCGCCCAACCCGCTGCCGCCACTCGAAGGGATCACCCCGCAATAAGGGTCACAAAACCCCGCGGGCGATCAGGATCAGCACAAGGTAACGCCCGCCCTTTGCAAGCGTGACGATCAGCAAAAACCGCCAAAGCGGTTCGCGCAACATGCCCGCGGCCAAGGTCAGCGGATCACCGATGATCGGCACCCAACTGGCCAGCAGGCTCCAATAGCCCCAACGGCGATACCAGCCAGAGGCGCGGGCCATCTGCTTGGCCGAAAAGGGAAACCAGCGGTGATCGGCGAAATGGCTAAGGTAGCGACCCAGCCACCAGTTCAGCAGCGATCCCAGCACATTCCCCAGCGTCGCCACCAGCCACAGAAGCGCCGTGGCATGAGCGCCCGACCACATCAGCCCCAAAAGCACCGCTTCGGATTGCGCGGGGATCAGGGTGGCCGCCAGCAGCGCCGCGAAGAACAGGCTCAGCAGGGCCAGCATGTCGGCGGCAAAAGTGGGCAAAGACGGCGGGGCATGGCGCGTCAGTAAAGACGCCGCGCCCACAGGGCAAGCCGCGCTTTGGGAAAGCGCGCAGGCTTATTTGGTCAGGATCAACTTGCCCGCCCGCGTGATGCGCAGCGTATAGGTCTGGCCGTCCAAGACGATATTCGCGGTCGAGCCATTGGGCACCAAGGCGCGGGCATCATGCACAGCCTCTTGGGCCGGTTGGGCGGCGGGCGATGGATCGGGCAGTTTTTGCATCAGGCTCATGCCATCTCTCCCATTTGGCGGGCGCGTTGCAGATCGATGAGATGCTCCAGCCCAAAACCGTCGCAGGCGGCGGCATCGTTGCTGCCAAGCGCGATGTCGCGCCAGCTGTTGTTGGATGGGGTCTGTAGCCGGGCATGGGCCATTGGCTCGGGCGTGGTCACGGGTGTCTTCACGGGGCGGGCTCCTTTCCATTGACATCCGGGCTCCCGACGCGCGGTGGCTTGGACGGTTTCAGCGTAAAGTCGTTCATACCCCGGCGAAACGCCCGGGTTCCTTTAACGGCTACTTAATCCGATTATTTTAGTCAAGTATAGAAACCCCAGCCCTCCCGCGTTATTCCGCGTCGATCTTCTGAATGGCGCTGAAGCCTTCGAACTGCGGTGAACCCTCGTGCAGCTTGCGGGTCTGCCCCGCCCGCGCATGGGCGGCGCGAAAGGCATCGCTGGTGGTCCAAGCCCGAAAATGCGTCTCGCTCTCCCAAACGGTGTGAGAGGCATAGAGGATCGCCCCCTCCGCCTCCGGCCCTTTGAGCATGTGGAAGGACACGAAGCCCTCGCTCTCCTTCAGGTGGCTTTCGCGGTTCAACCAAAGCGCTTCGAAAGCGGCGGCATTCTCGGGCAAGACGGTGAAACGGTTCATGGCAAGATACATGGGCCAGTCCTTTAGTTCTCGATCAGGGCGTTGCAGGGGTCGTCGCGCTCGGCGGGCCGGATGAGGCGGGTCTCATCGAAAGGCACCGCGGTCTCGGCCTCTACAAAGCCGATGGCGTGGGTCGTGACCTCGGGCGCGGCTTGGGCGATGAGGGCGGGAATGCCCCAGTCGGTGCGGGCGTGGCCATTGCCGGTGATCACCGCCACGGGCGGGCCGTAGGCTTTGAGCGCGTCGAGCGCGGCGCGGGCGAAGGTGGCGTCGCGGTAGCGCTGCACGGCGACCATCCCGCCCATCATCTCGCGCGGCATGGCTTCGCAATGGGCGGCGAATTGCAACTCTACCCGCGCGGCCTGCTGATCCTCCGGCAAGGGTTGGTCAAGGCCGAAGCGCGCCGCCTCAGGCCCGAAGAGCGCGGCTGCCCCCTCGCGGTACACGCGCTGCACAGCCTCCCGCGGGGCGGCGGCACCGATAATGCGGGCGTCTCCCAAAGCGTCAAAGATGGGGGCATAGATATCGAAGTACTGCCATCCGCTCGCCACCCAAGCCTGCGCAATCTGGCTGCGATCGGCGTCGGCCTTTGCCGCCTCTTCGGCGGTGAGCATCTCGAACACCACAGCCGTAGGACGCAGCGCCTTTAACTCAGCGGCCTGTTCGAGATGGGCATGGGGATTGTCATGCACCTCGCCCAAGATCACGATCTCGGCGGGGGTGTCAGCGCTCGCGGGCAGCGCCAGCCAGAACAGCAGCGCGGCGCAAAGACGCTTCGCGCTCACGATTTGCGCTCATCCGTGTCGGTTTTGATTTCGGGGTCGTTGTAATCGTTGGGGTCAAAGTCTTCGGGGTCGAACGGGTCTTCGTCTTCGGCGATGCCGCTGACATGGGTGGTGCCGCTTTCCTCGTCAAAGACCAACCCGTAGTTCGCCTTGCCCTCGCTTTTGTAGCGCCGAAACTCGTGGATGCCTGCGTAGACGAAAACCAGCGTGATCGGCAGCAGAATCAGAAATGCGATAACTTGGGCGTCCATGAACGCGCTCCTTTGAATGCTTGTCGGGGGCCTGTCTCACCATAGGGGGCGCGGGTGGAGGACACTGCGCGCGCGGTGATCCGGCCAGAGATCGTACCGGTGGCTGCGCCAATTGCGCGGCCTGACCAGATGCGGCCCTATCTGAACCGCCTTAAGAGAGAAAGCATTAATCCGCGCAGTTTGTTCCGCAAGCTCTATTTCGCAGGCCCTTGTTTTATTGCGTTCCACCGACTCTTTGACCCCCGCACGCCCCCTCTTTTGCGCCCTGCGCAGCGGCGGCGGCATCGCACAAGCGCCTATGAAACCAGCACAAACGCGCAGGCTTAGGCAGCCGTTCCGCAAAAAGGGACGCGTTACAAAAGCTTCGTCAAACTTAAACATTCGTGACACTCACCACTGCGATAGCTCGCCCCGCAAACCCCGGGGGACTTATGCTCGTCATTTCTGAACTGACCAAAACATTCGGCGCGAACACAGCGGTGGCCCGCGCCAACCTAAAGGTCGACAAGCCGCAGATGATCGGAATCATCGGGCGCTCCGGCGCGGGGAAATCCACCCTGCTGCGGATGCTCAACCGGCTGACCGATGCCTCCTCGGGACAAATCCTGTTTCAAGGGCGCGATGTGACCGCCCTGCGCGGCGCGGCCCGGCGTGGCTGGCAGGCGGAATGCGCGATGATCTTTCAGCAGTTCAACCTCGTCCCGCGGATGGATGTGGTATCGAACGTGCTGCACGGCACGCTCAACCGTCGCTCGACGCTGAGCAGCATCTTCAACCTCTACCCCGATGCCGACATCACCCGCGCCATCGAAATCCTCGACCGGCTGGGCATCGCGCAGCACGCGCCCAAACGGGCCGAGGCGCTTTCCGGCGGGCAGCAACAGCGCGTGGCCATCGCCCGCGCCCTAATGCAGGACCCGCAGATCATTCTGGCGGATGAACCCATCGCCAGCCTCGACCCGATGAACGCGCAGGTGGTGATGCAATCGCTGCGCCGCATTCACGAGGAAGACGGCCGCATGGTCATCGCCAACCTTCACACGCTGGATACCGCGCGCCGCTACTGCGACCGCGTGGTCGGGATGCGCGACGGCAAGATCGTCTTTGACGGCACGCCCGAGCAGCTGACCACCGGCATGGCCCGCGAAATCTACGGTGCGGACAGCAGCTTTTCCGAAGCCGCCACCTCAACCGAGATCGAAACGCTGGACAAAGTGCCAGCCTGACACGACCCGCCCCAAAGGGCATTTTTTGCAAACGGAGACGACACAATGAAAAAGCTCATCGCCGCCGCCTTGGCAACCACGGCCCTCACAGGCACCGCCATGGCCCAAAGTGCCGAGATCGACGAATTCCGCATCGGCATCCTCGGCGGGGAAAACGCGCAGGACCGGATGAACTCCTACGAATGTCTGCGCGGCTACACCGAAGAGCGCCTTGGCGTTCCGGCCAAACTCTTTGCCCCTGCCGACTATAACGGCGTGATCCAAGGTCTGCTGGGCGGCACGCTCGACATGGCATGGCTCGGTGCCTCGGCCTATGCCGCCGTGCATCTGCAAGACCCCGAAGCGGTCGAGCCGGTGCTGGTCAAGATCAACCTCGATGGCTCCTACGGCTATCACTCCATCGGCTTTGCGCGCAAAGACGCGGGCATCGAGAGCCTCGAAGACATGCAGGGCAAAGTCTTTGGCTTTGGCGATCCGAACTCCACCTCCGGCTACCTGATCCCTTCCATCGAAATCCCCCAGACCACTGGTGCCACGATGGAATCCGGCGATTACTTCGGCGAAGTGAAATTCACCGGCGGCCATGAGCAGACCATCGTGGCGGTCAACAACGGTGACGTCGACGGCGGCGTGACATGGGCCGACGGTCAGGGCAACTGGGAAGACGGCTACAACTCCGGCGCGCTGCGCAAAGCCGTGGACGCGGGCCTCGTCGACATGAACGATCTGGTGGAAATCTGGCGCTCCAAGCCGATCCCCGAAGGCCCGGTCGTGCTGCGCAAGGCCCTGCCCGAAGAGGTCAAAACGACCATGACCGCACTGGTGGATGAGCTGCACGAGATGGACGCCGACTGCGCCTATGGCGTGGCCGCGGGCGAGAGCCTTGGCTTCGATCCGATCGCGCATGACGCCTATGTCTCGATCGTCGAAGCGCGCAAGGCGAAATCCAACTGATCGCAGCGATTACAAGACATCTGGCAGGTCCCGACAACGATTGTCGGGGCCTGTCGTCATAGGGGGACGACAGATGCACCAGACCACCACCGCACCGCAGATCACGGCGGATTACCTTGCCCAGACCCGACAAAAACGGGTCATGAACATGATCCTGCTGGTCGTTTTCCTGGCTCTGCTGATCGGCGGTTTCGGCACCGCCAATGCCCGCAACGCAGGCGGGTTCTGGAACGGGCTGCCCAATATCTTTGACTTCCCCGCCGATGTACTGGGCGAAGCTTGGGAGCGTATCCATCTGCTGCCCGGCTATTTCGTAAAATACCTCCCCTCTCTGATCGAGACGGTGAACATCGCCGGGGCCGCCACGCTGATCGGCGCGCTGCTGGCCTTCTTTGCTGCCCTTCTGGCCACCCGCGGCCTTGCCCCGGCCCCGTGGCTCGTGGCGCCCCTGCGCCGCCTGCTGGACGTGCTGCGCGCGGTGCCTGAGATCGTCGTCGCGCTGGTGCTGATCTTCCTTCTGGGCGGCGGCCCGGTGCCCGCGATGATCGCCATCGCGCTGCATACCGTGGGCGCGCTCGGCAAGCTTTTTTCCGAGGTGAACGAGAACGCCTCTCTTAAACCTGTCGACGGCCTTGCCTCTGTCGGGGCGGGCTGGCTGCAACGCATGGTGCTTGGCGTCGTGCCGCAGGTCGCGCCCAACTACCTCTCCTATGCGCTGCTGCGGTTCGAGATCAATATCCGCGCCTCGGCCATCCTCGGCTTCGTCGGCGCAGGCGGCATCGGCTATGACCTGCGCAACACGATGTCTTGGGGCCAAGGCAAATTCGACGAGGCGGCGGCGATCTTTCTGCTGCTCTTCGGCACCATCATCATCGTCGACCAAGTCTCAAGCCATTTCCGCGATCGGCTGACCCATGGCCGCGCCTATAAGGACAAGGGAGCCATCCTGTGACCGACCTTACCGCTTCCACCCTCCCCGCTCAGCAGGTCGCCAGCCGCAGCTTCCGGCGCAAACGCATGGCGAGCCTTGCCGCGCCGGGGCTGATCCTTGCCTATCTCACTTACGTCTTCTTTGCCTTCGACGTGGCAGGGCTGGGCGATCGCATCAACGTGTCGAACATGAAGACGCTGGTGGCCGACAGCTATAGCTACAAAACCCATGTCGCCCGCGACAACCGCAACGGCGAGATGGAAATCGCCATTGAAGGGGAGCGCAAGGGCCGCTATGCCCCCGGCACCGCCCCCGATTGGGTCACCTTGGGCGAGACGACCCGCGTCGAGTTGGGCAACGGCCATACCGTCGAACTGGGGCCAGAGGTGCGCTATGACGTGCCGGGCTACGGGCTGATCACCGCCACGCCGGGGCGCAGCGGCGTCAACGCCACCCTGCCCGATGGCCCCTTGCCCGCGTGGGTCAACGCCTCGAAAAACCGTCTTGCCGTGACCACGGAGGCAGGCCGTCTGACGATCACCCGCAACCGGGCCGAAGTGTTCCGCTATTTCAATGGGTGGGAGCTGTTCTTCTTCACGCTCGACAGCCCCTATCACGGCATGTCCCCGCTTGAGCTGCTGCGCAGCGGTGAATATGGCGCGATCTGGCAGGACTTCTGGACCAATAAGATGTGGCGTCACGGCGATGTGGCTTGGGCACTGGTCGAGACCGTTCTCATGGCCTTCCTCGGCACCTTTGGCGCGGCGATGATCGCCCTGCCGCTGGGGTTTTTGGCGGCCAAGAACTTCTCTCCGCTTGGCGCGCTGCGCTTTGCCGCGCGGCGGCTCTTTGACTTCCTGCGCGGGGTCGACGGGCTGATCTGGACCATCGTGCTGTCCCGTGCCTTTGGCCCCGGCCCGCTCACCGGCTCGCTGGCGATCCTGCTGACAGATACCGGCACCTTCGGCAAAATCTTTTCCGAGGCGCTGGAGAATGTGGACGACAAGCAGATCGAGGGCATCGCCTCTACCGGGGCCACTCCCGTACAGCGCTACCGCTTTGGCGTTATCCCGCAGATCACCCCGGTTCTGCTGAGCCAAGTGCTTTACTATCTGGAGTCCAACACCCGCTCTGCCACCATCATCGGCGCGATCACCGGCGGCGGCATCGGCCTTTTGCTGACCCAAGCCATCATCACCCAGAAAGACTGGGAAGAGGTGAGCTATTACATCGTGCTGATCATTCTGATGGTCGTGGCGATGGACAGCTTCTCGGGCTGGCTGCGCCGCAAGCTGATTGCGGGCAATGAGGCGGGCCACTGATGGCGCGTCTCAAAGCGGATGCGCCCTTCCTTCACCCGGACTGCGAAGTGACTGACACGCAGTTCGGGCGCTATGTCGAGATCGGGCGCGCCACGCGCCTCGCCCATTCCAAGATCGGGGATTACTCCTATTGCGACCGCTGGTGCGACATCGCCAACACGCAAGTCGGCAAGTTCAGCAATATCGCCGCCAGCGTGCGCATCGGGGCTACCGATCACCCGATGGAAAAGGCCAGCCTGCACCACTTCCACTACCGCGCCGGGGATTACTTCGACGGGGCCGAGGATGACGCCGACTGGTTTGCCCTGCGCCGCAGCCGCCGCACGGTGATTGGCCATGACACATGGTTGGGCCACGGCGCGCAGGTCCGGCCCGAGGTAACCATCGGCCACGGCGCGGTGGTAGCGGGCGGGGCCATCGTCACCCGCGATGTCGCCCCCTATATGATCGTCGCCGGCATTCCGGCCAAACCGCTGCGCCGCCGCTTTTCCGAAAGCATCGCCGCGCGGATGGAGGAATTGGCGTGGTGGGATTGGCCCCATGACCGGCTGCAAGCATCGCTCAAGGACTTTCAAACCCTCCCCGCCGAGGCGTTTTTGGAGAAATACGGTTAGTCGCCGGGGTTGAGCGTCAGCGTCACCCGGTCACCCGCGAACCAAGTCACCCCGTATTCCACCGGCACGCCCTCGGGGTCCACATTGATCCCCGCCGAGCGCAGGATCGGCGCGCCTTCGGACAGCCGCAGATGCAGCGCCTGCGTGGCAGTGGCAAGTTTCGCCGTCAGCCGGGTCGAGGCGCGGGTGTAATCCGCCACCCCGCCCTGCGCCAAGGCGGTGGTAACGGAACGGCTGGCCTCAAGCGCCGCCAACAGATCGGGAAACCGCGCGGCGGGGAAGATGCTGCGAAAGATCGCGATGGGCTGCTCATCGGCCAGCGACAAACCCTCATAGACATGCACCTGCGCCTCGCCCTCCAGCCCCAACTGCGCGGCCTCATGGGCCGAGGCGGCGCGGGTCTCCAAGGTCAAAACCTCCTTGGCTGGCACCCGCCCCGCCGCCGCGAGGTTCTGGTGAAAGCGCACCCGTTTGCCGATGGGATAATCCGTGGGCCGCTGCGCCACGAAGACCCCCGCCCCCCGGCGGCTATAGGTCAGCCCGCTCTCGTTCATGTCGCTGATCGCGCGGCGCACCGTGTGGCGGTTGACCCCAAAGCGCGCCGCCAACTGCGCCTCGGTCGGGAGCCGGTCGCCGGGGGCGTATTTCCCCGCGGCGATGTCATGGGTCAGGGCGGCGGTGATGGTTTTCCAGATCGCAGTACGGGCCATGTCGCAGAAGTTTCACATATCCAAGCTTGCGCCAGCGGAAGGCCAGCGGCTAATACTTGTCTAGTTGTATAGTAAATTAGACAAATGCACAAGGTGTCTAGATGACGGTTGAAACCAAGGAAAAAACCCGCGACAGGCAGGCGTGGATGGGCCTGCTCGCACGGGCCGAGGCCCGCGATCTCGCCCGGCTATGGGAGGGCTTCGGCCCCCTGCCCGCTCATGAGATGCTTCGCGCGCCCGAGATCGGCGGCGTCATGCTGCGGGGCCGAATGGGGGCTGTGGGCGATGCCTTCAACATGGGCGAGATGTCGGTCACGCGCTGTTCGGTCCGGCTGACGGATGGGGCAGACGGCCACGCCTATGTGCAGGGCCGCAGCCGCGACAAGGCGCTGCAAGCAGCCCTTACCGACGCGCTGATGCAGGGCGATGCGGCGGATGAGGTCCGCGCCAAACTGCTCGACCCGCTGGCCGAGATCGAGGGCCAGCGCCGCGCCAGCCGTGCCGCCAAGGCCGCCGCCACCAAGGTCGACTTTTTCACCATGGTCAGAGGAGAAGACTGATGCAGAGCCTATCGCTGACAGGTGGGTTTCGCGACGCGCCCAAAGACGCCGCTTTTGCCTTTCGCGCCGTGATGAACGCCATGGCCAAACCGGGTGAGATCAACAGCGTGACCGGGGCCGAACCGCCTGCGGGTCTCTCCACCGCCGCCGGGGTCGTCCTGCTGACGCTCTGCGACCCCGAAACGCCGCTCTACCTTGCCCCCGGCTTCGACCGGCCCGAATTGCGCGACTGGATCACCTTCCACACCGGCGCGCCCTTCGCCCCCGCAACTGCGGCGCATTTCGCCTTGGGCGCCTGGGACGACCTGCCCCGCGGCGACTTCCCCCTCGGGACCGCCGCCTACCCCGACCGCTCTGCCACGCTGATCGTCGAGGTGGATGATCTGCGCGGCGATGGCGCGACCCTCTCCGGCCCCGGCATCAAAGACTGCGCGGCATTGTCTCTGCCCGAGCGCGCCGCCTTCCAACAAAACGCGGCGTTCTTCCCGCGTGGGTTGGATTTCATTTTCACCTGCGGCGACCGTCTGGCGGCGCTGCCCCGAAGCACAAAGGTGTCCTGATGTATGTAGCGGTAAAAGGCGGCGAGCGGGCGATCGACAACGCCCACGCATGGCTTGCCGAAGAGCGGCGCGGTGACGCAAAGGTGCCGGAACTCAGCGTCGCGCAAATTCGCGAACAGATGACGCTGGCGGTGAACCGGGTGATGGCCGAAGGCTCGCTCTATGATCCTGACCTCGCTGCGCTGGCGATCAAACAGGCGCGGGGCGATCTGATCGAAGCGGTGTTTCTGATCCGCGCCTATCGCACCACCCTGCCGCGTTTCGGGGCCTCGCGTCCGATGGACACCGGCAGCATGGCCTGCGACCGCCGCGTCTCGGCCACCTTCAAGGATGCGCCGGGCGGGCAGGTCTTGGGGCCGACCTTCGACTACACGCACCGGCTGCTGGATTTCAAACTCGCCGCCGATGGTGAGGTGCCCCCGGCCCCCGAAGCGTCCGAGGCCGAACCGCCCGCGGAGACGCCGCACATCATGGAATTCCTCGACCGCGAAGGGCTGATGCAGCGCGACACGGACAGCAAGACCCCGCCGCGCGACCTGACCCGCGAGCCCTTGGAACTGCCCGCCACCCGCGACCTGCGCCTGCAAGCGCTGACCCGCGGCGACGAAGGCTTCGTCCTCGGCATGGCCTACTCCACGCAACGCGGCTATGCGCGCAACCACGCTTTCGTCGCGGAACTGCGCATCGGCAAAGTCGCGGTCGAAATGGACATTCCCGAACTGGGCTTCGCCATTGAGATCGGCGAGGTCGAGCTGACCGAATGCGAGACGGTGAACCAATTTGCAGGCTCCAAGACCGAGCCGCCGCAGTTCACCCGCGGCTATGGGCTGGTCTTCGGCATGTCCGAGCGCAAGGCGATCTCGATGGCGCTGGTGGACAGGGCCCTGCGTTGGGAGGAGTTGGGCGAAGACAACCTCGGCGCGCCGGCGCAGGACGCGGAATTCGTGCTTTATCACGCCGACAACATTCAGGCGACAGGGTTCTTGGAGCATATTAAACTGCCCCATTACGTCGATTTCCAATCCGAACTCGAACTGATCCGCAAACTGCGCCGCGAGGCGACAGCGGCGGCGCAAGACGCACCACGGGAGGCCGCGGAATGAACCCTGCCATGACACAGAGTGACCAAGACAGGCATGAGGACCGGGGCATGAACGACTACAATTTTGCCTATCTGGACGAGCAGACCAAACGGATGATCCGCCGCGCGATCCTGAAAGGGCTGGCGATCCCGGGCTATCAGGTGCCCTTTGCCAGCCGCGAGATGCCGATGCCTTACGGCTGGGGCACCGGCGGGGTACAAGTCTCTGCCGCGGTGCTGACGCCCGAGGATACCTTCAAGGTGATCGACCAAGGGGCGGATGACACGACCAACGCCGTCTCGATCCGCCGCTTTTTCCAAAAGACCGCTGGCGTCGCGGTGACCGAAGCCACGACCGAGGCCAGCGTCATCCAAACCCGGCACCGCATCCCCGAAGCCGCGCTGCGCGAGGATCAGGTGCTGGTCTATCAGGTGCCGATCCCCGAACCGCTGCGCTTTCTTGAGCCTTCGGAGGTCGAGACCCGCAAAATGCACGAGCTGGAGGAATACGGGCTGATGCATGTGAAGCTTTACGAAGACATCGCCCAACACGGCGCGATTGCCACGGCCTATGCCTATCCGGTCAAGGTCGAGGGGCGCTATGTGATGGACCCTTCGCCGATCCCGAAATTCGACAATCCGAAACTGGAAATGGCCGCGATCCAACTCTTCGGCGCGGGGCGCGAGCAGCGGATCTATGCGCTGCCGCCCTATACGCAGGTCGTGTCGCTGGATTTCGAGGACCACCCCTTCGAGGCGAGCAAGGCCGACCATCCCTGCGGCCTCTGCGGGGCCGAAGACAGCTATCTGGATGAGTTGATCGTCGATGACGCAGGCGGGCGTCTGTTCATGTGTTCCGACACCGATTATTGCGCGGCCCGTCAGGCCGCCGGGCATCGCGGCGCGGATGCGGCACCTGTGGTGGAGGGCATGGCATGACCCCCTTGTTGCAAGTTGAAAACATCGCGAAATTCTATGGCGCGCGGATCGGCTGCACCGATGTCAGCTTTGACCTCTACCCCGGTGAAGTCATGGGGATCGTCGGGGAAAGCGGCTCGGGCAAGTCGACGCTGCTGAACACGCTGGCGGGGCATCTGACGCCGGATCGCGGGGCGGTGCGTTTCGACACCCGTGCCGATGGGCTGCGCGACACGGTGACGATGAGCGAGCCGGAGCGCCGAATGCTGTCGCGCACCGATTGGGCCTTTGTCCACCAGCACGCCCGCGACGGGCTGCGCATGAACGTCAGCGCAGGCGGCAATGTGGGTGAGCGGCTGATGGCCGTGGGCGCGCGACACTACGGCGACATCCGCGCCAGCGCCACCGATTGGCTGGGCCGGGTGGAGATCAACGAGGACCGGATCGACGACCGGCCCTCGGCCTTCTCTGGCGGGATGCAGCAGCGTTTGCAGATCGCCCGCAACCTCGTGACCGGGCCGCGGCTGGTCTTCATGGATGAACCCACAGGCGGGCTGGACGTGAGCGTTCAGGCGCGGCTGCTCGACCTGCTGCGCGGGCTTGTGCGCGAGATGGGGCTGAGCGCCATCATCGTGACCCATGATCTGGCGGTGGTGCGGCTTTTGGCTGATCGGTTGATGGTGATGAAGGATGGCCATGTGGTGGAAACCGGCCTGACCGATCAGGTGCTCGACGACCCGCAGCACGGCTATACGCAGCTTTTGGTCTCGAGCGTGCTACAGGTGTGAACATGCAAAGAAAACCATTCAATTTCAGAATTATACCGAGCAAGGCTAAACCATGATACGCGTGGAAAATGTAAGCAAATCCTTCACCCTGCATAATCAGGGCGCTGCGGTGATCCCGGTGATGCGCGGTGGTGAGTTGACCGTGGCGCGCGGCGAATGCGTGGCGCTGACCGGGGCTTCGGGCGCCGGGAAATCGACGCTGATGCGGATGATCTATGGCAACTACCTGACCGCCTCGGGCCGGATCATGGTGGGCGATCTGGATGTCGCTCAAGCCGCCCCACGCGAGATACTGGAGCTGCGCCGTCATGTGCTGGGCTATGTCAGCCAGTTCCTACGCGTCGTGCCACGGGTGGCAACGCTGGATGTCGTGGCCGAGCCGCTGCGCGCGGTGGGCAGCAGTGAGGCCGAGGCACGGGCGCGGGCCGGAGAATTGCTCGCACAACTCAACATCCCCGAACGGCTTTGGCAGCTCAGCCCCACGACCTTTTCCGGCGGGGAGCAGCAGCGGGTGAACATCGCGCGCGGCTTTGCGCATCCCTACCCCGTCCTGCTGCTGGACGAGCCGACGGCGAGCCTTGATGCCACCAACCGCGCCACGGTGCTGGCGCTGATCGAAGAGGCCAAGGCCCGCGGCACGGCGATCTTGGGCATCTTCCATGACGAAGCCGCCCGCGACCAAATCTGCGACCGCGAAGTGGACGTGACCCGCTTCACCCCCGGGCTGGCCGCATGAGCGGGCGTTTCATCGCGGTGGTGGGGCCATCGGGCGTGGGCAAGGACAGCGTGATGGCAGCGCTGGCCGAGGCGCAGCCCGACCTCTTCCTCGCCCGCCGCGCCATCACCCGGCCCAGCGAAGCAGGCAGCGAAGACTTCGACGGGATCGACGAGGACACGTTCCTGCGACTGGAGACGGAAGGCGCCTTTGCCCTCAGCTGGGCCGCGCATGGGCTGCGCTATGGCATTCCCATCGCGGTCGATATGGCGCTGGTCGAGGGGCGCGACGTGCTGGCCAATCTCTCGCGCGCGGTGCTGACCGAAGCGAAGCTCAGGTTTGACCGGTTCGAGGTGCTGTCGCTCACCGCCGCGCCCGAAGTGCTGGCCGCGCGGCTGCGGGGCCGTGGGCGCGAAAGCGAAGCGGAAATCACCGCCCGGCTGGCCCGGGCCGAGCGGGACTTGCCCGACCATATCGCCGCCATCGAGATCGACAACTCCGGCCCGCTGAAGCAGACCGTGGCGCAGGCGCTGGCGGCGTTTTATCCCGAAAGGGCCGCGCGGTGAACCTCGTGGAACATACCGTCTTCGGCCTGCCCCACCAGCGTCAGGCTGTCCAGCACGAAGGGCTGCGGCAGATGCGGCGTGATATAGGGGGCGAGCGCTGCGGTGACCTGCGGCAGATCGGCCTTGGGCAGCTTGCCGGTCAAGGTGATGTGAAAGCGGAACGCCTCCATCACATAAGGATAGCCCCATTGGCTGAGGTTGGCCTCTTGCACCGGGGTCAGATTGGCCTGACGCCTGCGGGCCAGTTCGGCTTCGGTCGGCGGCGCGCGGAAAGTATCGAGGCCGCGCACCACCTCGGCGGCCATGGCGTTGAGCGCGGCGGTGTCCCCCGCGGGCGTCAGCGCCAGAAACCGGCCCAGCGGGGTGAGCGCCAGCCCATCCAGCGTGACGGGCGCGAGCCGCGTGCAAAGCGCCTCGAACTCGGACAGCACCCCGTCAGCCGATGCGCCTTCGGCCAGTACGAACGGCGGTTTGATCGTCGCATGCAGCCCGTATTTGCGCGGCGTCTGGGTCAGCGCGGCCACGTCCAGCCCCGCGACCTCAGGATGCGCCACGGCACGCCCGCGCGCCAAATCCCACCCCAGCCAAGCGGCCCCAGCCTCGGCCAATGCGCCCTTGGGCGTGTAATAGATCGCGTAGCGGTCGAACTTCATTCATCTTCTCCCTGCATCCATAGATGCGCAACAAGCGTGACCTTCACATGACAAAAGAAACCATTCTCGCCAATGCTAAAATCATCCTGCCCGATGCGGTGATCCCCGGCAGCGTGGTGCTGCGCGACGGGGTGATCGCCGATATCGCCGAAGGCACCGCCCTGCCCAAAGGGGCGATCGATTGCGAGGGCCGCTACGTCGCCCCCGGTCTGGTGGAGCTGCATACCGACAACCTAGAGCGCCACATAAAGCCGCGGCCCAAGGTCGACTGGCCGCACCGTGCCGCAATCATCGCCCATGACCGCGAACTGGCGGGCACCGGGATCACCACGGTTTTCGACGCGATCCGGGTGGGATCGATCCTCTCGGACGAAGGGCGCAAACGTTACGGAAAATACGCCCGCGACATGGCCGATGAGATCTTGATGATGCGCGACAGCGGGGCGCTGGCGATCAGCCACCATATCCACCTGCGCGCCGAGATCTGTTCGGAAACGCTGGAAGAGGAACTGGCCGAGTTTGGCCCCGACGACAAGGTCGGCATCGTCAGCCTGATGGATCACACCCCCGGCCAGCGGCAATTCCGCGACGTGCAAAAGTTCGAGGATTACGTCTGCGGCAAGAACGGCCTGCCGCGGGAGGATTTCGGCGATTACGTCACCTTCCTACATGGGTTGCAGGACCGGCTGGGGGCGAAACATGAAGCGGCTGCGGTGGCAGCGGCGGCGCGCTATGGTGCGGCGCTGGCCAGCCATGATGACACCACCGCCGAACAGGTCGCGACCAGCCATGCCCATGGCGTGCGGCTGGCCGAATTCCCCACCACCCGCGAAGCGGCAGAGGCGTGCCATGCCCAAGGCATCGCCACGATCATGGGCGCGCCCAACCTCGTGCGCGGCGGCTCGCATTCGGGCAATGTTGCGGCCAAGGAACTGGCGGAACTGGACCTGCTCGATATCCTGTCGTCCGACTATGTACCCGCAGCCCTTTTGCTGGGCGCAGTGCAACTGGGCAACCTATGGGGCGATATGGCCCGCGGGCTCGCCACCGTGACCCGCACGCCCGCGCATCATGTAGGGCTGACCGACCGGGGCGAGATCGCTCTGGGCGCGCGGGCCGATCTGATCCTCTTTGACATCATGAAAGACGCGCCGATCCTGGCTTCGGTCTATGCCATGGGCAACCGCGTGGCGTGACCGCGCCCTGCCCCCCTGCGCATCCGCCGGTCGCGGCGGGTGCCCCTCCCTTTGATCTGCGCAAAAACCCGCCCCTTGTACGAATGTGGCTTTTTGCCCTCGTCTTGTCGCTCCATAAGGCTAGGTTAAACAAACCTGCATCTTGCAGTAACAATTTAGCCGGTCATCATGGCCGACAAGTTTGAGGAAAATGGTGCGAGAAGCATTCAGATTGGCGAGTGATCGCCTTGGCCAGATCGTCGAAGATGCGGCCAGCGAAGTTTACCTGTTTTCAGTCGAAGATTTCACATTCACCCTCGCCAATCGCGGCGCGCGGGAGAACCTTGGCTATTCGATGGAAGAGCTGCGCGGCATGGCGGCTTGGGACATCAAGCCCGAACTCTCGCGCGAGGCGTTTCTGGAACTCGTACAACCGCTGCTGAGCGGTGAGAAGGCGACGCTGGAATATGAGACGATCCACCAGCGCAAGGACGGGTCGCGCTATAGCGTGCTGACCCATCTGCAATTGATCGTGACTGAGAATGACACGGTCCTCTACGCGGCCATTCAGGACATCACCAAACAGAAAGAGACCAACGCGGCGCTGACCAAAGTCTCGGCCCGGCTGGACGCGATCCTGAGCAACACCACGATGGCCATCTTCATGATGGACGACAAACAGCAATGCGTCTTCATGAACCGCGCAGCCGAAGAGTTGACCGGCTATAAATTCGAGGAAACCGTCGGCAGACCGCTGCATGACGTGATCCACCACACCCACCCCGACGGGCGGCATTTCCCGATCGAAGACTGCGCCATCGACCGCGCTTTTCCGGAAAACCACCAAACGCAGGGTGAGGAAACCTTTGTCCATAAGGACGGCAGTTTCTACCCCGTGGGCTTCACCGCCTCGCCGATGAAGGATGAGACGGGCAAGACCGTGGGCACCGTGATCGAGGTCCGCGACCTGCGCGAAGAACTGCGCGCACGCAATGCCGAGATTGAGTTCAACAACGCGCTGAAAACCAAGGTCGAAGAGGCCATGGCCGAACGGGACCGGCTTGAGGCGCAGTTGGTACAGGCGCAAAAGATGGAAGCCGTGGGCCAACTCACTGGCGGCATTGCGCATGACTTCAACAACCTGCTTCAGGTGGTGGGCAGCAACCTTCAGCTTTTGTCAAAGGAACTGGCCGAGAGCGACGCCAAGCGGCGGTTTGTCGACAACGCCATGGCGGGGGTGTCGCGCGGCGCAAAGCTGACCGCGCAACTGCTCGCCTTTGGGCGGCAGCAGCCCTTGGAGCCGAAGCCGCAAAACCTTGGCCGATTGGTGCGGGGCATGGACGACATGCTGCGCCGCACCCTTGGCGAAGGGATCGAGGTCGAGACGGTGATCTCGGGCGGACTGTGGAACTGTCTTGTCGATCCGGCGCAGTTGGAAAACGTGATCCTGAACCTTGCGATCAACGCGCGCGACGCGATGGCCCACCATGGCAAGCTGACAATCGAAGTGGGCAACGCCGCACTTGACGACGCCTATGCCCAAAGCCACCCGAATGTGGCCCCCGGCCAATATGTCATGCTGGCGATCACTGATACCGGCGCAGGCATCGCACCGGAGATCATGGAGAAGGTCTTTGACCCCTTCTTCACCACCAAAGACACGGGCGAAGGCACGGGGCTTGGCCTCAGCATGGTTTACGGCTTCATCAAACAGTCCGGCGGTCATATCAAACTCTACAGCGAAGAGAACCAAGGCACGACCGTGCGGGTCTACCTGCCGCGCACACAGCGCAAGGAGGAAAGCGCCCCGCTGCCCGCCACCACCGACACGCCCACCGGCAGTGGCGAGGTGATCCTCGTGGTCGAAGACGATGCCGCCGTGCGTGAGACTGCTGTCGATCAACTGCGCGATCTTGGCTACGGCGTGCTTACCGCCGAGAATGCGGACAGCGCGCTGGCGATCGTCAAAAGCGGGGTGCAGATCAACCTATTGTTCACCGATGTGGTCATGCCCGGCAAAATCCGCAGCCCCGAGCTTGCCCGCGAGGCCAAGGCGCATCTGCCGAATGTCGGCGTGCTCTTTACCTCGGGCTACACGCAAAACGCCATCGTTCATGCCGGAAGGCTCGACGAAGGGGTCGATCTGCTGAGCAAACCCTACACCCGCGAACGGCTGGCGCTGAAAATCCATGAGATCCTCTCGCGCCAAACCAGCGCCGACACCGCCCCGACAGTGGCGGAGACCGCGCCGAGCGCCGATGACGCGCCGAAGGTGCTGTTGGTCGAAGACGATGCGCTGATCTGCATGGCCACGGCGGATATGCTCTCTGATCTGGGCTATGCCGTGACCGAGGCCGACAGCGTCGCCGCCGCGGAACGCAGCCTTCAGGCAGAGCGGTTTGATGTCATGTTCACCGATCTTGGCCTGCCCGATGGCTCCGGCATGGAACTGGTGCAGCATGTGACGCAGCTGCGCCCCGAGATCGCCGTGATCATCGCCTCGGGTGCCGATCCGCGGGAATATGCCGAAGGCGATTCAGAGGCGGCGCGCTATGTCAGCTTGATGAAACCCTATGACGAACATTCGTTAAAACGGGCGTTGGAGCAGTGCAAGGCGGCGGCGGAATAAGGCGGCTAGGATCAGCCCGGTTTTCGATCTATGAGAAAGAAAACAAAAGAGAGGCAGATCATGCGCAGCATTACATTCGCAGCCGTTTCCACCGCTATGTTCATCGCTGGTTGCGCGGGCGTGGCCAGTGACCGCGTCATGGTCCACCGCACCGGGCCGGATGAGCTTTTGAAACTGCGGTCCGGGCCGGGCTTGGACTTCGGGATCATCATGGGGCTGCCCGACGGCACCGTCCTGAACCGCCGCGACTGCGTGACCGAGATCGGACAATTGTGGTGCCGCGTCTCACTCGCCGATGCGCCTGAGGTGCAGGGCTATGTCTCGGCGGATTATATCTCTGACATCTGATTTATGACCTCGGGTGGCCCGTTTGCAGGGCCGCCCCCAGCCGACGGGCGCATCGCCCTGACCGCGCTGCCGCGTCCTAAGTCGATTTTCTCGCGCCTTGCTCTATCTCAGCCCTTCACACCCTTTTTCGAAGTCGCTGAAATATCTCAAGAGTAAGGAAAACCATGTGCCGCTTCCTCGCCTATATCGGACCTGAACTGCCAATCGAGTCGCTGCTCCTTGCGCCTGAGAACAGCCTGCTGAACCAAAGCCTCGACCCGGAACTGCACCCAAGCCTGCAATTGGCTGGATGGGGTTTCGCCGCCTGGAGCGACCATCTTCTGCATCCCGAAGCGCCGCTGCGCTACCACCGGCCCAAGGCCGCCTTTCACGACGACAACGCCAAATCGGTGATCCCCAGCTTGCAGGCGCACACGCTACTGTCGCATATCCGAGCGGCCTCTTATGACGCCAGCGTAGTGCAGGCCGATGAGAACTGCCACCCGTTCTCCTTTGACCATACGCCGTGGATCATCGCCCAGAACGGCGCCCTGCCCCATTGGCGGCAATTGCAGCGCGAACTCCTGCCTCATTGCAAGGATCGCTACCTCACCCAGATGCGCGGCACGACGGATACGGAATTCCTTTATGTGCTGCTGCTGTCCCTGCTGGAGGGCGACAGCGACGAAGACGTGCAGCGCGGGTTTGAAAAGCTGGTGCAGGTGATCTGCAAGGCTGCCCGCGACCTCGACCTCGCCGCGCTCACCAAACTCAAGATCGCGCTGGTCAGCAGGGAGCGGATCATCGGCGTGAACTTTGGCTGCGGCCATGAGGGCGAGACGGATGTCACAGGCGATTGGCAGAAGCTGCGGGATGAGGACCTGCCCCTGTCGATGCTGCTTGAACCGATCTACCTGCTCACCGGGGCGAATTTTCAGGACTATGCGAACACCTATGACATCGACGCCTGCCCCGAGGGGGAGGCGACCTCGGCCATCCTCGCGTCGGAACCGCTGACCGAAAACGCAGAGGAATGGCTGAAGATCGAATTCGGCGAGATCGTATTTCTGGAGCGGAAGGATGGGCTGATCCGCAAAACGGTCCGCGAGCTCGACGTGTAACCGCCATTCAACAGGAGCCTTTATGGCAGATCGCTTCCAAAACTTCGCCGACCTCTCCGCCGAGATGGCCGCGGGCGTCGATTACCGCATCCGGGCCGAGGACCGCGGCAGCGCGGTCGTAATGCTGGCCCCGCATGGCGGCACGATCGAACCCGAGACGGGCCTGATCGCCGAGGTCATCGCGGGACGCGACCTGTCGCTCTATGTCTTCGAGGCGCTAAAACCGGGGGCGCATGGGGGTTTTCACATCACCTCGCACCGTTTCGATGAGCCGCAGGCGCTGGCGCTTGTCGGCGGTGCCGAGGGGGCCGTCGCCGTGCATGGCCGCAAGGACGATGGCACCGAAACCGTATGGCTCGGCGGGCGGGACAAGGCGATGCGCGATGCCATTGGTGCCGCCCTGCGCGCGGCGGGCTTCGGGGCGGAGGTGAACACCACCCTGCCCGGCCTGCATGAGACGAATATCTGCAACCGCACCCGCAAGGGCACGGGGGTCCAGCTTGAACTGCCCCGGTCGCTGAGGCGTCATCTGGCGGAGGATTCGGATTTGCTTGAAAGGTTCAGCCGGGCGGTGCGTGCCGCGCTTTAGCCGGAAGTTGCAGGCCCGGCTGGCGGGCCTGCCGGGGGGCGCTTAGCCCTTTTTCTGGAACAGGATCACCAGCAGCGCCAAAAGCGACGAGCCCAGCATCAAGAGCAGCGACACGGCGTTCAGCAGCGGGGTCGACCCCTCTTTCAGCCGGTCGAACATGGCGATGGTCAGCGGCGCGTCGGAGCCCACGAGCATCAGCGTGGTGTTGAAGTTCTCAAAGCTCATCAAAAACGCCACCACCACGGCCCCGACTATCGCAGGCGCAAGGAACGGCAGCGTGATCGTGCGCACCGCTGTCAGACGGTCCGCGCCAAGGTTCAGCGCCGCCTCCTCCAAGGTCCGGTCGAATTTCTGCAACCGGGCCGAGATCACCAGCGTGGCGATGGTGGTGATAAAGCTGAACTGCCCGAGGATCACCAAAAGCAGACCGGGGCGCAGCGCCTGAATGTCGATCTGCGCCAAGTCCCAAACACCATTGGCCAGCGTCGAAGAGAAGACCAGAACCGAGATGCCTAGGACGATGCCGGGGATCACCAGCGGCAGCAGCATCAGCACATAGAGGAACCCCTTGCCACGGAACTCATAGCGGTTGAACAGGAAGGCGTTGGTCGTGCCCACGCAGACGGAAAGCACCGCCACGCAGAGCGCCACAAAGGCCGAGGTGCCGACCGCGCGCAGAATGCCGCGCTCGTGAAAGACGCCGATCTGCGGGCGCTCCTCGCCAAAGAACCAATTCCATGTGAACCCCTCCCACGGGAGAGAGGGGAACTGGCTGTCGTTGAAGGCGAAGACCGCCACCACGGTCAGCGGCAGGGCCAGATAGAGAAAGAACAGCGCCACATAGCCACCATAGACGATGCGAAAGCTGCGTGATTGCGGGATTGTTGGGATCATTGGATCACCCCATCGTTTCCTTGAGGGTCCGGCCCGTCAGCCAGAGCATCCCCCAGACGATCACCGAAGACAGCACCAACAGCATAAAGCCAAAGGCGGCGCCAAGCTCCCAATTGGAGCGTACGATGAACTGGTTATAGATCATTTCGGTGAACCACAGGCTGTCCTTGCCGCCCAGCATGGTCGGCGTCAGGTAGTTGCCCAAGCTCAGCATGAAGACCACGATACAGCCCGATACGATGCCGGGCATGGCATGGGGGATGATGATCTCACGCAGGACGGAAAGCCCGCTGCCGCCCAGATCATAGCCCGCCTCGATCACACTGTCGTCGAGGCTTTCCAGCGTAGTAACAAGCGGCACCACCATGAAGAGCATGGAGGTATAGACCAGCCCGACCATCATCGTGGCATCGGTATAAAGCAGCTCGACCGGACGGTCCGCCAGCCCCACCCATTGCAACAGGTTCGAGACGAGACCCGTCTCGCGCAGCAGGATCATCCAGCCAAAGGTGCGCACCAGTTCGGAGACGTAAAACGGGATCAGGCAGAGCAGGAACAACACCTGCTGCAAGCGCCCCTTCGCCATTTTGGCGATGTAATAGGCAACCGGAAAGGCGATCAGCAGCGTCAGCGCGGTGGCCAGCACTGACATCACCGCCGTGCGCCAGAAGGTGCGCAAATACAGCGGTTCGGTCAGCGCCTTTTCATATTGCGCCAGACTGGTTTCATAGACGCCAAAGCTGATCCGCTCGCGTAGCGAAATCAGCAGCATGTCGATATGCGGGATGATGATCAAAAGCCCCAGCCACAACACCAAGGGTGTCAGCAGCAGGTAGAATGTCAGTCGCGATTGGCTGCGCATCACGCGCCCCCAAAGCAGGTCGCCTGCCCCGCGCCCCAGCCGATATGCACCACGTCGCCGCGTTTCAGGCTTGAGAACTCCCCCGATTGCGGCAGCGTGACTTCGAGCGTCTCACCCACATCATCCTGCACCAAGACGCGGGAAGCCGCGCCGTTGAACAACAGGCTGGTGACAGTGCCCTTTAGCTGATTGTCGAACCCCGACAGCGCATCGGCACTGGCAGCCAGCCGAATGGATTCAGGCCGCACGAAAATCTCTGCCTTTGCCCCTTGGACAAGGCCCGCGCCCGTGGCGCGCATGGCAAGCCCGCTGTCGGTGCGCAGTTGCAGGGCGTCGCCCTCCACCCGTTCGATCCGGCCTTTCCAGCGGTTCGACTCTCCGATGAAACCGGCGACGAAGGGTGTTTCGGGGCGGTAGTAGAGATCTTGCCCCCGGCCCACCTGCTCGAACTGGCCATTGCTCATCACCGCGATCTGGTCGGACATCACCAGCGCTTCGGATTGGTCGTGGGTGATATAGACGAATGTCGTGTCAAAGGCGGCTTGCAGGGCCTTCAGCTCAACCTTCATATGTTCGCGCAGCTTGAGGTCCAGCGCCCCCAGCGGCTCATCCAGCAGCAGCACGTCCGGCTCTAACACCATGCAGCGCGCGATGGCGACCCGTTGCTTCTGCCCGCCCGAAAGCTCATCCGCCTTGCGCGCGCCGATGCCCGGCAGGCCGATCCGGTCGAGCGCCTCATCGACCTTGCGCGCGATCTCGGCCTTGGGCATGCCGCGACGGCGCAGCCCGTAGCCGATATTCTCGGCGATCGTCATCATCGGGAAAAGCGCCAGATGTTGGAACACCATGTTCACCGGGCGCTTGTTCGGCGGCGTATCGAGCACCGAGCCGCCCTTGATCCGAATGTCACCAGAGGTGGGGTCGAGAAACCCCGCGATCATCCGCATGATTGTTGTTTTGCCGCAGCCCGAAGGCCCGAGGATGGAGAAGAAACTGCCGGGCGGCACCGTGAAGGAGACGTTGTCAACAGCGGTGGTATCGCCGAACCGCTTAACGAGGTCGACGCATTCCAGATCTGGGGTCATGTGAATTCCGTATAAAGAAGCGACACCCCCAATATGAGGGTGCCGCTCGTAGGGTCAGTTATCAGTTGGCAGCTTGGACGCGGTCCAGCACTTCGCCTTCGATGGTTTCCAGACCGGCGGGCACCGGCGGATACCATTTGATATTGTCGACGGCTTCTTGCGGGAAGCTGTTCTGATACTTGGCTTTCAGGCTGTCTTCGGCAAACTCATCCGCGCCTGCGGAGGCGGTGAAGTTGCCCGCCGCTGCGGTGATCATCGCCGCGATTTCCGGCTGCATGACGAAGTTGATCCACTCATAGGCCACATCGTCGGCCTGCCCTTTGGCGGGCAGAACGAAGGTGTCGATCCAGCCCAGCGCGCCCGAGGCCGGGGCCACGAAGGTAATGTCGGCGTTGTCGTCGTTCAGCTTCCAGCCGCCGGTGTCCCATGCCATGGAGGCGGTCACCTCGCCCGAGCGCAGCAGGTTCATCAGCTCATCGCCGCCGCCCCAGTAGGTTTTGACGTTCTCTTTGCATTCGATCAGCTTCTCTTCGACCTTGCCCATGATCTCAGCATATTTCGCTTCGTCGTCGTAGGCGGCAAAGGGGTCTTCACCCATGGCGAAGGCGAAACCGATCAGTGTCGGACGCTTCAGGCGGTAGGACACTTTGCCCGCCACTTCGGGCGCGCAGAGGTCGGTGTAATCCTTGACCGTGTCACCCGCTTCGGCGGTGTTCATCACCAGACCGGAGGTGCCCCAGACGTGCGGCACGCCATAGACATCGCCGTTCACGGTGGTGTTGGCCATGGTCGCGTCGAGCATGGAGGGGATGAAAAGCTCTTTGTTCAGCTTGGAGACATCGATCGGCTTGTAGATGCCGAATTCCATCTGCGGCCCCATGATGCGGTCTTGCGACGGCTGGGCGAGGTCGAAACCACCGCCGCCCGTCGCGCGCAGCTTGGCGATCATTTCTTCGTTGTTGGATTTCGTGACTTCGACGGTATGGCCGGTCTCTTCTTCGAATTTCGCGACCACGTCCTCAGGTGCGTAGCCGCCCCATGTCAAAAGGCGCAGCGTGTCGGCTTGGGCCACGGAGGCGAGCCCCGCCAGCATGGTGACGGCCAGCAGAATGGTTCTTGTCATGGGAAATCCTCTTTCTAGTGTACTCATTGTCGGCAGAATGCGCGCGTTAGACCAGTTGGTCAATTTATACTTCGGCGCATCGCGGCTCCTTGTGGCCTGAGAGTGCAAAAGATTTGTGACAGTGGCGGAAAATGCCGTTTGTTTTGGCAGGGTTGCTTTCGGCGGCAGCAGCCATGCGCCGGGGGCTGACGGGGCCGCCTGCGCTTTCGGGGGCCAAGGGGAATGCACCTCTTCGCGGTCCGAGCTGCCCCTTTTTCGAGGTGATCCACGGCCCCGCGCCCCTGCTCCCGACCCCTTACCTTTACCCAAAAGACACAGGCAGCCCCTCGCCAAAATCATGCCTCTTGAGATTCCTGACAGTTTCTATAAGGAATCGCCGCAACGCCGTCCGGGGGGTGCTTTTCCGGGTCCGGGCCGTTTGAGTAAGGGGAAATTTGATGAAGCCGACACATGCATTTGCTTGCCTTGCCGCGGGGATGATTCCCGCCGCGGGCCAAGCGCAAAGCACTAACGACGACGCCTTTCTGGGAACCATCGTTCTTGAGATGCCAGCCGTTCCAGGGATGGAAGACGATGACATCTCCATTTCCAGCGAAGGGCTGGCGCTGAGCAACCCTGCGGACCTGTCCGAACTTTTCGTGGCCGAGCCGACCATCGCGGTGGGCAGTTCGATCCCGATGTCGCAAAAGGTCTATGTCAACGGGATCGAGGAGAACAACCTCGCCATTTCCATCGACGGCGCGCGGCAGAACAACAAGGTGTTCCACCACAACACCACCACGCTGATCGACCCCGCCCTGCTAAAAGCCGCCCGCGTCGACCCCGGCGTGGCCCCCGCCGATGCGGGCCCCGGCGCCTTGGGCGGCGCGCTGGCGTATGAGACCAAGGACGCGAGCGATCTGCTGGCCCCGGGCGAGAGCTTTGGCGGGCGCTACAAGCTGGAATACGACAGCAACGGCGACATCTTTTCGAACAGCCTGTCGGTCTATGGCCGTGAAGGCGGGTTTGAATACCTCGGCTTTGCAAAGGTCGCCGAAGGCGGGCTGCGCGAAGATGGCAATGGCGACGAGATCATCGGTTCGGGCACCGACCTGCTCAGCGGGCTGGGCAAATTGGCCTACGAGGCGCAGAGCGGCGACCGGGTCGAGCTGTCGTACGAACGGGTGGTCGACGATGAAATCCGCCCCTACCGGGCGAACCTCGGTGCCATCATCGGGGGCCGTCCGCTTCCTGCGGACCGCCCCTATGATCTGGAGCGCACCAATATCGTCCTGAGCTACAGCGACACCACGCCCACGGCGATGTGGAACCCCACCGCACGGCTGGCCTATAGCGGGACCAAACTGGTCAACGACGAGTCGGCGCTGTCGACCAATTCGATCACCAGCGGTGAAACCGTGAGCCTGAGCGGCGAATTCTCAAACCGTTTCGCACTGTGCTGGGGTGAGTTGAACGCAGGTCTCGACTTCTACTCCGATGAGGCCGATCTGGACTATCGCGACCTTTCCTCCGGCGCGCGTGAAGCGGCGACTGAGAAACTCAGCAACATCGGTCTTTTCGCCCAAGCGCGGATGGAGCCCACAAGCAACGCGCGGCTCTCTTTCGGGGCGCGGGCCGATTTTCAGGATTTCGAGGGGACCGACGGTTCCTCGCAGTCTGAATCGGGCCTCTCGGGCAATATCTCGGGCGAATATGACCTCTCGGACGACCTGACGATCAGCGCGGGCTATTCCCACGTCTGGGGCGGTCTGGAACTGGCCGAGAATTATATCCTCAACCCCGCGTGGGACTATGGTTCCGGCATCGAGGAAGTCACCGCCGATAACCTCTACCTCGCCGCGAATTACACCATGGGCGCATGGGTCGTCGACGGCAAGCTGTTCGCCACCAACATCGACAACGCACGCGCCGCCAGCTATCGCGGTGGCCCGGCCTTCACTGCGGATGTGCAATCGCGCGGCTTTGAACTGGGTCTAGGCACCGCATGGGAAGATGGTTTCTTC
This sequence comes from Sulfitobacter sp. R18_1, assembly GCF_017743915.1. NCBI lineage: Bacteria > Pseudomonadati > Pseudomonadota > Alphaproteobacteria > Rhodobacterales > Roseobacteraceae > Sulfitobacter > Sulfitobacter sp. R18_1. The sequence goes on from NZ_JAGHRG010000004.1 coordinate 116,542, forward strand.
CGCGCTGGCTTTGCCCGTATCGACACCGAGATCAATGGCCGGTCTGCCGACTCCTACTACGGCAACTACCTGACCATGCCGATGGGCGATTTCCTGACCTTCCAAGTGGCGCATCGTTTGAACAACGGGGTTCTCTTGGGTGGCGATGTGCAGGTGGCCTTCGACTTTGACGATACCTATGACGCCGCCACAGGCGGCAGCGGGCCGGAGTTGGACGGCTACACGATCGCCAATGTCTTTGCCGAATACACGCCCAAGCGGATGGACAACCTGACCCTGCGCGCCGAGGTGAACAACCTCTTCGATGAGCAATACAGCAGCCGCGCCACCTATGGCCAAGAGTTCGTGGGCGAAGTGGAGCCGCTGACCGAGCCCGGCCGCTCCATCCGCGTCAGCGCCGAGATCGTCTTCTGATCAAAGGCTAGGCTTGGTCGAACCCCGGTTCGGCCCGTTGCCCGGCGCCCATTACGGCGCCGGGATTTTCTGTGAAGGGGCGGCCTATTCGACCGTCCAAACCATGTTCTTTTCTGTTTCCCGGAAGGCGAAAGTTTCAAGATGCCGGTCAATGACACTATGCAGCGCAGGCACCATCTCGGGATCGTCGAGCGTCGCCGTGACGGTGAGGCCCTTGCTGTCCGCCGTCATATAGGCCGTGCCCATCTCGAAAGCGGCCCAGCCCTTTTCGGCGTCGTAAGATGTCTCGATCTTATGGCCGAAATGTTTGCACAGCTGCTGCAAGTATTTCGAGCCGTTCTCGGTTTGGTAAAATCCTGTGGTCGTCGGCATGGCGCTCTCTCCGGATGCATTTTCTTCCTTAGTCCTAAGCCGGGCCATGGAAATGGTAAACACCGGCCCGGCTCCCCCTCCTCCCTGATGAAAGAGTTACCGCTATGATCAAACCCCTTGCCCTTCTGGCCCTGCTTTTCGCCACGCCCACGCTGGCCGAGACCGTGACGGTCGACACCGCCCGCGGCCCTGCCGAAGCGCCGCTTACCCCCGCCACGGTGGCGGTCTACGATCTGGCGGCCTTCGACAGCCTCACCGCGCTTGGCGTCACACCGCAGGGCTTGGTGCGCCCGGTCTATCTGCCCTACCTCGAAGAGGCGGCAGCGGGGACCGAGGTCATCGGCTCTCTTTTCGAGCCGGACTACGAAGCGCTTTTCGCCCTCGATCCCGACCTGATCATCGCCGGGGGGCGCAGCACCGAACAGGTGCCGGAACTGGCGCGGATCGCGCCCACCTTGGACATGACCATCTGGCAAGACACCATCGGCGAAGGGCTGGCCCGGTTGGAAGCATACGGCAAGGTTTTCGACAAAGAGGAAGAGGCCGCAGCTCTGACGGCAGCCTTTGAGGATAAGCTCGCCCAGACCAAAGAGGCGCTGGCGGGCAAGGGCCGCGCGCTCATCGTGATGACCAATGGGCCGAAGATCAGCGCCTATGGCATCGGCGGGCGCTTTGGCTGGCTGCATGAGGCGCTTGGCCTGCCCGAAGCGGTGCAGGATGTCGAGATGGCCGACCACGGTGAGGCGATCAGCTTTGAATTCATCCGCGAAGCCAACCCCGACATCCTGCTGGTGATCGACCGGATGGCGGCCATCGGTCAGGAAAGCGACGGCGCGCGGGCGACGCTCGACAACGCATTGGTGCATGAGACGACCGCATGGAAAACCGGCCAAGTCGTGCATCTGAGCGCCGCGCCCATCTACATCGCAGGCGGCGGCATCCAGTCGATGACCCTCACGCTGGATGAGATCAACGCCGCCCTGACGGAGCAGTAAACCCGTGGCGCTCGCCCTTGCCTGTCTCCTTGTGGTCCTATCGGTCGCCTCGCTCTTCGTCGGGGTGATCGACCTGTCTTGGGCGGCGCTTTGGTCTGATCCGGCTGCCTTGGAACTGCTGGTGGTCAGCCGCGCGCCGCGCACCATCGCCGTGGTGATTTCGGGCGGGGCCTTGGCCGTGAGCGGGGCCATCATGCAGATGCTGGTGCGCAACCGTTTCGTCGAACCGATGACCGCGGGCACGGGCCAAGGCGCGGCGCTTGGTATCCTTTTGGTCACCCTCTTCGCGCCGGGGGCCTCCATCTTCGTCAAGATGGTCCTCGCCTCCCTCACCGCCCTTGCGGCGGGCGCGGGGTTTCTGGCCATCGTGCAGCGCCTGCCCCCGACCCAGCCCCTGCTGGTGGCGCTGGTGGGGCTGATCTACGGCGGCATCCTTGGGGCGGCGGTCACCTTCATCGCCTATCAGGCGGACCTGCTGCAATATGTCGAGATCTGGATGAACGGTGAATTCTCCGGCGTGTTGCAGGGCCGGTATGAGTTGCTTTGGCTGGTGGCGCTGGTGGCGGCGCTGACCTATCTCGCCGCCGATCAATTCGCGATCATCGGCATGGGCCGCACGGCCAGCATCAACCTTGGCCTGAACTACGGGCAGACGATGGTGCTGGGGCTGCTGGCCATCTCCATCGTCACCGCCCTAACCGTGGTGACAGTGGGGCTGATCCCCTTTGTCGGGCTGGTCGTGCCCAATATCGTGGCCCGGCTCGCAGGCGACAATCTGAGGCGGAGCCTGCCGCTCACCGCGATGACCGGCGCGGGCCTCGTGCTGCTGTGCGACATCCTCGGGCGGCTGATCCGCTATCCTTATGAAATTCCCGTGGGCACGGTTTTCGGCGTGGTGGGCGCCCTGCTGTTCCTGTGGTTGCTGCATGGGCCCAAACGCCATGTATCCTAAGCGTCTTTGGTGGCTTCTGGCGCTGCTGGGCCTTTGCATCGCGCTCTACCTCGGGCTGGGGGCGCGGGGGAACTGGGGCTTTGTCCTATCGTTTCGCGCCAATAAATTGATCGCCTTGCTGCTGGTCGCCGTCTCCGTCTCGACCGCCACGGTGCTGTTCCAGACCATCACCCGCAATCACATTCTGACCCCTTCGGTCATGGGGTTCGATGCGCTCTATCTGCTGACGCTGACGGTGCTGATCTTCGTGCTCGGCGGCCAGACTTTTACCCAACTGCCCGAAATTGCGCAGTTTCTGGTGAACAGCCTCCTGCTGATGGGGGCCGCACTGGCGCTTTTCGGCACGCTCTTGCGCCGCGGCGGGCATGATCTGTTTCGCATGATCCTGACGGGCATCATCTTTGCCGGGCTGTTCCGGTCGGTCTCAAGCTTTCTGCAACGGGTCATCGACCCTAATGAATTCATGGTCGTGCAGGCCAACGCCTTTGCCCGTTTTGGCCGGGTCGATACCCCGCTGCTCACCCTCGCCGCCCTCTTGACCGGCGGCGCGCTGATCGCCGCTTGGCGGATGCGCCACCGGCTTGACGTGCTGTCGCTGGGCGATGAAAGCGCCGTCAACCTCGGCGAAGACCCGAAGCGCGGCATGTTCCAAGTGCTGGTTCTCGTGTCGATCCTCGTCTCGGTCTCGACCGCGCTGGTGGGGCCGATGGCCTTTCTCGGCCTCTTGGTGGTCAGCGTCGCCCGGCAGATCACCCCGGTAATGTTTCATAGCGTCATGCTGCCCTCGGCGGGACTGGTATCGGCCATCACGCTGGTCGGCGGGCAGATGGTGCTGGAGCGCGCCCTACGCTCCTCGACCCCGCTTGTCGTCATCGTCGATGTGCTTGGCGGCCTTGTCTTTCTAATCCTGCTGCTGCGGAAAAAACCCAGATGATCACCATCCATGACCTGAACCACGACCGGGACGGCAAGCCGACCCTGCGCGAGATCGATCTGACCTTGCAGAGCGGCGGGATAACCGCACTGATCGGCCCCAACGGCGCGGGGAAATCGACGCTTCTGTCGCTGATCGCCCGGCTGATCCCGCTTCAGCAGGGGCAGATCATGGTCGATGACTTGCAAATCGGCGCCTGCGCGAACGACGCATTGGCCCGACGCTTGGCCATTCTGCCCCAAACCAGCGATGCGGCCCCCCTGCTGACGGTCCGCGAGTTGGTGAGTTTTGGCCGCTACCCCTACCACAAGGGCCGCCCGAGCGCGGAAGACCGCGAAAAGGTAGAGGCGGCACTGGCGACCTTCGACCTTGCCCCCCTCGCCGAGCGCCGCCTCGACACGCTTTCAGGCGGTCAACGCCAGCGCGCGCAGGTGGCCATGACCTTTGCGCAGGAGACCGATTATATCCTGCTCGACGAGCCGCTTAACAACCTCGACATCGCGGCCTCGCGCGGCCTGATGCACACATTACAAGACCTCGCCCGCTCCCATGGCCGGACCATCGTGATCGTGCTGCACGATATCAACTACGCCGCCGCCTATGCCGATCAGATCGTGGCGATGAAGGACGGACGGATCACGCATCACGGCGCAGCGCGGGAGGTCGTGACGGAGGCGATGCTTTCGGAGGTTTATGGGACTTCGGCCAGGGTGCATCGTATTGGGGATACGGTTGTGGTGGCCGTTTGAGGGAGGGGCAAGGGGCGATTGGCTAAGGCCGCATCCCATTTTTGCGCTACAGGAAAAGAGCGTTCTATCCCCTCCAGAGAACGAGAAAAGCCGCCTATTGAGGCGGCTTTATCTAATTGATCTCTATAAGAAATTGGCTCCGGCGGTAGGGATCGAACCTACGACCAATTGATTAACAGTCAACTGCTCTACCGCTGAGCTACGCCGGAATGCCTATGTCTGTCTTTCGGGCAATGCCCTCGGACAGCGGCTCTTTAACGCGGGTGGTCCGGGGTGCGCAAGAGCAATTGACCGATTGAAGTGAATTTTTTTCGATTATCTGCAAACCCCCGTGAAATGCGCCCCGCGACACGGTTCCGCACCGGGGGCGGCATCACAGGTCCGTGACACATCCCCTCCTCCGGCGCTTAAGGGCTGGACGGGTTGCGCGGGCTGCGGTTGAAACTGGGCTCATATGAACAACCCAATGTCCTGAAAGGGAAAACATGACCTTCCTCTCCCCCTACCAGCCGCAGATACTCTCGCTTTTCCGCATCATGTCGGGGCTCTTGGTGCTGCAACATGGCACGACCAAGATCCTTAGCTTTCCAGCCGGGCCGATGAACGGCGTGTCGATCGCCTCGATGGGTGGAATCGCGGGCGTGATCGAATTGGTCTTTGGCGTCTTGCTGGTGATCGGCCTGTTCTCGCGCCTGTCAGCCTTTATCCTGAGCGGCTTGACGGCGGTTGCCTATTTCATCGCGCATATGCCGCAGGGGTTCTTTCCGCTGCTGAATGGCGGTGAATTGGCGGCGCTTTACAGCTTTGGCTTTCTCTACCTTGCCTCCGCCGGGCCGGGGCCCTGGACGGTCGACGCGATGCGCGGGCAAGGCTGAAAGCAAAACGGCATGGCCCCGGAACGGGCCATGCCAAACTCACATGGGCAGAGACGCCCGGATCAGAAACCCGCCGCCTGCCCGTCTTTGCGCGGATCGGACCCGGCGGAATATCCGCCCTCGGGCAGGCGCTGCACCAGCTGCGCGCCGCCGAAGCCGAACGCGTTGTCGGGCGCTTCGACATGGACGACATGGCCCAGATCGCGCAGCCCTTGCAAAAGCTCGGGCGCCATCGCCGGCTCGCAAGCTACTTCCAGCCCCGACAGAATGCGCCAGCGCGGCGCATCGGCGGCGACCTGAACGTCCTGCCCCCAAAGCTGCGTGCGCAGCAACAGTTGCATATGGCCTTGGGCCTGAATCGGGCCACCCATCATGCCATAGGCCATCAGGGGCTGGCCGCCTTTCATCGCGAAGCCGGGGATGATCGTATGGAAGGGCCGCTTGCCCCCCGCCACGATATTCTGATGCCCCGGCGCAGTGGTGAAGCCAAAGCCGCGGTTCTGCATCGACACGCCCGTCCCCGGCACCACCACGCCCGAGCCGAAGCCCGCGTAGTTCGACTGGATGAAGCTGACCATCATGCCCGAGGCATCGGCCGTGCTCATCAGAACCGTGCCGCCTTGCTTGGGCGCGCCAGCGCCAAAGTCCTGCGCCTTCTCGGTTGAGATCAGCGCGGCGCGGGACTTGAGGTACGCGGGATCGAGCAGCGCCTTTTCGTCGACCTCCGTCATGGCCGTGCGATCCGCCACATAGGCATGCAGATCACTATAGGCGAGCTTGCAGGCTTCGATCTGCAAATGCACCGCCATCAAGTCGTCTGCGCCATGCGCGCGAATGTCACTATGCTCCAGAATGCCGAGCGCCATCAGCGCGGCGATCCCCTGCCCGTTTGGCGGGATTTCATGCAGTTCCACATCGTCGAAGCTTTGGCTGATCGTGCCGCACCATTCGGGCTTATTGGCCGCCAGATCCGCCATGGTCATCGCGCCGCCATTGGCCTTGGCATGGGCCACGATCTCTTCGGCGATCTCCCCCTCGTAAAAGGCGCGGCCATTGGTCTCGGCGATCAGGCGCAGGGTGCGGGCCGCGCCGGGATTGCGGAACCGCTCCCCCGCTTTCGGGGCGCGGCCCTCAGGCAGGAAGGTCTCGGCAAAGCCCGGCTGCTTGCCCAGAACCTCGGCCCCGCGCGCCCAGAGTGTCGCGATGGTGGGCGAGACGAGGAAGCCCTCTTCGGCATAGCGGATCGCCGGGGCAAGCACCGTCGCCAAATCGAGTTTGCCGAACTTCTCCATCAATTCGACCCAAGCGCTGACCGCGCCCGGCACGGTGACACTGTCCCAACCATGCTCGACCATACCCTCGGGGAACCGCTCAGGCGACCAAGCCGCTGGCGCGCGGCCCGAGGCATTGAGCCCGTGCAGCTTCTCCCCATCCCACAGGATGCAGAAAGCGTCAGAGCCCAGCCCGTTGCCCGTAGGCTCCACCACCGTTAGCGCCGCGGCGGTGGCAATGGCCGCATCCACCGCGTTGCCCCCCTGCTGCATCATTAAGAGACCGGCCTGCGTGGCCAAGGGCTGAGAGGTCGCGACGACATTGTCGGCAACCACGGGAGATCGGTGGGACGGATAAAGGGGATCGTGACGAAGCATGGCTGTCCTTTGCTTGGGTAAGGCCAGCGGCACGGTCAAACCGGCCGCCTGCGGCGTTGCCGGCAAAGTGAACGTGAATGCATCTGCATGCAACTGCCCAGCGGGAGAATTCCGCGGGGATGCCGTGCTTGTTGGCGGCTTTGTTACCCGCCGCTGCCCGCGGAGCTGCCTGCCTTGAGGCGCAGCATCTTGCGGTGGTGGCGGAAGCTCCGCTCGCAATGGCCCGGGGTGAAGATCATGACCCACAGCGCCCAAAGAACGCTCTCCTCCCGGTATTGCCACGCCCTTGCACAGAGCGACTGATCGGCATCGGAGAAGATGCAATTATGCAGGATGCGAGACCAGTCTCTTACGTTAACCAACATCTGGAACCTCCCTTTCGCTGAGCGATGGGGCGTGTCGCCGTCATCGCCAAGGATCTGGTCCCCCCGGATGTTTAGAATACTGGCCGAAAATTCTGCCGAGAATAAGGCGGAGGGCTGGTAAGACCGTGCCGGGCAAATGTAACGAAGTTGCAAAGCGGGGGTACGCTGGGGGCGCATGCGATGACAGCCCGGACGGGGGCGGTGCTATCGTGCAGGTGTGGGTGGCGGAGACGAAGGGATTCGAACCCTCGAGACCCTTCCGGGCCTACTCCCTTAGCAGGGGAGCGCCTTCGACCACTCGGCCACGTCTCCGTCGACCCGTCTAAAGAGGTCGCGCCCGAGGGGCAAGGCGAAATTCGTGGGAAATTCTGCATTTCTTGCGGTGGGTTTCTTTTTCCGCCCGCTGATCCGCCGCGCTGAGACGGAATGCTGCGTGATCGACCGTGCTGCTGTGCAGAAGCAGCCATCCCAGTAGCCCCAACCACTGGCATTTCCCGGCCATTTGGCGCGGCTGTAGCAACTTACACGGCAGCGTGAATAACTTGTGAAACAATGCGAGGGATATAGCAAATAACTGAATATATACAGAAAAACAGACTGCAGCCTTCCTTCGAACAAGCAAAACGCCCCGCCATCCCCCCAAACTCGCAACCGCAGCGAAACTTTCACGGCGGAGCGCCCGTTACTTCACCACAAACGATGACATCGCAAGGACGCGATTTAATAGAGACCTGAAGGAACACGCTATGAAACTCATCATGACCACCGCCGCCGCCGCTTTGATCTCCACCGCTGCCGTTGCCGACAACTCCACCCGTCACAACGACATTTTCCTCGACACTTCGGTGAACGCTGACGCAAGCGACGTCTATGGCAACAACGACCGTATGCGGAACCCGCATGCCTCGACCAAGGCGAACGACATCATGCTGAACACCGCCGATACCGACAAAAACCGCGACACCGTGATGAGCACGCGCAACGCCCTGCGTAGCCCCGGTGAAGGCTATGTCTACGGTGGCTTTGGCCCGGGCAACGACAGCAAGTAAGCTGTTGCCCTAAAAAACAAAAAGCCCGGCAGCGCGCGCTGCCGGGCTTTTTATGTGGCGGAGGTCTCGGCCCCTGCCCCGCTGATCAGGTGTTGAACAGGAAGTGCAGCACGTCGCCGTCTTTGACGATATAGCCCTTGCCTTCGGCCCGCATCTTGCCTGCTTCTTTCGCAGGGCCCTCACCGCCGAGGCTTACGAAATCATCATAGGCGATGGTCTCGGCGCGGATGAAACCTTTCTCAAAATCACCGTGGATGACGCCAGCCGCCTTGGGCGCGGAGGTGCCGGACTTGATGGTCCAAGCACGCGCTTCTTTGGGGCCGACGGTGAAATAGGTCTCAAGGCGCAAAAGCTCATAGCCCGCGCGGATCAAACGGTCGAGTCCGGCTTCCTTCAGCCCCATTTCCTCAAGGAACATCTCAGCCTCTTCGGCTTCGAGCTGGCTGATCTCCTCTTCGATCTGGGCCGAGATCACCACATGGGAATTGCCCTGTGCGGCGGCCATCTCGGCGACTTTGGCGGAATGTTCATTGCCCTCGGCGGCCTCGGATTCGCCCACGTTGCAGACATAGAGCACCGGCTTGGTGGTCAGCAGTTGCAGCATGCGCCAAGCCTTGGCGTCATCTTCATCGACCTCGACCACGCGGGCGGGCTTGCCGTCTTCCAGCGCTTCCAGCGCCATGCGCATCAGACGCTCTTGCTGGACCGCTTCCTTGTCACCGCCACGCACCTTGCGGACGATGTTTTGCAAACGTTTTTCGATGCTTTCGATGTCGGCCAGCATCAGTTCGGTGTCGATGGTCTCGGCATCGGCCACGGGGTCAACGCGGCCTTCGACATGGGTCACGTCGCCGTCTTCAAAACAGCGCAGCACATGGGCGATGGCGTCGACTTCGCGGATGTTGGCGAGGAACTGGTTGCCCAGACCTTCACCCTTCGACGCGCCTTTCACCAGTCCGGCGATGTCGACGAAGGTCATGCGCGTGGGGATGATGCTTTTCGAACTGGCGATCTCGGCCAGTTTGTCGAGCCGCGCATCGGGCACCGCCACCTCGCCGACATTGGGCTCGATGGTGCAGAACGGAAAATTCGCCGCCTGCGCCGCAGCGGTGCGGGTCAGCGCGTTGAAAAGGGTCGATTTGCCGACGTTCGGCAGACCGACGATGCCCATTTTGAAACCCATGACGATACCCCTATAAAAGCTGCGCGTGTGTTAGGGGTAAGGGCCGCAAAGCGCAAGGCTCAGCGCGCGCGTCGGTCCTGATGCGCCTGATAGATCAGGATCCAAGCGAGCAGAATGAACATCGGATGCGTCAACCCGCCCGAGAAGATGATCGCGGGCAGCCAGATCAGGAAGACCACGATGGACAGGATCGGCCGTCCGATAAGCAGGATCGACAGCGGCGGCAGGAAAAGGGCGAGTACATAGTTCATGGCCCATGAGATAGGAGGTTTTGCGAAAAATGGAAGGGCGCGGCGTGCCATAGGCGACCACGGGAGGCGAATTTTGCCGCCCCCTGCCCCGCGGTGGATTGATTTTCACCGCGACATTCGGCATTGCCGAGGAAAGCACCAAATGAGGCAAGCCACATGACCCGTATCGACGCCAAATTCGAAGACCTCCGCGCCCGCGGCAAAAAGGCGTTTGTGTCCTATGTGATGGCCGGCGATCCTGATTTCGACCGTTCCCTTGAGATCGTGCGCGGCCTGCCTGCCGCCGGGGTGGATATCATCGAACTTGGCCTGCCTTTCACCGATCCGATGGCCGATGGCCCGACGATCCAGCTTGCCGGTCAACGCGCCCTCGAAGGGGGCATGACGCTGAACCGCACGCTGGAAATGGTCCGCGCCTTCCGCGAAAGTGACGAAACGACCCCGATCGTGCTGATGGGCTATTACAACCCGATCTATTCCATGGGCGTCGAGACGTTTCTGAAAGAGGCCAAAGACGCCGGGATCGACGGGTTGATCGTGGTCGACCTGCCGCCCGAAGAAGACATCGAGCTTTGCCTGCCCGCGCAGGACGCCGGGTTGAACTTCATCCGCCTTGCCACACCCACGACAGACGACAAGCGCCTGCCGCGCGTGGTTCAGAACACCTCCGGCTTCGTCTATTATGTCTCGATCACCGGCATCACCGGCTCGGCCGAGGCGAATGCCGCGGATGTCTCGCCCGAGGTGGCGCGCATTCAAAAGGCCAGCGGCCTGCCCGTCATCGTGGGCTTTGGCGTGAACACGCCCGAGAAAGCCCGCGCCATCGCCGAAGTGGCCGACGGCGTGGTGATCGGCTCGGCCATCGTCAGCCGGATCGCCAATGGCGACAGCGCAGAGGATGTGCTGGGCTTTGTGAAGTCACTGGCCGACGGGGCACATTCAGCGTAACCCCCCTCGCTTTGGGAAACGACCCCAAGCCCGCGCTGCCCCACTGGCCGCGCGGGCTTTTTCGTCGCCGCAGCCTTCCCAATTGCCAAGCCCCCCACCAGTTGCTACCAAAAGTTAACCCATTCAGCACAGGTGGCCCATGCCCGTCATCACCAGCATCGACGATCTCAAACGTATCTACAAACGCCGCGTCCCGCAGATGTTCTACGACTACGCGGAATCGGGCAGCTGGACCGAGCAGACTTTCCGTGAGAATTGCAGCGACTTTGACCAAATCCGCCTGCGCCAGCGGGTCGCGGTGGACATGTCGGGGCGCAGCACCGCAACGCAGATGATCGGCGAAGACGTGGCCATGCCGGTGGCCCTCGCCCCCGTGGGCCTGACGGGGATGCAATGCGCCGACGGGGAAATCAAAGCCGCGCGCGCAGCCGAAGCCTTTGGCGTGCCCTTTACCCTCTCGACCATGTCCATCAATTCCATCGAAGACGTGGCAGAGGCGACGACGAAACCCTTTTGGTTTCAACTCTATACCATGCGCGACCAGGACTATGTCAGCCGCCTGATCCAGCGCGCGAAGGACGCGAACTGCTCGGCCCTCGTCATCACGCTTGATCTGCAAATCCTCGGACAGCGGCACAAAGACCTGAAAAACGGCCTTTCCGCCCCGCCCAAACTGACAGTCAAAACACTCGCCAATCTTGCCACCAAATGGGGCTGGGGGCGCGAGATGCTGGGTGCCAAACGGCGGCATTTCGGCAATATCGTAGGACATGTGCATGGGGTCACCGACAACGCCGACCTTGGTGCTTGGACGGCGGAACAGTTCGACCCCTCGCTCGATTGGGACAAGATCGCCAAGATCAAAGAGCAATGGGGCGGCAAGGTCATCCTCAAGGGCATTCTGGATGCCGAGGATGCGCGCATGGCGCTGAAAGTCGGGGCCGATGCGATCATCGTCAGCAACCACGGCGGGCGGCAGCTCGATGGGGCGCTAAGCTCGATCCGCATGCTGCCAGAGATCCTCGACGCGGTGGGCGACCAGATCGAAGTGCATCTCGATGGCGGTATCCGCTCGGGTCAAGACGTGCTCAAAGCCATGGCCATGGGGGCCAAGGGCACCTACATCGGGCGCGCCTTCATCTATGGGCTGGGCGCGATGGGGCAGCCGGGCGTGACCCGCGCGTTGGAGGTGATCCACCGCGAGTTGGATCTGACCATGGCGCTCTGCGGAGAGACGCAGATCGCCAACCTCGGGCGGCACAACCTGCTGATCCCGCGCAACTTCGGCGGTGACTGGCAGGAACGGCCACGCGATCCGGGCACATGCTAATCTTTCTCAGCCGCAACCTTACCTTTCTCGCCACGCCAAAAACCGGGACCACCGCAGTCGAAATGGCGCTGAAACCCGAGGCCGAGATCATCTTTTCGCGGGGGCGCAAACATGTAACTGCCCTGCGTTATCGGCGGCGCGTCCTGCCCTTTTTGCAGGAAACCTTCTCGGCCTCCCCCGAGGCTTTGGCGGTGATGCGCAACCCTGTCGAGCAAATCCGAAGCTGGTATCGCTACCGCAGCCAGCCCCGGCTGGATGGCAAACCGCTCAGCACCAAGCGGCTGAGTTTCGAGGATTTCGCGCTTGAAGTCATTTCCGAGACGCCCCCGCCCCGCGCGCAGATCGGCAGCCAGTTTTCCTTTCTGACCTCTGACCACGGCGACCTGCTGGTCGAGCACCTCTTCGCCTATGAACGCCAACCGGCCTTTCGCGATTTTCTGGCCGAAAGGCTGGGGCGTGAGGTCAAGCTTAAGCCCAAGAACGTCTCACCCGATCTGCCCGCGCCCCTGTCGCAGGAGGTCGAATCCCGCCTGCGCGCCGCACGCGCCAAGGAGTTCGCCCTCTATGACCGGCTCATGGCGGCGGACGGCTATCTGCGCACGCCGCAGGAATAGCGCCGCCCCCGCCCTTTTGCCCTTTCCAGCCGGGCAAAACCGGTCTATACGCGCGGCTTCACGCGGGAATACAGCCTTGGAGGATTCCCGCCCTAACAAATTTGGAGACTAAAATGGCCGGAGAGATTCCTGATCTTGAAGCCCAGGTACGCGCGGGGACAGGCAAGGGCGCCGCTCGCCAAGCACGTCGTGACGGCATGGTTCCTGGTATCGTATTTGGTGGCGACAAAGAGCCGCTGCCGATCAACATCCCTTTCAACAAGCTGCTGACCAAGCTGCGCGCAGGCCGCTTCAAAGCGACCCTGTTCAACCTCAAGGTTGAAGGCCACGACGACGTTCGTGTGATCTGCCGCGACGTTCAGCGCCACGTCGTCAAGGACCTGCCCACGCACATCGACCTGATGCGCCTCAAGCGGACCACCAAGATCAACCTGTTCATCAACGTCGAAGTCAAAGGCGAAGAAGAATGCCCCGGCCTGAAAAAGGGTGGCGTGCTCACTCTGGTCCGTCCGGAAGTTGAACTGGTCGTCACCGCCGCGGACATCCCCGAGCATGTGACCGTCGACATCTCCGGCCTCGAAATCGGCGACAGCGCGACCATCAGCCGCGTCGACCTGCCCGAAGGTGTGAAACCCACGATCGACCGCGACTTCGTCGTCGCGACGATCTCTGCACCTGCTGGTCTGGCCGCGTCGGATGACGACGATGACGACACGGCAGCGGACGAAGTGCCGACAACCGAAATGGGCCCGCCCGACGGTGAATAATAGCGCGCCGCAAGGCTGTGCTGAAACGGGGTCGCATCACGCGGCCCCGTTTTGCATTTAGGGCCCGATTTCTTTCAAAGAAATCGCCCCGGAATTTACAAAAAATTCCGGCGACCTTGGGGACATTCTCCCGCCCCGCTTGTTAAGATAGGCGAAACCAAAGGAGACCTCGCCCATGAAACTGATCGTCGGCCTCGGCAATCCGGGCGCGAAATATGCCCGCAACCGTCACAACATCGGCTTCATGGCGCTGGACCGCATTGCTGATGATCACGGGTTTTCCGCATGGAAAGGCAAATTTCAGGGCAGCGTCAGCGAGGGGCGGTTCGGCTCTGACCGGGCGGTGCTGCTCAAGCCCGAAACCTTTATGAACAACTCCGGCCAATCGGTGCAGGCGGCGATGAAGTTCTACAAGATCGACCCCGCTGATGTGATTGTTTTTCATGACGAATTGGACATCGCCCCCGGTAAGGTCAAATGCAAGACCGGCGGCGGCCATGCAGGCCACAACGGGCTGCGTTCGATCCACGCGCATATCGGGGCGGACTATGACCGCGTGCGCATGGGCATCGGCCACCCCGGCCATAAGGACGCGGTGGCGGGCTATGTACTGCGCGACTTTCCCAAAGCAGACGAAGGCTGGCTCGACGATGTGCTGCGCGGCGTCTCAGACGGGGCGGCGGATCTTGCACGGGGCGACACCGGGCGGTTTATGAACGCCGTGGCACTGCGCGTGGCCCCGCCCCGCTCGGGCACCGGCAGCAAGGGGCCAAAGAAACCCACCGAAGCCCAGCCCAAGCCCGCCCCCAGCAAACCCGAGCCGGAGGCAGACCCCCAATCGCCGCTGCAAAAGCTGATGGACCGCTTCCGCTGACGCTTTCGGCCTCACGCCCCTGCTGACGCAATGTCGGGCTGGCCCCCGCCCCCGCGCCGTGGTTCACTGCGGGCCAACAGGGGGGGATATCATGCGTACATTCGGAAAATGGCTGGGCCGGGTCTTGCTGGCGCTTTTGCTGGCGGCCATCGTCATCGGTCTTTGGAAGCGGGAAGAGATCGAACGGCTCTTGGCGGTGAACTCTCTCTTCTCCGAAGAGAAGATCGTGCACAACTTCAGCCATATGGACGGTGCTTTCCTCTCCGCCCCCGTTTCGCGCGGAGACGGGCTGACGACCGAGCTTCCCTATGGCCCCGAAACCGAACTGCCAAAGGCGGTGGACGACTGGATCGCGGCCCGTGACGTGACCGCGCTGGTGGTGCTGAAAGACGGCGCCATCGTCTATGAGAACTACTTTAAAGGCACCGGCCCCGAGGACCGCCGCATCAGCTGGTCGGTGGCGAAAAGCTATCTTTCGGCGCTGGTGGGCATCCTGCTGGAGGAGGGCCAGATCGCATCCCTCGACGATCCGGTGACCAAATACGCCCCCAGCCTGAAGGGCAGCGCCTATGACGGGGCCAGCCTGCGCAACGTGCTGCATATGGCCAGCGGCGTCACCTTTGACGAAGATTATCTGGACTACGATTCGGACATCAACCGCATGGGCCGGGTGGTGGCGCTTGGCGGCAGGCTCGACGATTTCACCGCCGAATTGTCCGAGACCTTCACCGCGCCGGGCAGCCAGTGGCAATATGTGTCGATCGACACCCATGTGATCGGCATGGTGGTGCGCGGTGCCACCGGGCGCAGCGTGCCTGAGTTGTTGAGCGAGAAGGTCATCGCGCCCTTGGGGCTGGAACATGCGCCCTATTACATCGTCGATGGCTCCGGCACCGCCTTCGTGCTCGGGGGCCTCAATATGACCACGCGCGACTATGCCCGTTTCGGCCAGATGTTCGCCCAAGGTGGGCAATGGAACGGCCAGCAAATCGTGCCCGAAGACTGGGTAACAGAATCGACCAGCCCCACCGCCCCCACCGCCGAGGGGCGCATCGGCTATGGCTATCAATGGTGGATCCCGCAGGGCGCGCCCGAGGGGGAATATATGGCGCGCGGCATCTATGGGCAGTACATCTATGTCGACAGCGCCCGCGATGTGGTCATCGCCACCAATGCCGCCGATCGCAAATTCCGTGAGGCCGGGGTGGCGGAACAGAACATCGAGATTTTCCGCCAGATCGCGGCCTCACTCGACGAGGACAGCTGAGACAGAAAGGAAGCCATGAGCCCGGACGAAAGCATCAACGTTCTGAACCAGCCCCTCGCCATCTGCGGGACCGATCCGGTCACGGGCTTTTTCCGCGATGGTCATTGCAACACCTGCGCGCAGGATCAGGGCAGCCACACGGTCTGCGCGGTGATGACGGCGGAGTTTCTGGCCTATTCGAAATATGTCGGCAATGACCTCAGCACCCCGCGCCCCGAGTTCGGCTTTGCCGGGCTGAAGCCGGGAGACGCATGGTGCCTCTGTGCCGCGCGGTTCCTGCAAGCCGCGGATGAGGGCTGCGCCCCACGGGTGCATCTGGCCGCCACGCATCTACGCGCGCTCGATATCGTGCCGCTGGAGGTGCTGCGCGACCATGCCATCGACCCGAGTGAGGATTAACCATGCGCCTGCGCCTCTTGCCCCTCCTGCTGCTTCTGCCCGTCACCGCTTGGGCGGAAACCACGCTCCGCCCCGCCGATAGCGCCCGGTTGGAGACCTTCGACGCCGCCTTTGGCGATGCCATGATGCAAGCGCTGAACGGGGGCGACGCGGGGGATGTGGCGATTTTAACCCGCGCGCTCTCTGGGCAGCCTCAGGTCGCATTCTCCGCCGATTTGCAGGGCGATTGGTCTTGCCGCACGATCAAGCTGGGCGGGATCAGCCCGCTTGTGGCCTATAGCCCGTTCAAATGCCGCTTTACGGCCAGTGATCGCGGCTTCACCTTTGAAAAACTCACCGGATCACAGCTTACCAAGGGTGACATCACCCTGCGCGAAGGCCGCGCGATCTATGCCGGGGTGGGCTATGTCCGGGGCGAAACCCCGCCCGATTATGCCGATCTACCCGAAGATTTCACCTCAGGCGAGAAAGTGCAAAGCGACGTGGCCGTGTTCCAGCGGGTCAGCCCCACCCGCGCGCGGCTGTTGTTCCCGTCACCGGCAGTGGAAAGCGATTTCGATATTCTGGAACTGACGCGCTGAGGCGCCACGCCGCCCTTAGGCCGCGTGGCAGAGATGCAGTTTCGACTTGGGACGCGGCATCAGGGAATCGTCCATCAAGTCTTCGATAAAGGTGCTGAGAAGCTGGGTCCGCCCGGTCACGCCCGCCTTGCGGTAAATCGCATTGGTCTGCGCCTTCACAGTGCCTTCGGACGTGCCCCGCATCTCGGCAATATCGCGTGTATTCAAACCCTTGGTGAGGAAAATCGCCACGTCGCGCTCTGCCGGGGTAAGGTGCCATTCGCGAAAGTGTTCTTCGAGCACATCGGCGAATTCCACCGTACAATGACGCAGTGCCGTCTCTGCCCGCTCGGCCCGCTGGAGGCTCATCCGCAGTGCCATCCAGCCCAGAACGACCCCGAGAATCAGACCCAAAACCTGAATGCCCTTGTTCGGCCCAATGTCGGCCAGCGGGGTGCCGAAAAGCGTCACGCCGCGCCCCTCCAGTGCAAAAACGAGCACGAAATAGACAGTGGCGTTGAACTGTAGAGCGGCGATAACCCACAGTGCGATCTTTTTCTTATTATTCATGGTGAAGCCTTGCCTTGGTGTTCGCCGTATTTAACCGCGGCGCACCGAAGTGCAAGGGATGGCGGGCATGCGCCCTGATCAACCCTTAGTGATTTGGCACCCGCCCCGGGGGGCGAGTGCATTCTCTTGAGGCCAGTTCAGGGTTGCTTGGCTGGCCGGAAGACTGTTTTACCGCAATGCGTTAGCAGGCATCGAGCCGATATCAGCGCGGGAAGCGGTTCACTTTCTCGGCGTTTTGCGCGGCGGGGAAGACGGTGACGGTCACGTCAGATGTGTCTTCGGCGCGGAAGGTGCCGTTGTTGAAGATGTCCAGTTTCACATTGTCGACAGCGTCGTTGCGGCTGGCGTAGGAAACGCCTGCATCGGCTTTGTTGTTATAGCCGATTTGCTGGCCTTCCATGCCCTGTGCGAAAGCGGCGGAGCCTGCTGTGGCAAGGATCAGGGCGGTGGTTGCGAGTGTCTTTTTCATGTCGTGTCCTTTCGGGGGAAAGTTAGGGTCGCGCAGTGATCAGCGCGGGAAACGGTTGACCGAAGCGTCGCTCTGCGCGGTCGGGAAGACGGTGATGGTCACGTCGGAGAGGTCTTCGGCGCGCAGGATACCGTCTTGGAAGATTTCCAGCTTGGTCTCATCCACGGCTTCGCTGCGGCTGGAGTAGGAAACGCCATTGTCGGTCTTGTCGTTGTAACCGATGCGCTGGCCTTCCATGCCTTGAGCGAAAGCAGCGGTGCTTGCGGTGGCGAGGATCAGTGCGGTTGTTGCGAGTGTCTTTTTCATCGTTTTAGCCTTTCGGGGGAGAAAGTTAGGGGGAGGAGCCTTGGCCCGCGTTTAGCGGACGAAACGGCCATCTTCTTGTGCGTCTTGCGTGGTGACGAATACGGTCGCTGTCGCCTCGGCAGGTGTTTCGGCGCGCAGGTCGTCAAAGCTCAGAGCGTCGGAAGTGACGTTGCGTGTCGAATAGGCGGCATCTGCGTTATCTGCGGTATAGCCGACCTGCTGGCCTTCCATGCCCTGTGCGAAAGCGGCGGTGCCTGCGGTGGCAAGGATCAGTGTGGCGGTTGCGAATGCGTTTTTCATGTCGTGTTCCTTTCAGTCCCGGGTTGGGTTGCGAGCCGCTCATCGGTGACGCGGCGTCGTTGGGATGACAGGGAAAAGGGCATTCGAGGGGGGATTGGCTATCTGCCCCGGGTTTAAATCGTCCGATCTAAACCCCTGTAAGAGCGTCATAAACTTTGGTTTACGAAGCCAATCGGGCGCGAAATACGGGGGTAGATTGCCTTAGCGTCAAGCCTGCAAGGGCGAAACGGGGTTTCGCGGGCAGGCGCGCGGGCTGCAACGAAAGGCTAGCCGGTCTTTTCGCGATGTGAAAGTTTTTTCGCGCTTTTTCGGCAAAGAAGTTCGGCCCCTGCCCAAAGTTTATGCGCAAATCACGCGCAGAGGGGCGCTGCATAAAAAAACGGACCCGCGTTTTCACGCGGACCCGTCAAACTCGACTCGGATTCGGATGGGAATTTAGGCGAATTCACCCATGTCGAAGTCCAATGCGCGGGCGACGGTGAAGATGTCCTTGTCGCCTCGGCCACACATATTCATCACCAGCAGGTGATCCTCGGGCAGCTCCGGCGCGATCTTCAGCACATGGGCCAGCGCGTGGCTCGGCTCAAGCGCCGGGATGATCCCTTCGAGCGCGCAGCAGAGCTGGAACGCCTCCAGCGCCTCGCGGTCGGTGATCGAGACATATTGCGCACGGCCGATGTCATGCAGCCAGGAATGCTCGGGGCCGATGCCGGGATAGTCCAGCCCGGCAGAGATCGAATAGCCCTCAAGGATCTGCCCGTCGTCGTCCTGCAACAGATAGGTGCGGTTGCCATGCAGCACGCCCGGCCGCCCACCGGTGAGCGAGGCGCAATGCTCCATCTTCTCGTCCACGCCCTTGCCGCCGGCCTCGACGCCGATGATGTTCACCGATTTGTCGTCGAGGAAGGGGTAGAACAGCCCCATCGCGTTGGAGCCCCCGCCGATGGCGGCGATCACCGTGTCGGGCAGACGGCCCTCGGCCTCTTCCATCTGGGTGCGGACTTCCTTGCCGATGATCGACTGGAAGTCGCGGACCATCGCCGGATAGGGGTGCGGCCCGGCCACGGTGCCGATGCAATAGAAGGTGTCGCGCACATTGGTCACCCAGTCGCGCAGCGCGTCGTTCATCGCGTCCTTCAGCGTGCCGCGACCGGAAGTCACCGGCACCACCTCGGCGCCCAAAAGGCGCATGCGGAAGACGTTGGGGGCCTGACGCTCAACATCATGCGCGCCCATGTAGACCACGCATTTCAGGCCGAACTTGGCGCAGACCGTCGCCGTGGCCACACCGTGCTGGCCCGCGCCGGTCTCGGCAATGATGCGTTTCTTGCCCATGCGGCGGGCGAGGATGATCTGCCCCAGCACGTTGTTGATCTTATGCGCGCCGGTGTGGTTCAACTCGTCGCGCTTCATATAGACCTTGGCGCCGCCCAGATGCTCGGTCAGCCGTTCAGCGTGGTAGAGCGGGCTGGGGCGGCCAACGTAATGGGTCCAGAGGTCGTGCATCTCGGCCCAGAAACTGTCGTCGGTCTTGGCCTTCTCATATTGTTCTTCCAGCTCAAGAATGAGCGGCATCAGCGTTTCCGAGACAAAGCGCCCGCCGAAATCGCCGAAACGGCCCTGTTCGTCGGGGCCGGTCATGAAGCTGTTGAAAAGATCGTTGGCCATTGCGCCTCTCCTAGAATGTCGCGTCAGCCTTACCGCAGCCCGCCCGCCTACGCCACCATGAGTTTCGCCAAGCGGCGGCGGGGGGCGGCGGGGGGCGCCTAGTCGAACAGTTTGAACAACTCGCGTCTGACCGCATTCTCCAACTCATCCTTCACGATATCCTCGGTCGAGCGGATGTCGTCGGGTGCGATGTTCAATTCCTCCTGTATCTTCTGGCGCACCACATCTTCGGCCCGCTGTTTTTCCTCGGCAAAATTGAGGTCAATCGCGGCGCGCAGATCGGCCTTGATCTCAGGGTCCGCCCATGGCCCCCTGATCCGCACCGGCACCGCCAGCCCACCGCGCGACGCATTGACGCGCAGCGCCTTGGGCGTGACCGTATAGTCCAGCCTCTGCGCTCCCAGATCAACCTGCCCTGCCCCCGTCGCGTTGAAGTTCGGCAGCAGCATCAGCAGATCGTCATTGCTCAAGACGCCCTCGGCGATGTCGAACGTCGCCTCCATGGAATCAAATACAGTGCTGCCACCTTCGGCATCGACGGAGCCGAGCAGCGCGTCCAAGTCGATCCCTGCAATCGTGCCGCGCCCCATGGTCAGCGCGCCAGAGCCGCTGAGCGAGCGCATGATCGCGTCAATGGACTGCCCCACCCCGAGGAACGACAGGTCGGCATCGCCCGCCCCGGTAAAGCGCGTCACCCCGGCGGTATCCTCCAGCAGGTCGCGCATCTGCACATTCTGCGCATGCAGCTTGCCGCCCACGGACAGGCCATCGCGGTTGTTCATCACAAACTCCCCCGCAACCTTGCCGCCATAGGCGTTCATATCCTGTAGATCAAAAACCATCCGCGAACGGTCATTGCGCAGCACGGCGCGGGTGGGGCCGAGGTCGAGCTGCCCCAGATCGATGCTTTCGGCGCTCAGGGCGATGTTCCCGTCAAAGGCGGAGAGCCAGTCTGCGTTGATCTCTTGCCGCGACCAGCCCTCTGTCTCCGCCGTAGCGGTGCGATCGGCGCCTTTCGTCTCACCGGTTTCCTCGGACAGGGCCGAGAGGTCCAGCGCCCCGGTCCGCAGGTTTGCGGTGATCCGCGGCCTGCCGTTCAGGGCCAGATCGGCCTGCCCGGCCAGGCTGTTGCCACCCAAATCCACCGCGAGATTGCGCAGCGACAGACGCCGATCCGCTGTCAGGGTCAGCCCAGAGCGCAGATCGACCGACCGGCCCAAACCGCGCGGCAGCGTCACAGCGCCCGCGCCGAGCGACGCCAGAAACCGCGCCGTATCGGGGCTGTCGATGCGGATATCCCCCGCCAGCGCCCCGTTGAGCGCGCCGCGCCCGTCGAACAGGGCTTCACCCCCGCCCGTCGCAACCTCCGCCCGCAGCGGCTGCACGCCGCCCTCCAGAAAATCCGCGAAACCTTCGATCCGCGCGGCAAGCTTAACCGGCTCGCTCGCGGGTGCCATGCTGGCGGTGATCTCCGCCGCCCCGCCCCGCTCGGGCCAGTCCAGCGCCAGATTGACACCATCATAGCGCAGCAAGTCCGCCCCTTCGGCGTCATAGATCAGCGTGGCATCGGTCACCGTCAGCTTCTGAATACTCAGCGGGCGGCGGCTGGCGCTCGGCGCGCTCTCGGTCTCGATCCGCGCGCCGCTGGCGCTGTCGGTGAACTGCCAACTTGCGCGCCCATCAAGACGTTGCTCCAACCGGATCACCGGGCTTTGCGCTGCGATATTGGTGATGCGTATCTCACCGCGCAAAAGCGCGCCCGCATCCACCCCAATCGCCGCATTGGCCGCCGTCAGCAGCGCGCCCTTGTCGGTCCAATCGGCATTGCCGACCTCAAGCCCGCCCGCGGTCACCCCCAGCACCGGCCAGAGCGTCACGCCTACATCGCCGGTGATCGACACCTCCCGCCCGGTCATCCGGCTGAGTTGGTCACTGGCGATCCGCGCGATCCGTTCGCCGGGCAGCAGGAACAGCGCCCCCAGCATGATTACGACGATCAGCAACAGCGCGCCGATGACCCTTATAATCCATCTCATGGCTCTCTCCTCCTGCCCGGCGGCTCTTTCCCCGCTCATCCGCTTGCCTTATAGCGCAAGCCATGAGCACAAACCCACCCAATCTGCGCCCCGACCTCGCCCCGCAGGCGAAGATCAGCGATCCCGCCCGCCCCGGCCAGCCGACCATCGGCATGGTCAGCCTCGGCTGTCCCAAGGCATTGGTCGATTCCGAACGCATCCTGACCCGGCTCCGCGCCGAGGGCTATGGCGTTTCGCCCGATTACGCGGGCGCCGATGCGGTGATTGTGAACACCTGCGGGTTTCTCGACAGCGCCAAGGCCGAAAGCCTCGACGCCATTGGCGAGGCGCTGACCGAAAACGGCAAGGTGATCGTCACCGGCTGTCTGGGGGCCGAGCCGGATTATATCCGCGAACATCACCCCCGCATCCTCGCCGTCACCGGCCCGCATCAATACGAACAGGTGCTCGACGCGGTGCATGGGGCGGTGCCGCCCGCGCCCGATCCCTTCCTCGACCTTCTGCCCGCGCAGCAGGTCTCGCTCACCCCACGGCACTACAGCTATTTGAAGATTTCCGAGGGCTGTAACCACAAGTGCAAGTTCTGCATCATCCCCGACATGCGCGGCCGCCTACAATC
This sequence comes from Sulfitobacter sp. R18_1, assembly GCF_017743915.1. NCBI lineage: Bacteria > Pseudomonadati > Pseudomonadota > Alphaproteobacteria > Rhodobacterales > Roseobacteraceae > Sulfitobacter > Sulfitobacter sp. R18_1. The sequence continues at coordinate 139,057 of NZ_JAGHRG010000004.1, forward strand.
GCGCCCCGCCCATGCGGTGCTGCGCGAGGCCGAGCGGCTGGTCGATAATGGCGTCAAGGAACTGCTGGTCATCAGCCAAGACACCTCCGCCTACGGGGTCGACATCAAACATGCCGAAGACCGTGGCCACCGCGCCCATATCACCGATCTGGCGCGGGACCTCGGCTCCCTCGGTGCATGGGTCCGGCTGCACTACGTCTACCCCTACCCGCATGTGCGTAAACTGATCCCGCTGATGGCCGATGGGCTTGTGCTGCCCTACCTCGACATTCCCTTCCAACACGCGCATCCGGACGTGCTGAAACGCATGGCCCGTCCCGCCGCCGCGTCGAAAACCCTCGATGAGATCGCCGCATGGCGCGACACCTGCCCCGACATCACCCTGCGCTCGACCTTCATCGTCGGATATCCGGGTGAGACTGAGGAGGAATTCCAGACCCTGCTCGATTGGCTGGACGAGGCGCAACTCGACCGGGTCGGCTGCTTCCAATACGAAAACGTCGAAGGCGCGCGGTCGAACGCGCTGCCGGATCATGTGGCGCCCGAGATCAAGCAAGACCGTTGGGAGCGCTTCATGGAAAAGGCGCAGGCCATTTCAGAGGCCAAGCTCGCCGCCAAGGTCGGCAAACGCCTCGACGTGATCGTGGATGAGATCGACGAAGACGCCGCCACCTGCCGCACCAAATCCGACGCGCCCGAGATCGACGGCAATCTTTTCATCGACGAGGGTTTTCAGAACCTCAAGGTCGGCGACATCGTCACCGTCGAAGTCGAAGAGGCGGGCGAATACGACCTTTGGGGACGTCAGATCACCTGACGCCCCCAAGGGTTTCTCTCAGGCGTAGGCGCCTGCCGAATAGGTCAGCTCATAGCTGTGGCTATAAAGCTCGAAGACGATGCCGAAGGGGTCTTCGACATAGACCATGCGGTAGGGTTTCTCGCCCGGGAAATATTCCCGCACCGGCATCCGCTGCTTGCCCCCCGCCGCGATGATCCGCTCCAGCAGACCTTCGACATCGGGGTCTTGGATGGCGAAGTGGAAGGTGCCGTGGCGCTTATGCTCCAGCTTTTCTTCGGGGGCGTAGTTGCCGGGGAACTCGAAGATTTCGATCCCGATGCCATCCGCTGTCGCCAAATGGGCGATGCGCAGCGATCCCCAGCCGGGGCCGAAAACATCGGTGCACATGACGCCGATGGCGCTGTCTTCTTCCACCGCTTCGGTGGGCTGCATCACGACATAGAACCCAAGAACTTCGGAATAGAATTTCACGGCGGCGTCGAGGTCCGGCACGGATAGGCCGATGTGGGAAAAGGTACGGGGGGTGGTCATATGCGGTCTCCTGTTTGCGTTGAGGTTGAGATAGACAGGCGCACCCCGCATGTGAAATTATCAAATCTCATCCAAATCATAACGAAATGTTTGCCATGCTGAACGCCACCTGGCTTGAGACCTTCACCACCCTTTGCGAGACCGGCCATTTCACCCGCACGGCGCAGCGGCTCAACATGACCCAGCCGGGGGTGTCGCAGCATCTGCGCAAGCTGGAAGACCAGTTGGGACAGCCGCTGATCGCGCGCGAGGGCAAAAGTTTCACCCTGACGCCGGCGGGCGAAGCGCTGTTTGAAACCGGCCTTGCCCGCCGCCGCGAAGAGCAACGCCTGCGCGAACGCATCGCGACCGACCTGCCCGACCGGGGCGTGGTGCATATCGCCTGCTCCGGCAGTTTCGCCATGCTGCTTCAGCCGCTCCTGCTGGAGTGGATGGCCCGAGCGCCCGACCTCTCCCTCCACCTCGAAGCCGCACCCCAAGCCACCATCCGCGCCGGGCTGCTCGATGGGCGGTTTGATCTGGGCGTGCTGGCCGATGACCCTGCCCATGCAAGGCTAGAGGCCCGGCATCTGGGGCGCGAGGAACTTTGCCTCGTGCTGCCAGTTAATGCATTGGAACAGATAGAAAGTTTTGCCGATCTCGAAAGCCGGGGCTTCATCGCCCATCCCGATGGCTTCGCCTATGCCGACGATCTGCTCCAGCTAAATTTCCCGGACAGCTATCCGGGGGCCGACCGGATGCGCCTGCGTGGCTATGTGAACCAGATCGGCCAGATCCCGGCGGCGGTGGCGCGGGGCGTGGGCTATACGCTTTTGCCCCGCAGCGGGGTCGAAACCTTTGCCGCCAAGGACCGGCTCAGGCTGCTGCCTCTGCCCAAGCGGCGCTGGCATGACCTCTGGCTCGCCTCACGGCGCGGGCGGCCCCTGCCCGCGCGGTTGGTGAAGACGGCGGAATTGATCGCAGAGGCGGCGGAACAGCTGCGATAGCGCACGCATCACAGATATTGCGGAACAAAAAGCCCCCGCTACTAGATATACCACCATGGAAGGGCGAGATTACGGAGAGACTTGCATATGTTCCCTTTCTGTTCTATGTGTAGAACGCAGTAGCAGAGGAATGACCACATGTCTTTTCAACCTCAGTTTCCCGGCATCTTCGACCTTGAGCAGCAAGGTCGCCCGCCCCGTGGCAGCGATAGCGCGCAGCCCAAACAGGCCGACCGCCGCATGCCCGCGACCGAAAAACAGATGCAATACGCCCAGTCCCTCGCAAAGCGAACGGGCGAAGAGCTTCCCAAAGGCATCGAAGCGGATCGCGCGGCGGTCTCGGAATGGATCGACGCCCATAAACCGCAGGCGTTGGAGGGGCCCTTTGCCGCCTACCCTTCCGCCAAACAGGTCGCCTTTGCCGAACACATCGCGCGGTTGAAACGCCGCGATGTCCCGCAGGAGTGTTTTCGCGACAAGACCCTGATGTCGCGCTGGATCGACGGCAACAAACCGCGCTGATCCAACGGGCGCTGCGCTTTACCTTTCGTCACCCCTGGCAGGGTGCGGTTTCGCTGCTACCTTTCTGTCATGGGCTATCCGACCTCCATCGCTGAGACTTTGGCCGACGGCACCGTGCATGTGCTGAGCCTTGGCTTCGCCATTCCCGCCAGCATCCTTTTGATGATCCATGCCGCCGGGCAAGAGGGGCAATTGACCGCCACGGCGATCTACGCAGGCTGCATCCTTGCTTCTTTCACCGCCTCTGCCATCTATCACCTGCTGCCCTTCGACCGCAGCCGCGCCTTTCTGGGCCGGGTCGATCATGCGGCGATCTATTTCAAGATTGCGGGCACCTATACGCCGCTGGTGATGGTGATCGGCTCGGGCTTTGCCTATGGCATCCTCGGCGTGGTCTGGGCACTGGCGGTGATCGGCGCGGTGGCCAAGCTCTGGTTCTGGCGCACCGATGCGCGCGGATCACTCGCGCTCTACCTCGGCATGGGCTGGCTCTCGGTGCTGTTGATCTACCCGATGTGGCACAATCTGCCGGGGGCGGCATTGGCGCTGGTGGCCGCGGGCGGGCTGACCTATTCGGCGGGTACCTTGGTCTATGCCCATCCCGGGATGCGCTATCAAAACGCGATCTGGCATGTCTTCGTGCTGGTCGCCACGGCCTGTTTCTTTGCCGCCATCGCGCTGAGCCTTTAGCCCGCGGGCCCATCCAGATAGGCCCGCACGCAGGTCTGCACATGGCGAAAACGGTCGCCGCCCAGATGTTTGCCACCGTACCAGCGGGTGACGACGATCAGATGGTCGGTCAGCCCCTCGCGCTCCAACATCCGCAGGATCACCATGCCCGCGCCGGATTCGCCATCGTCCCCTTTCAGCGGGCCGCCATCCGACAGGAGCACCGCCCAAGTGTTATGGGTGGCCTTGGCATAGGATTTGTCGCGTTTGAGGTCTTTCAACGCGGCATCGACCTCGGCCCGGTCGCGCGCAGGGCAGCCCGACACCGCATATTTCGACCCGCGGTCGTTCAGCACCTGCCCCAGTTTGCGCAAAACGTTACAGCCCCGCCATGGTGCGCCGCACGATATCGATCCGGGCGTTATTGGGCGGATGGGTACCAAGGAAACGGTCGCCGGGATCGGGAATGCGGGTAAAGAACTCGGCCCCGCGCAGCGGATCATAGCCCGCCCGCGCAGTGATGATCGTGCCAAGGGCGTCGGCCTCAAGCTCGAAATCCTTGGAATAACGCCGCGCGCCGACCTCTGCGCCCAATTCCTGCGCCGTGCGCACGGCATTGGCATCGCCCCCGCTCAGCGTGGCGAGACCGGCAAAGATCACCGCCCCCGCCATGGCGTTTTGCTGCTGGCGTTCAATATGGCCCGCGATGTGATGCGCGGCCTCATGGCCCAGCACAAAAGCAAGCTCGTCTTCGTTGCGGGCATCGGCGATCAGCGCCAATGTGAACGCCACGATGGGGCGGCCATTTTTATCAAGCGTTTGAAAGGCATTGGCCGGTTGGCCGGGGCGGTCATCGACCACGATATTGAAATCACAGTTCATCCCCGTCGTCCGGGCGCGACACTCCCGTTCGGCCACGGGTTCGAGCGTGCGGACCACCTGAACAAAGCTCCGCGCCGCCGCGCTTGCGCTCAGCCGCGGGCTTGCCTGCCCCGTGGTCTGCGGCCGGTCGACCGGGATCGGCCCTGTCTGGATCGGTGCCACCTCACAGGCAGAAAGCAGGGCGATGACGGCAAATGCGCCAAGGGCATTTAACAATTTCACGGCTGATCCTCGCTCGGGGGTCCTTGAGCCACCTGTCTATCATGACGCCCTGCCGCCGCCACCCCCGTTCACGGCGCTTTGACACCCCACGGCGGTCTTGCGCTTGGCGTCACAAACCCTGTCTTGCGCGCGCGAGCACAAAGCCTGTCTTGCGCGCGCGAGCACAAAGCCTGTCTTGCGCTCGCGAGCACAAAGCCTAATGTGCCTTCATGTTTACCATCGAGCATGAATTCGACGCCACCGTCATCACCCTGATCGACGAATCCGACGCCCCCCTGCGCGAGGACGTCACCGTCTCTGCCTTCGCGGGGCAAATCACGATCGAGCAATGGGACGCCCGGACCGACCGTGTGGCCAAGATCACCCTGTCACCCGCGCAGCTGAGCGATCTGACGGCGGCCCTGAACCTGCCCGAGGGCATCTACCGAAGCAATTCCTGAGGATCGTCACATGGCCACCGGCACAGACATCAAGACCTATTTCAACGGCGCATGGCACGACGGCGATCTGCCCACCATCAAGGCCGCCGATCACGGCGCATGGCTGGGCACCACCGTTTTCGACGGGGCGCGGCTGTTCGACGGGCTGGCCCCCGATCTGGAAGCGCATTGCGCCCGGATCAACCGCTCAGCCCGCGCGCTGATGATCACCCCCACGGTTGAAACCGAGGATATGATCGAGATGTGCCGCGAGGGGCTGAAGAGCTATTCGCGCGATCAGGCCGTCTACATCCGCCCGATGTACTGGGCGCTGGCGGGCGACGAGCTGGGCATCGTGCCGCGCGAAGGTGCCACCGGCTTTGCCATCAGCCTTGAGGCCATCCCCATGGCCCCGCCCGAGGCCGCGACCACCCTCACCCGTACCCGCTTCCGCCGCCCGGTGCTGGAGGATAACGTCGTTAACGCCAAAGCAGGCTGCCTTTACCCCAACAACGCCCGCATGATGGTCGAGGCGCGCGCCAAAGGGTTTGGCAACGCACTTGTCGCCGATGCCATGGGCAATGTCGCCGAAAGCGCCAGCGCCAACGTCTTCATGGTCAAGGATGGTGAGGTCTTCACCCCCATCCCCAACGGCACCTTCCTTGCCGGGATCACCCGTGCGCGGCATATGTCGAACATGCGCGAGGCGGGGATGAAGGTGCATGAGACCGTCCTCAGCTTTGACGATTTCCATGCCGCCGATGAGGTCTTTCTGTCGGGCAATATGATGAAGGTCACACCTGTCAGCGCCTTTGACGAGACGCAATATGGCACCGGGGACAACCAAAACCCGGTCACGCGCCGGGTGCGTGAAATGTATTGGGATTGGGCCGCAAGTCAGCGCGGCTGAAGGCCCGGACGGCGGCGGCGCGCGAAAGCAATTGCCAGCGCCGCCCGCCCGCGCCATGATCGCACCGCACCGGGAGGTGGTGCGGAGAGAGGGTTTGATGCGGAAATTCCTAGTGGTGCTGGACGATAGCACCGAATGTTTGAATGCCATGCGTTTCGCCGCCCTGCGCGCGGCGCGCACGGGGGGCGGCGTAGCCGTCCTGTCGGTGATCCCACCCGAAGAGTTCAACCATTGGATCGGCGTTGGCGACCTTATGCGCGAAGAGGCCCGCGAACGGATCGAGGTGCATTTCGAGGTTTTCGCCAAATGGATGCGCGACAAACAGGGCGTCGACCCTGAGTTAATCATCCGCGAGGGCGAACCGACGGACGAGATCATTCAGCAGCTGTCCGACGACCCCGACATCGGCGTTCTGGTGCTCGGCGCCAGCGGCGACCGCAAGAAAGGCCCCGGCCCGCTGGTCACGCAATTGTCGCGCTCTGCCGGTGCCCTGCCCGTGCCGATCACCATCGTGCCCGGCGATCTGAGCAAGGAACGGCTCGAAGCGATCACCTGAGCGCTCTGCCGCACGCCCAATGCCCGGCGCCGCAATTTAGAACGGTTCTAAACCTTGACTTGCCGGCCGCGCAGGCGCATATCAGGAGCCACGCCGAAAGCGAGGTACACCCCATGTTCATCCAGACCGAATCCACTCCGAACCCCGCAACGCTCAAGTTCCTGCCGGGTCAGACCGTGCTGGAGATGGGCACCGCTGATTTCCCCTCCCCCGAAGCCGGGGCGACCTCCCCGCTGGCCCAACGGCTTTTTGCGGTCGAGGGCGTGACCGGTGTGTTCTTCGGCACCGATTTCGTCACCGTGACCAAGCAAGACGCGGTGGAATGGGACCATGTGAAACCCGCCCTGCTCGGCGCCATCATGGAGCATTTCCAGTCCGGCGAGCCGGTCATGGCCTCTGACCACCAGCCCACATCCGGCCACGCCGCGCATGACGGCGAAGACGGTGAAATCGTCGGTCAGATCAAAGAGTTGCTGGACAGCCGCGTGCGCCCCGCCGTGGCGCAGGATGGGGGCGACATCACCTTTCACGGCTTTGAGCGCGGCGTCGTCTATCTGCATATGCAGGGTGCCTGCGCCGGTTGCCCCTCTTCGACCCTGACGTTGAAAATGGGCATCGAGAACCTGCTGCGCCACTACATCCCCGAGGTCACAGAGGTGCGCCCGGTTGCCTGAGCATGGCGCAAGCGGGCCGCTGATTCTGGCCTTTGACACATCGGCCGCGCATTGCGCGGCCGCTTTGCTGTCGGGCGATCGGATATTGGCCTCCCGCACCGAGCCGATGACCAAGGGTCAGGCCGAGCGGATCATGGTCCTTTGCGAGGAATTGCTGAGCGAGGCCAGGCTGGCCTATGCCGACCTCACCGCGCTTGGCGTCGGCATCGGGCCGGGCAATTTCACCGGCATCCGCATCGCCGTTTCTGCCGCCCGCGGGCTGGCGCTTGGCCTTGGCATTCCGGCGGTTGGGGTCGATGCCTTCGACGCGCTGCGCGAAGGCCATGACGGCCCCTGCGCCTGTGCAGTGGATGCCCGCCGCGATCAGGTATTCCTGCAAGGCTTTGACAACCCTGCCATTTCCGCGCCCGCGCTTCATGATGCCACAGCCCTCCCGGCCTTTACCGGCCCGCTGATCGGCGCGGGCGGAGAGCCGCCAGCGATGCCCGTGGCCGAAGCCATCGCCCGCATCGCCGCGCGCCGCTTTGCCAGCAATCCGCCGCGCCCCGCGCCGCTTTACCTGCGCCCCGCCGATGCCGCCCCCGCCCGCGACGCCGCCCCGGTGCTGCTGCCGTGACACCGGCGGCCCTCGCCACGATCCACGCTGCGGCCTTCACCCAAGACAGGCCGTGGCAGGAGGCGGAGTTCGCAAGCCTGCTCGACAGCCCCTTCGTGCAGCTTTTCACCTGCCCCGGCGGCTTTGCCCTGACCCGCACCATCGCGGGCGAATCCGAACTGCTGACGCTTGCCGTGGACCCTGCGCAGCAACGTCGGGGGCTGGGCCGGGCCCTGCTGCGCGACTGGCTGGCGGCCTTGCCCGCCGACTGCGAAAGCGCCTTTCTCGAAGTCGCCGCCGATAATCTGCCCGCCCGGGCGCTCTATACGGATCAAGGCTTTGCCCAAATCGCCACCCGCCGTGCCTATTACGCGCGCAGCGGCGCCCGGCCCGTGGATGCCTGCATCCTGCAACGCGTCTTGACCCATGGTCACGCTGGCGATCCGGGCGGCTTGCCCTCAAAAAGCGGTTGACCCTACCCCCCGCCTGCGCCCTAGATTATACCTGATCACATGATCCACAAACGCCGTGGCGGCAGCATCTGATTGACCGCCCGACACCACAACCCGGGAGACACCAAATGACCCTCATGACGAAATTCCTCGGCGCTGCTGCGGGCCTTGCCCTCACCGCGGGCGCGGCAGCGGCTGAACCGGCGCTGATCTTCGACCTCGGCGGTAAGTTCGACAAGAGCTTCAACGAAGCGGCCTTCAACGGTGCCTCCCGCTGGGCCGAAGAGACCGGCGGCAAATTCGCCGAGATCGAGATGCAGTCCGAAGCGCAGCGTGAGCAGGCCCTGCGCCGCTTCGCCGAATCTGGTGCCAACCCGATCATCACCATGGGCTTCGCCATGGCCGATCCGCTGGCGACCGTCGCGCCCGACTATCCCGACACCAAGTTCGCCGTGATCGACGTGAACTGGCTTGACCTGCCCAACGTGCGTCAGGTCAGCTTTGCCGAACATGAAGGCTCCTACCTCGTCGGCGTCATGGCCGCGATGGCCTCCGAGAGCGACACCGTGGGCTTCGTCGGTGGCATGGACGTGCCGCTGATCCGTCACTTCGGCTGCGGCTATGCCCAAGGCGTCAAGGCGACCAACCCCGACGCTACCGTCATCGCCAACATGACCGGCACCACCCCCGCCGCGTGGAACGACCCGGTGAAGGGCTCTGAGATCACCAAGGCCCAGATCAACCAAGGCGCTGACGTGGTCTATGCCGCCGCGGGCGGCACCGGCGTGGGCGTGCTGCAAACCGCTGCCGACGAAGGCATCCTGTCGATCGGCGTGGACAGCAACCAAAACCACCTGCACCCGGGCAAGGTCCTGACTTCCATGCTGAAACGCGTAGATGTCGCCGTCTATGACGCGATGATGGCGGGCGAAGACCTCGAAGTCGGCGACGTCGTGACCCTCGGCCTTGCCGAAGAAGGTGTCGGCGTTGCCATCGACGAGCATAACCAAGATCTCGTGACCGAAGAGATGAAGGCCGCTGTCGACGAAGCGCGCCAGAAGATCATCGACGGCGAGATCAAAGTGGTCTCCTACTACGAGAACGACAGCTGCCCGGCACTGGACTTCTGAGCCCGATTTATCCACAATCGACCCCCGGGGCCGCGCCGATCATCGGCGCGGCCCCTTTTAAAACCCCACAGCGTGACCGGGGCAGCGATGGAACAACGCCAGATCAAGGGCTGCAACGCCCGCAGGACCTTTTGACATGACCGATACCGCCCCCGCGATCGAACTCAAGGGCATCTCCAAGGCCTTCGGCCCGGTACAGGCCAACAAAGATATCTCCATCCGCGTCATGCCGGGCACAATCCACGGCATCATCGGCGAGAACGGCGCCGGGAAATCGACGCTGATGTCGATCCTCTACGGCTTCTACAAGGCCGACGCGGGCGAGATTTACATCAGTGGCCGCAAGACCGAGATCCCCGACAGTCAGGCCGCCATCGCCGCCGGCATCGGCATGGTGTTCCAGCACTTCAAGCTGGTGGAAAACTTCACCGTGCTCGAAAACATCATCCTCGGCGCCGAGGATGGCCGCCTCTTGAAGCCCTCGCTGTCGAAGGCGCGCAAGACGCTGATCGAACTGTCGAAGGACTACGGCCTCAACGTCGACCCCGACGCACAGATCCAAGACATCGGCGTGGGCATGCAGCAGCGCGTGGAAATCCTGAAAGCGCTCTACCGGCAGGCCGATATCCTCATCCTCGACGAGCCCACGGGCGTGCTGACCCCCGCCGAGGCCGACCAGCTCTTCCGCATCCTCGGGCGTCTGCGCTCCGAAGGCAAAACCATCATCCTGATCACCCACAAGCTGCGCGAGATCATGGAGATCACCGACACCGTGTCGGTCATGCGCCGCGGCCAGATGACCGCCACCGTGAAAACCGCCGAGACTTCGCCGCAGGAACTGGCCGAGCTGATGGTCGGGCGCAAGGTGCTCTTGCGCGTCAACAAAGAGCCCGCCACCCCGGGCGATGTCATCCTTGACATCAAGGGCCTGCGGGTGGTCGACGACAAGGGCGTCGAGCGGCTGCGCGGGATCGACCTGCAGATTCGCGCCGGCGAAGTGCTGGGCCTCGCGGGCGTCGCGGGCAACGGCCAGTCGGAACTCTTGGAAGTGCTGGGCGGCTATGCCGACGGCACCGGCAGCGTCACGCTGAACGGCACGCCGCTGGACCTGTCGGGCAAGAAAAGCGACGGCCAGTCGCGCCGCGCGCGCGGCGTCGCCCATGTGCCCGAAGACCGCCAGCGCGAAGGCCTGATCATGGATTTTCAGGCTTGGGAGAACAACGTCTTCGGCTACCACCACGACGACCGTTTCAACAGCGGCATGCTGATGGACCATGCCGCGATCCGCGCCGATGCCGAGGACAAGATGGCCCGTTTCGACGTGCGCCCGCCCGACCCGACGCTGGCCGCCAAGAATTTTTCCGGCGGCAACCAGCAGAAGATCGTCCTTGCGCGCGAGATCGAGCGCAACCCAGACCTTCTGCTGATCGGCCAGCCCACCCGCGGCGTTGACATCGGCGCGATCGAATTCATCCACGAGCAGATCATCGCCCTGCGCGATCAGGGCAAGGCGATCCTGCTGGTCTCGGTCGAGCTTGAAGAAATCCTCGCCCTGTCGGACCGCATCGCGGTGATGTTCGACGGGCAGATCATGGGCGAACGCGCCGCCGATCAGACCGACGAAAAGGAGCTTGGGCTGCTGATGGCCGGGATCACCGATACCGAGAACGAACACAGCGTGGCCGAGGTTGAGGCCAATCTCGCCCGGGCGGGCGGCGACGCGCGCAAGGAGGTCTGAGATGGACGTTATGCCGAAATGGGCCGAGGTGATCCTCGTGCCGCTGATCTCCCTGCTGCTGGCCGCCGTGCTCTCGGCGCTGGTGATCCTGTCGATCGGCGAAGACCCGATCGCGGCGGTGAATCTCATGGTCAAGGGCGCGCTCGGCTCGACCTATGGCTGGGGCTACACGCTCTATTACGCCACCAACTTCATCTTCACCGGCCTCGCCGTCGCCGTGGCCTTCCACGCGCGGCTGTTCAACATCGGCGGTGAGGGTCAGGCGATGCTGGGCGGCCTCGGCGTGGCGCTGGCCGCGCTCTACATCCCGTGGCCGCATTGGACGCTGGCACTGATCGGTTGCGGCGTCATGGCCGGTCTTCTGGGCGCGGTCTGGGCCGCAATCCCCGGCTGGCTACAGGCCAAGCGCGGCTCGCACGTCGTGATCACCACGATCATGTTCAACTTCATCGCCGCGGCGCTGCTGAACTACGTGCTGGTCAACGTCATGCGCCCGCCCGGCAGCATGGACCCGGCGAGCGCCCGCTTCCCCGAGGCCGTGCATCTGCCGACCCTGCACGAGTTGCTTGCCCCCCTTGGCATCGCTTTCTCCAAATCCGCACCGGCCAACGTCTCGCTGCTGGTGGCCGTCGGCGCCTGCGTGGCGATCTGGATGCTGATCTGGCGCACCCGTCTGGGCTATGAAATCCGCGCCTACGGCCATTCGCAGCCGGCGGCGAAATACGCGGGCATCTCGCCCGTGCGCATCACCATGATCACGATGATTATCTCGGGCGCGCTGGCGGGTCTGATGGCGATCAACAACGTCATGGGCGAAAGCGAACGTCTGGTGCTGAACGCGACCGAGGGCGCGGGCTTCATCGGCATCGCCGTGGCACTAATGGGCCGCTCGCACCCGGTGGGCGTTTTCTTTGCCGCCCTGCTCTTCGGCTTCCTCTACCAAGGTGGCGCGGAACTGGCGCTCTGGACCTCGATCCCGCGCGAGTTGATCGTCGTCATCCAGGCGCTCGTGATCCTCTTCACCGGCGCGCTCGACAACATGGTGCGGATGCCGCTGGAGCGTCTCTTCTTGATGTTCCGCCGCCCCGGACCGCCCAAACCCGGCCCCCGCAGCGCCCAGTCGGAGAGCGCGGAATGAGCCCCTATACCCCCCTGAGAAAGCGGGTCTGACCTATGGACTATATCACGCTCATCCAATTGCTCGACAGCACCGTGCGGCTGGCCACGCCGCTGCTTCTGGCCTGTCTTGCCGGTCTTTTCTCCGAACGCGCGGGCGTCTTCGACATCGGGCTTGAGGGCAAGATGCTGGCCGCGGCCTTCTTCTCGGCAGCGCTGGCCTCGCTCACCGGTTCGGTCTGGCTGGGTTTGGCGGCGGGCATCGCCTCCTCGCTGGCGCTCAGCGCCGTGCATGGCCTCGCCTCGATCACCTTCCGCGGCAACCAGCTGATTTCCGGCGTGGCGATCAACTTCCTCGCCGCGGGCATGACCGTGCTGATCGCGCAGGACTGGTTCGCCCAAGGGGGCCGCACCCCCTCGCTCTTCGGCGGCGCGCGGTTCGAGCCGATCACCCTGCCCTTCGCCGAGGCGATGGAGAGCGTGCCGATCATCGGCCCGCTTTACGAAGAGCTGATCTCCGGCCATTCGATCCTCGTCTATGCCGCCTTCCTCGCCGTGCCGCTGACATGGTGGATCCTGTTCCGCACCCGCTTCGGCCTGCGCCTGCGCGCGGTGGGCGAGAACCCCGCCGCCGTCGACACCGCCGGTGTCTCGGTCGTGGGTCTGCGCTATGCCGCCGTGGCCATCGCGGGCCTGCTCTGCGGCGTGGCGGGCGCCTACCTCAGCACCGCGCTACAAGCGGGTTTCGTCAAGGACATGTCGGCGGGCCGCGGCTTCATCGCGCTGGCCGCGCTGATCTTCGCCAAGTGGCGCCCGTGGTACGCGCTCTGGGCCACGCTGCTCTTCGGCCTTTTCGGCGCGCTGGAGACCCGACCGGACGTGATCCAATCGGTCATCGGCATCAAGGTGCAGGGCCAGCTTCTGGGTGCCCTGCCCTATCTGATGACCGTGGTGATCCTCGCCGGTTTCGTCGGAAAAGCGATCCCGCCGCGCGCGGGTGGCGAGCCCTATGTGAAAGAACGCTGACACTTCCTTCCGGCCCTTGCACCCGAGGGCCGGATCGGCGCAACCTGTCAAAGTGGTCGCCTCACCGCGACAAGCTATGTTGAACTGCGCGGCCGTTCGGGGCTAGGAAACGTCATGCAAATCTACCTGCCCATTGCCGAAGTATCGGTCAACGCCTTCCTCCTTCTGGGGTTGGGCGGCATCGTGGGCATCCTGTCGGGCATGTTCGGCGTCGGCGGCGGCTTTCTGATCACGCCGCTGCTGTTCTTTGTCGGCATCCCGCCCGCTGTGGCGGTGGCGACCTCGACCAATCAAATCGTGGCCTCTTCCTTCTCGGCGCTTCTGGCGCATCTCAAGCGAAAGACGGTCGATTTCCGAATGGGCTGGGTGCTGCTGGCCGGGGGCCTGATCGGCTCCGGCATCGGCATGTTCATCTTCAACTACCTTAAATCGCTCGGCCAAGTCGATCTGCTGGTGACGCTTTGCTATGTCGTCTTCCTTGGCATTATCGGCGGGCTGATGTTCGTGGAATCGCTCCGCGCCATCCGCCGCACCCGCAAGGGGGGCCGGGTCAAACGCAAGAAGCACTATTGGGTGCATGGGCTGCCGTTCAAAATTCGCTTTCGGGTTTCGGGCCTTTATATCTCAGTGATCCCGCCGGTGCTGGTCGGCGCGGCGGTCGGGATGCTTTCGGCGATCATGGGCGTGGGCGGCGGCTTCATCATGGTCCCTGCAATGATCTACCTGCTCGGCATGCCGACCAAAGTGGTGATCGGCACCTCGCTGTTGCAGATCATCTTCGTCACCGGCTTCACCACCATGCTCCATGCCACCACCAACCAGACGGTCGACATCGTGCTGGCGGTGCTGCTGCTGGTGGGCGGTGTGTTGGGCGCGCAGGTGGGCACGCGGATCGGCGTGCGGATGCAGGCCGAACAGCTGCGCATCCTGCTCGCGGTGCTGGTCTTGGCGGTCTGCGGCAAGCTGGCGCTCGACCTGTTGCTGGAACCGGCGGAACTCTATTCTCTCAGCCCGGTGGCGGCGGAATGATGCGCGCGGTGATCGCCTTTCTTGGCCTGTGTTTCACGGCCCTGACCGCCACGGCGGAAGAGGAAATCGTGCTTGGCCTCAGCCAGGCCGAAGTCTCCATCACCACCAATTTCGACGGGTCCGAGATTCTCGTCTACGGGGCCGTGAAACGCGAAACCCCGATCCCCGATGGCGCGCCGCTCGAAGTCGTCATTACCGTCTCCGGCCCCTCGGCCCCGGTCATGGTGCGCCGGAAAGAGCGGCGCTTTGGCATTTGGGTGAACACCGCCGCGGTTGAGGTCGACCGCGCGCCGAGTTTCTACGCCGTGGTCACCTCCGGCCCGCTGGCCGAGGTGCTCAAACGTATCGAAGACCTGCGCCACCGCATCTCCATCCCCCGCGCCATCCGGTCGGTCGGCGCCCCGATGGAGATCGCGGACCCCACCCAGTTCACCGACGCGCTGATCCGCGTGCGCAAGGATGCGAACCTGTACCAAGTTATCGAAGACGGGGTGAAAGTGGATGAGCAGACCCTCTTCCGCGCCGCCGTCGCCCTGCCCGCCTCGCTCACCGAAGGGGCCTATGACACGCGGATTTTCCTCACGCGCGGCGGCGATGTGGTGGCGCAATATGAGACGATCATCGACGTGCGCAAAGTCGGGATGGAGCGTTGGTTGTTCAACCTCGCCCATCAACAGGCGTTTCTCTACGGGCTGCTGTCGCTCTTCATCGCGGTTGCCGCGGGCTGGGGCGCCTCTGCCGTCTTCGGCCTCATGCGCCGCTAAGGCGCGCCATCCTCGGTCGCCTCAAGCGTCAGCGCCGCTGCTGGCGAGGCCCGCAGATCATCCACCCGCAGCGGCCCCGAAGGTTTGCTGAGCCGGTTGCGCACCACCCAGATCAGCCGCTCCTGAGCGCGGGTGATGGCGACGTAAGCCAGCCGTTTCCACAGCGGCTGCCCCGCCTCCGACCGCCCCATCCGCGCGGCGGCATAGAGATCGGGCGCAAAGACCTGCACATTCTCCCACTGGCTGCCTTGGGCCTTGTGGATCGTCACCGCCGCCCCGTGCAGAAAGGTCGCCCCCATGCGCGCAGCGAAGGGGATGAAGGGTTCTTCTTCGTCGGGTTTCTCGATCTTCACGATCGAGGCGGCACTCACCTGCGGGTCCTCGGCCCCGATCACATGCAAGCGGCTGAAGCCGGGCTTGCGCCCCTCGCCCAGATAGACCACCTGCGCGCCCTTGATCAGGCCCCGCGCTTCAAGGTCCAGCCGTTTCTTGCGGTGTTTCAGCGGCAGTTCGATCCCGTCGCAGATCAGCGGCTCACCCGCCAGCAACGCATCTTCGGGCGCGCCATGCACGCTGCGGAACGCATTGATGAGCCGGATGCGCGTCGCGTTGCGCCAGACCAGCACCGGGCTGCGCGCCATGAGATCGACTTCGACACGCTGGCCCCAGACCACGCGGTCATCCTTGCGCGCCGCGTCTTCGATCATCCGCTCGAAGTCATGAAACTCCAACTGCGGATCGGCCAGCGCATGGGCGAGATCAAGGATCGGGTTGTCGGCCTCTTGCCGGTGGATGCGGTTGAGGTTCAAGACGCGCTTCTCGGGCAGTTTCTCGAAGACCATCGTGCCCGATTGCCCCACCGGTGCCAACTGCGCCGGGTCGCCAAACAACAGCAGCGTCGGGAAGATCTCTTTCAAATCCTCGAACTGCTTGTCGTCCAGCATCGAGCTTTCGTCGACGAAACCGATGTCCAACGGCTCTTCCCGCCGCTTCCAGCCGGTGATGAAATCGCTGCCGCGCAGCCCCGCCGCCGCCAGCGCCCCGGGCACCGACTTGTTGTTCGCAAAAAACGCCGCCGCCCGGTCCAGCGCCATTTCGCTCAAGCCCTCGATCTCGGGCTTCTCGCCGTTGCCGGTCAGCCATTCGGCGATGCGCTCGTACTCGGGGTGATAGACCGGCGTATAAAGAATGCGGTGGATCGTCGTCGCGGGCACCCCGCGCAGGCGCAGCACGCTCGCCGCCTTGTTGGTGGGCGCGAGGATCGCCAAGGTGCGCTTCTCGCGCTTCTTGCGCGATTCGTAATCGCCCGAGACGATCTCGACCCCGGCCCCTTCCAGCGCGCGGTAAAGCTCGGCCAGCAGCAGGGTCTTGCCCGATCCGGCCTTGCCGGTCACCGCCATCACCTGATCCGGCCCGCCCGCAGGCGGCATCAAAAGCGAGTCGTCCAGATCAATGCCCGCAGAGCGCAGCATATCGGCCACCTTGTCATGGGCGGCGGCTTGGTCTTCGGAATAGGTGAGCGCGGTAGATGTCATTGGGCGACCCTAAATGAGCCCCGCGCCGGGGGCCAGATGGCTTTGCCCCGCGCCTGCGATTCATGTGGATTATCCGCCTCAGACGACGATCAGCCCCCGGCTCAGCGCGCGGGCGACGGCATGGGTGGTGTTGGACGCCCCCAGTTTGAAGCGGGCGCTTTCCACATAGGCCCGCAGCGTATGTTCCGAGATCGACAGACGGTCAGCCACCTGCGCGCGGCTATAGCCCACCGCCAGCAGGGTCATCGCATCCACCTCGCGCGGGGAGAGCGCCTGCACGGCACCCGGTGCCCGCTCCGGGGCCAGCGCCAGCGCCTTTTCGTTGAAGCAATGGGCCGCCCAGATCAAATCGCGCCGGTGCCGCGCGGTGAAAGCGGCCCAAACCCGATCGGTGCAACTGTGGTTCGTGGTGAAAAGCGCGAATTGCCCATGCGGCCCCCGGATCGGGACCGAGAACCCCTGATCGCCAACCCCATGGTCCAAAGCATCCCGGCGAAACTGCCGCGCCGCGCGAGAGGACCAATCGAGGTCTTTCCAATCCACCGGCTCGAACCGGCGATAGCAGCCCGCGACCACGGGATCGATGCGCAGGTAGTTATGCGCCTGATAGCGCTCAGACCAGAGCGCGCCATAGGTGCCGCAGCCATATTGCACCCCCGCCGTGTCGACCCAGTGATAGACGACATGCAGAATGCCATAGTGATCGCGCAGGTCTTTGCAGGCCTGCCCAAGGGCGGGCTGGCCATCAGCCTGCGCCAGCCTTTCCCAAATCCGTTCCAGATGCGGCTCTATCCTCATGCGTCCGGCCCATGGCCCTTTCGCGTTGCAAGGACATCTCAGCCAGAGCGATCAGCGCCGCGTCGTCCAACTGTTCCGCCGTGCGCGGCAGTTGGTTCGCCATGGCAAAAGCCCTGAGATCGGCCAAAACGTCCAATATCCAATCATCTCGCATGAGGGTCGCCCAGCTTTGGTTAATGGCAGATTAATACAACCATAGCATGTACGAAATTTTGCACTATCCGCGCTTTCTGTCCCCCCATAAATAGCGGGGCTTCGGGCGCTAAGCCTCTGTTTCGACAGGGCACCATGCAAAACCCCCGCAGCCGAAGCCACGGGGGTTTCATCTTAGCCGATCCGTGTCGCTTAGTCGCGGGCGACCAGCGTGTCTTCCAGCGTGCGCAGCCCGGTCGTCGGGGCTTGAACCAGCACCGACATATTGCCCGGCTTATGCTCATTACGCATCATCTTCATATGCGCCTCGGGCAGATCGGCCCAGCTAAAGACCTCGGACATGCAGGGGTCGAGCCGCCGCTCCATCATCAGCTTGTTGGCGGCACTCGCCTGTTTGAGGTGGGCAAAGTGGCTGCCCTGCAAGCGCTTCTGGTGCATCCACATGTAGCGCACGTCGAAGGTCAGGTTGAACCCGCTTGTGCCTGCGCAGATCACCACCATGCCGCCCTTTTTCACAACGAAGGTGGAGACTGGGAAGGTCGCCTCACCGGGGTGCTCGAAGACCATATCAACGTTCACGCCCTTGCCAGTGATGTCCCAGATCGCCTTGCCGAATTTGCGGGCTTCCTTGAACCACTCGGCATATTCCGGCGTGTTCACGGTGGGCAATTGGCCCCAGCAGTTGAAGTCCTTGCGGTTCAGCACCCCCTTGGCGCCCAGATCCATCACGAACTGGCGCTTGCTCTCGTCGCTGATCACGCCGATCGCATTGGCGCCCGCGGTGTTGATAAGCTGGATCGCATAGGAGCCGAGGCCACCGGAGGCGCCCCAGACCAACACGTTCTGCCCGGGCTTCAGGTCATGCGGCTCATGGCCAAAGAGCATCCGGTAGGCGGTCGCCAGCGTCAGCGTGTAGCAGGCGCTTTCTTCCCACGTGAGGTGCTTGGGCCGGGGCATCAGCTGCTGGCTCTGCACCCGGGTGAACTGCGCAAAAGAGCCGTCGGGTGTCTCGTAGCCCCAGATCCGCTGGCTGGGAGAATACATCGGGTCGCCGCCGTTGCATTCCTCGTCGTCGCCATCGTCTTGGTTGCAGTGGATCACCACCTCATCGCCGACCTTCCAGCGGGTCACCTTGTCGCCCACCGCCCAGACGATGCCCGAGGCATCGGAGCCCGCGATGTGGTAAGGCTCGCCATGGCCGTCGAAGGGGCTGATCGGCACGCCGCGCGCGGCCCAGACACCGTTGTAGTTGATGCCCGCCGCCATCACGAGGACCAGCACGTCTTGGCTGTCGAGCTTAGGCACGTCGACCACCTCTTGCAGCATCGCGCTGTCCGGGTCGCCGTGCCGTTCGCGGCGGATCGCCCAGGCATACATCTGTTTCGGGACATGCCCCATCGGGGGCATCTCGCCCACTTCATAGAGGTCCTTTTGCGGGGCGTCATATTCGGCGTGTTTCGTATCCAGTGCCATGTGGGCCTCCTGCCGGTGATCGGTGTCTACAAGGTCTGTGCCGCACCGCAGAATCGCGGCGGCTCCCTTTCGGGATATGATCCGCTGCGCAACAATGCAACCCCTAGATGCCGCCTTTTGTAATTTTATGACCCAGCAGTCGCAGCAATTTCTGCCGCAGGTGCAGCATCCTCCGAGGGGAAATGTGCAATGGAATTAGCGTAGAAGGCCAAAACAGGCCCCTGCCCCTCGACGATCTCCAGCCCCTCCGGGCCTTCGGAAATGACGCCACGTTTCTTGAGCCGCGCGACTGCGCGGGCGACCCGTTCGGGCAGGACGTCCGGCTTCGGCACCCGGTTGCGCGGCGGCATCTGCTCCAAGGTCGCGGCCACTTCGGCCAGCAGATCGGCCTCCTTCATCGGGCGCGCGGCCTGCAACGTCACCCGTGCGATCAGCGGCACGGTCAGCACCGGCATCGCCTGCGCGATCCGGTCCATCAACATTTCGGACAGTTCCGAGACCGGCACCCCGGCCCCGGTACGGCGCAGCGACAGCGGATCGCCAAAGGTCACCGCCGCCGTGCCAAAACGCGTGTCGCGCCCGCGCAGCCGCCGCCACATCTTGCGCAGCACGAAGCCCACGACCACCGTGATCCGCGCTCCAAAACGCCGGTCTCCGCGCTGCCCGGCGGCGATCAACACGCGGTCTTCCAGCACCCGGTCATAATTGATCGCCACGGGCACAAAGATGATGTCGCGCGCGCCCTCGGGGTCGAACCCATCCACGACATAGGACAGAAGCCCGACCTTCGGCGGCTGCAAGGCCCCGGTCAGGCTCAAGCCGCCCTCGGGGTAGAAGGCCTGCGTCACCCCGCCCGTCGTGGCCATCTGCACATAGCGCGCCAAGACCTTGCGGTAGAGCGCCCCGCGCGACCGGCGGCGGATGAAGTAGGCCCCCATGGAGCGGATCAACGTGCTCAGCGGCCAAACCCGCGCCCATTCCCCCACCGCATAGCTCAGCGCCGAAGACCGCGCGGCGAGATAGGTCACCAGCATGTAATCCATGTTCGACCGGTGGTTCATGATAAAGACCACCGTGGCATCCCGCGGCAGCGCGGCGAATGTCGTCTCGTTACTCACCGCCGTCTCGACCCGGTAGACCGTATTGGTCAACAGCCGCGCCAAGCGGATGCCGAAACTGAAATAGGCGAAGGCCGAAAACCGCGGCACGATCTCACGCGCATATTCCCGCGCCTTTTGAAAGGCCACGTTCTCGGGCACGCCGTTGCTGCGGGCATAGTTGACGATCTCTTGGCTGACCTCCGGATCATAGATCAGCCGTTGGATCATGTCGTGCCGCCGCGCCAGTTTGAAGGGCTCAATGGGCCGCGTCAGCCGTTTGTTCAACCGTGCTACTGCCCGCTCAAGCCGCCGGCGAAAGAACCAACGCACCGAAGGCAGCAGAAAGTGGCTCAGCGCCGTGACGGCTGCGAAAACCACGATGAGGATGAACAGCCAAAGGGGCAATTGCACAGTCTGCGTCATGGCTTAACCCTTACAGCGCGGGGGCGAGAGGACAATATTTATCTGTTTCCCGCCCGCCCAAGCGGCCCGAGTGATGCCGCAACGCAGCGAATTGACAGAGGCATATTATTTCCCTTATCAACATCGTGACGCAACTTTATTGCCACCCAGATTCAAGAGGCCACGATGACCCAACCGCAGAAAGACCGCCCCTGGCTCATTCGCACCTATGCGGGCCATTCCACCGCCGCCGCGTCCAACGCGCTCTACCGCTCGAACCTTGAGCGCGGGCAGACCGGGCTTTCCGTGGCCTTCGACCTGCCGACCCAAACCGGCTATGACAGCGACCATGTGCTCAGCCGCGGCGAGGTGGGCAAGGTGGGCGTGCCCGTCAATCACCTCGACGATATGCGCGCGCTGTTTGACGGCATCCCGCTGGAACAGATGAACACCTCGATGACGATCAACGCCACCGCCCCATGGCTGCTGGCGCTCTATATCGCGGTGGCCGAGGAACAGGGCGCGGATGTCTCCAAGCTGCAAGGCACGGTGCAAAACGACCTGATCAAGGAATACCTCAGCCGCGGCACCTATATCTGCCCGCCCGCGCCATCGCTCAAGATGATCGCGGATGTGGCCGAATTCTGCTATACGAATGTCCCAAAATGGAACCCGATGAACGTCTGTTCCTACCACCTGCAAGAGGCGGGCGCGACGCCGGAACAGGAATTGGCCTTCGCACTGGCCACCGCCACCGCCGTGCTCGACGCGCTGAAACCCCGCGTCCCGGCAGAGGATTTCCCGAAATTGGTGGGCCGCATTTCCTTCTTCGTGAACGCAGGCATCCGTTTCGTCACCGAAATGTGCAAGATGCGCGCCTTTGTAGACCTTTGGGATGAGATTTGTCGCGCGCGCTATGGCGTCGAAGACCCCAAATTCCGTCGCTTCCGCTATGGGGTGCAGGTAAATTCGCTGGGGCTGACCGAACAACAGCCCGAGAATAACGTCTACCGTATTCTCATCGAAATGCTGGCCGTGACCCTGTCGAAAAAAGCCCGCGCCCGCGCCGTGCAATTGCCCGCATGGAACGAAGCTCTCGGCCTGCCCCGCCCCTGGGATCAACAATGGTCGATGCGGATGCAGCAGATCATGGCCCATGAAACGGACCTTTTGGAATTCGACGATCTATTCGACGGCAACCCCGCGGTCGATGCCAAGGTCGAATTGCTGAAAGAAGGCGCGCGGGCGGAATTGGCGAATCTCGACGGGATGGGCGGCGCGATTTCCGCGATCGATTACATGAAAGGACGTTTGGTCGAAAGCAATGCCGACCGGCTGCGGCGTATCGAAAGCGGCGAAACCGTCGTGGTCGGGGTCAACAAATGGCAGCAAGGCGCGCCCTCGCCCCTGATGACCGGCGCGGGCGATATCATGCAATCCGACCCCGGCGCCGAGGCCGACCAGCTCGCCCGGCTCGACGCATGGCGCCGCGCACGCGACGAGGGTGCCGTGAAACAGGCGCTGGCCGATCTGCGCGCAGCGGCGCAGGCGGGCGAGAACATCATGCCCGCCTCCATCGCCGCCGCGAAAGCCGGGGTGACCACCGGCGAATGGGCCGCGCAGATGCGCGCCGTTCACGGGGAATATCGCGGCCCCACAGGGGTTTCCGCAGGCCAGTCCAACAAGACCGAAGGTCTGGACGACCTGCGCGATGCGGTAGACGCGGTCAGCGACAAATTGGGCCGCAGGCTGAAATTCCTCGTCGGCAAACCAGGGCTCGACGGCCACTCAAACGGGGCCGAGCAAATCGCCGTCCGCGCCCGCGATTGCGGCATGGACATCAGCTATGAAGGCATCCGTCTGACACCTGCGGAGATCGTCGAAGCAGCACAAACGGAAGCCGCCCATGTGGTCGGCCTGTCGATCCTCTCGGGCTCTCACGTACCCTTGGTCGAAGACCTGATGAAACGCATGGCCGAGGCCGGGTTGACCCATATTCCCGTCATCGTCGGTGGCATCATTCCCGAGGCCGACGCCACCCGTTTGCGCGCCGCCGGGGTGGCGCAGGTCTATACGCCGAAGGACTTCGAATTGAACGTCATCATGCAGGATATTATTACGCTCGCCGATCCCAAAGCGGTGGCGGCGGAATAGGCTGACACAAAATACATCGTGCAATTAACTTATTGCCTCTATAATTCCCTCTACCAGCACAATCTGGAAAGGAAATATCAGATATGGAAAAAGACCTGAAATCCATGAGCCGTAAGGAACTGGAGAAACTTCTGTCGGATGTCAAAAAGGCATTTCAGGCTGCACAGGCGCGCGAACGACGCGCCGCACGCAAGGCAGCGCAAAAGGCAGCGGCGGAATATGGCTTTTCCCTGAATGAGTTAGCTGATGAGGCCCCCGCGCCCAAGAAGGCCAAGAAGCCGCGCAAAGCGCCTGCCGGTCCGAAATCGAAACCCCAGTTCGCCAATCCAGAAAACCCGTCCCAGACTTGGACTGGAAAAGGCCGCCAGCCAAATTGGTTCCGCGCCCAAGTAGAGAATGGTGCCGATCCGGAAACGATGCGGGTTTAATACTTCCCGAAATACGGGAACTTCGCGCCGGTTGAATAGCAATTCACCGGCGCTTTTTTATTGCTAACGGAAATGTGAATTCGATAGTCACCGCCCGCACGGCGCCGAGCGGAAGTTTACGTCACGCCCCCTGCCCCACCGCAGCCCTTGTGAAGCCCGCCTTGCGCGGGCAAAATGCGCCAAACATCAGGAGACAGAAATGACCGTCCATATTGGCGCAAAACCCGGCGATATCGCCGAAACCGTATTGATGCCCGGCGACCCCTACCGCGCGAAATGGGCGGCGGAGACCTTTCTCGAAGGGGCCGAACTGGTCAACGAAGTGCGCGGCATGCTCGGCTTTACCGGCACATGGCGCGGAAACCGGGTGACGATCCAAGGCTCGGGCATGGGCATGCCGTCGCTGTCGATCTACGCCAATGAGTTGATGACCGAATATGGCGCGCAGACCCTGATCCGCATCGGCTCTTGCGGGGGGATGCAATCCCATGTCGGCATCCGCGACGTGATCATCGCCATGACGGCGAGCACGATCACCTCGCCCTCCTCCGGTATTTTCCGCGAATTGAACTACGCCCCCTGCGCCGATTACGGCCTTTTAAGCGCTGCTGTCGCTGCCGCCGAAAAGCTCGAAGCTAAGACCCATGTGGGCGGGATCTATTCCTCGGATGTTTTCTATGCAGAGCGCCCCGATCTTGACGAGCAGATGGTGCGCCATGGCATCCTCGGTGTCGAGATGGAAGCGGCGGAGCTTTACACGCTTGCCGCGCGGCACAAGCGGCGTGCCTTGGCGGTGCTGACGGTGAGCGATCATTTGCAGACCGGCGAGGCGTTGCCGTCGGAGGATCGCGAAAAGAGCTTTGGCGATATGGTTGAGATTGCGCTGGAGGCGGCCTTTGCCTGAGTGCGGCGCCTGCTGAGAGGGCGGGATTGGTATTTGAAAAAGGATGAAGGGGCGCGGCGGGGGTCGCGCCTTTTTTCGTGGCTTGGCAGGTAGTGTGAGCGGTGGGGTGCTTCGTTGGTTGGCGCTCGCGTGTGGGGAGAGTGCGGAAGGTATTTGGGAAAGGATGAAGGAGGGGGTGTGGCGCGTCTTTTAGGCGTGTTGGCCGGCGAGGCGGCCGGAGTAGAGGCAGCCGCCCAAGAAGGTGCCTTCGAGGGCGTTGTAGCCGTGGTAGCCGCCGCCGCCGAAGCCGCAGACCTCTCCGGCGGCGAAGAGACCGGGGAGGATGGTGCCCGCAGGCGTGAGCACGCGGCCTTGGGTGTCGCTGTGTAATCCGCCGAGCGATTTGCGGGTGAGGACGTTCAGGCGCACGGCGATGAGCGGGCCGTTGGCCGGGTCGAGGATGGCGTGCGGTTTGGCGGTGCGGATCAGGCGGTCGCCACGGTAGTTGCGGGCGCCGCGGATTGCTGTGATCTGGGCGTCTTTGGCGAAGGGGTTGCCCAATTGGCCGTCGCGGGCTGCGATTTGGGCGCGGATGTGCTCTAGGGCGACGGGGGCGTCTGGTGTGAGGGCGTTCATGCGGGTAACGAGGGTTTCCAGATCCTCGACGACGATGAAATCCGCGCCCTTTTCTTTGAAGGCCTCGACTGCGGCAGTTGCCCCCTTCCCGAGCCGTGCTTTCAGGACTTCGCCCCATTTGCCGGAGGTGAGATCGGGGTTCTGTTCGGAGCCCGAGAGGGCGAATTCCTTTTCGATGATCTTTTGCGTGAGGATGAACCAGCTGTGTTCGCCTGCTTGCAGGATGCGTTTGAGGGTCGAGAACGTGTCGAAACCGGGCAGGCAGGGGGCCTCCATCCGGTCGCCGCGCGCGTCGAACCACATGGACGAGGGGCCGGGCAGGATGCGGATGCCGTGGTTGGGCCAGATCGGGTTCCAATTTTGCACGCCTTCGCAGTAGTGCCACATGCGGTCTTCGTTAATGAGCCCCGCCCCGGCCTTTGCGGCGATGGCGTGCATCTTGCCGTCGACGTAGTCGGGCACGCCGCTGACCATCTGGCGCGGCGCGGGGCCGAGGCGGTCTTTGGGCCAGTGTTGCCGCACCAGATCGTGGTTAGCGCCGATGCCGCCGGTGGTGAGGACGACGGCCTCGGCGGTATGTTCGAAGTCGCCGGTGACATCTCGCGATGTGCTTTGGCCGCGCGGGGCGTCGCTGTATTCCAGCACCTCGCCCGCCACGCCGGTGACCGCGCCATCCGATGTGATCAGCCGGGTGGCGCGGTGGCGGAAGGCAAGGCGCAGTTTGCCCGCTGCCGCGTATTCCTGCATCAGCCGCGCGAAAGGGGCGACGACGCCGGTGCCTGTGCCCCAGGTGATGTGAAAGCGCGGAACAGAGTTGCCGTGGCCATGGGCCCCTGCCCCGCCGCGCTCGGCCCAGCCGACGACCGGGAACCAGCGCAGGCCGATCTGGTGCAGCCAAGCGCGCATGTCGCCTGCCGCCCAGTCGATGAACCCTTCGGCGAGCTTGCGGGGGTTGGCGTCTTCTGCCCGGTCGAACTGCGCCGAGCCCATCCAGTCGCGATAGGCGAGTTCCGCGCTGTCGCGGATGCCCATGCGGCGCTGTTCGGGTGTGTCGACCATGAAGAGACCGCCGAGCGACCAATAGGCCTGCCCGCCGAGGCTTTGCGGGCCTTCTTGGTCCATGAGCAGCACACGGCGACCGCGCAGCACGGCCTCATGGGCGGCAACCATGCCGGCCAGACCCGCCCCCACGACGATCACATCTGCTTTGAAACGCTCACCCATTGCTGCCTCCCCTGTTCCGGCAAGCTTGCGGCGGGCTGGGGGCAAAAGCAAGTCACAGACGCGGGGTGTCGAGCCCTTTGAGGCAGCGGTCGGGCGGGCCTTCGCTGCGGTAGGCTTCGGCCCCGCAGGCGACGCAGTGGTATTTGCGTAGCGCGCCCTTGTCCCCCGCCCGGTCTTCGCGCCAGCGGCAGTCGCGCGTGGGCGCGTTGCGACGGGCAAAGATCAGCACGATCACAAAGACGATCACGATGACAAAGGGCAGGATCATGGGAAAAACCAAAGGCCCGGCGCTTGGCCGGGCCTTCCTGTCGGATTGGGTGGATTAGACGGTGCGCTCGACCATAAGTTTCTTGATATTGGCGATCGCCGCCGCCGGGTTCAGCCCCTTGGGGCAGGTCTTGGCGCAGTTCATGATCGTGTGGCAGCGGTAGAGCTTGAAGGGGTCTTCGAGGTCATCCAGACGCTCGCCCGTCGCCTCGTCGCGGCTGTCGATGATCCAGCGGTAGGCATGCAGCAGCGCCGCTGGCCCGAGGTAGCGGTCGCCGTTCCACCAGTAGCTGGGGCAAGAAGTCGAGCAGCAGGCACACATGATGCACTCATACAGACCGTCGAGCTTGGCGCGGTCATCGATCGACTGTTTCCACTCCTTGCGCGGCTCGGGCGTGTCGGTCTCCAGCCACGGCTGGATGCTGGCGTGCTGGGCGTAGAAATGCGTGAGGTCGGGAATGAGGTCCTTGACCACCGGCATATGCGGCAGCGGGTAGATCTTCACCACGCCGTTGATCTCTTCCATGCCGTAGGTGCAGGCCAGCGTGTTGATCCCGTCGATGTTCATCGCACAAGAGCCGCAGATGCCCTCGCGGCAGGAGCGGCGGAAGGTCAGCGTCGGGTCGATCTCGTTCTTGATCTTGATCAGCGCGTCGAGAATCATCGGCCCGCAATCGTCCATATCGACG
Source organism: Sulfitobacter sp. R18_1 (assembly GCF_017743915.1). NCBI lineage: Bacteria > Pseudomonadati > Pseudomonadota > Alphaproteobacteria > Rhodobacterales > Roseobacteraceae > Sulfitobacter > Sulfitobacter sp. R18_1. The sequence continues at coordinate 165,819 of NZ_JAGHRG010000004.1, forward strand.
AAATAGGTGTCGAGCGCCGGGTTCTTCCCGTCGTCGGGGTTCCAGCGGTAGATGTGGAACTCGCGCAGGTTGGTCGCCCCTTCGGGCTTGGGCCATGTCTTCCCGCTGGTCATGCGGGAGTTTTTCGGAAGCGTCAGTTGAACCATTATGCGTCTCCTAAAGCGTCAGACCGGCTGCGGGCGCGGCGGCCAGCAGGCAGGTACGGGTCTCGGGGCGCGACAGGATGGTGCGCACGGTGCCCGTTGTTGTGTCATCCACGCCAACCACGGTGGCGCGGGCCAATTCGCGCAGCTCCAGCGCGTCGGCATTGTCGATGATGCAATCGGTGAAGGGGGTGATCAGCTCTTTCGGCACCTGCGGGAAACGGGTGGCCAGAACCTCGGTCACCACGCCTTTGGAGGTCTGGCGGGCAGTGTCATCCACCGCCTGCTGAACCTCCACACAGGCCGACAGGCCGAGCAACGTGGCCGCGATGAGTGCTGTGCGGACCATCAATACACCCGTGCCTTGGGGGCGATCTTTTTCATGTCGATGCCGCCTTCATCCTCTTTCGTCAGCGGATCAAGGTGCACGGCGCGGTAGGTCAGCTTGGCATCGTTGCCGTCGAACCAGGCCAGCGAATGTTTGCGCCATTCGTCGTCGTTCCGATCCGGGTAATCCTCATGCGCATGCGCGCCGCGGCTCTCTTTCCGCGCGGCGGCGGCGGTGATCGTGGCGGTGGCGTTGGGCATCAGGTTGGTCAGCTCCAACGTCTCCATCAGGTCCGAGTTCCACACGAGGCTGCGGTCGGTGACATGCAGATCGTTCAGCTTGTCGGCCACGTCGATCATCTTCTTGCGACCTTCCTCCAACGTCTTGTCGGTGCGGAAGACGGCGGCATCGGCCTGCATGGTCTTTTGCATCTCAAGGCGCAGTTCGGCAGTCGGCGTGCCGCCCTTGGCATTGCGCAGACCGTCGAAGCGATCGAAAGCCTTCTCGACCGATTTGAGGTTCGGCGCGGGCACCGGGCTGTCGGCGTCGACGATCTTGGCCGCGCGGATCGCAGCGGCGCGGCCAAAGACTACGAGGTCGATGAGCGAGTTGGAGCCAAGGCGGTTCGCACCGTGTACAGAAGCACAGCCCGCCTCGCCCACGGCCATCAGGCCGGGTGCTACAGCATCGGGGTTGTCGGCGGTCGGGTTCAGCACCTCGCCCCAGTAGTTCGTGGGGATGCCGCCCATGTTGTAGTGCACCGTCGGCAGCACCGGGATCGGCTCTTTCGTGAGGTCCACACCGGCAAAGATGCGTGCGGATTCCGAAATGCCCGGCAGGCGCAGGTCCAGCGTCTCCGGCGGCAGGTGGTTGAGGTGCAGGTGGATGTGATCCTTGTTCTCACCCACGCCGCGGCCTTCGCGGATTTCCATCGTCATGCAGCGCGAGACCACGTCGCGCGAGGCGAGGTCTTTGTAGGTCGGCGCATAGCGCTCCATGAAGCGCTCGCCCTCGGAGTTGGTGAGGTACCCACCCTCGCCGCGCGCACCTTCGGTGATGAGGCAGCCCGCGCCGTAGATGCCGGTGGGGTGGAACTGAACGAATTCCATATCTTGCAGCGGCAGACCCGCACGGGCCGCCATGCCGCCGCCGTCGCCGGTGCAGGTATGTGCGGAGGTGGCCGAGAAGTACGCACGGCCATAGCCGCCGGTGGCCAGCACGACCATCTTGGCGCTGAACAGATGCATGGTGCCGTCGTCGAGTTTCCAGCAGAGCACACCTTGGCAGACACCGTCGTCCGACATGATCAAGTCGATGGCGAAATATTCGATGAAGAATTCCGCGCTTTGCTTCAGCGACTGGCCGTAAAGCGTGTGCAGGATCGCGTGACCAGTCCGGTCAGCGGCGGCGCAGGTGCGCTGCACGGGCGGGCCTTCGCCAAATTCCGTGGTGTGGCCGCCGAAGGGACGCTGATAGATCTTGCCCTCTTCGGTGCGCGAGAAGGGTACGCCGTAATGCTCAAGCTCGTAAACCGCCTTGGGCGCTTCGCGGGCGAGGTATTCCATCGCGTCGGTATCGCCCAGCCAGTCCGAGCCCTTGACCGTGTCATACATATGCCACTGCCAGTTGTCGGGGCCCATGTTGCTCAAGGACGCGGCGATGCCACCCTGCGCCGCCACGGTGTGGCTGCGGGTTGGGAATACCTTAGAGATACAGGCCGTGCGCAGCCCCTGCTCCGCCATGCCCAAAGTCGCGCGCAGACCAGCACCGCCTGCCCCCACCACGACAACGTCATATTCGTGGGTTTCGTATTCATATGCTGCCATTTAATCGGTCTCCCGTTTGGGCGTATTGTTACAGGGCGAGCTTGGCGATGGCGAAAACGCCAACCGCTGCTGCGCCGTAGCTGATGATGGTCATCACGATAAGGGCGACTTTGTTGGCCAGCCCATGGACATAGTCCTCGATCAGCACCTGCACGCCGTCATTGAAATGTTTAAAGCCCACGATCAGCGTCAGCGCCGCCACGATGGCCGGGAAAGGACGCGCGTAATAGGCAAGGATCTCTTCATAGCTGCCGCCAAGCGCGCTGCCAAAGGTAAAGACGAACAGTGGGATCAGGACCAGCAGCGCCAGCGAGGAGACTTTCATCGCCCAGAAATGTGCGGTGCCGGTTTTCGCCGAGCCAAGGCCGCGGGCGCGTTTGCGATCTGTCATGTATGCCATGGTGTCGCTCCTCAAACGATGATGATGGTCAGGATGGTCAGCACGACCGATCCGATCAGCACGGTCCAGCCCAGCTTTTCCGCGGTGGGGATATCAAGCATGCGGCCCGTGTCCCAGATCAGATGCCGCACGCCAGCCAGCGTGTGATACCACAGGCCCAAGAGCGACAGGGTAAAGACCAGATCACCGAACCAGCTGGTCATGATCCCGTTCACCGTGTCGAAATACTCAAGCGACGTGGCCGCGGCGAGGAACCACCACACGATCAGCAGCGCGGTGATCAGCATCGCGTTGCCGGTGATCCGGGTGAGAATCGACGTCATAGAGGTCAATTGTGGGCGGTAGATCGTCAAATGCGGGGAAAGCGGGCGGTTACCCCGGTTCACATCGGCCATGGCGCGGTCCTTTGTCCTGTGCTTTGTCCTGTGCTTTGCATCTTGATAGCGGTTTTTACAGGACTGTCACGGGGAACTGCGGGGAATCTGCGGGGTTTGGCCGGTGTTTCGGTGGAAAAATGACTTAGTGATGTGGTCCTGCCCGTTTTTGTGATCACAGCAGATTATCGTGTGATCACAAACCTACCCCACCCCCGAACGAAAAAGCGCGCCCCGATTGGGACGCGCTTTCGAACGCATATGCCGTGAAGCTTAGGCGAGGCTCTCATCGATGCCTTTGCAGGCTTCGACCAGACCTTTGACCGCGTTGACGGAGTTGTCGAACATGGCCTGCTCGTCTTTGTTCATCGAAATCTCGACGACACGCTCAACACCGCCTGCGCCGATCACGGTGGGCACGCCCACGTAGAAGCCGTTCAGGCCGTAGGCCCCATCGACATGCGCCGCCGCAGGCAGCACGCGCTTTTGGTCCTTGAGATAGGCTTCGGCCATCTCGATTGCCGAGGTGGCGGGCGCGTAGAAGGCCGAACCGGTCTTCAACAGGCCCACGATCTCGGCACCGCCGTCACGGGTGCGCTGCACGATGGCGTCGAGCTTGTCTTGCGTGGTCCAGCCCATTTTGACCAGATCGGGCAGCGGGATGCCTGCGACGGTGGAGTAACGCACCAGCGGCACCATCGTGTCGCCGTGGCCGCCCAGAACGAAGGCGGTGACGTCTTTCATCGAGACGTTGAACTCGGTCGCGAGGAAGTGGCGGAAACGCGCGGAGTCGAGCACGCCAGCCATGCCGCAGACCTTATTGTGCGGCAGGCCCGAGAATTCGCGCAGCGCCCAGACCATCGCGTCGAGCGGGTTGGTGATGCAGATCACGAAGGCGTCGGGGGCGTGTTTGGCGATGCCCTCGCCCACGGATTTCATAACCTTGAGGTTGATGCCCAGCAGGTCGTCGCGGCTCATGCCCGGCTTGCGCGCCACACCGGCGGTGACGATGCAGACATCCGCCCCGGCGATGTCGGCGTAGTCTTGCGTGCCCGACATGGTGGCGTCGAACTTGCCCGAGGGGCCCGACGACGCGATATCGAGAGCTTTGCCCTCAGGGGTGCCCTCGGCAATGTCGAACAGGACGACATCGCCCAATTCTTTCAACGCTGCGAGATGGGCGAGAGTGCCGCCGATTTGCCCCGCGCCGATAAGCGCGATTTTGGGTCTGGCCATGGTCATGTCTCCGACAGAGGTTTCATTTGCGCCGGAGATACCGAAATGCACGGTCCCGTGCAAGTTGCAGCATTGGCGGGCGGCTAACCCCTGCCCTCACCACGAAAAAAGCCGCCCCGAAGGGCGGCCGATCGCTGAACCTTAAGGCGAATAATTAGTCGCCTTGGTACTCAGGCTGCGATTCCAGACGCTCTTCGGTGCTGTCGATGTAGATGCGCACGTCGTCGCCTTCCACGTTTTGCAGAACCTGAAGTTCGTCAAATGTCACGGCCACCGGCTTTTCACCCAGACCAAGGAAACCGCCCACGTTGATGACCACACGGTCAATCTGGCCGTTGTCGCCGATCAGCAGGGTGTCGATCTCACCCACTGTTTCATCGTTGGCACCATAGACATAGGAGCCTTCAAGGTCTTCGGCGCTCATCTGCTCGATCATCTCGGCTTCGGCATTGGCATAGCCTTCACGCTCAACTTCGGGGCGCGGCAGCAGTTCACGCTCAACGGTTTCGTCACCTGTGATCACGGTGGTGTTGGCTTCCGCTTCGTTGACAGCTTCTTCTGTCTCGGCTTCAGCGTTCTCCATCATGGTTTCGGCTTCTTGGGCCATTTCCTCGGATTCGGCCTCTACGTCATTGGCCATCTCTTCGGTCTCGGCTTCAAGGTTTTCGGCCGCGTTCTCGGTGTCTTGCGCCAGTTCCTCGGTCTCGGCCTCTACGTCATTGGCCATTTCCTCGGTCTCGGCTTCGACATCGTTCGCCATCTCTTCGGCTTCGGTCTCGCCGTTGATGACGGTGACGTTCGCGTCAGTCTCGTTCATGGCGTCGCCTTCCATCTGCTCGCCATCCATCATGGGACGTTCGAACTCAGGCGCCTGCTCCAGCATCTCTTTCGAGGTGTTCACAACGAGGAAGCGCTCGCCGCCTTCGTCGTTCAGGATGCGAATCTTGTCCATGGAGATCGAAACGTCACGTTCGCCCATGCCAAGGAAGCCGCCGATGCCGAGGATCACGGCAGTTACTTCGCCGTCCTGCGACACGATGATGTCGTTAATCTCGCCAATATCATCCCACTCCTGCTCGGCGCCATCGGCAACGGGGGTGGCCGCGTCAACTTCGGCTTCGGAGTTGTAGATGCGCATGCCGATCAGGTCGGATGCAAGGAAATCTGTCTGCTCTACGGCAACGTTGCCAAAGCCTTCGGAATGCGCGTCAGCAAAGGCTGTGCCGGTCATGGTCAATACGATGGCCGTGGTGCTCAGAAAACGTTTCATTGTAGGTCTCCTTCCAAAAATGAGCGTTGCTTGCTCTTCTGGAACCACAACCCGGATGGCCCTCTCCAGTTCCACGGCCGCACAAATAAATGGCGGGACTTCGCCCAAGCAGCGGCAAGCCCCAAACATGGAAAAGGCGGCCCCAGGCCGCCCGCGCTTCCCCGATATATTCCGCCCTCAGGCGTCTTCGCCCTTGGCGGGCAACTCCTCCGCCAGCGCCTCGAACCCTTGGCCCGAGGCGACAAGACAGGTGATGCCGTTGACCCCGGTGACCGTGATCGTCCAACTGCCCGTCTGGTCAGAGGCGAAAACCTCAACCACCGCATTATCGCCGCCCAGCCCCATGGACTGGCGCGTCTCGCCATAGCCATCGGCCAGCCGCAGCACCACATGATCGCGCGGTGCGCAATTGCGCGGCGTCTGCGCCTCGGTCGTGGTGGCCAGCACAATTGCCGAAGCGGCGGTGAGCGCCGCGAGGTGAAGAAATTTAACGAAACCTGTCATAGCATTTGCCTTCGCATCGAAAGGCGTGATCCTTGGGGGATGGCAATGCGCCGTCTTTCGCACCGGCCCCCAAAGCAGCCTTGGTTGAAATGACTGCATCCGCTGCGCTGGAAACTGCGGCAGATGCGATGCAACTGACAGTGCGCCCCAAGGCTGAAAGACTGGTTAATCCGCCGCGCAGAGATCACCGCAACAGCTTTGCTGCGTCGCGGCATGTTTTGCCTTGAAGTTTTCGCACAAAAATGCCCCTCTGTGCGCAACAATGTTAGGCGGCCAGCGTGCCGCCCTGCCTGAGGAGCCTTCCATGACCGCCACAACCCGCCCCCTGCGTTCCGTTCTCTACATTCCCGGCTCCAGGTCCCGCGCCTTGGACAAAGCCCGCGGATTGGCCTGCGACGCGGTGATCTTCGACCTCGAAGATGCCGTCTCCCCCGATGAGAAAATCGCCGCCCGTGAAACATTGGCCGAGGCGCTTTCCACAGGCGGCTACGGCGCGCGGATGCGGGTGGTGCGGATCAATGGGCTGGACACCGAATGGGGCGTCAATGACGCCCGTGCCGCCGCCGCGATGAAGCCCGACGCGATTCTCTTGCCCAAGGTCGGATCCCCCGCCGATCTCGAAGCACTGACCGAGATCGTGGGCGACATCCCCCTTTGGGCGATGATGGAGACCCCGGGCGCCATGCTGAACGCCGCCGCCATCGCCGGGCACCGCCAGTTGCAGGCCATGGTAATGGGCACCAACGATCTGGCGAAAGACCTGCAAACCCGCTTCCGCCCCGACCGGCTGCCGCTGATCACCGGCCTCGGGCTTTGCCTGCTGGCCGCCAAAGCGCATGGCGTGGCGATCATCGACGGGGTGTATAACGCGTTCAAAGACGAAGACGGGCTGCGCGCAGAATGCGAACAGGGCCGCGACATGGGGTTCGACGGCAAGACGCTGATCCACCCCGCACAGCTCGACATCGCGAATGCCGCCTTCACCCCGTCAGAGGAAGAAGCCGCCCTCGCCCGCCGCCAGATCGACGCCTATGAAGAGGCACAGGCCGCAGGTCAGGGCGTGGCGGTCGTCGATGGTAAAATCGTGGAAAATCTCCATGTTGCCACCGCCCGCGAAACACTGGCAAAACTGGCGGCAATTGCAGCCATGAGCCCGGAGCCTTCGCCATGACAATTCTCATCCTCGGCCTGATCCTTTGGATCGGGGCCCATCTCTTCAAACGCCTGATGCCTGCCCAACGGGCGCAGATGGGCACCGCAGGCCGAGGCGCGGTGGCCGCCGCATTGGTCGTGGCACTCGCCCTCATCATCTGGGGTTATCGCGCGGCGGAATTCATTTCGGTCTGGACCCCGCCGAGCTTCCTAACCCACCTTAACAACCTGTTGATGGTACTGGCCTTCTGGGTCTTCGGCTCCAGCGCCGCCAAGGGCGCCAAGGCATGGCCCGCCTATAAAACCCGCCATCCGCAGCTGCTGGCGGTGAAAATCTGGGCCACGGCGCATCTTCTGGTCAACGGCGATCTCGCCTCTATCCTGCTCTTTGGCACCATGCTCGGCTGGGCGGTGAGCGAGGTGATCCTGATCAACCGCGCCGAGCCGGGCTGGACACCCCCGCCCCACGCAGGCCGCGCCACCTATATCCGCCTCATCGTGATCTCCACGATCCTCTTCGTTCTCGTCGCCGGCATTCACTCATGGCTCGGCGTCATCCCCTTCCCCCATTGACCCCGGAGCCTTCCATGAAAGTTTACCGCTTCCTCTCCGAAGAAGACACATCCGCCTTTTGCCACAAGGTCACCGACGCGCTGAACAAAGGTTGGGAGCTATACGGCTCCCCCACCCAAACATGGGACCACAAGGCCGGGGTCACGCGCTGCGGCCAAGCCGTGGTGAAAGACGCCCCCGGCACCTATTCGCCCGACACCAAATTGGGCGAGCAGTGATGAGCAAGACCAACCGGGGCCGCTTCTTTGAGGATTACACACTGGGCGAGGTGCTGCATCACGCGGTGCCCCGCACAGTCGGCGCGGGCGAACGTGCGCTCTATCACGCGCTCTACCCCGCGCGGCACGCGCTCTATTCCGCCGACAGTTTCGCCCAGTCCTGCGGGCTGAAGGCCAGCCCGCTCGACGATATGATCGCCTTTCACATCGTCTTTGGCAAAACCGTGCCGGATGTCTCGCTCAATGCCGTGGCCAATCTGGGCTATGCCCAAGGCCGCTGGCTGCGCCCCGTCTGGCCCGGTGACACGCTGCGCGCCGAAAGCGAAGTGATCGGCCTCAAACAGAACTCCAACGGCAAGACCGGCGTCGTCTGGGTCCGCACCACAGGGCTGAACCAGAATGACGAAAAGGTGCTCGACTATGTCCGCTGGGTCATGGTGCGCAAAGGCGATCTCGACGCCCCCGCGCCCGAGACCACCCTGCCGAACCTGCCCGATGCGCTGAGCGTGGATCAATTGCACATCCCGCAGGGCCTCGACTTTACCAATTACGACTTCGCCCGCGCCGGGGAGCCGCATCGCTGGGGCGATTACGAGGTCGGCGAAAAGATCGACCATGTCGACGGTGTCACGATCGAGGAAGCCGAGCACATGATGGCCACGCGCCTGTGGCAGAACACGGCCAAGGTGCATTTCGACACCTCCGCCCGACCCGACGGCTCGCGGCTGATCTATGGCGGTCATGTGATCTCCATGGCCCGCGCGCTGTCCTTCAACGGGCTGGCCAACGCGCAAATGGTCGTGGGGCTGAACGGCGGCGCCCATGCCAACCCCTGCCTTGCGGGCGATACCGTGCGTGCCTGGACCGTAGTGCTCGACAAGGCCGAGACGTCGGCCCCCGGTGTCGGTGCGCTGCGTCTGCGCCTTGTGGCGACCAAAGGCGGCGCCCCCTTCGAGCTGCGCGATGAGGCCGGAAAATACCGCGCGGAGGTTTTGCTTGACCTCGATTACTGGGCGCTCATGCCGCGCTAAACAGCCGGTCCGCCCCTTCGGTGGGGCGGCCTATCCCCCCTTATTCAAGCAAAAATCAGCCGATTCGGAGCCGCTGGGTGGAAATGTGATCACACGTATTTATCGTGTGATCACAAAACTCATTTTTAGCTGGTCAAACCCGGCTTTCTCCGAAAAAACCCTTACAGGAACGAAAGTCATCCCCATACTACGGGGCAACTGGAACAGAAACGGGACCGTTTTCATGAACATCCACGAATATCAGGCAAAAGCCCTCCTGCGCAGCTATGGCGCCCCTGTCTCCGACGGCCGCGTTGTGCTGAAGGCAGAAGACGCCAAGAACGCAGCCGGCGAAATGGACGGGCCCCTCTGGGTTGTCAAAGCGCAGATTCACGCAGGCGGTCGCGGCAAGGGCAGCTTCAAAGAAGCCGCCGCTGGCGAAAAGGGCGGCGTGCGCCTTGCCAAATCCGTAGAAGAGGCGGCCGAGGAAGCCAAGAAGATGCTGGGCAAGACACTGGTCACGCACCAGACCGGCCCGGCAGGCAAACAGGTCAACCGCATCTACATCGAAGACGGCTCCGACATTGAGCGTGAGCTGTACCTCGCGCTGCTGGTCGACCGTCAGACCAGCCGCATCTCCTTTGTCTGCTCCACCGAAGGCGGCATGGACATTGAAGAAGTCGCCGAAGCGACACCTGAGAAAATCCTCAGCTTCTCCGTCGACCCGGCCACCGGCTACCAGCCCTACCATGGCCGCCGCGTTGCCTTCTCGCTGGGTCTTGAGGGCGCCGCCGTCAAGCAATGCGTCAAGCTGATGGGTCAGCTCTACAAAGCCTTCATCGAGAAGGACATGGAGATGCTGGAGATCAACCCGCTGATCGTCATGCCCGGCAACGAACTCAAGGTGCTCGACGCCAAGGTCGGTTTCGATGGCAACGCCATGTACCGCCAGCCCGACATCGCCAACCTGCGCGACGAGACCGAAGAAGACGCCAAGGAACTCGAAGCCTCCAAATATGACCTGAACTACATCGCGCTCGACGGTGAGATCGGCTGCATGGTGAACGGCGCGGGCCTTGCGATGGCGACCATGGACATCATCAAGCTCTACGGTGCGGAGCCTGCCAACTTCCTCGACGTGGGCGGTGGCGCGACCAAGGAGAAGGTGACCGAGGCCTTCAAGATCATCACCTCCGATGAGAACGTCAAAGGCATCCTCGTGAACATCTTCGGCGGCATCATGCGCTGTGACGTCATCGCCGAAGGCGTTGTCGCTGCGGTGAAAGAGGTCGGCCTGCAAGTGCCGCTGGTTGTCCGTCTCGAAGGCACCAACGTCGAAGAAGGCAAGGCGATCATCAACAACTCCGGTCTCGACGTCATCGCCGCCGACGACCTGAAGGATGGCGCGCAGAAGATCGTGAAAGCGGTCAAAGGTTAAGCCTTTTCGGCCAGTCCCGCCCGGCCCCCGCGCCGGTCGGGACTGGCCGTTTCCAACGTTCCTGCCGCCCCGCTGCGGCAGGGGCAAATGCGACGACACGGCGCCGCGCCCACCCGATCACGCAATGAGGTCAGTATGGATCAATCTCCCAAATCCTCCCCCGTTTTGACGGGTATTGCGCTATTGGGGGCGGGCATTCTGATCCGGCAATGGCAACCCGGCGCCCTGCGCCTGCCCGAACCGGTCAACCACCGTCGCCACGACCTCGGGTTGCGCCGCGCCGCGCGGAAATCCCGTGACGGGCTGGCGATGATCCTGCCGTCGAACCTCACCGGCTCCATCGGCCGCAGCCTGATGATCATGGGCGCGGGCCTGCTGACCCTGCGGGTGCTGGACCTGCTGGTCGATCAAGATGAGCAGCTTTACTGATGCCCGTGCTGTCGCTCGCCCCCTTTATTCAACATGCGGCCAAGCGCGACAGCGCCCCGCGAAAGGCGGGCCTATGACACAGGCGCTTGCCTCTTCCCGCGCGGGCTGGTGGGTGATCCTCGCCCTGATCCTGGCCTTTGCCGCGCAGATGGTCGTTGTGAACGGCCTGGCCGCCGCCACCCAAACCACGCTACTGGCCGAAGGCGGCTTTTACGAAAGCCTCTCCGTCGTGGGTTACATCCTTTGCATTCTCGCATTGGTCTGGACCCTGCGCGGCGCGGTGTTGCGGGTCTGGTATCTGCCGCTGGTGCTGGCGGTCATGGCGGGGCGTGAATTGGACCTCGACAAAAGCCTGTTCACCCGCGGCCTGTTTAAAGCCCGGCAGTATACTGGTGAGGGGGTCCCGCTGGGCGAAAGGCTGATCGCCGGGCTGATCCTTGCGCTGATCGTCACCGCCATCCTGCTGATGCTCTGGCGTCACGCCCGGCCCTATCTCACGGCCCTGTTTCGGGGCCGCGCTTGGGCGGGGGCGGTCCTGCTGGGGATCGGCTTCACCGTCGCTTACAAACTGCTCGACGGCATCGCGCGCAAACTCGCCCCTCTGGGGATCGAGGTCAGCGCCGATGCCGAACGCACCGCCTTCGTCGTCGAGGAGATCGGGGAGCTTGGCATCCCGGTCATGTTCCTCGTCGCCATCCTGCTGTGGCCCGGCCCTGCGCCTGCCACGGCCCATCCCACCAACCGGGCGCACCGCGTCTGACGCCCCCGGGGCCTGCCCCCGGGATTAAACATCACCGACCAAGGAAGAAATCATGGCCGTACTAGTCAACGAAAACACCAAAGTCATCTGTCAGGGTCTGACCGGCTCGCAGGGGACGTTCCACACCGAACAGGCCATCGCCTATGGCACCAAGATGGTCGGCGGCGTGACCCCGGGCAAAGGCGGTCAAACGCATCTCGACCTGCCGGTCTTCAACTCCGTGCACGAAGCCAAACACGCGACCGAGGCCAATGCCTCCGTGATCTACGTCCCGCCCCCCTTCGCCGCCGACTCGATCCTTGAGGCGATCGACGCCGAGATGGAGCTGATCGTCTGCATCACCGAAGGCATCCCGGTTCTGGACATGGCCCGCGTCGCCCGCGCGCTCGAAGGCTCCAAATCGCGCCTCATCGGCCCGAACTGCCCCGGTGTCATCACGCCCGATGCCTGCAAGATCGGCATTATGCCGGGCCACATCCACCGCCGTGGCTCCGTCGGCGTCGTGTCGCGCTCGGGCACCCTGACCTATGAGGCTGTGAAGCAGACCACCGACATGGGCCTTGGCCAATCCTCTGCCGTGGGCATCGGCGGTGACCCGATCAAAGGGACCGAGCATATCGACGTGCTGGAGATGTTCCTTGCCGATGACGAGACACAGTCGATCATCATGATCGGCGAAATCGGCGGCTCCGCCGAAGAGGAAGCGGCACAGTTCCTTGCCGACGAGAAGAAGAAGGGCCGTTGGAAGCCCACCGCTGGTTTCATCGCAGGCCGCACCGCCCCTCCCGGACGCCGCATGGGCCACGCAGGCGCGATCGTCGCCGGTGGCAAGGGCGACGCGGAGAGCAAGATCGAAGCGATGAAAGAAGCCGGGATCGTGGTCGCCGACAGCCCCGCCACACTGGGCGAAGCGGTCAAAGAAGCGATCGACAAGGGCTGATGCCTGCCGGGCGGGTCACGGCCCGCCCATTGACCCACTCCGCAAAGCACTATGTTTTTCGGGGTCTTGATAAAAACCACCCGGCGCCGCCGACAGCGAAGGAGGGCAAGATGCACATACAGACCGCGGTCAATCTCTGCCCGCTTTCGCCCGGCGCCGGCCCGCGGGCAAGCGCCCGATCCGGCGGCTTCGCAGGGCCCTGCACCTCCGCCTTCGATACCTATGGCCCCCCGCCCCGGGCCTGACTATAGACCGACCCTGATTCTGACCCTGTCCCGTCTGCCCCGCCGAACAAAGGTGACCCAATGACCGACCAACCCGCCAACGAACAATTCCACGCCTCTTCCTTTATGGAAGGCGACAACGCGGAATATCTTGAGGCGATGTACGCCCGCTATGCCAATGATCCCAACGCGGTTGATGAAGCATGGCAAACGTTCTTTGCGGCGATGGGCGATGACGCCGAAACCGCGCAGGCCGAAGCCGCTGGCCCCTCTTGGGCGCGTCCCGATTGGCCCCCCGCCCCCCAAAGCGAGGTGATGGGCGCGCTGACCGGTGTCTGGCCCGAACCGACCGAGGCAAAGGCCGCAGGCGAGAAGATCAAGAAAAAGGCCGAGGAAAAGGGCGTTCCCGTTTCCGACGATCAGATCCGCGCCGCCGTGCTCGACAGTATCCGCGCGCTCATGCTGATCCGCGCCTACCGCATCCGTGGCCACCTCGCCGCGACGCTCGACCCTTTGGGCATGCGCGACATGGGCGAACAACCCGAGCTTGACCCCAAGTCCTACGGTTTCACCGATGCCGACATGGACCGCCCGATCTTCATCGACAATGTGCTGGGCCTCGAAGTGGCCACCATGAAGCAGATCGTCGGCATCGTCCGCTCGACCTACTGCGGCACCTTCGCGCTGCAATATATGCATATCTCCGACCCCGAGCAGGCCGGTTGGTTGAAAGAGCGGATCGAGGGCTACGGCAAGGAAATCGCCTTTACCAAGGAAGGCCGTAAGGCGATCCTGAGCAAGCTGGTCGAAGCCGAGGGTTTCGAGAAGTTCCTGCACGTCAAATACATGGGCACCAAGCGTTTCGGCCTTGATGGCGGCGAAAGCCTTGTCCCGGCGATGGAGCAGATCATCAAGCGCGGCGGCCAGTTGGGCGTCAAGGACATCGTCATCGGCATGCCGCACCGGGGCCGCCTCTCGGTCCTCGCCAATGTCATGCAAAAGCCCTACCGCGCGATCTTTAACGAATTCCAAGGCGGCAGCTTCAAGCCTGACGATGTGGATGGCTCGGGCGATGTGAAGTACCACCTCGGCGCCTCCTCCGACCGTGAGTTTGACGGCAACTCCGTGCACCTGTCGCTCACCGCAAACCCCTCCCACCTAGAGGCGGTGAACCCCGTCGTGCTGGGCAAGGTCCGCGCCAAGCAGGACCAATTGAACGACGAAGACCGCACCGCCGTCATGCCCGTGCTCCTGCACGGTGACGCGGCTTTTGCGGGCCAAGGCGTCGTGGCGGAATGCTTCGCGCTTTCGGGCCTCAAGGGCCACAAGACCGGCGGCACCATGCATATCGTGGTGAACAACCAGATCGGCTTCACCACCGCGCCGCATTTCTCGCGCTCCTCCCCCTATCCGACCGACAACGCGCTGGTCGTCGAGGCGCCGATCTTCCACGTCAACGGCGATGACCCGGAGGCCGTGGTCCATGCCGCCCGCGTCGCGACCGAGTTCCGCCAGAAGTTCCACAAGGACGTGGTCATCGACATTTTCTGCTACCGCCGCTTCGGTCACAACGAAGGCGACGAGCCGATGTTCACCAACCCGGTGATGTACAAGAGCGTCAAGAAACAGAAAACCACGCTGAGCCTCTATACCTCGCGTCTGGTGGCCGACGGTCTGATCCCCGAGGGGGAGATCGAAGACATGAAGACCGCCTTCCAGAACCATCTCAATGATGAGTTCGAGGCCGGAAAAGACTACCGCCCGAACAAGGCCGATTGGCTGGACGGCAAATGGTCCGGCATGGACAAAAAGAACAAGTCCTACCAGCGCGGCAAAACCGCCATCGCGCCCGAAACGCTGCAAGATATCGGCAAGGCGATCACAAGTGCGCCCGACAGCTTCCCGCTGCACAAGACCATCGGTCGTCTGCTCGACGCGAAAAAGAAGATGTTCGAAAGCGGTGAAGGCTTTGACTGGGCCACGGCAGAGGCGCTCGCCTTCGGCTCCCTGCTGACCGAAGGCTACAAGGTCCGCCTGTCCGGTCAGGACAGCACCCGCGGCACCTTCAGCCAACGCCACTCGGCCTTCATCAACCAAGAGAACGAAGACCGCTACTATCCGCTGAACCACATCCGCGAGGGCCAAGCCGACTATGAGGTCATCGACTCCATGCTCAGCGAATATGCGGTGCTGGGTTTCGAATATGGCTATTCGCTGGCCGAACCCAACGCGCTGACGCTCTGGGAGGCCCAATTCGGCGACTTCGCCAATGGCGCGCAGATCATGTTCGACCAGTTCATCTCAAGCGGTGAGAGCAAATGGCTGCGGATGTCGGGCCTCGTCTGCCTGATGCCGCATGGCTACGAAGGTCAGGGGCCCGAGCATTCCTCGGCCCGTCTGGAGCGTTTCCTCACCATGTGCGGCGGCGACAACTGGATCGTGGCGAACTGCACCACGCCCGCCAACTACTTCCACATCCTGCGCCGCCAGCTGCACCGCAGCTACCGCAAGCCGCTGATGTTGATGACGCCCAAGTCGCTGCTGCGCCACAAGCTGGCGATCAGCAAGGCCGATGAATTCACCACCGGGTCGAGCTTCCACCGGGTGCTCTGGGATGACGCCGAAAAGGGCAACTCCGACACCAAACTGGTCGCGGATGACAAGATCAAGCGCGTGGTGATGTGTTCGGGCAAGGTCTATTACGACCTGCTGGAAGAGCGCGATGCCCGCGGCATCGACGACGTCTACCTCCTGCGCTTCGAGCAGTTCTACCCCTTCCCCGCGCAATCCGCCGTGAAGGAGCTGGAACGCTTCAAAGGGGCCGAGATGATCTGGTGTCAGGAAGAGCCCAAGAACCAAGGTGCATGGTCCTTCATCGAGCCCAATATCGAATGGGTTCTGGGCCGCATCGACGCGAAACATGGCCGCGCCTCCTATGTGGGCCGCGCCACCTCAGCCTCGCCCGCCACGGGTCTGGCCAGCCAGCACAAAGCACAACAAGCCGCCCTCGTTGACGAGGCGCTGACCATCAAAGGAAAGTAAACCATGACAAGCGAAGTACGCGTCCCAACGCTGGGCGAATCCGTCACAGAAGCCACCGTTGCCACATGGTTCAAGAAACCCGGCGATACCGTCGCGGTGGATGAAATGCTCTGCGAGTTGGAAACCGACAAGGTGACTGTCGAGGTGCCCTCCCCCGTCGCAGGCACCCTGAGCGAGATCGTGGCCCAAGAAGGCGACACCGTGGGCGTCGACGCCCTTCTCGCCAATGTCAGCGAAGGCGACAGCGGCTCGGCGGCCGCGCCCAAGGCCAAGGAGGCCGCCGAAGATGCCGGCGCCGCCTCCCAGTCCGACCGTGGCGGCGATGCGCCCAAAGCCATCGACGCAGGCGCTACCGAAGTCGCTGCCCGCGAAGGTCAAAGCATCGACGTGCAGGTGCCCACCTTGGGCGAGTCGGTGACCGAAGCGACCGTGAGCACTTGGTTCAAAAAGGTCGGCGACAAGGTCGAAGCCGATGAAATGCTCTGCGAGTTGGAGACCGACAAGGTTAGCATCGAAGTCCCCGCCCCCGCCGCAGGTGTGCTGGCCGAGATCTTTGCCGAAGAAGGCAGCACTGTCGAAGCTTCCGCCACACTGGCCGCGCTGACCACCGGCGCGGGCGCTGCCGCCCCCAAGGGTGAAGACGCCAAATCCGGTGCCGGTGCCGCGCCTGAGACCAAGCCCGCCGATGGCAAGGATGTGGAAGACGCGCCTTCCGCCAAGAAAGCGATGGCCGAAGCGGGCATCAGCCGCGATCAGGTCACAGCTTCGGGCCGTGACGGTCGCGTGATGAAGGAAGACGTGGCCAAAGCCGTGGCCGCAGGCGCCTCCGCGCCGAAAGCCGAGGCGAAACCCGCAGCACCCCGCGCTGCCTCCGCCCCCGATGACGCCGCCCGCGAGGAGCGGGTCAAGATGACCCGCCTCAAGCAGACCATGGCGCGCCGCCTCAAGGAAGCGCAGAACACCGCCGCGATCCTGACGACCTTCAATGAGGTCGACATGACCGAGGTCATGGCCCTGCGCAACGCCTACAAGGCCGACTTCGAGAAGAAGCACGGCGTGCGGATGGGCTTCATGTCCTTCTTCACCAAGGCCTGCTGCCACGCGCTGAAAGAGATCCCCGAGGTCAACGCCGAGATCGACGGCACCGATGTGATCTACAAGAACTACGTCCACATGGGCGTCGCCGCAGGCACGCCCACGGGCCTCGTGGTGCCGGTCATCAAGGACGCTGACGCGATGTCCTTTGCCGAGATCGAAAAGGCCGTGAACGCCATGGGCAAGAAAGCCCGTGACGGCAAGCTGACCATGGCCGACATGACCGGCGGCACCTTCACCATCTCTAACGGCGGCGTCTACGGCTCGCTGATGACAGCGCCCATTCTGAACCCGCCGCAGTCCGGCATCCTCGGCATGGCCAAGATTCAGGACCGCCCGATGGCGATCAACGGCGAGGTCGTGATCCGTCCGATGATGTATATCTCGCTCAGCTACGACCACCGCCTGATCGACGGCAAGGGCGCCGTGACCTTCCTTGTCCGGGTCAAGGAGATGCTCGAAGATCCGCGCCGTCTGTTGATGGATCTGTGATAGATGTCAGCAGAATTTGATGAAAGTGTAAGACTTGAGTACTACCGCGCGGGTGTTGACGCGACGCGGGAGATTGGTGCGATGGCACTCAAGTTTCTTATTACCTTAAATAGTGGGGCGTTTGTCGTCCTGCTCACTTTCATTGGTAATTCTGCTGCACAATCGCAATTTGAAATACCGCTCAGCTCGCTAAGATTGGGTATGTACCTATTCTTAGCGGGCATCTCTCTATCGTTTGTTACAATCGCGTATTCGTACTTCGCCTCACAACAAATATCCCCATATCCGTCGCCAACGAAAACCGGCGATAGGTATTTCGTGCCCATCGTACTGCTAGTCGCCGGATGTGCTTTTTTGGCCTTTGTGGTAGGAGTTGTGACGATAGTCGCAAATGTCGGAGTACCAAAATGACCGAAACCACCCTCCTCGCCGCCTATGGCCTTCTGGTCATGCTGACGATCCTCTTGCAGGTGCTCGGCGCGACCCGGCAGCTCTCAATGGGCTATCTGATGTCTTCGCGCGACGAGACCCGCACCACCACCGGCATGACCGCCCGTCTGGGCCGCGCGCTGGATAACTCCGTGGTGGCGCTGGCACTTTTTGCCCCCGCCGTGCTGCTGGTCGAGATCATGGGCCGAAACAACAGCGCCACGCTGCTGGCCGCGCAGGTCTTTTTGCTGGCGCGGATCATCTACGTCATCGTCTATGCGCTTGGCGTGCCGACGATCCGCACGCTGGCTTGGCTCGCAGGCTATGCCGCCACCGCCGTTCTTTATTTCCACGCGCTCTGAAAGGCATTCCCATGCAGATGATCTGCCACCTCGACGTCACCGATTTCGCCGCTTGGAAAGACGCATTCGACGCCGATGCCGAGGCGCGGCGCAATGCCGGGCTCTCGGTGCTGCAAATCTGGCAACACGCCGACAGCAGCAGCAAAGCCTCCGTTCTCTTGGATGTGAACGACCGCAAAAAGGCCGATGATTGGCTCGCCCGCTCCGATGCGCTCAGCAGCGATGACAAGGGCACCGTGACCAGTTCCACCGCCTATTTCGTGAAATCCGCATGAGTGCCGAGCTGACCGTCCTGACCCTCGCGGCCCTGCTACAGGGGCTGCAATTCATGCTCTACGCCGTGCCCGCCAACCGTGAGCTTGGCCCCGGCTACACCATGTCGGCGCGTGACCGTGAGCCGTCGCGCGCGATGAGCGACCGCACCGCCCGTCTGGGCCGGGCGCTCGACAACCATTTCGAAGGGCTGATCCTTTTCGGCATCGCCGTGGGCGTGGTGCAGATGTCGGCCCAGAACACCGCCTTCACCGCCGCCTGCGCTTGGGCCTATCTCATCGCCCGGCTGCTTTATGTTCCGGCCTATGCGCTTGGCCTGCGCCCGCATCGCTCGTTCATCTGGATCATCGGTTTCACCGCGACCATGCTAATGCTGCTGGCGGCCCTCATTTAACCCTATCCCCAAACACCCGCAGGCAGCGGCGCTTGCACCTGTAACCCGCGCCTCATACCTTGCCTGCACCACCCGACTGCTAAGGAGACCCCCCATGTCGAGCTATGATGTCATCGTGATCGGCTCCGGCCCCGGCGGCTATGTTGCCGCCATCCGTTGCGCGCAACTGGGCCTGAAAACCGCCTGTGTAGAGGGCCGCGAAACCCTCGGCGGCACTTGCCTCAACGTGGGCTGCATCCCCTCCAAGGCGCTGCTGCACGCCACGCATATGCTGCATGAGGCCGAGCATAATTTTGACGAGATGGGCCTCAAAGGCAAAGCACCTTCCGTCGATTGGAAGCAGATGCTGATCTACAAAGACAAGACCATCGAGACCAACACCAAGGGCATCGAATTCCTGTTCAAAAAGAACAAGATCGACTGGCTCAAAGGTTGGGGTTCGATCCCCGAGGCGGGCAAGGTCAAGGTCGGTGACGAGGTCCATGAAGCCAAGAATATCATCATCGCCTCCGGCTCCGAGGCCGCGGGGCTGCCGGGCGTCGAGGTCGATGAGAAGACCGTCGTGACCTCCACTGGCGCGCTGGAACTGGGCAAGATCCCCAAGAAGATGGTCGTGATCGGCGCGGGCGTGATCGGGCTGGAACTGGGCAGCGTTTACGCCCGTCTCGGCACCGAGATTACGGTCGTCGAATATCTCGACGTGATCACCCCCGGCATGGACCCCGAGGTGCAAAAGACCTTCCAGCGCATGCTGAAAAAGCAGGGGCTGAACTTCGTCATGGGTGCCGCCGTGCAGAAGACCGAAGTCGCAAAGGGCAAAGCCACGGTCAGCTACAAGCTGCGCAAGGACGACAGCGAACATGAGATCGAAGCCGATGCCGTGCTCGTCGCCACAGGCCGCAAGCCGGTGGTCAAGGGCATGGGGCTCGACGATCTCGGCATCAAGATGACCGAGCGCGGGCAGATCGCCGTGAACGACCATTGGGAGACCTCCGTCAAAGGCGTCTATGCCATCGGTGACGTGATCGAGGGCCCGATGCTGGCCCATAAGGCCGAGGACGAAGGCATGGCCGCCGCCGAAGTCATCGCGGGCAAGCATGGCCATGTGAACTACGGCGTGATCCCCGGCGTGATCTACACCCACCCCGAGGTCGCCAGCGTGGGCGAGACCGAGGCAACGCTGAAGGAAGCGGGCCGGGCCTATAAGGTCGGCAAATTCTCCTTCATGGGCAACGCGCGGGCCAAGGCGGTCTTTGCCGGCGACGGTTTCGTCAAGCTGATCGCGGATAAGGAGACCGACCGCATCCTCGGCTGCCACATCATCGGCCCCGGCGCGGGCGACCTGATCCATGAGGTCTGCGTGGCGATGGAATTCGGCGCCTCGGCGCAGGATTTGGCGATGACCTGCCACGCGCATCCGACCTATTCCGAAGCCGTGCGCGAAGCCGCACTGGCCTGCGGCGACGGGCCGATCCACATGTAAGACGACGGGGCGGGCCAAGGGTCCGCCCCTTTTCGTTGCGCAGGCGGCGCACGCTGCGGCTATCGCGCGTTAACCACCCCTGCCCTACAACCTCCCCCGTCGCGACATTCACGGAAGACGAGGCCCTTCGCGGGTCATGTCGATACGTAGAGACATGCAGGGTGACGCCTGTCTTTTCCACCTCCCTCGGCGGCGCCGCCACTTTCGACGGCTTCCTGAATATTTGAGTTTGCGTCCCGCGAAACCATCGTTTCAGCGGGCACTACGCCATGCCGATAAATCGCGGAGGGCAGCGCCGCCCCAGGGGGGCGGGTCGGCGCTGCCCTGCCTGCGGCCGAGCGGAACATGCCAACTCTTGCTCCGCAAAAACAAAAACGGCCCGCCTAGGTTAGGCAGGCCGCTCAAGACTGGCAGTATAAGCCGCAGGGTCTACTCAGCTTTCGCCGGAGCGACCCGCCGGAAAGTGATCCCGCAATTTTTCTGGATGCTCATTTTCTCCAAGGCTTCCAGCTCACCTTTCAGGCGCCCCAGGTCCGCCGCGGTCTGTTTGTCGCCCTTGATAAAGAAGGCGGCGGGCCAAAACACGACCAGCGCTACGCCGGTGGCGACCGCGTCATCGCTGGCTTTTTTGTTTTGAACGCCAGAGAGTTCGCCAACCTTAGCGCTTACACGGTTCGCTTCGGCCACCAATTGTTTGCAAGAGTAAGACTGGTAAGTCACTGGCGACACGTAGGACGGAGCAATGGTGTCGGCCTTTTGAGCACATGCGCTGACAGAAACCGCCGACAAGGCAAGCGATGCTACAATTTTCTTCATTTTAAAGTCCTTAACGAAAAATACGCTTCCTCGTAGACTTATGAGCATGTACATTCCAGAGGAAATTCAATCTAAACGCGAATTTCGTGGCGTCACCTATGCGCCTATTCCGCCTCCGCAGGCCGCCATCCCGCCTCGCGCAGCAGCGCGTCGGAATGGCTCTCCACCTCCTGCTCCAACCGCGCCATGAAGGTGCGCTTATCCAGCCCCGGCTCGATCGGCTCCAGAAACTCCACCACGGCCAAGCCCGGGCGGCGGTAGAGGCCCCGGCGTGGCCAGAAGTAGCCCGCATTGGTCGCCGCAGGCACGCAGACCTGCCCCAGTTGATCGTAAAGCACCGCCGTGCCGACTTTGTAAGGCGCGCTCAGCCCCGGGGCGACGCGGGTGCCTTGGGAATAGATCACGATCTGTCCCGGCTCCACCCGGCCCGCGTTCACGTCTTCCATCATCTTGGTAATCGCCTGCCCGCGTTTGCCCCGGTTCACGGCGATCATCTGCATCCGCTTGGTGTACTGCCCGATCACCGGCGTCCAAAGCACCTCGCGTTTCATGATGAACTTGGCCCGTGGCAGGGCGTGGAAGATCATGATGATATCGAGGAAAGACTGATGTTTGGCCGCGATCAGAACCTCACCCTCGGGGACTTGGCCGCGCACTTCGCAGCGCAGCCCGATCAGCCAACGCGCCGTCCACATGGCCCAAGCAGCATAGGCTTTGCAGCCCGCATAGGCCCCGCGTTTGGAGAACATCGCCCAAGGCGCGAAGGCCAGCCCGATCACCGGCATCGCCACGGTCACCTGCACGATATAGAGGATCGAGCGGACCCACTGCAGCAGCTTCATGTCAACTCCCTCAATGTACGCCGGGCGGCGGCCCCGGTGGCGGCAAAGGCGACCGCGCCGACAAGGAATGGCACCATCAGCGGCACGGCCCAATGCCAGCCTTGGAAGCCCAGACCGGTCAGAAATCCGCCCGCCTCGCCCGCGTCAGGCAGCAACACCACCGCGATCATGCCCAAGGCCGTGCCCGCCGCCGCGCCCAGCAGCGCGCGCAGCGTGAAACGGCGGATGAAGGCCCGCGCGATATAATCATCGGTCGCCCCCACCAGCCGCAGCACCGCGATCACCTGCGCATTGGCCGCAAGAGCCGCTTGCGCGGCAAGCGTCACCATCGCGGCCACCGCAGCCCCGATCAACAGCGTCGAAATCCAGCCCAAGAGGCGCAGGCGGCTCGCTGCCGCCACCAGCGGCGCGCGCCAGCGGCTGTGATCGTCCAGCACCGCGCCCGGCACCTCGGCGGAGAGGCGCAGGCGCAGGCCCACCGGGTCCAACCCCTCGCCTTCCTCGACCACTTCGATCAGGCGCGGCACCGGCAGGTTCTCCATCGCCAGTTCCGGGCCGAACCACGGGGCGAGCAGCTCTTCCTGCTCCGCATCCGTCAGGGCACGGGCCGAGGCCACGCCCTTGGTCGTCTGCAACACCTTCAAAGCCGCCTCCGTCTGGGCCGCGCGTTGATCCAGCGGCGCCACGATCCGCACCGTCGCCGACTGCGCCAACTCCTGCCCCCAGACCTGCGCCAAACGGCCCGAGGCCAGCGACAGCGCCAAGGCAAAGACCGCCAGAAAGGCCATGGCCCCCGCTGCAAAAAGCGTCAGTTGCGCGGTGAACCCCGAAGGCGGCACCACGCGGTCGGCCTGCCGGTCGCCTTTGAAAATCGCGCGCAGGGCGCCCAGATCGAAGCGCTTCACAGATCTGCCCCCGCCAGTTGAATGCGCCGGTTCGCGATGCGCAGCACGCGGGCCTGCACATGCGCCTTGGTGGCGCGGATCAGGCCCAGATCATGGGTGGCGATCAACACGGTCTTGCCCATGCGGTTCAACTCGATCAGCAGGCGCAGCAGCCGCTGGGACATCTCCCAGTCGATGTTCCCTGTCGGCTCATCGGCGAGGATTACATCGGGCGACATGATCACCGCGCGCGCCAATGCGGCCCGTTGCCGCTCCCCGCCCGAGAGCTCAGGCGGCAGAGCGTCGGCGCGGTTGGTGAGGCCAACCCACGACATCAATTCTTCCAGATCCGTGCCCCCCGCCTCGGCCCCGCGGCCCGAGACATTCAGCGGCAGGGCCACATTCTCGGCCAGGGGGAGATGGTCGAGGAATTTCACGTCCTGATGCACCACGCCGACACGGCGGCGCATCAGCGCGATGTCATCGCGCCCCAACCCGCGCACGTCCTGCCCGAACATCCGCAGATGCCCCGCCGTGGGCAAAAGCGCCCCGTAGCAGAGCTTCATCAAGGTGGTCTTGCCCGCGCCCGAGGGGCCGGTCAGAAAATGGAAGGATCCGGGGGCGAGTTTCAGCGTGATGTCGGACAGCAATTCGCCCCCGCCATAGCTGTAGGCCACATTTTCGAGCTCTATCACGCATCCACCTTAAAAAACTTCGACCTGTTGTGCCTCAGCACCGGAAAGGATTCAATCACTCAGAACCCCAGCACCCCGCCCAGATATCACTTTTCCTACGTTATTCTAGGACATATGCTGCCCGTTACGATCTCAGAGCACCGAACGAACCCAGGAATGACCATGCGGCTGATCTGCCCCAACTGCGACGCGCAATACGAAGTCCCCGACGATGTGATGCCGGCGGCGGGGCGTGATGTGCAATGTTCCAACTGCGGGCAGACGTGGTTCCAGCATCACCCCGACAATGCGCCAGAGGCCGAAGAGGATGATTTCGCCGACGACGTGATGCGGATGAAGCAGCGCGGCCCGGATGAGGACACGGAAGCCGCCGCAGCGGCCAGCCTGCCGGATTTGCAGCCCTTCGGCGATGAAGAGGAAGACGCGCCCTTCGAAGACGATCAAGACGACGACTTCGAAGACGAATTCGACCCCGAGGAGGAGGCGCCCCAACCCGCTCCCGCCGCGCCAGTGCGCCGCCCCCTCGACCCCGCCATCGCGGAGATCCTCCGTCAAGAGGCCGCGGCAGAGCAAGAAGCCCGCCGCCGCCGCCAGTCCGAACCGCTGGAAAGCCAGCCGGACCTAGGCCTAGACGACGCGCCCCGGCCCCAGCCGCAGCAAAGGGCTGAGATTGCGGCGGAAGACCATGTGCCCGAGGATGAAGACGCCCGCCGCGCCCATGAGGCGCGCCTGCGCATGGCCAAGATGCGCGGAGAGCCGGTGCCGGAAAGCGAAGTTGACGCCTATGGCAGCGCCTCGCGCCGCGATCTTCTGCCCGATATCGAAGAGATTAACTCGACCCTGCGCCATGACGGGCAAGAGGGCGCGCAGGCTGGGCCCACCCCCACCGCCGCGCTCGACCGCCCCGAAAAGCCGCAGAAATCCGGCGGGTTTATGCGCGGTTTCACTATAATGATCGTCTTGGCCGCCATCCTCGCGGCGGTCTATGTCTACGCGCCCGAGATCGCGCAGTCTCTGCCGCAGGCCGATCCCTATCTGTCATCCTATGTGGCATGGATGGACGATGCGCGGCTCTGGCTCGACGGGCAGTTGCAGGACCTGTTGGTCTGGCTCGACACCGTGGCGACCCAGTCGCAGGGTTAATCCCGATCAGAACCGATCCAACAGCCTGTTAAGGTAATCCCGCTCGACCTCGGGCCGCTCCGCCTCGCCCGAGCGGCGGCGGATTTCGTCCAGCAACCGCCGCGCGCGGCCCTGATCGTCTGGCCCCTGCGCCAGCGGCGCGTCCGAGCTGTTGGCCCCGCTGCCGCCCTGCTCCCGCCCAAGCGGATCGCGCCCCTCGCCACGCTGATCGCCACCCTCTGCCGTGCCTTGGCCCGGCTGGCCCGCGCGTTGCTCCGGCTCCATCGCTTCACCGAGGGCGCGCATGCCCTCGCGCAGCGCTTCCATCGCCTGCGCCTGATTGTCGATCGCCTCGGCCAGTTCATCGCGGCGCAGCGCCTCTCCGGCGCGGTCCATCGCCTCGCCCGCGCGGTCCAGCGCGTCGCGGGCCGCGTCCCCCTCAGCCGTGCCCTGCCCGGGCAAACGCCCCTGCTGGCGGCGCAGCTCGTCGCGCAGTGCTTGCTGGCGACCGGCCAGCCCTTCCTCGCCCCCTTCTTCACCGGAGGGGCCGCCCTGCCCGCGCTGGCCTTCATGGCTCTCGCCGCGCCCTTGCCCGCCGTTGCGGCCTTCGTTGCCGTCACTCTCCCCCGCGCCGGTGCCGGGGTTGAACTGCTCTTGCAGGTCGCGGAAGGCCTGATCGCTTAGCCCCTGTTGCTCGCGCAGCGTGTCCGACAGCCCCTCCATCGCCTGTTCACCGGGCGAATTGCCGCCCTGTCCGGGCTGGCCTTCGGTGACGCGAATGTTCTCCATCATTTCCTGCAACTGGCGCAGCGCCTCGGCGGCCTCGGCCATGCGGCCCTGCTCCATCAACTCCTGAATGCGGTCCATCATGCGTTGCAGATCGTCTTGGGTCATCTGCATCGCCTCGCCCTGCGGCTGCTGGTCTTCGCCCGCGCCTTCCTGCGCCTGCTGGCGCTGGAGTTGCTCAAGATAGTCTTCGGTGGCGCGGCGCAACTCGTCCATCAACTCGGCGATTTCGGCCTGAGAGGCGCCGTTCTTCATCGCCTCGTTCAACCGATCCTGCGCGCGGCGCATCCGTTCGAGCGCATCGGCCAACACGCCTTCTTCCAATTCGATCGCCAGCGCCCAGAGGTCTTCGGCCAGCTCGGTTTGCACCTCTTCGCCCAGCCCGTAGCGCGCCCGCAGCTCCAACCGCCGGATCACCTGCTTGAGCCGCAGTGCTGTCACCTCCGAGCGCAGGTCATCGCCGGGAGCATAGGTCACCGCGCGCAGCACCTGCGCGATGCGCGGCGCATTGGCGCGCGACCACAAAAGATCGCGCCGCATCTCGATCACCGCTGCCGCCGCCGGATCGAAAAAACGCCGCCCCGGCAGGGTCAGCTGGCTCACCTCGGTCACGGCCTGCTGTTCGGAGGCGTCCAAGACCGAAAGTTGCAGCGACACCGGCAGATTGGCCCATGGGTGTTTCGAGAAATTCTCGATCAACGTCTCTTCGAAATCGCGCCGGTCGCCGCTGATCGGCATGGGCAGCGGCACGACGATCTCAGGCCGCGGCTCAGGGTCGACGGTCAGACCATAGCGTCGGTCGACGGAGGCCAGATCGAGGCTGATCCGCGCTTCCCCGGCTTCGACGCCATAGTCATCCCGCGCAAGGAACGGCAGGCTCATCTCTCCCAAAGCGGTCACCTCAGGCGGGCCGAGCCGTTCGACCTGCGGCACAGCATCGGGCAAAAGCGTGATCTGCCACGCCCGCGCGCCCGGCCCGTCGATGCTGATCTCCCCGCTTTGGCGCAGAGTGAAATCCTGCGCGGGTTCCGAAGACGCCGCCACTTCCCGGCCCGAGACGCTCTCAGCCACCGTCAGCGCGCCCAATTCGCCATAGAGCCGCAGGGTGATCAGCGTGCCCTCAGGCAGCGACAGCACCCCGGCCTCAAGGTCGTTGAGGTAGAGCGTCGGCTTGCCGGTATGGCGCGGCGGCTCGGCCCAGCCTTCCCAAACGGGGCCGGAGGCGAGCGTGCCGCCCGCCCCGCCGGGGGCCAGATGCGTCACCTCGCCCAACCGCCAGACGGAGCCAAAGACAAGCGCCACCATGAACCCAAGCAAAGCCACATAGCGCAGCGCATAGGGATCGGCCTGCGCGACCCGAAGGTCGCCCTTCACCGGCTTCGCCGCAGCCGCCCGCGCGGCCATGCGCCGCTGATGCGCTTGCCAGACCGCCGCCGAGGTGGCATCGCCCGCGCCAATCGCCTGATCGTCCAAGAGCGCCCGAATGGGCCGCCCCGGAAGGCTGGCATCCAACCGCGCCAGCGCCGCCGCGCGGGATGGCAGACGGAAACGGCGCAGCGCAAAGAACAGAGTAAAGAGGGCCGCAAGACCGATGACGGCCAGCACGGCCCAAAGCGCGCCGCCCGCAAGAGCATCCTGCGCCCCCATCATCAGCGCCGCCAGCACCGCCAGCACCAGCGCCAACATGGGCCAGAACGCCTGCACCATGGCCTCGGCCAGCATCCCCGCCCAGGTCAGCCGCAGGGGCCAACGCAAAGCGCGCAGCCCGTCTGTCCTGTCAGTGGATGTCTCCATGCGTCACGCTCCGGCGGCCCGGCGGCGGGATGCCGTCAAAGCCATTCAGGGATGGTATCGCGGTTTATCATTTCGTCAAAGCTTGGCCGTGGGCGGATAACCGCGAATTGATCGCCGTTCACCAGCACCTCGGGGATCAGGGGCCGCGAATTATACTCGCTGCTCATCACCGCGCCGTAAGCCCCGGCAGAACGGAAGGCCACCAGATCGCCTGAGCCCAGCACCGGCATCATCCGCTGCTTGGCGAAAGTATCACCGGATTCGCAGACCGGACCCACGATATCGACGGGGCGCGGCTCGGCCCCCGGGGCGGGTTCGTTCAGCGGCACGATGTCATGCCAAGCGTCATACATCGCCGGGCGGATCAGATCGTTCATCGCGGCATCGAGGATCAAGAAATCGCGGCCCTCGCCGGATTTGAGATAGATCACCTCGCTCACCAGCACACCTGCGTTGCCCGCAATCAGGCGGCCCGGCTCGATCTCGACCTCGCAGCCCAGATGCCCCAGCGTGCGCTGCACCATCGCACCGTAATCTGTGGGCAGCGGCGGGGCGGAATTCGACCGCTCATAGGGGATGCCCAAGCCGCCGCCAAGGTCGAGCCGCCGGATGTCATGGCCATCGGCGCGCAGCACCTCGGTCAGCTCCGCGACCTTGCCATAGGCTTGCTCAAAGGGGGCGAGATCGGTCAACTGGCTGCCGATATGCACGTCGATGCCCACGATCTTGAGCCCCGGCAGCTTGGCCGCCATGGCATAGACTTCGCGGGCGCGGGCGATGGGGATGCCGAACTTATTCTCGCTCTTGCCGGTGGCGATCTTGGCGTGGGTCTTCGCGTCCACATCCGGGTTTACGCGGATGGTGATCGGGGCCACTTTGCCCAATTCACGCGCCACGACATCCAGCAGGATCATCTCTGGCTCGCTCTCGACGTTGAACTGGCGGATGCCCCCCATCAGCGCCAGCTCAATCTCTTCCCGGGTCTTACCAACGCCGGAGAAGACGATCTTATCGCCCGGCACGCCTGCTGCTTTCGCCCGACGGTATTCCCCGCCCGAGACCACATCCATCCCCGCGCCCGCCTGCGCCAGCGTGCGCAAAACGGCTTGGTTGGAATTGGCCTTCATCGCGTAGCAGACCAGATGGTCCATCCCCGACAGCGCGTCGTCAAAAAGGTGGAAATGGCGCAGCAGCGTGGCGGTGGAATAGACATAGACGGGCGTGCCCACGGCGGCGGCAATCTCGGCCAGGCTTACGTCTTCGGCGTGCAACACACCGTCTTTATAGAGAAAATGATCCATCTGCGCTTGGCCCCATGTCGTCGCCGCTTATCTGATGGGCGCTGTCCGCAGGAAAAGATAGAGCGGCAGGCCACAGCTCACCCCAATACAGAACGTGGCGGGAATGGCAATCAGGCTGAGGAAATTGCGCCGCACGGCGACCTCGGCAATGATCCAGATGGTCAAAGTGACGGCAGCGATGGTCAGATCCCAGACCAGCCCGCTGGCGGCGGCATTGGCGTGCCATGCGTCCACCATGGCGCTCAGGCTCCAGCCTTCGGCATTGAACCATGTGACGAAGTAATACATCGGATGCACCGCCCCCCAGACCGCGAGGGCGAGGTAGAGCATCCGCAAAAGCGACATCAGAAACTCTTGACCACGCCGACGGTGGCATAGCCCGACAGGCTGATCCCCGGCTCGGTCGGCGGTGTCGGCGCGGCCTGCCGTGGGCTGGGCTGCGGCGGGGTGCAAGCGGCCAAGGCAAGCGCCCCGGCCACCAGTGTGATCTGCAAAAGCGGCCTCACGACCCGGCCCCGAGCGAGACGGAGAACGGCCCCCGGCGCAGCCCCACCGCCGTTTCTACCGAGACGCCCGAAGAGGACATGGTGATGCTGCTGCTCGCCGTGGGCCGCACCGGTTCACCATCCGCGCCACAGGCGGCAAGGCTCAACAGCGAAAGGGCCGCAAGGAGGCGTTTCACTTCAGGATTTCCTTCCAACGCTCGATCTGGGCACGCACCTGCGCGGGCGCGGTGCCGCCGTAGGACATGCGCGAGTTTACCGAATTTTCGACGCCAAGCACGTCAAAAACATCCGCCGTGATCTCGGCATGGACCGATTGCATCTGCTCGAGCGTCAGGTCCGGCAGATCGCAGCACTGCGCCTCGGCCATGGCGACCAGCGTGCCGGTCACGTGATGTGCGTCGCGGAACGGCAGGTTCGGCACGCGCACCAGCCAGTCGGCGAGATCGGTCGCGGTGGAGAAGCCCGAGCCCGCGGCGGCGGCGAGGTTCTCGCGCTCGGCGGTCATGTCACCCACCATGCCGGTCATCGCGGCCAGCGCCAGCATCAGGTTGTCGGCAGCGTCAAAGACCTGCTCTTTGTCCTCCTGCATGTCCTTGGAATAGGCCAGCGGCAGCCCCTTCATCACTATCATCAGCGCGGTGTTGGCCCCAAAAATGCGCCCCACCTTGGCGCGAATGAGCTCGGCGGCATCGGGGTTCTTTTTCTGCGGCATGATCGACGAGCCGGTCGAGAAGCGATCCGACAGCGCCACAAAACGGAACTGCGCGGAGGACCAGATCACCAGTTCTTCGGCGAAGCGCGACAGGTGCATGGCGCAGATGCTGGCGACTGACATGAATTCCAGCGCGAAGTCGCGGTCGCTCACCGCGTCGAGGGAGTTCGCGGCGGGGCGGTCGAAACCAAGAGCCTCTGCCGTCATCTCGCGGTCGATCGGGAAGGAGGTGCCGGCCAATGCGGCGGCCCCCAGTGGGCATTCGTTCATCCGCGCCCGCGCATCGCGGATGCGCGACAGGTCACGGCCAAACATCTCGACATAGGCCATCATGTGGTGGCCCCATGTCACGGGCTGGGCGGTTTGCAGGTGGGTGAAGCCCGGCATGACCCAATCGGCCCCTGCTTCGGCCTGAGACAAAAGCGCGCGGATCAGCGCTTGCAGCCCCTCGTCGGCGGCGTCCAATTGGTCGCGCACCCAGAGTTTGAAATCGGTCGCGACTTGGTCATTGCGGCTGCGGCCCGTGTGCAGGCGGCCTGCGGGCTCACCAATCAGGTCTTTCAGCCGCGCCTCCACGTTCATGTGGATGTCTTCGAGCGCGGCGGAGAATTCGAACCGGCCCTCTTCGATCTCTGACAAGATTGTGAGAAGCCCTTCCCGTATCGCGTCAGCGTCGTTATCAGTCAGGATGCCTGTGGCTGCCAGCATGGCGGCATGGGCACGCGACCCTTTGATGTCTTGCGCGGCCATCCGTTTGTCGAACCCGATCGAGGCGTTGATCGCCTCCATGATCGCATCCGGTCCGGCGGCGAAACGCCCGCCCCACATTTTGTTCGAGGTCGTGTCGGTCATGTTGAATACCCTTGGAGGGACGTATGAAAAATCTTGTGCTCGGCCTCGTTTATACGCTGCTTGTCGCAGGTGCAAACCCCGCCCTTGCCGGAACGGCTGACATCGCGGGGCTGCGCGAAGGGGACATGAAGAAACTCGTGATCCATGACGCGCCGCAGGCGACCTCTGACGTGACCTTTGAGCGTGAGGACGATGACGAGGCGATGTCGCTGGCAGATTACGAAGGCAAGGTCGTGCTGGTGAACTTCTGGGCCACATGGTGCGCGCCCTGCCGCAAGGAGATGCCGCAGTTGAATGCCCTGCAAAAGGAATTCGGCGGCGATGATTTTCAGGTGCTGACCATCGCCACGGGGCGCAACTCTGAGGAAGGGATCAAACGGTTCTTCGAGGAAGCGGGCGTCGACAGCCTGCCCCGCCACCAAGACCCGAAGCAGAAGCTTGCCAGCCAGATGGGTGTGTTCGGTCTGCCGATCAGCGTGCTCCTAGACCGTGAAGGGCGCGAGATTGCCCGGTTGCAGGGCGATGCGAAATGGGATTCCGACAGCGCACGGGCGATCATCGCGGCCCTGATCGAAGAAGGCGCCGAGAGCTAAGCGCCCAACGCAAGGTCGGGCCTCCGGGCCCGGCCTTCAGGCCACATGCCGCAGGATCGCCGCCTCCGAAGTGCTGAGATTGCGCCGCGCGAAACCGCCATAGCTGTGCGGATCCGTCTCAAGCTGCGGATATGCCGCCAGCAGCCGCGCCCGGTCCTGCGCGCCAAGGCTGGTGAGCGGGGCCGAGGCGGGGTGAAAGCTTTCCGTCTCGACCCCATTGGCCCACATCACCTGATGTTCGGCCAGCAACACATGGACATAGGTCACCTCGCGCAGGGACATATCGCTGGCCACGCTGTGGCCGTTGATCAGATCCTTGGCGGCGACCAGCACTTCGTCACAGTTGAACAGATCACGGGCCTGAGCGCCTTGCAGCACGATCCGGTGATCGGGGGAGACCACCAGCGGGGCATCGGGCCGGGCGAGCCCCAAGGCACCGGGGCGGAAGCGGATCGGGCGCAGATGCGGCATGGCATGTAGCCGCGCGCCGGTCATCCGGCGGCTGCCGATCCACTCCAGCGGCTGTGCCCCATTGTCCTTGGTCTGGATCAGATCGCCCTCGCGCAACTCTTCAATCAGGGCGCTGCCCTTGGGGGTGCGGATGCGGGTGCCGGGGGTGAAACAAATCACCCCGCCGCGCTCGTGCCGGTCATCGCGCGCGGGGGTCAGGGTGCTGTGCATCACCCAAAGCTCACTGTCGCGCGGGGGCAGCTCATCGACGAACATCAGCAGCGGCATCCGCCCCACCCCTGCGTCGATCAGGGTGACGGTGTAGGTCCGCGCACCATTGGTGACCATGAAGCTGTCGTCGGGCAGCGGGGCCGTGCCCAGATCGCGCCGCGGCGCGGGCGGCATCATGCCCCCCTCTTCCAATGCTGCCCCGATCAGGCGCTGCACCTTGCGGGCCGCGCGTTTGCGCAGCCGCTCTGCCCCGTCCGCCATATCCAGCCGCAGCACATCATTCGGCCCATCCACCCGGATGGTATCCCCGCGCCACGCCCAGGCCGAGCCCAGTTCGAGCGACTGCACCGGCGCGGCCTCCAGACCGTCGATCTCTGTTTGCGACCAGCTGATGACAAACGTGCCCCGAAAGCCCGTTTTCATAACTGCTCTGCCTGCCTCGTTTATTATTGCCAGCAGCCTAGCAAAGCCGGGGGCCGCGCGAAAGATGGCGCGAATGTGGCAGCGCAACCTGTTGCAAATTGATCTTTGCCCCTGCCGCTCCGGCGAAGCGCCGCGAAACGCTTGTAAATTGTCAGCGTCTTGGTAACGTCAGAGGGGTCAAACAGCCGGAGGCACCGCATGTCGGAAGAAGTACCCCCCACCCCGTCACGCCGCATCGTCTCTTCACGTCACTTGGCCGAGGGCGATGGCTGGGAGGCCTCCGAACTCGAATACGGCATGATCATCGCCTATAACGCCTTCACCCGCTGGATGTCGCGCTGCATGGCGGCGGCGGGGAACGGCGATCTGACGCCGCTGGAAATCCTCGTGCTGCACAACGCCAACCACCGGGGCCGGGAGAAGCGGCTGACGGATATCTGCTTCCTGCTCAACATCGAGGACACGCATACGGTGAACTACGCGCTGCGCAAGCTGGTGAAGGCCGAATTGCTGAGCGCCGAAAAACGCGGCAAGGAGGTGTTCTATCGCACCTCGCCTGCGGGCGCCGAGCTATGCGAAGCTTATCGCGCGATCCGTCAGGCGTGTTTTCTGGATGGCTTGCCGCGCACCGATATCTCGGGCGAGGAATTGCGCAAGATTGCGGCGCAGCTACGGGCGATGTCGGGGCAATATGACCAAGCGAGCCGCGCGGCGGCCTCGCTGTAGAGCGCGGGCGCGAGGGCTGCCCCCCGCGCCTGCCAAAGCTTAGATCAGCGCGGCAATGGCGCGCGCAGTGTCGTTCATGCGGTTCGAGAAACCCCATTCATTGTCATACCAGCTAACCACGCGGATCATCCCGCCATCGGTCACCCGCGTCTGATCGGGCGCGAGGGTGGAGGAATGCGGATCGTGGTTGAAATCGGTCGAGACCAGCGGCGCAGGCTCATAGGCCAGCACGCCCTTCAGCGCGCCAATGGCGGCCTCTTGCATCGCGGCGTTCACCGCCTCGGCCGTGGCAGGTTTCTTGGGCATGATGCACAGATCCACGAGCGAGACATTGGCCGTCGGCACCCGCACGGCGGACCCTTCGAGCACACCTTTCAGATGGGGGATCACCTCGGAAATCGCGGCGGCGGCGCCGGTCGAGGTGGGCACCATCGACAGGGCGGCGGCACGGCCACGATAGGGGTCGCGGTGCGGGCTGTCATGGGTCGGCTGGTCGCCGGTATAGGCGTGGATCGTGGTCATATAGCCGGTTTCGATCCCGAAAGTATCATCCAGCACCTTGGCCACGGGGGCAAGGCAGTTGGTGGTGCAGGAGGCGTTGGAGACGATCACGTCTTCGCCGGTCAACTCCTCATGGTTGACGCCGTAGACCACGGTGCGGTCTACCCCCTTGCCGGGGGCCGAGATCAACACGCGTTTACTGCCATTCTCCAAATGTTTCGCCGCCGCCTCGCGGGCGGTGAAGAAACCGGTGCATTCATAGGCCACATCCACGTCGCCCCAAGGCAGCTTCGCCGGATCGCGCTCTGCTGTCATGCGGATGCTTTGGCCCGCCACATGCAGGGTGCCGTCCTTCAATTCCGCATCCACCGGCAAGCGGCCATGGACGGAGTCGTATTTCAGCAGGTGCAGCAGGTTCTCGGCATCGGTAAGGTCGTTGATGGCAACGACTTCGATCCCGTCAAAGCCGTTCTCGATCAGCGCGCGTAGCACGCAGCGTCCGATGCGGCCAAAGCCGTTGATGGCGATTTTAGTGGTCATGGTGAGTCCTCCGGTGGCCCGGTTTCGGGCGGATTGGCGCGGTTAGCGCTAACATAGCATTGGGTGTGATGGAGTTCAATTGGCCAGAGGTAGGAAATCGGCACCCGGTTTCAAGGCGCCGATTTTGGGCCTGTTTTCAGCCCGGGTTTACGAATGCGCGCTATGGCGGCGGCGCACGCTGTCGGGCCGCCCCGGCAGGCTGAGCCTTGCGTCATTGCGCGCCTGTTGTGAGATCACGCGGCCCTTGGCCACGACGCAGAGCCGGTCGGGCCGCAGGCGCAGCGCCTCGATCGGGTTGCCCGCGTCCAGCACCACCAGCGACGCGGTCGCGCCGACCTTGAGGCCGTAGTCCTGAAGCCCAAGGATCCGGGCGTTCACCTCCGTGACCATCGCGAAACAGCGGCGCATTTCCTCGGGCGAGGTCATCTGCGCCACATGCAGCCCCATAAAGGCCACGTCGAGCATGTCGCCCGTGCCCATGGAATACCACGGGTCCATGACGCAGTCCTGCCCCCAGCCGACGTCGATGCCCATGGCCTGCATCTCTTTCACCCGCGTGAGGCCGCGGCGTTTCGGGTAGGTATCGTGACGGCCCTGCAGGGTGATGTTGATCAGCGGATTGGGGATCGCGGCGACCTGCGCTTCGGCCATCAGCGGCAGCAGTTTCGAGACGTAGTAATTGTCCATCGAATGCATCGACGTGAGGTGCGAGCCGGCCACCCTGCCCTGCAAGCCGAGCCGCTGCGTTTCATAGGCCAGCGTTTCGATGTGGCGCGAATGGGGGTCGTCGGTCTCGTCGCAATGCAGGTCGACCATGAGACCGCGCTCGGCGGCCAACTCGCAAAGAGCGGTGACGGAGCGGGCGCCGTCGGCCATGGTGCGTTCGAAATGCGGGATGCCACCCACCACATCGACACCCATGTCGAGGGCGCGAATGGTGTTTTCATGGGCCGTGGGGTCGCGGTAGAGCCCGTCTTGCGGGAAGGCGACGAGTTGCAGGTCGATGTAGTCCTTCACCGTTTCGCGCACGTCGAGCAGGGCTTCGACGCCCAGAAGCCGGTCGTCGCAGGTGTCGACATGGCTGCGGATCGCCAGAAGCCCCAGCGAGGCGGCCCAGTCACAGTATTCCAGCGCACGGGCTTTGACCTCGTCTTGGGTCATTACCTCCTTGAGTTCGCCCCAGAGGCCGATACCTTCCAGAAGCGTGCCCGAGGCATTGATCCGCGGGGTGCCGTAGCTGAGCGTGGCATCCATGTGGAAATGCGGGTCGACGAAGGGCGGGCTGACGAGGTCGCCGCTGGCATCGATGGTCTCGCAGGATTCGGTGGTGGAGAGGTCTTCGATGGCGGTGATCTTGTCGGCTTTGATGCCGATGTCGGTGCTGCGGCCATCGGGGAGCGTGCCGTCTTTGATGATGAGGTCGAACATGGGTTGGTCCTTGTGATGGCTCTACGGGCAACCACAAAGGGCAGCCCCCGGCCGCGGGTGGGGGTGAAGCCCCCGCCCAGGGGGGCGGTCGGGGGCTGTCCGGCCTGCGGCCGGACGGAACGGGTTGAAAGGGAGCGTCCTACTTATCGCTCACCCTTATTAAACGGCACCATCAGCGCCGCCGGCACCCGCGCCCGGCGCGACATGACGACAAGCGCGAGGATCGACAGGATATAAGGCGCCATCAGGAAGATCTGGTAGGGAATGTCAGCCCCAAGCGGCGTCTGCTGCACCCGGATCTGCAAGGCATCAAACGCTGCGAAGAGCACCGCGCCCAGCAGCGTTTTGCCCGGTTTCCAAGAGCCGAAGACTACCAGCGCGATGCAGATCCAACCGCGACCGTTGACCATCTCGAAAAAAAACGAGTTGAACGCGCTCATGGTCAGGAAGGCCCCGCCCACGGCCATCAGCCCGCTGCCGACCATGACCGCGCCGATGCGGATCGCTGAGACGCTGAGGCCCTGCGCCTCGACCGCCGCCGGGTTCTCGCCCGCCGCGCGCAGGGCGAGGCCCATGGGGGTGCGGTAGAGGATGAGCGTTACCAGCAGCACCAGCACAAAGGCCAGATAGGTCAGCGGGGTCTGGTTGAAGAGCGCGGGACCGATCACCGGAATCTCGGACAGGAGCGGGATTTCCAGCGGCTGGAAGGCCTCGATCTTGGGCGGCGAGGTCACCTCGGGCAGCGCCAGACGGTAGCAGTAGTAGGTGAGCGAGGTGGCCAGTAGCGTAATGCCGAGGCCGACGACGTGCTGGCTAAGGCCAAAGGGCACGGTGAGCACGCCGTGGATGAGGCCGAAGGCCATGCCCGAGAGCATCGCCACCGCCACGCCGAACCACAGCCCGCCACCGAGGTAGACGGTGAGCCAGCCCGCAAAGGCGCCGACCACCATGATGCCCTCGATGCCGAGGTTCAGCACCCCTGCCCGTTCGCAAATGAGCTCGCCCAGAGCGGCGAAGATCAGCGGCGACGCGATGCGGATCGCGGCGGTCCAGAAGCTCGCCTGAAGGAGGATGTCGAAAATATCCATCAGTCGCGCCTCACCCGGAATTTCGTCAGCATGATCGCCAGCACCATCGCCAGCAGCGCCAGCGCCAGCATGATGTCGGCGAGATAGGTCGGCACGCCCGCGGCGCGGCTCATGCTGTCGGCGCCGACGAAGATGCCGGCGACGAAGAGTGCCGCGACGACCACGCCAAGCGGGTTCAGCAGCGCCAGCATGGCGACGATGATCCCGGTGTAGCCAAAGCCGGGCGAGATATCCAAGGTGAGGCTGCCTTTGAGCCCGGCCACTTCGGAAAAACCTGCAAGGGCCGCGAGGCCGCCCGACAAGAGCGCGGTTTTGATCAGCACGCGGTTCACCGGGATGCCCGCGAAACGTGCCGCCGCGGGGTTCAGCCCCACGGCACGCATCTCGTAGCCCAATGTGCTGCGGCGCTGGATGATCCAGACGACGAGGGCGGAGATTAGCGCAAGGCCAAACCCCCAGTGCAGCCGCAACCCCTCGGCGATACGTGGCAGACGCGCCTCCCCGATCAGTCGGGCGGACTTGGGCCAACCGAGGCCCATCGGGTCCTTCAACGGCCCTTCGAGCAGCATGGAGACCCAGAGCAGCACGACGAAATTTAGCAGGAGCGTGGTGACGACCTCATCGACGCCGAAGCGGGTCTTGAGGAAGGTCGGCACCAGCAGCACCACGGCCCCGGCGAGCATGGCGGCGACGGCAATCGTCGGCAGCAGCGCGAAGCTGGGCCATGCCAGCGCGCCGGTGCCCAGAACGACCGTGACCACCGCGCCCATGTAAAGCTGCGCCTCGGCGCCGATGTTCCACAGTTTGGCGCGGAAGGCGACGGCGACGGCGAGGCCGGTGAAGATGAGCGGCGTTGCGCGGTTGAGCGTTTCCAAAAGCGCGAATTTCGAGCCGAAGGCGCCCTTGACGATCAGGCCCAGCACCGAGAAGGGCTGCGCGCCTGCGATCATGGCCAGCAGAGAGGCCACGACCACGGTGGCGAAAAGCGCCAACGCGGGCAGGCCCAGCGAGCGGGTCCATGTGGGGTTGGCGACGGGTTCAAGCCGCATGGGAGGTCTCCTCGAATCCATCGCCCGCCATCCAGACGCCGAGCTCGGCGGGGGTGAGCGCGCCGCGGGCGAAGGGGGGCGAAAGGCGGCCTTCGGAGATCACGTGGATCACGTCCGAGAGCGCCGTGACCTCGTCGAGGTCTTCCGAGATCAGCAGCACCGCCGCCCCGCGGTCGCGGGCGGCCAAGAGTTGTTCGTGCACGTAGGTGAGCGCGCCGATGTCCAGCCCGCGCACCGGCTGGTTGGCCAGCACCACCGAAGGCGCGGTTTCCAGCACCCGGCCCAGGATCAGCTTTTGCATGTTGCCGCCCGACAAAAGGCGGATGCGCGTTTCGGGGCCCGGGCAGCGCACGTCGTAGCCTTGGATGATCTTGGCCGCAAAGTCGTGCGCGGCGCGCCAGTTCATCCAGCCGTGGCGGGAGAAACCGGGGCGGGCGTAAAGCTCCAGCACCGCGTTTTCGGTGAGGTCGAAATCGGCGATGGTGCCGGTCTTGTGCCGGTCCTCGGGAATGCGGGCGATGCCGGCGCCGATGGCGGCATGGGGCGACCAGCCGCGCGGGGCGTCGCCTTTGATGTGGAACGTGCCCGAGGCGGGGCGAATGAGGCCGCCAATGAGGTCCGCAAGCGCCGTCTGCCCGTTGCCGGACACCCCGGCGAGCCCGGTGATCTGCCCTGCGCGCAGTTCGAGGTCGACGTTTTTCAGCCCCGGTGCAGAGCCGATGTCGGGCGTGGAGACGCCTGCAAGCGTGACCAACGCGGCGCCGGGATCGGCGCGGCGCACCACAGGGGCGGCGACCTCGGAGCCCACCATCATCTGCGCCATCCGTGCGCGGTCGGTCTCGGCGGTCTTGGCCTCGGCCACCAGCTTGCCGTGACGCAGCACCACGACGCGCGAGGAGATCGCCATGACTTCATGCAGCTTGTGCGAGATGAAAATGACCGAGAGGCCAAGGGCGACCGCTTTTCGCATGGTGGCAAAGAGGTCCTCGGTCTCCTGCGGGGTCAGGACGGCGGTGGGCTCGTCGAGGATCAGGATGCGCGCCTCGCGGTAAAGGGCCTTGAGGATCTCGACCCGCTGCCGCTCGCCGACGCTAAGGCTGCCGACTTGGGCGCCGGGATCGACGCGCAGACCGTAGTCGTCCATCAGCGCCACGATCTTCTGCCGCGCCTGCGCCCGGCCAAAGCCGGGGCGCCAGATCGAACGGGTGCCGAGGACGATGTTTTCCAGCACGGTCATATTGTCGGCCAGCGTGAAATGCTGGTGCACCATGCCGACGCCAGCGGCCAGCGCGGCGCGCGGGTTCCCTGCGGGCAGACGCTGGCCAAAGACTTCGACAAACCCTTCGTCCGGCGTGTAATGGCCGAAGAGGATGTTCATCAGCGTGGTCTTGCCCGCGCCGTTCTCGCCCAGCAGGGCAATGACTTCGCCCTGCCGCAGATCAAAGCTGATCGCGTCATTGGCGGTGAGCTTGCCAAATCGCTTGGTAATGCCATCGAGGCGCAGGACCACCTGCGCCTCGGGGTTTTGATCGGTCATTTAGTTGGACTTCGGCTCTTCGTCGTTGATCTCGACGGTGAAGGATCCGTCGCGGATCGCCTTCTCGCGCTCCTCGATGAGGTCCATCGCCTCCTGCGGGACCTTGCCCTCGAAGGTGCCCAGAGGGGCGAGCGAAGAGCCACCCTCGGCCATGAAGGAATAGCGGCCGTAGTCGTCGGCCTTGAACTCGCCCGCCTTGACGGCGGCGATGGCGGCATCGAGCGTCGGCTCGAAATGCCACAGGGCGGAGGCGACGACGGTCTCGGGGTATTCGGTTTGGGTGTCGATCACGTTGCCGATCGCCAGCACGCCCTTTTCCTGCGCCGCGTCGGACACGCCGAAACGCTCGGCATAGAGCACGTCGGCCCCCTGCTCGACCATGGCGAAGGCGGTCTCCTTGGCCTTGGGCGGATCGAACCAGGAGCCGATGAAGCTCACCTGGAACTTGATGTCGGGGTTCATCTCCGCGGCACCCGCCATGAAGGCGTGCATCAGGCGGTTCACCTCCGGGATCGGGAAGCCGCCGACCATGCCGATGTTGCCGGTCTCGGTCATGGCGCCCGCGACGATGCCCGACAGATACGCGGCATCCTGAATATAGTTATCGAAGACCGCGAAATTCGGCAGCGCATCGTCCTGCTTGAAGCTGGAACCCATGAGGAAGGCGACCTCGGGGTAATCGGCAGCGACCTCGCGCGCCTCGGCCTCGGCGCCGAAAACCTCGCCCACGATCAACTGGTTGCCGGCTTCGGCATATTCACGCAGCACCCGCGCGTAATCGGTGTTGGAGACATTCTCGGTGAAAGTGTACTCGATGTCGCCACGTTCCTGTGCCGCCTCGGCGGCCTTGTGGATGCGGCTGACCCATTGTTGTTCCACCGGCACGGTATAGACGCCCGCGACCTTGATCGTCTCGGCGGCCAGCGCGCCCTGCGGCAAAAGGCTGGCACCCGCCAGCATGGCCGCCGTGCCCAATAGGAAGCGGCGTGTGAAATTGCGTTGTGTCATTTTTATCCCCCGTTGGTTAGGTATTTTACCGTTTGATAAAATATTTTACCTGTCAAGCTTCTCCTGACCCTAGGTCAGCCCAAGCTTTTCCGAATAGGCGCCTTGTGCTGATTAATGTGGCAGTCAGCAGGCGAAGCGGTAAATAGGGTCGACCCCAAGGATCGGATTCTACGATGAGCCATGTATTGCACCGTAACCTGCGCGCCACGCAACCTGTGATCGTACGCGGAGAAGGAAATTTCCTTATTGATGACAAAGGGAAGCGCTATCTGGACGCCTGTGGCGGTGCGGCTGTATCAAGCCTTGGGCATGACAATGCCGCCGTGCGCGCCGCCGTCGCCGCGCAGATGGACAAGCTCGCCTTTGCCCATACCGGCCTTTTCACCAACGCCCCGGCAGAGGTGCTGGCCGACCATCTGATCGCCCGCGCGCCTGAGGGTACGGGCGAAGGCCGGGTCATGTATCTGGGCAGCGGGTCGGAGGCGATGGAGGCGGCGCTGAAGCTGGCGCGGCAGTACCATCTGGAGCGCGGCGACACGGCGCGCGCCAAGATCATCGCGCGCAAGCCCAGCTATCACGGCAATACGCTGGGGGCCTTGGCCGTGGGCGGCCATGCCGGGCGCCGCAAGCCCTTCGCGCCGATGCTGATGGAGGTGGAGCATATCGATGCCGCCTATGCCTACCGACTGCAACGCGACGGCGAAAGCGCGGCGGATTTCGCGCGGCGGCTGGCGGATCAGCTGGAGGCGCGGATCGTTGAACTTGGGCCAGAGACGGTCGCCGCCTTTGTGGCCGAGCCGGTGGTCGGCGCCTCGCTCGGCTCCCAGCCAGCGCCCGAGGGGTATTTCAAACATGTGCGTGAAATTTGCGACCGCCACGGCGTGCTGCTCATCGCCGACGAGGTAATGTGCGGCATGGGGCGGACGGGCAGCCTTTTCGCGTTGGAACAGGAAGGGGTTTGCGCCGATATCACCACCATGGCCAAGGGCCTCGGCGCGGGCTACCAGCCGATCGCGGCGGTGATGGCGCGGCAAAGCGTGATTGACGCGATCATGGCGGGCAGCGGCAACCTGTGGAACGGGCACACCTATATGTCCCATGCGGTGGCGACGGCGGGCGCGCTGGCGGTGCTGCAAGAGGTCGAGAGCCGCGATTTGCTGAGCGCGGTGCGTACGCGGGGGCAGCAGTTGGAAACCGCGCTGCGCGACCGCTTCGGCGAGCACGCCTATGTCGGTGACATTCGCGGGCGCGGACTGTTTTGGTCCATCGAACTGGTGGCCGAGCGCGACAGCAAGACGCCCTTCGACGTCAGCCGCAATCTTGCGGGCAAGATCCAGCGCGCGGCGATGGAGGCGGGGATGATCTGCTACCCTTCGCAGGGCTGCGCCGATGGCACGGCGGGGGATCACGTTCTGCTGGCCCCGGCCTTTACCTCCCCGCCCGAGGAAATCGAGATGACGGTCGAGATGCTGGGCGCGGCGGTCGATGGGGTGATCGCGGAGGGCTGAGCCCTCCGCCTGCCCGTTACCGGCCTTTGATCTGGATCGAGAAGTTGCGCCGCGCCCCGGCGGGCGGGCGCGGGAAAGGGGCGGCCTTGCGGATGATGCCAAGCGCCGCCTGATCCAGCGCCGCCGACCCGGAACTGCGGGCCACACGCACGCCCGCCAGCTGCCCGCCCCCACCGATGGAAAAGGCGATCACAGCCGTCCCGCGGGAGCGGACGCGCGGCTTGCCGACACGGGCGATGCGGCTCATCACCTTGCCGGGATAGTTGCTGGCCGCCGCATTGCCCGCAGGCGCTGCGGCCCGCTGACGGGTGCCGGATTGCGCGGCGTTGCCCGCGCGGTTGGCGGTCTGCGCGCCCTTGGTGTTGTTGCGCTTTGCATTGCCCCGCGTGGTCTGTTTGGGCTTGGGTTTCGGCTGCGGCTTGGGCTTGGCCTTCTTGGCGGCTTCGGCGGCGCGCTCGGGGTCGCGGCGTTGCGGGCGCTGCGACAGGCGCGGCGCGTCATCCTCGGCCTCGGCGGTCAGGGTTTCGACCGGCGGCACCGGGGCGGCAGCCGTGATGGTTGGCGTGGCCTCAGTCGTCTCGGGCGGGGTTTCGACCGGGGTCAGGGCGGGCAAGACCGGCGTCTCTGTCGGCGATGCGGCAGGCGGAGCCACGGGCATGGGTTCGGCTTCGACGGCCTGCACTGGCTCTGCGACGGGCGCAGACGTGGGGGTGAGCGTGGGCTCGGGCGCAGGCGTCGGCGGCAGGGCCTCTGCGGTCTCCACCGGTTCGGGTTCGGGGGTTGGGGTGATCTCTTTCACCGGTTCGGCATCCAATGTGCCGACTGCCATATCCTCGAACCGGGTGCCAAGCTGGGCCGCGGCGGGCGCGCCGCCGCCTGCGATCTTGGCGCGGTCGTCGATCTGGGCGAGTTGCGACACGCCCACGACGAGGCTGGCCGCGACGCCGATGGAAAGTGTTTTGACGAGACCGGAACGGGGGATCATTGCAGCGCCCTTTCGGTGACAAGCATGACGCGCGCGGCCCCTGCCCCGCGCAATTCGCGGGTCAGTTCGACAAGGCGGCGGGCGGGCAGCGCGCGGTCGGGGAGAAGCCGCACGGTGTCGCGCTCTTCTTCGGGCAGCGCGTCGATGAAATCGACCACGCTGGCGCGGTCTTGGCCTGCGTAGGTCATACGGCCATCGGCATGGACCACCAGCGCATTGGGCGGGGCGCGCCCCTCAAGCTCGCGGGTTTCGACGAGGTTGAGATCGGAATCGAGCGGCTGCGACAGGGTGCCTGCGACCATGAAGAAGACCAGCATCAAAAAGACGATGTTGATCAGCGCGATGGTCGGTTCGCGTTGCGGCTTGGCCTTGGCGATGGGTCGCATGGTCAGCCCTCCAGAACCGAGACGCTGAGCCCCGGCAGGGCGCGCAGCGCGATGAGCAGATCGGCCAGCGCCTGCGCCTCGACCTCGGCCCCGAGCGATACCAGAAGCGGCGTGCCCTCCTGAGCCTCGGCCAAGGGGCTGGCGGTCAGCGCGTCAAGCGCCAGCGCATCGCCATTAAGGCGCAGCCCCTCGGTCGTCAGTTGCAGGAAATAGGGTTTCGCCCCCGTCTCGGCCCCTGCCCCGGATGTCGCTGCGGCCAATTCGATCTCGGCAAATTTTGAGAAGGTCGAGGTCAGCATGAAGAACAACAACAGCAGAAAGATCACGTCGATCAGGGAGGTCATGGAGAGGCGGTTGCGCCGCCGGCGTGGCCTAGCCATGGGCTGGCCGGGGCGCGGCGGCGGCAAAGGGGGTGGCGGCGGGCGCAGCGGCGGGGGCCGCGTTCTGGCCCGGATGCAGCACGGTGAGGATCGCCTTGTCGGCGATGACGCGCTCGTTCTCCATGCGTTGCTCAAGCCAGCTGAGCACCAGCGCGGTCGGCATGGCCACGACAAGCCCGACGGCAGTGGTCAGAAGCGCCACCCAGATGCCACCGGCGAGGATCGACGGGTCCACCTGAGAGCCGGCATCCTGCAAAGCGCGAAAGGCTTCGATCATGCCCAGAACCGTGCCGAAGAGACCCAGGAGCGGGGCAAGCTGCGCCACGGAATCGAGCAGGCGGAAACCGCGCTCCAGCTTGGCAAAACGCATCTCGGCCTCGGCCTGCAAGCGA
This sequence comes from Sulfitobacter sp. R18_1, assembly GCF_017743915.1. NCBI lineage: Bacteria > Pseudomonadati > Pseudomonadota > Alphaproteobacteria > Rhodobacterales > Roseobacteraceae > Sulfitobacter > Sulfitobacter sp. R18_1. The sequence goes on from NZ_JAGHRG010000004.1 coordinate 209,749, forward strand.
GAAGCACCCGCCTCAGGCGCGGACATGGCCAATTCGATCACCGGGGCGAGGTAGCTTTTCGACCGGCCCAGCGCCGCGCGGGCGGCGGCGGCATCGCCACGCTCCCATGCATTGACCGCTTCGGACAGCGCCCGATGGCGGCCCACGGCGGCGGCGCGGAACTGCCATGTTTTATAAAGCGCGACCGCGAGGGTCAGCACGGCCACGGCCATCAGGATCACCACCACCGGGCCACCGGTTTCGGCAATGCCCCGCAGTGGGGTCAGCAACGCGTCAAGTTGATCCATCAGCCCAGTACCTCAATCTCGGTCCGGGTCGCCGGGGCCAGCGCGCTTTCGCAGGTGCCCGCCTCGATCCCCGCGCCGTCACAGCTTTGCGCCCCGTTAAAGAGGATGCGGCCAAGGTTTTCGCAGGTGGTTTGCGGCACCACGAACTGACGCACGCGCGGGCGGCCAACGGGCAGTTCGCCGAAATCGAAAAGCGTCAGCCGGTTCACGGTACCTTCACGGTCGAACAGCACGGTTTCATAGACCGCCTTGTCGAGCGGGGCTGAAAGCTCGTTGGTGATGAGGAAGGTCAGCTTGCAATTGGCTTCCGTGGTGTCGGCGGCGTTCAGCTCGACCTTGAGCGCGGGCGAGGCGCTGGCCGGGGTTGCAACGGGCGTCTCGGCGGCGGCGCCTTGGGCGATGGTCAGGGACAGGGCCGCGAGGAACGCGGAACGAAAATGCGGCATGGGGGTGGCTCCCGATGGGTTTGTCTTTGATCACGGCGCAGGTCTGGGGCGCCTGCCACAGCGGGGCAGAATCGTCGCAGCACCTTTCGCGCCAAGCGGAATTTCTGCCTGCTGCCTAGCAAAACCGGGCGGCGGTGACAATCCTGACTTTAATACTCGGATTATATCTGCGCAGCGCGGCCCGTTCTGCCAAGCGGGGAACAGTTGCGCCGGGTTGGGGTTGGGCCGCTGAAACCACCACGCGCGGGCGACCGCATCCGCGCAGAGAAGGAGGCCAGAATGACCGACGACAGCCAAAAGATCGCGACCATCGACCCTACCCATAACGTGGCCCTGTTCATGCCGGACGCCAAGGCGCTGGAGCAAGCGGCCTCAGCCGGGATGAAAACGGTGGTGAACTTCCGTGCCTCGGATGAGAAAGGTGGCCTTTCCCCCGATGCAGAGCGGCTGGTGGCCGAGAAGCTGGGGTTGAACTACCTGCACCATCCGGTGACGCCAGACACCCTTGGCCCCGAGACGGTGGATGAATTCCGCAAGTCACTGGACGACCTGCCCCAGCCGGTGTTTCTGCACTGCGCTTCGGGCAAACGTGCGGGGGCGATGACCCTGATGGCGCTTGCGGCGGATAAGGGTTGGGACGGTGACACGGCCCTGCAGGAGGGCAAGGCCCGCGGCATCGACCTGACCGAAGAGAAGATCGGTCAGTTGGTTAAATCCTACGCAGATAGCAAAGCGTGAGAGAAGCGCCCGGTTTTGCCGGGCGTTTTATTTTTGCGCGCAGTAGAGGCCATGCAGCGTTTCCAGAACGGCCACGGCTTCCTGCCCCTTGACGCGGTAAAAGATCGTCTGCCCCGCCCGGCGGCTGTCGACCAGACCGGCGTCTTTCAACTTTTTCAACTGCTGCGACATGGTGGATTGCGACAGACCGCAGGCCTGCGCCAAATCCCCGACCGAGCGTTCCCCACCGATCAGACGGCACAGGATCTGCAACCGCGCTTCTGACGCAAGCATCGTCATGAGCGCCGCAGCCCCGGCGATATCGCCATCCAGAAAGTCGTCCGTGTTTTTCATATTAGCATCATTGAATATTATGAGGACGTAATATATACTGATTTACAGTCTGACACAAGCCAGCCGCTTGGCGGGCCGTAAGGAGTTGAGAGATGGAAACCGAATTCACACCATGGCTGTCACTGGGCGGCGGCGCGCTGATCGGGGCCTCGGCGGTGCTGCTGATGGCCACGAACGGGCGCATCGCGGGGATCAGCGGGTTGACCTTTCGGCTCTTCGCCCGCGACAGCGACGGCGAAGCGCGGGGCGTGTCGTTTTTCTTCGTATTGGGGCTTTTGTTGGCTGCCCCGCTCTGGTTGCTCGTCTCGGGCGGATGGCCGCAGCAATGGGTGCCTTCGAACCCCGTCCTGATGGCGGTGGCCGGGCTGCTCGTCGGCTTTGGCGCGACCTATGGCAATGGCTGCACCTCGGGCCACGGGGTCTGCGGGATCAGCCGAGGCTCGGCGCGGTCGATCGTGGCGACAGTGACATTCATGGCGACGGCATTCGTCACCGTCTTTGTCATGCGCCATGTGATCGGAGGGTGACATGAAACAGTTCTTCGCCCTGCTCTCCGGCCTTTTGTTCGGCATCGGCCTGATCGTTTCCGGCATGGCCGACCCGGCCAAAGTGCTGAACTTCCTCGACGTTTTCGGCACATGGGACCCCAGCCTTGCCTTTGTCATGGGCGGCGCCATCGCGGTGACGGCACCGGGGTTCGCATGGCTGTTCCGCAGCCGTCAGACCCCCTATTTCGATCATAAATTCCGCCTTCCCACCCGCAACGATCTTGAGCCGAAGCTGCTGAGCGGCGCCGCGATTTTCGGCATCGGTTGGGGCTTGGGCGGCTTTTGCCCCGGCCCGGCATTGACCGCCCTGCCCATCGCGGCCAGCGGCACCTTGATCTTTGTCCCCTTCATGCTGGGCGGCATGTGGATCGCCCGGCACAGCCCTGATTTGACCTCTATAACCAAGAAAGGACCAGCCAGATGAGCGACCCTCTCAATTCACCCGTCGTGCGCCACTCCCCTTCGACCGGAGCAGGCAGCCCCGATGTCTGGGGCATCTATGAGCCCGATACAGGCTCGATCCAATACATCTGTGCCGATCCGGCAACGAAGAAGGCCGCGCTGATCGACGTGGTGTGGAACTTTGACCCGAAGAACTACAAGTTCACCACCGAAAGCATGGACCAGGTGCTTGATCTGGTGAAGGAAAACGGCCTTACCGTGGAATGGGTGTTGGATACCCACCCCCATGCAGATCACGTCATGGCCTCGGCCCAGTTGAAAGAGCGCACGGGCGCGCCCAATGCCATCGGCGCGCTGGTGCCTGAGATCGCCAAGATTTGGGCCGATCTTTACAACATGCCCGATGCGTTTGACCCGGACCGCGATTTTGACCACCTGTTTCAGGAGGGCGAGACCTTCAAGATTGGCGAGCTTGACGCCAAGGTGATGCTGTCGCCCGGGCATACGCTGGGGTCGATCACCTATGTCTGTGGCGATGCGGCCTTCGTGCATGACACGCTGATGCAGCCCGACGCGGGCACCTCGCGGTCGGATTTCCCCGGCGGCACGACTGAGGAGCTGTGGGACTCGATCCAAGACATCCTCGCCCTGCCCGGCGATACGCGGCTTTACATCGGCCATGACTACGGCACCGATAACCGTGACGAGCCCCGGTGGGAGGCCACGGTGGACGAGCACCGCGCCCATAACATCCACGTCAAGGATGGCACCAAGCGCGAAGATTATATCGAGCGCCGTCAGAAGCGGGACGCGACCCTGTCGCTGCCGAACCGCATCCTCGCGGCATTGCAGATCAACCTGCGCGGCGGGCGGCTGCCCCCGGCAGAGGATGATGGCCATCACTACCTGAAACTGCCCGTAAACCGTTTCGACTGAGCCAACCGGGTGGCCCCTCGGGGCCGCCCCTATCTGACGGATCGCCGCCCATGCCTCTCCCTTCGCTTTCGCATTATCTGCCGATCCTCGACTGGGGGCGGCGCTATGACCGCGGCCAGTTCACCGGGGATATGATCGCGGCGGTGATCGTCACGATCATGCTGATCCCGCAATCGCTGGCCTATGCGCTCTTGGCGGGCATGCCGCCCGAGGCTGGCATCTACGCCTCTATCGCGCCCATCGTGCTCTACGCCATCTTCGGCACCAGCCGCGCGCTGGCGGTGGGGCCGGTGGCCGTGGTCTCGCTGATGACGGCGGCGGCGGTGGGCGAGATCGCGCAGAGCGGCACGGCGGGCTATGTCACGGCGGCGCTGACGCTGGCCTTTCTGTCGGGCGCAATGCTGCTGGCGCTTGGGCTGTTTCGGCTGGGCTTTTTGGCGAATTTCCTATCGCATCCGGTGATCGCGGGGTTCATCACCGCCTCCGGCATCCTGATCGCCGCCAGCCAGTTGCGGCATATTCTGGGGATCGAGGCCGAGGGGCACACGCTGCCGCAGATCCTGTCGAGCCTCTGGGCGCATCTGGGGGAGGTCAATGTCATCACCCTCGGCTTGGGCTTGGCCGCCACGGCCTTCCTGTTCTGGGTGCGCGGCGGGTTGAAACCGCTGCTGCGGCGCATGGGGCTGGGGCCGCGGATGGCGGATATCGGGGCCAAAACCGGGCCGGTGCTGGCGATTGTGGCGACGACGCTGGCGGTCTGGGGCTTCGATCTGGGCGCGCGGGGTGTTGCGATCGTGGGCGAGGTGCCGCAGAGCCTGCCGCCGCTCACCCTGCCCTCCTTCTCCCCCGACCTGCTGTCGCAACTCTTCGTCCCGGCGCTGCTGATCTCTGTCATCGGTTTTGTCGAGAGCATCAGCGTGGCGCAGACCTTGGCCGCGAAGAAGCGTCAGCGGATCGACCCGGATCAGGAGCTAATCGGCCTCGGCAGCGCCAATCTTGGCGCGGCCTTTACCGGCGGCTTTCCGGTCACCGGGGGCTTCTCGCGCTCGGTGGTGAACTTCGACGCGGGCGCCGAGACCCCCGCCGCCGGGGCTTTCACCGCTGCCGGGCTGGCGCTGGCGGCGCTGTTCCTGACACCGCTCATCCACTACCTGCCCAAGGCCACTCTGGCCGCCACGATCATCGTCGCGGTGCTGAGCCTCGTCGACTTCTCCATCCTGAAACGCGCATGGGCCTTCAGCCACGCCGATTTCGCCGCCGTCAGCGTGACGATCCTGCTGACGCTGATCTTCGGCGTCGAGGCCGGGGTGAGCGCGGGCGTCGTGACCTCGATCCTCGTGCATCTCTACAAGACCTCGCGCCCGCATATGGCGGTGGTGGGCCGGGTGCCGGGGACCGAGCATTTCCGCAACGTGCTGCGCCACGAGGTCGAGACCCAGCCCCATGTGCTGAGCCTGCGGGTGGACGAGAGCCTCTATTTCCCCAACGCGCGGTTCTTGGAGGATCAACTGGCCCAATATGCCGCCGACAAGCCGGACCTGACGGATGTGGTGCTGATGTTCCCGGCGGTGAATGAGATTGACCTCTCGGCGCTGGAGTCGCTCGAGGCGATCAACACCCGGCTGAAGGACGCCGACATCCGCCTGCACTTGAGCGAGGTGAAAGGCCCGGTGATGGACCGGCTGAAGCGCAGTCATTTTCTGGAAGAGCTGACCGGGGAGGTCTTTCTCAGCCAGCATGAGGCGGCCTGTGCGCTGGCCGAACATCCCCGGTGACGCCGCCGAGAAGAATTCCGGGAACCGCGCCGCCCGCTGCGCGTTTGCCTGCCATGAATAAGACATTTGCCCGCGCCGCCGCCCTCTCCGCCAGTATTTTGGCCACCACAGCCAGCGCCGAAGAGGTCGGCAAGGTGGATGTGGATTGGCTGGGCAATGACATCATCGTCGAAGCCGTGGCCGACCCCAAGGTGAAGGGCGTGACCTGCCATCTGGCCTTTTTCGAACGCGGGCTGATCGACCGGCTGCAAAAGGGCAATTGGTTCGAAGACCCGTCGAACTCTTCGATCTCCTGCCGTCAGACCGGCCCGATTGAGATCGGTGACATTGACCGTGGCGACGAAGGCGAAAACGTCTTTAGCGAGCGCCGCTCGATCATCTTCAAGACATTGAAGGTGAAGCGTATTTTCGACGAAGCGAACAACACGCTGATCTACATCAGCCACAGCCAGCGGGTGCAAGACGGCTCGGCCAAGACATCGATGTCGACGGTGCCCCTCTACCAGCCTGGTCAGTAGCCGAAAGCCAAGGTTCCCTTAGGCAAAGCCTTGCCATTGGGGCGATCCCGCCTTGTCGGGCGACCTGCCTGCGATATGCTGCGCAAAAGGCAACAACGCAGCGACAGGCAGGTTTTATGAGACATTCACGCAGAACATTCGCATTCGGCCTCGCCGCATTGGGGCTGACCTCGGCCTGTTCGACCGGGGGCGGCACGCTGGGCCCCGCGGCGGCGGCGGGGGTGCCCGACGACCTGCGCCCGGTGCCGAACGCGGGCTATGACGCATGGGTCGCGGCCTTCAAAAACCGCGCCTCGGCGCAGGGGATTTCGGCCAGCACATTGGCCCAAGGGTTTCGCGGCGCGGGCTATCTGCCCGGCGTGGTGAAACGCGACCGCAATCAGACGGAATTCAGCCGCAGCTTGGAAGATTACCTGTCAATCGCCGCCTCGGATGAGCGGGTGTCGAAGGGGCGCGCCGCCTTCGCACGGCACCGCAGCACCCTAAGCGCGATCGAAAACCGCTACGGTGTGGCGGCAGAGATCGTCGCGGCGGTCTGGGGGCTGGAGAGCTATTTCGGAGAGCGGCGCGGCAATGTGCCTGTCGTCTCGGCCACCTCGACATTGGCCTATGATGGGCGGCGCGGGGCGTTTTTTGAAAAGCAGTTGATCGCGGCGCTGAAGATCCTGCAAAATGGTGACATCACTGCCGACCGGCTGACCGGGTCTTGGGCCGGAGCCATGGGACATACGCAGTTCATCCCCACCTCTTACCAAGCCTTCGCGGTGGATTTCACCGGCGACGGGCGGCGCGACATTTGGTCGGAAGACCCCAGCGATGCGCTGGCCTCCACCGCCGCATATCTGTCACGCAACGGCTGGACGCGGGGGCTGAAATGGGGCGGTGAGTTGGGCAGTCTCCCCGCCAGCGCGGGGTCGGTGGTCCAGCCGCAGGCGGGCGGGCCCCAGTTCGTGGTGACCAGCAACTTCCGCGCATTGAAACGCTACAACAACTCCGACAGCTATGCGATTGGCGTGGGCCATCTGGCGGATCGGATCGCGGGCGGCGGGCCGCTGCGCGGCAGGTTCCCGCCCGACGCCAATGGGCTGACCAAGGACGACCGGATCGCGTTGCAGCAACGGCTGACCGCGCGGGGCTTCGATACCGATGGCGCGGATGGGGTGATCGGGCCGAACAGCCGCAAGGCGATCAGCGCCTATCAGGCCAGCGTGGGCCTGCCCCCCACGGGTGAGCCTTCGGTCGAGTTGCTGCGCCGGTTGCAGTGACCGGGCCTAGCCCGGGCTGATCCCGGCACGGTCGAGCATCCCTGCCACCTCGGCAAAAGAGGATTGCGGCGGGGTATGCTCGGCCTTGCGCTGGCTCAGGAAAGCCTCGCAAGGTCCGGCAAAGGCGATGGCGCGGTCAAGCTCGGGGTTGCTGCCCGCGCGGTAGGCCCCGATGCGAATCAATTCCTCCATATCCGCGTGGGCCGCCAGCGCCTTATGGGCGGCGGTGAGCAGCGTATATTCCACATCACTGTGGCAATCCGGCAACGTCCGAGAGACGCTCGCCAGCAGGTCAATCGCCGGGTAGCGGCCCTTTTCGGCGATCTTGCGGTCGAGCACGATATGCCCATCGGTGATCCCGCGCACGGCATCGGCGATGGGGTCATTCATGTCATCGCCATCCACCAAAACGGTGAAAATTGCGGTGATATCCCCCTTGCCCACCGGCCCCGGCCCGGCACGTTCCAGCATCTGCGGAAGCTCCGAGAAAACCGTCGGCGGATAGCCCTTGGCGGTCGGCGGTTCCCGCGAGGCGAGGCCGATTTCGCGCTGCGCCATGGCGAAACGGGTGACGCTGTCCATCAAGAGCAGCACATGCTGGCCCTGATCGCGGAAATGCTCGGCCACGGCCATGGCGGTCCAAGCGGCTTGGCGGCGGGTGAGCGGCGGCTCGTCCCCTGTGGCGACGACGAGAACCGCCTTTTCCATCCCTTCGGGGCCGAGGTCGGAGGCGATGAAATCCTGCACCTCGCGTCCGCGTTCGCCGACCAGTGCCATCACCACCACATCGCAGTCCGTATAGCGTGCCAGCATGGCCATGAGCGTCGATTTCCCGACGCCGGAGCCTGCGAAAATGCCCAAGCGCTGGCCCTGACAAAGCGGCGTGAAAACATCCAGCGCGCGGACATGGGTCGCGAGTTTCGGGCCGATGCGCTTGCGGTCGAAAGCGCCCGGCGGGGCGGCGCGCAGCGGGCGGGGGTCGTTGCCCTCGGGCAGATGCCCCTTCCCGTCGAGCGGCGTGGCCGAGGCGCTGATCACCCGGCCCTTCCAGCTTTCATCGGGGCGGATCACATCGCGGCCAATCGCGACCTCGACCCGGTCGCCCGCCGCCACCCCGCGCCATGAGCCGAAGGGGAGCAATTCGGTGCCGTGACTGCCCAGCCCCACCACCTCGGCATGGACCGGCCCGTCGGAGCCATGAACGATGCAACGCTCGCCGATGCCCAAGACCCGCTCGAGCCCCACGGCAGTCAGGGTGATGCCGGTGATCGCGCGCACTTCGCCGGTGATCTCGGCCTCGCCTGCCTCGCGGGCGAAACTGGTCAGCTCGGAAAAGAGTGTCTGCATGGATAAATTTCCTCTAGGAGCGCGGGGCAATATTTACTATACAAGGATTAAACAGGCTATAGGCAAAAAAATGAACTTGTCTAATCTTTCTATTCTTGGACTTGCGTCGGACCGGATGCAGTGGCTTTCGGCCCGGCAGAAGGTCGTGTCTGAAAACGTCGCCAATGCCTCGACCCCGAACTACAAGGCGCGCGATGTATCGTCCTTTAAATCGATGCTCAGCGGCGAGTTGTCGCGCGATACCGGGCTGGTGACCACCCATGACAAACACTTCACCGGCGTCGCCCATGGCACGCCCGGCGTGCGCGAGGTGACGGATGGCCACGCCAAGGGCACCACTTTGGATGGCAATACCGTGAACCTCGAAGAACAGGCCGTGAAGGCCGCCGAGATCGGCGATCACTACAGGTTGGCCGCACAGCTTTACCGCAAAAGCTATGACATGCTGACCATGGCCGTCACCGGAAACAGGTAAGGAAAGCCCATGGATCCGCTTCAGTCCATCGCCAAAATCGCCGCCAGCGGGATGACCGCGCAGACCGCGCGTTTGCGGGTGATCTCGGAAAACGTGGCCAATGCCGATTCAACGGGCACCACGCCCGGCGCCGATCCGTTTCGCCGCAAGACCATCAGTTTCTCAGAGTTGATCGACCGCAATGGCGGCGGCTCTTTGGTGGAGGTCGACCGCATCGGGCGCGACCAATCCCCCTTTCGCCGCGATTATGACCCGGCGCATCCGGCGGCAGATGAAACCGGCTATGTCAAACGCCCCAACGTGGATCCGATCATCGAGATGGCCAACATGCGCGAAGCCTCGCGCAACTACGAGGCCAATATGAACATGTTCGAGTCAGGCCGCCGGATGCGCGGTCAGATGCTCGACCTGCTGAAGTGAGGCTGACCTGAGATGAGCGATCCCGCCTCCCTGATCTCGACCGCCGCGGTCCGCGGTGCCTATCGCACCTCGCAATCGCTGACGGCGCAAAAGGGCGAAGCCATCGCCGAAGAGGCAGGCGCGAGCGCCAATAGTTTCACCAATATGGTGCAGCAAGCCTCGGAAAGCGCGCTGGAAACGGTGCGCGAGGGCGAAGCCGTGGCCCAAGCCGGGCTGCGCGGTGAGGCGGATACCCAGCAGGTGGTCGAAGCCATGCTGGCGATGGAATCCACCGTCAAAGTGGCCGTCTCCGTGCGCGACCGCTTTGTCGAAGCCTATCAGGAAATTCTGCGGATGCCGATCTAGGCCATGACCGAAACCCAGACCTATGACATCATCTCTGCTACCGTCTGGGCCGTGCTTCTGGCCTCGGGTCCGGTGTTGGGGGTGGCGCTGGCGATTGGTCTGGTGATCGCGTTCTTTCAAGCGCTCACGCAGATTCAGGAAATGACGCTGACCTTCGTGCCCAAGATCGTGATGATCTTTGTCACGCTGCTGGCCGCGACGCCGTTTATGTATGCCACGCTGAAGAACCTGTCGGATACAGTCTTTGACCTCGTGCAGAATGGTGGGCTGTGAGGGGCTGGCGGCATATCGCGGCGGCGCTTTTGGCAGCCGCGCTCGCCTCCCCCGCCCTCGCGCAGGGCTGGGGGTCTTTCTATGAGCCGTCGCGGAAGAACGCGGTGACCAAGACGGCCCGGACGCTGGCCGCCAAGGGCGGGCCTGAAGGCATCTGCATCCGCGAAATTCTGGCAGCACAAACGCGGCATGGCATCCCAGATAACCTACTGCTGGCCATTGGCCTGCAAGAGGCGGGCACCCGGCGCAACGGGCATTTCACGGTTTGGCCCTATGCGGTCAACGCGGCGGGCGAAGGGCGGCTGTTCGACAGCCGCAACGCCGCGCTTGATTGGATCGCAGAGCGGCAAGCGCGCGGTATCCGCTCGATCGACGTGGGCTGCATGCAGATCAACATGCGCTGGCATCCGGATGCTTTCGACAACCCCGCCCAGGGGTTCGATCCGCGCGTGAACGTCGATTACGCCGCGCGGTTCCTCAAGCGGTTGCACCGCCGCACGGGCAGTTGGATGCAGGCCGCCGGGTCGTATCACTCCTTTGAGCCTGAGTTCCGCGACACCTACCTCGACCGACTGCAAAAGAACATCTCTGCCGCCAATGCGCGGCTGCCGGAGTTTCAGGCGCTGGCCAGCGCCAGCCCCGTTCCCGCGCGTCCGCGCAAGTCCCCCCGGAGTACGTCGGGCAGTTATGACAGGCTGGCGGCCAAGGCCACATGGGGCGCGCAGATCGGCGGGGCGGCGAACGCGCGCCGTTCGCTTTATTCGGCACATGAGATGCAGCCGGTTCTGCCGCAGTTCACCACCGTCCGCGCGGAGGATGCGGGATGAGTACGAAACCCAACACCATCCTGCCGCAGCTGAGCATGTTCGGCGCCAACAAAGACGTCAGCTTTGCCGTTGGCATGGCGCTGGTGCTAGCGGTTCTGTTCTTGCCGCTGCCGCCGATCTTGCTTGATTTCGGGCTTGCGCTGTCACTGTCGCTCAGCGTGTTGATCTTCATGGTGGCGCTCTGGATCCCTTCACCGTTGCAGTTCAACTCTTTCCCGACGCTGCTGCTGGTCACGACCATGTTGCGCCTGTCGCTCAACGTGGCCTCAACCCGGCTGATCCTCAGCGAAGGGCACGCGGGTCTGCATGCGGCGGGGGATGTGATTCAAGGGTTCTCCAAGTTCATCGTGGCGGGCAATTTCGTCATCGGCGTGGTGATCTTTGCCATCCTCGTGATCATCAACTTCGTCGTGATTACAAAGGGGTCGACCCGCATCGCCGAGGTCGCCGCACGGTTCTCGCTGGATGCGATGCCGGGCAAGCAGATGGCGATCGACGCCGATATGGGCGCGGGGCTGATCGACGAGGATGAGGCCCGCCGCCGCCGCAAGGAGCTTGAGGACGAAAGCGCCTTCTTCGGGGCGATGGACGGTGCCTCGAAATTCGTGCGTGGCGATGCCGTGGCGGGGCTGATCATCACGCTGATCAATGTGATCGGCGGCATCCTCATCGGCGTCGTGCAGCGCGGCATGGGCGTGGGCGATGCCTTCAACGTCTTTACCTCACTGACCATCGGCGACGGGCTGGTGAGCCAAATTCCGGCGCTTGTCGTCTCGCTCGCCGCCGGTCTGATCGTGACCAAGGGCGGCACGCGGGGGGCGGCCAATGAGGCGGTGTTCGATCAGCTTTCGAACTTCCCCAAGGCGCTTTACATGGCCGCTCTGCTGCTCTTTGGCATCGGTCTTTTGCCCGGCTTCCCGCTGCTGGTCTTTGCCCTTCTGGCCGCGGCCATGGTGGGCTTGGGCCTGATGATCCAGCGTGGCGCGGCCGAGGCGACAGAGGCCAAGGCGAAGGCCGATGCCGAGGCGCAGAAAAAGCAGGAGATGCCGGAGGTCGACAACAATCCGATGCATCTGGATGAGCTGCGGCTGGTGCTGGGCGAAGGGCTGGTGGCGCTGGCCAACCGCCCCGACGCGGTGCTGCCGAGCAAGATCAAATCCCTGCGCAAGCATTTCGCCGAAGAGTTCGGCTTTCCCATGCCCTCGGTCCGGATCAAGGATGACGTGAGCCTGCCGATCAACAGCTATTCCTTTCAAATCCACGGCGTCGACGTGGCCAAGGGCGACATCCGCGCCAATCAGATGATGGTGATCAACCCCGAGGGCGCGCCGCTGCAACTGCCCGGTGAGGCCACGCGCGAACCCACCTTTGGGCTGGACGCGCTTTGGGTCGACAGCAAGGTTGCCGATCAGGCCGAGGCGCAGGGCTATACGGTCGTCGATCCCGAAAGTGTCATCACCACGCATCTGACCGAAGTGGTGAAAGAGAACATGTCGGAGTTACTGACCTACGGTTCGGCGAAAGAGGCGATTGAGGGGCTGGACCGGAACTATCAAAAGCTGGTCAACGACCTGCCCGTCCCCTCCCCCGCCATTCTGGTGCAGCAGGTCTTGCAGGAACTGCTGCTCGAGCGTGTCTCGATCCGCAACCTGCCGCTGATCGTCGAGGCGATGGCCGAGGCGACGCGCCAAACTTCCAAACCCGCACTGGTGCTTGAGAACGTGCGCCGCCGCCTGTCGAGCCAGATTTGCCAAGGCCTGTCCGATGGTCAGGGTTTCGTGCCTGTCATCACCCTGTCGCCCTCTTGGGAGGCCGAGTTCATTGAGGCGGTCAAGATCGTCGGCGAGGATCGCACATTCGTCATGTCGCCCAAACGGGTACAGGAATTCGTGCTGCAAGCCCGCCAGCAAATCCAGCGCTTCGCCTCTGAGGACAGCTGGCCCGCGCTGATGGTCAGCCCCGAGGCGCGGTCCTATGTGCGCTCCATGCTGGAGCGGGTCAGCCCGATGACGCCGGTCATTTCCAACGCCGAAATCCACCGCAAGGTGTCCCTGCGGACCGTCGCCACCATCGGGGGCTAGGGATGGACGTCTCCGCCCTTTTGACCGACGCGCTGATGGGATACTTCGTCGTCTTCGCCCGCATCGGCAGCGCGCTTTTGTTCATGCCGGGCTTTGCTGAAACCTCGGTACCTACGCGGCACCGGCTGTTCTTTGGTCTGATCCTGAGTGCCGCGCTTTATCCGGTCACGGGCCTTGGCCCGGTGGCCGAGGATCGCCCCGGGGCCCTGTTGTTGATCTTCGGGTCCGAGATCACCGTGGGGCTGTGGATCGGGCTGGTGGCGCGCACGCTGCTCTCGGCGCTGCAATTCGCGGGCTATCAGATGGCACTGATGTCGGGGCTGGCCAATGCTTTGGCCCCGAACATCGGCGCCTTCGAGGGGGCGACCTCTATGGCGGCCATGCTGTTGATCGGGGCCACGGCGCTGATCTTCATCACCGACCTGCACCACCTCATCATTGAATCGCTGCTGATGTCCTATCAGGTCTTCGTGCCCGGCACCTTCATGCTGGCCGATTTGACTGACCAATTCGCGCGGGCGACGCAGGTGAGCCTCTACCTTGGTCTGTCCATCGCAGCCCCCTTCTATGTCGCCGGTCTGGTGCTGAACGTCGGGATGGGTCTGGCTAACCGCATGATGGCAAGCCTTCAGGTCTTCTTTATCGCCCAGCCCTTGCTGATCGCCGCCGGGCTGGCCTTGATGGTGCTGGCGGTTCCGACCATGATGCGCGGGTTTCTTGAGCCTTTCGCGAATTGGCTCACCACCTACGGATTCTAGCCCATGTCGGAAGAGGACAAGAGCAGTAAGACCGAAGAGCCGACGGAGAAAAAGCTCCGCGACGCGCGCAAGAAAGGCGACGTGCCGCAATCGCGCGAGACCGGCACCGCGATGCTGGTCTTTGCCCTGCTGATGATCCTGATCTTCGTGCTGCCCGCCTCGATCGACGGTATTGTGGCGGCGCTGCAAAGCCCCCTTTTGGGGGCGGGCGTCACCGCCATCGGCACCGGCGGCACTGGCGTCGCCGAAGCGGGCCAGGTGCTGAAATCGCTCGGCTTTACGCTGGGGCTGGCGATGATGCCGGTGGTGGGGATCATGGTGCTGGCAGCCCTTTTCGGCGTGTTAATCCAAGGCGAGACTGTCGTCTCGGCCGAGCGGATCAAACCGAAGTTCTCCAAGCTGAACCCGCTGTCGGGGTTCAAGCGGCTGTTCTCGGCCGAGGCTTTCGTGGAGTTTGCCAAGAATACGGCCAAGGTGCTGGTGATCGGTTTCATCACCGTCTGGGCCGTGCGCGACATCGCGCAGTCGCTGGGCCAGACGCAGGCTTTCATCCCCGAGACGCTGCTGCAAGCGACCCTGCAAAAGGTGCGCTGGATTTTTCTGGTCACCACCGTGCTTCTGGTGCCCATCGCCATCGCCGACATCATCTGGAAGCGGGCGCAGTGGAAAAAGAAACAGATGATGAGCCTCAAGGAAATCCGCGACGAGCATAAAGACAGCGAGGGCGATCCGCAGATCAAGGGCCGCCGCGCCGAATTGCGCCGCGCCCGTGCCCGCCAGCGCATCGCGCAGGCCATTCCCAATGCCAGTGTGATCCTGACCAACCCGACCCATTACGCCGTGGCGCTGAAATATGAACAGGGTGTCGATGATGTGCCGGTCTGCGTGGCCAAAGGGGCCGATGTCATGGCCCACCGCATCCGCGAGTTGGCCAAGGAACACGACATTCCGATGATTGAAAACCGCCCGCTGGCCCGCGCCCTACACGCGGCGGTGGAGGTGGACGACCGCATCCCGATGGAGCATTGGCAAGCCGTGGCCGAGATCATCGGCTTTGTTATGGACATGCGCCGCAACGTGCGCCGCAAGCCCCCTGCCGGGTCGTCAATCCGCGAGGAGTGACGCGCGCTTAGCGCAGGCGCAGCCCTTCGAGGTTGCGGTCGGCAGGGAGTTTGGAGCGTTCCAGCAGGATTTTCGTAATCAACCGCGCTCGGACAAGGCTGAACGAGCCCATGATCTGCGCCGCGTCCCGTTCGGGCATGGCACCGATGACCTGCACGGCGGTTTCCACGTCGATCTCATCCATGATGCCCGCCGCCACCTGCGGCTTCATGTTGCGGTAAAGTTCGACCAGCTTGGTCATGTCCTGATTGTTCGCCTCTTCGATCACCTTGAGCTGCGCGCCGATCTCGTCGCGCAGGCTGGCGAGGCGGGTTTGTTCGGCCTTGAGGCTCTGTTCGGCCAGCGCAAGCTTGGCTTCGCGGTCGGCAATCGTGTCACGTTGCTCTTTCAGCAGCGCGCGCTCTTCGGCGATGGCTTCGGCGATCAGATGGCTTGGCTCGCACATGCCGCTCTCGCCCGGGGCGCTGGCGTCATAGTTGGGTGGCGCGGGGGCGGCGGCAAGCTCAACAGGAACCGGGGGCGTGTCATCGGGGGTTTCGGCGATGGCCATCATCGGCATGAACTCAACCGTGAGCTTGAGCACCCCGGCGACGCCAAGGCCAAAAAGCGCGATCTTTGGTAGGGAGATACGGCTCATTCCTTACGCTCCTTGGTGATGTCGAAAAAGGTGCGGACCAGTTCGGATTTGCCCTGCACCGCCGCCTGCCCGCGCACTTGGCTGCGCCCTTTGAGACGCGCGGCACGCATCTGTGCCGGGCTTTGGCCTGCGGTGGCAGGCTCGGCCGCGGCTTGGCGCGGCTGCGGGGTGTCGCGCTGCACGGGTGGCTCGGGGCGCTGCACCTTGGTGCTGAGATCGCGGAGGTCCTCTACCGATTTGGCGGATTGATCGACCGCGCTGGAAAAGGCCCCGACCATCGGCTCCATTTCCTTCAAGGTGGCCATGAGCGCGCGAACCCGACGATCAAGGATAAAGGCATAGACCAGCGTGCCGACCAGCAGCACGATGATGAGGATATCAATCAAGGCCGGCATCATCGTCGCTGTCCTCCTGACTTTCCTTGGGCAGCAAGGACTGGATCACCCGCAGTGCCAAAGCGCCATTGCTGCGCTGGCCAAAGGCGGCTTGGAACATCGGCTGCGCGTTCACCATGCCGACCACGGGGGTATCGACCGTCATGCCAAGATCAATCACCTGACCGGGCTTCCATTCCAGCACCTCATGCAGCGGGATCGTCACCTCTTGGAGCACGCCGGTGATGGTGACCGTGGTGCTTGATATCTGGCTGTTCATATCCTTGCGGGCGTTGCTGTCGGTGGGCGAACGCCCGCCAAGGAAGGGCTGCGCCAACTGCGCGCTGACCTCATCCAGCGTGCCATAGGGCAGCACCAGCGCCATATGGCCGCTGCGGTCTTCGAATTGCAGATGCATCCGGACCAGCACCGTCGCGGTGCGCGGCGCGGCCAGCATGACCGACCGGGGATTGGACTCCAACGATTGGATGTCGAATTGCACGGGGCTGACATCCTGCAAGCAATGCGCCAGCCCTTTGAGCGACAGTTCCGCCAGTCTGCGGCCCAGTTTCTGCTCAATCGCAGTCAACCCGCGGGGCTTCCATTGTTGGCTCGTGGCGCGGCGGCCGCCCAGCATGATCTCTAGGACCGAAAACAGCAGATCCGGCTCGACAACACAGGCGATCTGGCTGCCCCAGCCCTCGGCATTGGCGATGGCGATGAGCGAGGGCGCCTGAATGCTCTCCATCGCGTCCTCATAGGGCATATATTCCAGCGAGCTAAGCTCGATCTCTGGTGCTACGGTGCAATAGGATTTGAGGTCGGGCACCAAGGCCAGCAACAGACGGTCGATGATGATCTCAAGCGTGGGCAGGCGCTGAAAGCTTTCGCGCGCCTGACGGATCATCGTCTCTTCGAGGCTTAGCGCATCGGAGGAATCCGCTATCGTCATTGCACCACCATATCGGCAATCAGTATTTCATGCGGCGCGTCAGTGTGGCCCACCGCCCGCGCCCGGCGCAGCAGTTCGGTTTTCAGCATCGCCAGCCCATAGCTGCCAGTCAGGTCGCTGACATGCAACTGCCGCAGGAAATCTTGGAAACTGTCGCGCAGGTAAATCTCACGCGCGACCAGACGGTCCGCGCCCTCGGCGGTTTCGTCATAGACCATCAGCATGTTCAGCTTGAGAAACCGGCTGGTCTGCCCACCCTGCGGCCCGGTGTCGGTGACGTTCACGATGATCTCGGGGAAAGGCATGACCGGCATCTTGACCTCGGTCTTTGGCTTTTCGCCATGCGCGTCTTCGCTGCCTTCCTCGCCATGGGCGTTGTCCGCGGTCTCAACCGCTTCCTCGACGGTTTCATCCCCGCCGAGCCCCACCATTTTCAACAGCCCCGAAGGGCCAATGGCAAGTGTCACCCCACCGACGCCAGCAAGAAGGCAGAGCAAGACGACAGCAAGGATAGCAAGAGGCTTTTTCATTCTTCAACTCTTAATCGGATCCTGCGCGGAGCGCCATATGCAAGAACAAATACATCCCCAAACAAGCTTTATTGCAACAGAAACCTGTTTATTTTTCGGTTCTCACAAGTATAAATCGATATATGCTTGCATAGTGGCGACCGAGCGGGGAATGCTCGGACTATCCAATCGAGTGAGGGCCCGTGAATCAGATCGTTGAAAACCTTAAGGATTTAGGTCCAAAGCGGCTGGCTCTTCTGGGCGGCATCGGTCTGGCGATCACCGCGGCCATCTTTATCGGCGCGCGGACCATCCTCGCCCCTACCTATGTTCCGGTTTACAGCCAGCTTAGCCCCGGCACCGCGTCGCAGATGATGCAGACGCTGGAACAGGCGGGGCTGACGGTCGATCTGTCGCGCAATGGCGATACCATTTCCGTGGCCGAGACCGATATCGCCCGTGCCCGCATGGCGCTGGCTGATGCGGGGCTGCCGGGCGAAGGTGTGCCGGGTTGGGAGATTTTCGACAATATGTCCGGCATGGGGATGAACTCCTTCATGCAAAAGGTGAACCGGTTGCGCGCGCTGGAAGGCGAGCTGGCCCGGTCGATCCAAACCATCAGCGGCATCAAGGCCGCGCGGGTGCACTTGGTTCTGCCCGAACGCGCCGCCTTCTCCCGCAGCCGGGCCGAGGCCAGCGGCTCGGTCATCGTGCGCTCGCAGGCCAATGCCAGCATGACCCGCAGCCAAGCGCAGGCGATCCAAGCGCTGGTGGCCTCTGCCGTGGCGGATTTGGAAGCGCAGAACGTGACCGTCCTGTCGGCCTCCGGTGAGACGATTTTGGCCAAGGACGAGGGCGGCAGCTCTGACTTCTCGCTCCAAGGTCAGCGCAACATGATCGAAGAGCAACTGGCGCAAAAGGTTGAATCGATCCTCAACGCCCGCGTCGGGCCGGGCAATGCCCGCGTGCGGGTCAGCGTTGATCTGACGACCGAGCGTGAGGTGCGTGTGTCCCGCACGTTTGATCCCGCCCAACAGGTTGCCCGGTCGATTGAGACCCGCGTGCGCAACTCCAATGAGACCGATCCGGCGACGGGCACAGTCGATGTGGCCAATAACATCCCCGATGAGCTGCGCGACGATGCAGGCGGCGGCGCGGGGCAGTCCACCCGCTCTGAGAACGACGAGATCATCAACTACGAGATCGGTTCGGTCCAAAGTGAAATGGTGCGCGAGCCGGGCGATATCGAGCGTATCTCGGTCGCCGTTCTGGTGAACGGCAGCTATGGCACCCTGCCCGACGGGTCCGAGGGCTATATCGAGCGCAGCGATGAAGAAATGCAGCGCCTGAGCCAATTGGTCAGCACGGCCATCGGTTTTGATCAGGCACGCGGCGATCAGGTGCAGGTCGATAGCCTTCAGTTCCTTGATTTCGATTCAGAGTTCAGCAGCCCCGCAGGCCGTGGCTTGGGCGCGGTGCTGGCCGATAACGCCATGACCATCCTGCGGTCGCTCTTTGCCTTGGCGCTGGTGGCGATCATCATGGTGCTGGGCGCGCGCCCGCTGCGCATGGTGCTGGATGCCACCCTGCCCCAGCCCGCGCTGGCCGGTGCTGGCGCCGACGCGGGCCTGCTAGACGGCCCTGAGCAGGATAACGCGCCAAAAGCGCTAACCGGCGGCACCCAGAACGAGACCCCGCCAAACCGCCTGCCCACCCCGGCGGGCGGCCAGACCGGTGCCGTGCTTGGCCCAATGGACGAGATGCCCCGCGACATGGTGCAACTTGCTTCGGTCGAGGGCGCGGTGCAACACAGCCAATTGCGCGCCGTGGCCGAACTGGCCGAAGACAACACCGATGACGCCCTGCGCGTTCTGGGCGAATGGCTGTCGGAAGGGGATGATCTGTGATCACGAGCCTCAAGCTTCAGAACTTCGACGAGGACGGCAAGAGCAAGCCGCAAGACCCGGCGCTGCCCACCCCCGAAGAGATCGAAGCAAAGATCAAGAAGGCCCATAAGCAGGGCCATATCGAAGGCTATCTGGCCGGGGCCGATGCGGGCCGGGCCGAGATGCATCAGACCATGCAGGCCGAACATGCCGCCATGGCCGAGAAGCTGGCGCAGGAACTCGCGCGGCTGGCGCAGGCAATGCAGGCCCATCAAGACGCGCTTATGGCGCAGATCGTGGGCTTTACCCTACAAACCTGCGAGATCGTCCTGCCCGAGGTGATCGAACGGCTCTCGACCGCGCGGGTGAAAAAGACCGTGACCCAATCGCTGAAAATGGCCATCGGGTCGAGCCATATCAAAGTGCGCCTGTCGCCCGCCACGCTGGATCAGATCGGCCCCGAGTTGCGTCAACGGGCGGTCTATTACAAATGCGACAGGGTGCTGGACCTGCGGGCCGATCCCGAACTGCCCGATGGCGATGCGCGCATGGAATGGGACCACGGCAACCTTGACTACGGGTTCAAAAAGATTTGCGACCGCCTGCTTGCCGAATTGCGCGACACCCATGCGCGGGCGCTGAAAGCACAAAAGGAGAAGGACGGAAATGGACAAGCCTGACCTGCAATCCCCCCAAGACGACAACAACGCCACAGACGGCAAAGCGCCCGACGCCATGCCAGAGCAGCCGCGCGCCGATGCCTTTGGCAACGCCGCCAGCGCGGGCGGCGATGATGCGGGCGTCTTCCCGCAGCTCGACACCGAAGACTCGCGCAACGCGCTGGCCCCCCGCCCCGAGGCGGGCGGCGCGGGCATCAACGCGATGCTGAACGTCGGCCTTGATGTGCAGATCGTGCTGGGCCAAGCCCGCATGCCGATCTCGCGTCTGCTGGAACTCACCCGCGGCTCTATCGTGGAGTTGAACCGCAAGATCGGTGCACCGGTGGACCTCATGGTCTCGGACCGTCTGGTGGCGCGCGGTGATCTCGTGAAGGTCGGTGAAGACCGGCTTGGCGTGTCCCTGACACAGATCGTCAAGGACTATGTCCCTGACTGATCGCCTCTCTCTGCGCAGCTATGCGTCGGGCCGTATGGGCCTTGCCCTGCTGGTGCTTCTCGCCAGCGGCGGCATGGCCGTGGCCCAAGACGGAGGGTTTCTCTCCACGCTGTCGGATGTGATTGGCGACACCGCGCCGGGCAGTGATGAGAACGCCAACCTTTCAGGGCGGATCGTCCAGTTCATCGCGCTGATCACCGTGCTCAGCATCGCGCCGGGGCTTTTGGTGGTGATGACCAGTTTCACCCGCTTTGTCATCGTCCTGTCGATGCTGCGCTCCGCCCTTGGGCTGAACCAGACCCCGCCCAATATCGTGCTGACCTCGCTGGCGCTGTTCATGACCTTCTTCGTCATGCAGCCGGTGTTCGAGGACGCCTATGAGGCCGGGGTCGAGCCGCTGTTGGAAAACGCCATCGCCGAGGAACAGGCGCTGGAGCGGATCGCCGCGCCCTTCAAGACCTTCATGTACGTCAACACGCGGCCCGAAGACTACGCCCTGTTCCTGCGCATCGCGCCCGCGGATGAAGAGGCCGAAGAAAGCCCCCTGCCCGCCTCGGCGGAAGAGGCCACCTTCCGCCATCTGGTGCCCGCCTTCATGATCTCGGAACTGCGCCGCGCCTTTACCATCGGCTTTCTGATCTACCTGCCCTTCGTCGCCATCGACCTTATCGTCGCCTCGGTCTTGATGAGCGCGGGCATGATGATGCTGCCCCCGGTGCTGATCTCCTTGCCGTTCAAGGTGATTTTCTTTGTGCTGATCGACGGTTGGTACATGCTGGCCGGGTCTCTGATCGAAAGCTATGTGCCGCTTGCCGGTGGCTGACCTGCTCTGAAAGGATCTCTCCATGTCGACCAATGCCCTTTCCAAATCCCGCAGAAAGCCCATCACGGTGGAGGATCTGAACGGTCCGACCAAGGCAGCCATCACCTTTCTCTGCCTTGGCGAGCAGACCGGATCGGAACTGATGCAAAAGCTCGGCACCGCCGAGATCGAGCGTATCACCAGCGCCATGAGCCGCCTTGGCCCGATCCCGGCAGAGGTGGTGGAACATGTGCTCAAAGAGTTCACCCAAAAGGTCGTCAGCGGCACCGGATCGGTTGTGGGGTCGCTGTCGACGGCGGAATCCATGCTGCGCAAATTCATGCCCGAAGAGCAGGTGAGCAACATCATGGAGGGGCTCAAGAACAGCGAGCGGGAGAACGCCATGTGGCGCGGCTTTGGCGCGCTGGATGAGACGGTGATCGCCAATTACCTCAAGGGCGAGCATGACCAAACCGCCGCGGCGATCCTCAACAACGTCGACACCGACGTGGCCGCCAAGGTTCTGCCGCTACTGGGTCCTGAGCGCATGCAAGACATCGCCGAGCGCATGATCGCGATGGAAGCCGTACCGCTGCATATGATGCAGCAGATCGAAGAGACGTTGAAACAAGATATCCTGTCGAATGCGATGCATACCAATTCGATCGAAACGCATCAGCGCATGGCGGATCTGTTCAACCAATTGGATGTGCAGGCCTTCGAAGAGCTCTCCGGCGCACTCGATGCGCGTATTCCGGACGCTTTCCAAGCCATCAAACAGCGCATGTTCGTCTTTGACGACCTGTTCAAACTGCCGATGCAGGACTTGGCGCAGGTCATGCGCGGGCTCGATGGGGCGACCCTGCCGATGGCGATGCGCGGCGCCAAGAAAGAGCAGCGCGATCACCTGATGGAATGCCTGCCGCAACGCTCGCGTCAGATGCTGATGGACGAGATGGCGGCCACCGGCCCAGTCCGGGGCCGGGACGTGCGCGCGGCACAGGCCGCCATGGTGGAATATGCCAAGAGCCTTGCCGATCAAGGCGTGATCGAACTGCCCTCGGCCGCCGATGACGACGAATTCATCGAATAAAGGGGGTCAGCGGTAGACGCTTGACGCGCTATAGCCGCCGGTGATCGTGGGGATGTCAATGGTCGCGGCTGTAAAGCTGCCGCCCTGCCCGATCGAGACAGCCCCCTGCATCAGCGAAAGCACCGTGCTCGACGACGAAGAGACACCTTCGACCGCATCGTAAATCGCCGAGAACCGCGAGACGAGCTTGTCGACCTCCGCCGGGTCTTGCAGCTTTTCGATGTCGAACTTTTGCTCGAAAAGCGCGATCTGACGGTCGAGATCGACTTGGATCGCCTCATCCGGCACACCAAGCGCACGGCGCATGAATGTGCCGAGGTCTTCGTCCTTCAGCACGTCGAGCCATGAGTCAATCTCAGCGGCTTTGGATTTGAACTCCAACGCAATCCGCGCGCCTTCGTTGTCCTCTCCGGCCTCGTTCAGCACGAAACGTTCCTTGAAGCGGTCGATCATCTCGGCCTGCCAATCGACCTTATCAAGGTTCGCGCTGCTCCCCCCTCCGGGCGTGAAGCCCAAAGTCAGATACATCTCGCGAATTTTGGGGTCGCTGAGGCGGTTCACCAGTGCGGAACTGTCGGTGATATCGCTCTCTAACGTCTTGCGGATCATTGCCTTGCCAAAGATCTGATCTTCAAGGTCGAAGGCCCGCATGACGAAAGTATAGACTTCCGTATCGGCAATCAGTTCCTGTGGGGAAGAGATGCTGCCGATACGCTCTTCAAAGGCTTCGATCTGCCGGGCGTTCAGGGCATTGCTGGCGGCAAGGTCGAGCTGTTTGTCGCGCGTTGCGTCAAACAGTTTGACCGCCACCTGCGTGCCCATGCCGCCCAGCGAAATCATGCGTGCGCGGCCTCATGGTTTGCCGCGGGCGGCACCGGGCGCAGCTGCATGAGCTCGGTCTCGTATTTGAGCACCGCGCGCAGCTCGCTCATCGCTTTGTAAAAATCAGCCATCGAGACAAAGTTCGCCGCTTCCATGATCCGGGCGCGCATGTCTGCGCCAAAGCAGCAGGCCAGATCGGCCAAACCCTGTTGGATCATCGGCAGGATTTGGTCGCGGGTGTCGGGACGGATCAGCGCGGTCTGCACCAAGAAGTAGACCTTGGAGACCGGCGTGGATTCCGCGTCTGGCTTCAGCAGATCGGATTCGCGCACGATGTCGGCGCGGTTCTCGACCGTCAGCGCCTGACGGCGGTCGCCGTTGCGGATGACACAGCCGTTTACAACAACGCGTTCGCGGGGGCGGAGGGTGAGTTTCAGCATCTTACACCTCCTGCATCTGCGGTGCGGCCTGCCCGGCCAGACCGGCGGCGATGTTGCCGTTGATTTCGACAAGACCCGCCAGGCGGCCTTCGCCAGCCATCAGCGCGGTGCTATGACGGTCCACCCAAAGCGCAATGGAAATGAGCGAGGCTTTCAGCCCGTCAGGCATCTTGTTTTCCGGCTCAGCAAGGTCATAGCGCAGGGCCGACCAGAACCGTTGATTTTCGTAGATCGCGTCGCGCAGACCGGAGGCGAGGATGTTCAACCGCTCACTTTTATCCTCGGTCGCATCAAAGCCTTGGCCCTTTTCGGCAAGGTCATGTGTGACGCGGCTCAGGATGCGGCGCTCGATCTGCCGCGGGGTTTCGCTTTCGCGAATTGTTCGTTTGTATGCTGCCAGCCCCATAGGAATTCTTCCTTGTTTTTATATATTGCTGCCTGCCAACCGCAAATTCTGAGGCGGTTGGACCGGGGCCAAAGCGCTAGGCTCTGGCCCCGAAAACCCTATTCCTTAACGGAACAGGCTCAGGATGTTCTGCGGCGCCTGGTTGGCGATCGACAGGGACTGCGATGCCAACTGCTGCTGAACCTGAAGTGCCTGAAGACGGGCGGCTTCTTCTTCCATGTTGGCGTCAACCATGGCGCCAACGCCAGTGTCGAGGTTGTCGGAGAGCTTGGTCAGGAATTCTTGCTGAGTTTCGATAGACTTTTCAGCGATACCAAGGCTGGTCGAAGCATCGATCGCGGAACTTGCGAGCGAGTCTGCGGCTGCCAGCGCACCAGTAAGAAACGCTTCACCGTCCGCAGTTACGGTATCGTTAGCCGAATCGTACGCACTAACATCGGTAGACAGTGCGTCGCTGTTACTAGAGTCCTTGTAGGTAAATTCTGCGGAAGCGTTCGTCTTAAAATCGTTCGCGATTGCTTCGAATTTGCTCATCATGTCATACAGGTCAACCGAATTGACATCAATACTGGTGGTACCAAATGTCCCACCAGTCCGCGTAATACCTGTGGTTACTGATCGCGTCTCGGTCGCCACTGTGTTAGTTGTTACGGCAGTGTCGGCTACCGCAGGATCTTCATATTGAAGCTCACCTGTCCCAGCGTTGATTGCCACTACAGCATCAGTCTGCGTCCCGGACTTATCGAACTGTTTCGCGGTGCCGGTTGCATTGACTAGATCATCGCCCGCAAAGGTAGACTGAGTGATCGTCGTTTTCATTGTTGCGACGAGTGCTTTCAGATCGGTCTCGATCTCCGCAAGTCCTGTTGTATTGTTCTTAGCAGTCAAAACTTTCTCGGCAAACTGCGCCGCAAGATCTTTAAACGCGTCTGCGCCGACCCGAGCAGTAGCGATAGAGTTTTTCGTGAGGGTCAAACCTTCATTGACCGCTTTGGTCATACCACTGTCGCCCTTCATCCCTTCCGAAATCGCGAAGTAGGATGCATTGTCTTTGGCAGAGCTAACCTTAAGCCCGGTCGAGATACGGTCCTGAGTTTGATTCAGGTTGGAATTGACGCTCCGCAGAGTCGACAGAGCGTTCATTGCGGATGTGTTTGTGTTGATCGAAGACATATTCTTATTCCAGACTATTCTAGTTCGTTATGTCGTCTTTCTGACAACTGCGGGGCGAACCCGCTTGATTACGTTTTTACGCGAAAAACTGGCAACATTGAGGCAATTCAGAAACTTTTGTCCACGGTTGTCATCAGTGTTGCGCGGTTGTCACGTTTCGCACCGCTTCGGCCGTAAATGCCTGCAATGCTGTGCTTTTCCCGGATTTGGGAAACCTGTGAGATCATCTCTGACGTGGCTTGGCGGGCCAATTGCAGGTGGTGATGATCGCGCGCGATCAGATCTTTTAGATCGCGCAATTTATCTTTGCTGACCGCCTCGGGATCGTGGCTGAGTTGCTCTTCCAGCACGGCGGTGAGTCGGGCTTTTTCGCTGGCGAATTCGACCAGTTGATTGAACGCCCCGCCCTCGACCGCGGCGATTTCGCGGCGCAGCAGGTTGCCCAATGCGTCAACGGCGGCGAGTGCTTTGCGCGGATCGCTCATCGGTCGGCCCCCGTTTGATAGCGCTGCATGGCAGTTTCAATTGTGCGGGCGATTCCGGTGCTGTTCTGCTCGGCGATGCTTTCGCCAATCGCGTTGGACAGAAAGCTGCGCCAAGTCTCTTCGGCATGCCCCCCGCCGAAGCTGCCGATGTCCACGGTCGAAAGCATTTCATCGACCATTTGCCCGAGGAACATCGCCTCGAACTCCTGCGCCTTTTCGGCGGTGACGGCATCGGCCTGCGGTGCTGCCGGTTTGGCCGCCGGGGTCGCCGAAGGGATTGGGATAGATGCGAATTCCATGACCTGCCCCTAGATGATCTCAAGGTCGGCATGGAGAGCGCCCGCCGCCTTGATGGCTTGAAGGATTGAAATCGTCTCGGTCGCGCCGACGCCGATGGCGTTCAGCCCGTCGACGAGCCGTTGCAGGCTGACCGACCCGTCGATGACGGCGAATTTCGCGTCTTTCTCTTCCACGCCGACCGAAGAGTTCGGGACCACCACGGTGGTCCCGCCTATGGACAGCGATTCGGGCTGGCTCACGTTGAAATCATCGCGGACGGTGACGGTCAGCCCGCCTTGGCTGACCGCGACGCGGTCGATGCGAACATTGGCCCCGATGACGATGGTGCCCGAACGCGCGTCGATCACCACTTTGGCGACCTGATCGGGCTGAACTTGCAGCGGCTCAATCAGGGCCATCGTCTCCATCAACGATCCTTTGCCGTAGGCCGATACGGTGATGGTGCGCGAATCGATGGCCTTGGCGACCGGGCCCATGGCTTGGTTGATCGCCGCTTCGACCCGCTGTGCAGTGACGAAATCGGCGTTGCGCAGGGCCAGTTTGATGCTGTTCATCTCGCTAAAGTCGAAATCGACCTCACGCTCGACGATGGCGCCATTGTCGATCCGCGCGCCTGTCGGCACGCCTTCGACGATGGAGGCGTTCAGCCCCTGTGCGGCGAAACCGGCGACGGCAATCGGGCCTTGGGCCACGGCGTAGATCTCACCATCGGCCGCGGTCAGCGGGGTGACGATCAGCGTGCCGCCGCGCAGCGATGACGCATCGCCCAAGGAGGAGACCACTACGTCGATGGTGCTACCGGCCCGCGCGAAGGGCGGCAGGGAGGCGGTGACCATGACGGCGGCGGTATTGGCCGTGCGCATCTGGTCTTCGGTCAGGTTGCCGATGCCGAGCCGCTCCAACATGCCTTCGATGGCGCGTTCGGTGAAAGGCGCGTTGCGCAGGCTGTCGCCCGTGCCGTTCAGCCCCACGACCAGCCCGTAGCCGACCAACTGGTTCGACCGCACACCCTCGACGGTGACGATATCCTTGATCCGCACCTGTGCAGCCGCCGGCGCGGCAAGCGCGAAGGTGAGGCCGATCAGCAGGAGTTTAAACAGGGCGTTCATGGGCGGCGGTTCCGGTTAGAGGTAGTTCAGGAAGGACAGGCGCGAGAGCCGCGCGGTGATGGCAAAGCTGGAGTCGAGTTGGTTCTGCAATTGGGTCAGACGGGTGGCCGCGTCATATTGGTCGACCCCTTCGAGGCTCATCACCTCCCCATCCAGAAACAGCGCCCGGCTTTCTTGAGCCGCGATCGTATCAGCGAGCTGCGCGCGTTTCAGGCCGGTCTGGGTTTCCAGATCGGTCAGCCCTTCAAGCCCCGCGCCGATGGCGCTGCGGGCCTCGGTTAGCCATGCATCGCGGGCGGCCTCATCGGGGATGTCGCTGGGGTTCACCGCGCTCAGCATCGCCAGCCCACGGACCAGATCGCGGATTGCCGAATCATTGGCTTGGGCGGTCTGGGTCAGGGTTTGCGTCTCAGACGTGCGCGAGGTCAGCGGCGGATTGCCCGACGGCGCGCCGTTGTAAAAAGTGTTCTCGAAATTGTGGTTGAAGAACACCGAACTATCGCCAAAGCCCGCCTTAAGGTCATCGATGGCGCGCTGCACATCCGCCACATCGGTCAGAGGGCCGCCGATCATGTGATCCACCGCGATGGCCGGGGATTCGCCGGTGCGCGGGTTGACCTCG
This sequence comes from Sulfitobacter sp. R18_1, assembly GCF_017743915.1. Lineage (NCBI taxonomy): Bacteria > Pseudomonadati > Pseudomonadota > Alphaproteobacteria > Rhodobacterales > Roseobacteraceae > Sulfitobacter > Sulfitobacter sp. R18_1. The sequence continues at coordinate 237,371 of NZ_JAGHRG010000004.1, forward strand.
TCCCAAGCTTGCAGCGGGTTGGTGTCGCTGCGGGTGCCCGACATCAGGAAGCCCGAACTGTCGCTGACCGCCGCACGTTCCAACACCCGGTCAAGCGCCGTCCGCGCCGCCTGCGACAGGTAGGTCGTCGAAAGCCCGCCCGCGCTGTCGGCGGTGAAGGCTTGCTCAAGCACCTCCTGGCCCACGTCGCGCATGGCCCCAAGCGATGTTTCCACGGCGAGGAAACGGCGGTCCAAAAGCGCATTGGAGGTCAGGAAACCATCGTTGCGAGTGATCTGCATCCGTATGGCAATAGCATCGGCAGAGCGGTGGCCCAGATCGTCATAGGGGTTGGCCTTCAGCCCCGTTGTCACCTCTTTCGACACGTCCGAGATCTCGGCGGCGAGGCGGCTGGTCTGTTCGCGCTGGCGCAGGCTTTGCAAAGCGGTGGAGACGGTGCGGGAAATCTCGGTCATCCTATCCTCACACGCTGGCCAAAAGGGTGTCGAGCATATCGCTCAGGCTGGTAAGCACCTGCGAATTCGCGCCATAGGCCTGTTCGATTTCCAGAAGCTTTTGCAATTCGGTATCGACGTTCACGCCCTCGATGCTGCTGCGGTTGTCCTCGAAGGTGATGAGCCGCACGCGCGCCGTCTCGGCCTGCCCATCCGCCCCGACCCGCAGCACATTTTGCTGACTGACCAGATCGGCGGCGTAATCCCCCAATCGCGCGTTGGAGCTGAGACCGGTGGCCGCGTCAAAAGCCATGCCCGTCTCAAGCACGTCGACAAAGGCGTTCAACTGCGTGGTGTCGCCCGGCTCGCCGGGGAATGTGGCACCGGCACCGTCGCGCAGCCGCCAAAGCGCACCGCCCTTGTCGGGCTGGACGCTGTCATTGAGTGCAAGCCGCCCGGCCAGCCCGTCCAACTGCGCCGGATCGAAAGCGCCACCCGCATCGGTGAAAAGCCCCGGCTGCCCGACCCCGACGGAGGCATCTGCGGTCTCGAAACTCTGCACCAGCCCGCGGGCGAGTTCATCCAATTGCAGCTTCATCTGCGGCAGGTCATTGGCGATCAGCCCGCTCAGCCCCGCAAGGCGGCCACTGTCGGACCCGCGTGCGGTGGCACTGTTTGGCGTGATGTCGATGTCCCCTGCCATCAGCCGCCCCGTCTCGGGGTTGGCGTTCAGCCGCACGGCGGTTTCACCATAGACCAGTTCCGTGCCGCCGGTGGTGTGCAGCGTCAGCGTTCCATCCGCTTCCCAGCGGCTTTGGAAATCCATCTGACTGCCCAAAGCATCAAGGCGGCGGTTCATCTCATCCATCAGCCCGCTGGTGCCGGTGGGATCGGTCCCGGCAAGGGCCAGACGTTCATTCAACGCGGCGATATCCGAGAGCGCCGCGTTCACCTCAGCCACGCTCGCCACAAGGCTGTCACCGGCCTGGGCGCGGCTGGCCTCAAGCCCGATGGCGGCCTCGTTGATGCTGTGCACCAAGGTCTCGCTGCGCGACAAAAGATCGTTCTGCGCGGCGGGGTCGGAGGGGTTGTTGGCCAAAAGGTCGAGCCCTGCCTGAAACTCTGCCAGACGGGCGGCAGGGGAGACTTCATCGCCCGGCTCACCCAGAGTGATCAGATAGCTGCCGAGTATCTCACTGGTGGCAGAGGCGCGGCCCAATTCAGCCGAAGCATTCCGCGACATGCCTGCAAGGCGTTCATCCACCTGCCGCGCGATGCGCAGCTCCACCGTGCCACTTTGTCCGTTGGTCGTGACCTGCGCGGCCTCGCGCCGGACGTAGCCTTCGGTTTGCGCATTGGCGATATTGCCCGCAACGAGGTTGGCGCGACCCTCTGTCGTGCTCAGCCCGCTGCGGGCAATGCTAAAGGCAGATGAGATGCTCATTCATGCACCTGGTTAGCGTTTGATGCTTAGCGTTTCACTCAGCATCTCATCGCTGGTGGTGATGATCTTGGCGCTGGAGGAATAGGCCCGCTGCGTCTGGATCAGGTCGGTCAGCTCTTCCGCGATATCCACGTTGGAGCCTTCGAGCGCCCCGCTGTTGATGCTGCCGAGACCGTTCAACATCGGGTTGCCGATGCTCACCGCGCCGGAATCCCGGGTCGCCACATAGGCGTTGCCGTCGACCGAGCGCATCTGGTCAGGGTTGGCGACATTGGCAAGCGGCACTTGGAACAGCGCGCGGCGCTGGCCATTGTCGAAGACGCCGTAAAGGATGCCGCTGTCGCTCATCTCGGCCCGCTCGAGGCTGCCGGTCTCGGTGCCGTCATCCGAAAAGGCCGGAGGCGTGTAGTCGCCCGAGAACTGGGTCATCCCCTCAAAGGTGCCGGGCGCGCCGAAGTCGATCTCAAGCGGTTGGGGGGTGCCGCCGTTGTTGATTTGCAGGGTCACCACGCCGGTCGCGGGATCAATCGGCAGGGTGCCGGGCGTGTAGCTCGCCGGGCTGCCGGCATTGACGCCGCTGTCGGTGAAATTCACCGTCGCATCGCCGTAGCTGTTGCCTGCCTCATCGCTGATGCTGACGGTCCATTCATTGGCCGTGGCCCCCGGCGTCCAAGACAGGTTCAGCGCATCGCTGCCGCCCAATTGGTTCACATAGCGCAGGGTGGATTCAAAGGCCGTGCCGGTGGTGCCAGCGCCGGTCTCCTGCGCGGGGACATTGCCCGAAACGCCAACGCGGGTGCTGGGCGTCCCCTGCACCTGATAGCTCGCCACATTGACGGTACTGAGGTCGCTGTAGCTGGTGCTGCTGACGCTGCCGGTGGCCCCGCTGGCGTCCGTGGGGAAGCCCGACAGGAAATAGCCCGCAGAGTTGCGCAGGTTGCCGTCCTGATCCGGGGTGAAGGAACCGGCCCGTGTCATGTAGTAGTTTGATTCAACAGGATCGTTCGGGTTGCGCGACACAACGAAGAAGCCGTCGCCCTGCACCGCCAAGTCGGTCGAGCGCCCCGTGCCCATGATATTGCCATTGGCCGAGATATCGGCGCGCACATCCGTCAGCACCCCCGCCTGCGTCGACCCGGTGTTCTGTGTCACGAATTCCGAGAAGGTCCGCCGGTAGCCCACGGTATTGGCATTGGCAATATTGCTAGAGATATTCTGGACGCGGGAGGAGTTGGCCTGCAACCCGCTGACCCCGATTTGAAGGGCGCTTGTAATGCTCATGACTTGATCCTGCTCGTTCTTGTTATTCTTGACTTATACATGAGAAAGCCGATTCTTCATGACTAAAGCAAGAATAAAATTTGTATTTGATATTTATGTCACTGACTTTCCTTGACGTCCGTGACCTTGGTCACGGCATCTAGGATACGGTTCGCGCTCTCCATGCTCAGCCGCATCACGTCCGATCCAAGCGGCCCTTCTTCGGCAGGGCGCGCGCCCAGCCCCGTGGCGATCTCGGCCCAGCCGGGCAGATCGGCCAGCGCGGGAAAGGCCGTGGCGGCCCTTGCGACCGTATCACTGTCGCCCGCCTGATAGGCGGCGAGGGTCAGGCGCGTGGCATCGGTGAAGGCGAACTGCTGGGGGTGCGCTTCCCACATCTCAAGATAGGCGTGGCGTGCAGCGCCCCATTTGCCGGTCTCGTAGAGGGCCACCGCGCGGCTGCGGCGCAGGCCCATGTCTTGGGCGCGCAGGCGCAGGGCGGCGAGCTCATCCGACCGGCCCGCCTGCGCCAAGGCCTCGACCAAAAGCGCTTCGGCCTCGGCGCCCTGATCGTCGGCATAGCCGCTGAGCAGGTCCACTGCCGCATCCGCCTGCCCACCTGCCAAAAGCGCGCGCGCCTCACCGCGCCGCAAGCGGGCCATAAGGGCCGCATCGGGGGCAGTCGCCCCGCCCCGCTCCAAAGTCTGGGCCATTTCGCGCAGGGCGCGATACTCCCGCGCGGCAAGGGCGGTCATCCCGGTATCCAGCAGGCGTTGCGGCACGGCCATAGCATGGCCGACAAAGCCCGGATCGAAACGCCAGCGGGCGCTGATACGGGTATGCCCTTCAAGGAAAGGCCCGAGGTCGATCTCCCCCGCCGCCCCCTCGGCATAGAAGGCACCGTAGATCGCCCGCGCCTGCATGCGCAGCGCCCGGGCCTCCTCTTCAGGGGCGGTGCGCAGCAAATTATGCAGCGCCCACAACGCGGTATCGGTGTCGTCCTGCTCTGCGGCGACCTCAGCCAAAAGCTGCGCGCCTTCGCGCCCGAGGGCATCCCCGCTCCACATCCAACGCGCGGTTTTCAATAGCGACAGCGCGTCTTGCCCCGGTAGGGTCTCGGTCTCGCGCCCCATCCGGACCAGCGCGAGCCGCGCCCGCTGCGCATAGGCATCGCGGCCCTGCGCGGCTTGGGCATAGCCATCGAAAGCCATCAAAAGATCGCCCGACACCTCTGAGGCGCGGGCCAGAAGGAAGCGATAGGCGGGGCCCTCGCGCAGCTCGGCATGGTCGGGGAATTGCGCGGCCAACGCCTGCGCCACCTCCCAATCCTCGGCCTCCAGCGCCGCTTCGAGCAGGTCGGGCAGGACGGCGGCTTGAATGGCTGGTGACAGGTCGGCGAGGCTTTCCAAGGTGCGCGGCATCAAGCGGGCCGTCTCCTCCACCGCGCCCAGCCGGGCAAAGGCCGCTGCGCGCAGGGCCTGCCCCTGCCCCCAGCCAACGGACCATGACACCGCCCGCCCCAGATCGCCACCCGCGCCCCCGTCGAGCAGGGCGAGCGCGAGGCTCAGGGTCCGGTGCCGCCGCGCGGCTTCGCCGGTGAGGGTTTCGGCGTCGAGCGCTTCCAGAAAGCCCGCCGCCTCGGGGCGCATCATCCAAGCAAGGTGCAATTCCGCCAGCCCCAGCAGCGCCTCGGCCCGCGCAGGATCCTCCGGCGCGGAGACCTCTGCCAGCTGCGTCATCAATCCTTCGCGCGCGGCGAGAAAGTCCTGCTCCCCCTGCTCGGCCAAGGTCAAAAGCGCAAAGACAGCACCCTCCTCCGCCGTCGCGGGCGGGGCCAGGAGCAAAGACAAGCCAAGGATAATGTTGTGCAGATGCTTCATTATATGAATAGATGCACTTTATTCTTGTAAAGATCCATTCTTTATTTCACACTGATCTTCATAATGTCACGCCATCCTTGCCCAAACTGAGGCCCGTTATGACGGAAACCAGCCATATCAGCATGTCGCTGGCGACTTCCCTCCAGCGCCAGCTCGACATCACCGCCAACAATATCGCCAACGCCAGCACCGCGGGCTACAAGGGCGAACACGTGGTGTTCGAGGCGCTGTTGCAGGACAACACCGCGCTTGGCGACGATCAGGCGGCTTTCGTCAGCGATACCGGCTCCTACATCGACACCCGCCCCGGCGCGCTGTCGCAAACCGGCAACCCGCTGGACGTGGCCCTGCACGGTGAGGGGTGGTTCAGCTATCAAACCGCCGACGGGCAACAGGCCTTTGGCCGCGACGGCAGCTTTGCGATCGACCCTGAGGGCAATCTGACGCTGCTGTCGGGGGCCAAAGTGCTCGACGCGGGCGGTGCGCCGATCCAACTGCCACCCGCAGGCCTGGGCGACATCAACATTTCTGAAGACGGCACGATTTCGGGCAGTGAGACCGGCCCGCTGGGCCGTATCGGCGTTTTTAATATCCCAGAAATCCAAAGCTACAAGCGCCTTGGCGGCGGCATGCTCGTGGCACCTGAGGGGGCCGCCAAACCGGGCGCGGCCGAAGCCGTGCAGGTGCGCCAAGGCACGCTGGAGCTTAGCAACGTGAACCCGGTGCGCGAGATGACGCGCCTGATCGACGTGCAGCGCGCTTATGAGCGCACCAATACCATGATGGGCAATGCGGACGATCTGCGCCGCGACTCGCTCAAACGGATCGCGCAGGCGGTCTGACCCCGACATCCGTGAACCGGAAGGAACGAGACAATGAAGGCACTTAGCATCGCCGCAACCGGCATGATGGCGCAGCAGACCAATGTCGATGTGATCTCGAACAACATCGCCAACGCGAATACCACCGGGTTTAAAGCCAGCCGCGCCGCCTTTCAGGATCTGATCTATCAATCCATGCAGCGCGAAGGCGCCGTCACCTCTGAGGCCGGATCGACCCGCCCCGTGGGCATCGATATCGGCATGGGCGTGCAGACTGCAGGCACCGTGCGGCTGAATACCCAAGGCGGCATGGTTGCCACCGAGAACCAGCTTAACGTCGCTATCGACGGGCGCGGGTATTTCTCTGTCACGCTGCCCGATGGCGGCACCGCCTATACCCGCGACGGGTCGTTCCAGCTTTCCCCCGAGGGGGAGATCGTCACCATGCAGGGCTACCGTGTCGAGCCGGGCATGGTCGTGCCCGAAAACACCACAGCGGTCGAAATCAACGAACAGGGCGTCGTCATGGCCTATGTCGAAAACGATCCCGTGCCGGTGGAGCTTGGCCAGTTCAACCTGACCACCTTCGTGAACGAGCCGGGGATGCGCCCCGTGGGCAACAACTTCCTGCTGGCGACCGAAGCCTCCGGCGAAGCGCAGGTGGTGAACCCCGGCGATCCGGGCGCGGGGATGATCCGTCAGGGCTATCTTGAGGCGTCCAACGTGAATGTCATCCAGCAGATCACCGATCTGATCTCGGCGCAGCGCGCCTATGAGATGAACTCCAAATCCATCGAGACCGCAGACCAGATGCTCTCGGCTGCGAACCAAATCCGCTAATGCGACGGCTCGCCGCCCTCTTCCTTGGCCTGATGGCGCTGACGGGCCCTGCCCTCTCGGCGCCCATCGGCGTATTGGTCGAGGAACGCGCGCGGGTGGACTACGCCGACAGCCTGCCGCAAGAGGGTGCCTTCGAGATCACGGTCAAGGACGCCCCCGCCGAAGAGGTGCTGACGCTGGCCGAGTTCTGGATGGACCCGCGCAGCGGCAAGTTTCTGGCCAATGCGGTGCTTGAGACGGGCGAGGTGCAGCGCATCGCGGGCTATGCCCTTGTTACCATGCCGGTCCCTGTGCCCATCACCCGCCTGCTGCCCGATGACATCATCATGGAAGACGACCTGACCGTCATGCGCCTGCCCGTGGGCCGGATCGGCGCCTATGTGATGACCGATTTGGAAGAGGTCGTTGGCAAACAAGTGCGCCGCGTGCTGACGCCGGGGCGGCCCATTCAGACGCAGTCCATCATTCAGCCGCTGGTCATCAACCGGGGCGAGCGGGTGGAGATCTATTTCAGCGATGGGCTTCTGGCCCTCTCCTCTCCGGGGCGCGCGCTTGATGACGCGCATGAGGGGCAGGAAATCCGTATCGTGAACCTTGTCAGCAACAAAACGGTCACCGGCATCGCCACCGGCGAAGGGACCGTGGAGATCATTCGATGACCACCGCTTTCGTGCGCCCCTCTGTCTTGATGCTCGGCGCCGCCCTTGCCCTGTCCGCCTGCGATACCGCCGATCATTTCGACCGCGATCCGCAGCCCTCCCCGATTGTGGTGGATGGCCAAGCCATCCCCGAGGTTGCCCGCGTGCAGGTGCCGATGCCCGCCGTCGCGATGGAGCCGCCCCGGCGCGGCAGCGCCAAAGCCTCACTCTTTACCGCGCGCAGCCAGCCGCTGTTTTCCGACCAGCGCGCCGATGACATCGGCGATATCGTCACGGTCGTGATCTCTATCGACGACCGCGCACAGCTGCGCAATTCGACGGACCGTGAGCGCGAGGGGGCAAGCTCGGTCGGATTCCCGACATTCTTTGGCTATGGCGCGAAAATTGCCGCAATTCTGCCCGGAATCAGCGCCGCCGATCTGCCGAGCGGCGATATCGTCGAGGTGGGATCGGCCTCTGAGGCCAGCGGGTCGGGCGCCATTTCGCGCAATGAACGGATCGAGCTGAAAGTCGCCGCTTTGGTGATCGACAATCTGCCAAACGGCACGCTCGTCGTCGCGGGACGCCAGGAAATATTGGTTAATCAGGAGCTGCGCGAGCTGCGCATGGCCGGGATCGTGCGCCCTGCCGACATCCGCGATGACAACACCATTTCTTACGACAAGATCGCCGAGGCCCGCATCGCCTATGGCGGCAGAGGCACGCTGTCGCGCGCGCAAGAGCGCAGCTACGGCGAAGACGCGATGGATGTGATCCTGCCCTATTAATTCCTGACTTGGTCACAAAGTGAGACCATTGCCGTCGCAATCGACCGTTAAACCTGACGAAAGCTCAGGAAAGGTCGAACATGAAAAAGGCAGCAATCGCATTCGTAGCACTCCCCTTGCTTTGCATGGGTGCGGGCTATGGCGCCGGTCTGGCCCTCGCCCCTGCCCCAGCCGAAGCGGCGGGGACAAAGAGTGATGACAAGACCGCTTATGACGCAAAGGAGACGGCAAAGGACGCCGCCCATGCGCCCGAGAAAGACGCCCATGGCGAGAAAGGTGAGAAATCCGCCAAGGGCGATGAGCACGCGCCGATGGACAGTTATGAACTGGCCAAGGACCGCACGGTGGTGCGTCTTGGGCAGATGACGATCCCGGTGGAGAAGACCAACAGCGTCTCTTATGTGGTCGCGGATTTCGCGCTCAAGATGGGGTCACTGGAATTGGCCGAACGCTACCGCCGCGTGGAAGACGCGACGCGGATGCGCGATTCGCTTTTGCAGGCGATGAACCTAGCCGCCGAAAGTGCCGTGCTGCGCGGCGTGGCGATCGACAGCGAAGCCCTATCGCGGCTGCTGCGGGATCTGATCAGCAAAGAGCATAAGGGCGTCGATGATGTGATGTTCGTATCGCTTTACAAACAAGACGTGGCGCGGCTCTGACACGCGCCACAGCGCAGGCTTAAAGAACCGAACGCACCACGTTGGACAGCACGGATTCCCCGTTATCAAGCTCCAGCTCCGGCCCGTAGGCGGTGAAGTTCACCCGCGTCACTTCGGACCGGGTCAGCGGGGTGACACCCACATCGTTGCCCTCGGCATCCGTTGCCGTGATCTCAACCCGGAAGGTATCGGGCGGCACCGGCAGGCCCACGGAATCGAGGCGGTTCCACTCCACGTCGATCACCTCCCCTTCGGCGGTGGAGGGGCCGGGCATCTCGCGGATCAGGGTGCCGTCTTCGGAGAAGATCCGAACGGTCACCTCCTCCGCCCCGGCATTGAGCTGGTAGCTCAGCGGGAATTCATCTTCGGTCATGCGCACTTGGGTCGAGGGCACCAACACGTCGCGCCCGATCAATTGCAGGTCCGACATTGCACCCACGGTGGAAAGCATGGTCGAGATTTGCTCAAGGCTCGCGTTGGTGGCGATGCTCTGCTCCACTTGGGTCAACTGCGCCAATTGCGAGACGAACTGCGTCGAATCCACCGGGTTCAGCGGGTCTTGGTTCGAAATCTGCGCCGTCAGCAGGGTGAGAAAGCTGTTGTAGCTTTCCTGAAGCTCAGCGGATGAGGTCGCCGCCGCCGAAGTGTTGGCGGTGCTCAGGGTGCTTGCTGTGGTCGCGTCGATCATGGTCTCGCCTTTCAGGTGAGGATATCTAGCTGCCCGGCGCCAAGGCGCGGGCTGGGGGTTGGGGCCAAGGGCGCGGCGTCACCGCCCTGCGCGTCATCGGCCTGTGCTGTGGTCTGGGTGAACGCAGGGCCCTGTTGCTGCCCGCCGTTGCGGCCCCGGTCGCCGAAGGTCTGGAAATCGAGATCCGCATTCTCGGCGCTGATGCCGCGCGATTGCAGCGCGTCCAACAGTTGCTCACGGTCTTGCCGCAGCATGTTCAGGACCGAGGCGCTTTCGGTGGTCATGGCGATCTGCATGCGCCCCGCCTCACTGCGCACGACCTCGATCTCGATCTCGCCCATACCGTAGGGGGAGAGCGAGAAACGCAGCTTGTTGTCCGCCGTATCAAGGCTGCGGATCTGTTGGCTGACGTGTTGGCGAAGCTGTTCTTCCGGCGCGGCGGCAGGGTTCGGCGCGGGGGCCGGCGTGGGCTGCGGCGGGCTGAGGCGTAGCCCCTCGCTCTGCGGTGCCTGCGGCGCGGTCAAAGCGGCGGCCTCGCGCAGGACGGCCTCTGCCGCAGGGGCATTTGCGCCGGGCTGGGCGGCCTTAGCGGTATCGACAGCGGCGCTGAAACGCTCGGCGGCGGCGGTGAGGCGCGGGTCTGCGGCTTCACTGCTCAAGTCCACCTTGGGGGCGGTCGTGCTGCCCTCGGCCTTCGCGGCGAGGGGCGGTTCTGTCGCCCCCACGGTGGCGGCTTTCGGGGCCGGTCCCTCACTCGGCAGGACCGTTTTAAACCCGCTCTGTTCGGCAGGGCCTTCGGCCTGCAACACCGGCGCGCCCCCTTCGGAGGCCATCACGCGCGCCCCCTGCTGGGCCTGCCCCATGGCCATACGCCCCACAACCGGCAGCGCCGCCGAAGCGATGCTCAATTGGCTCGCCGGGGTGGGCAGGCGCAGGGCACCGGCGATCCTCTCCCCCAACGCGGCCTCAAGGCTGGGGTCATCCAAATTCGCCACCGCCTCCAGCGCGCCGAGGTTTTCGGGCGGCGCTTCGCCCAAGGCTTCGGCAAATGCGGCGAGGGCGGCTTTCGGGGTGATCGGCTGGCTGGTTTCCTCCAACCCCGCGAGGGTGTGATCCATCAGGGCCATCAGCCCCTCTGCCGTCTCAAGGTCGATGTCCTCGGGCAGCGTATCGGGGGCGGCTTCCGCCTCTGGCGCGGCGGCTTGCAGGTCTTGGCCCTGCGCCTCCGACTCGCGCCCCTGCCCGGCCAACCCCTGCATCAGGGCGGCAAAACCTTCGGCAGCCCCCTTCTCCGAGGGCTGCCCGAGACCTGCGGCATTCGACACCGCAGATGCTGCCTGAAGTTGAGCGATCATCTGACGTCCTCCAATTTGGGATCCACGGCGGGATTCCGAAGGCTCTTGTAGGATCAGGAGATCCGCACGTTCCCGCGCTGATCTTCAAAGGCGCGGCGTGCGCTGCGGGCCTCGACGAGGGCTTTTAGCCGCAGGGTCCACTGGTTAAGGGTCACCGGCGTCTCTGTCCCGGTCAGCGCACGCAGCGAAATCTGCGCGCCCTCGGCGGGGGCTGCAAAGACCGAATGACTGTCGACCGGACGGCCCCAGTACTGCCCCAGAACCGCGCTCAGCCCCATGCGGAAGGCCGCAGGCTCAAGCCCAAGCTTGAGCAGCTCATCCGCCTCAGCGGCGTGATGGTAGGCCTGACCCAAGGCGTGCAGAACGCTGTCTTCGTCCATCATCGGGAACAGGCCGCGCCCGATGATCCCGATCAGGACTTCGCCCACCAGCGCGCCGGCGGCTTGGGAGATATTGGTGAAATTGTCGCTTTTGCGAATAACGACGAGCGAGCCGTAAGGCACATCGGCGTCGAGTTCTTCGGCAAGGATATCGCCAAGGCAAATGCCCGGGATCGGTTCGATGCAATCAGGCATTGCTACCGGGTGACCGGCCCAATCCTGCATCTCGAAGACCGAAGCTTGAACCGGAATAAGCGCCCGGATCAGCATGTTGAAATGACGGCCATCGGCCGATGAATCCATGTGGCAGGCACCCTTCCAGATGCCACCTATAAGAGAGTTTACCTGCATTTCCGCCTCGTTCAGGACGTTCTGTCCATGGTTTATCCGGGCGATTTTTAAAGGTTTTTTAGGTGCCCGGTGCTCGATTATTACATAAGGTCTAGATCGCAAGACCTTGACCGTCAACAATTTTACAAGACCGTGCCATTTTTTTGGGAATCCGCGGCAGGGATGTCGCACTTTTGCCAAGGTTGTAAATTCGCACAACCGGGCCGGTAGAGCCTTGAAAACAAGGACTACTCGGCTTGATAGACCAAGCGAATCGAGATGCGCCGGTTTTCCGGGGCCAAGGGATCGATCGTGTTGATCGGTTGCGTGTCGGCCACACCCGACACCCGCATAAAGCGCGCGCCTGCAATGCCTGCGGCCATCAGCGTGCGACGCGTGGCATTGGCGCGGTCTGCCGAAAGCTCCCAATTCGTATAGCCATTGTTCGCGCCAAAGGCGGCAGCATCAGTATGACCCACAATCTCGACCGGCTGGTTCTGTTCGGCGATCACGTCGCCAATGGCCAGCAGCAATTCGCGGGTCTTGGGGGTCACGTCCGCACTGCCCCGCGCAAAGAGCGACCGTTCATCTTGGTCCAAGACCTGAACCGTCAGCGCCCCGTTCGATTTCTCCAGCCGGACATTGCGCGCCAGATCGTTCAAAGCGCTGTCCGAGGTGATCCGCTCGGCGATGTCCTCGGCCATGCGGTCGATCTCGGACTGGCGGCGCTCGGATTCCTCGATCGCGGCCAGCGTGGCGGGATCGGCGGGCGCCGCAGGTTCGGGCGCTTCGGCATATTCCACGACCACGGCGGCCGGTTTGTCGCGCAGGCGGCTGTCGAAGACCATCATCGGATTGTCGCGGCCAAAAGTCGGCTTTTGCACATTGCCCGTGTTGTCGACCGCGCCGGTCATCACCCCTGCTGCCATCAACGGGCGCAGGTCCGCCGCAGCATCCGAAGAGGATCCGCCGTCCGACACCGTGGGGGTAAAGTAATTGGCCAGCCCGCGCAGCTTTTCCTCATCCGAGGCGGCAAGGATCCACAGCAGCAGGAAAAACGCCATCATCGCGGTCATGAAGTCCGCATAGGCCACCTTCCAACCGCCGCCATGGTGGGCGTGGCCGCCCTCCGCGTCGTAGCGCTTGATGATGATCATCGCGTTCTTCTTGTCAGCCATCACGCGGCCTCCCGATTACGCAAGACCGGGCACGGGGGCCAGATCAGGAAAGCTCTGCGTTGTTGTCCGATTTGTCGCGGCTGTATTTGCCCAGACCTGCGCGTTTGGCGTATTCGGCCTTGCGCTTGGAATAGCTCGGCGCGACCAGCGGCGTGTCGGCAGGCAGGTTGAACATCACGCGGTATTCCGCTTCGGTCAGCCCATGTTCGGCCCCGAGGTGACGTTTCAGCATCTTGAACCCCTTGCCGCAGCACAGGCAAAAGATCGTGTCTTCGGTCATCGGCTGCTCGCCCGGTGCGGCGGTCATCCCCTGCGCCTTGGGCGCGACGGGGGCCACGGCGGCGGCGGGGATATTGGCCAATGCGGTTGCCGGAGCTTCAGCGGGGGTCGCGCGCAGACGCTCGACCAAGGTCAGGATATCGTCGATGGTCACGTCGCTGCGGCTGGCGAACCCCGAAACGATGGTCGCAATCGCGGTATCGCTCAGATTCTGTTTGGAGGGTACATTAGGCATGAAGCAACTTCCTTGTTAAGTTAATCTTGCCTTCTGCAAGGTTCGCGAAGCATTCAAAGAGCGCTTCGCAAGGGACGCAGCAAAGATAAATAATTCTTCGCCGTTTATTCTTATCACGATTCGAATTGTATTTGGAACCCGCGCAAGCATTGGCAAGCACTTTTTCGCCATATCGTGCGGAATGCATCACGGCTCCATCTGCGCGACGGTCTTGAAGATCGCGCTTTTCGGGGCCGGATCGGGGGCCACGTCATTTCCGGTGGTCTGGGCGATGATCGTGCTGAACAGACCGGTCACCCCCAGCCCTGCCACCGCGATCAGCGGCACATGCAGGGACTTCCACAGGCTCTTGCGGGGCGCGGGCGGCTGCGGCGCTAATGCGGCGGGGTCGAGCAACTCAGGCTCGGGCGCCGGGGGCACCTCGATCGGCGTGCCGAACTCGACAAAGATGCCGCGCGGCATAACCGCGACCTTCACTTCGCGCCGCGCGCAGCTGTCGCTGAAGCCCGCAGGGAAGAGTTCGGCCGGGATGTCGATCACCATGTCATCCTTGGGCCGCCACTCTGCCGCCAGCGTGTCACGGGGGATATAGACCGATGCGAAATCATCCCGAAAGGCGATGTCACGCACCAAGGTCGGCACCATGGGCAGCGGCTGTTCCGGGTTGGAGGCGATTCGCATGCGCCCCCCGGCGAGCCACATCTCAAGACGGACGTAGAAACACTCCCCGGGCTGCACCTCGGCAGAGGGCATATAGCCTTCGGGCGGGCCCGAGCGCAGCTTGCGGCGCTTGCGGTTGCCGATAGGGAAGATCTTGTTGGTGCTAACACGCTGAAACTGGTCCAATTCGGGCCGCTGACGCATCAGCTCGTCGAAATCCAGCCCCTCTTCGCGGGCGAAATTGTAGTTGATCAGATAATCCGCCGCGGTTTCCTCAAGCGTTTTGCTGTCCTGAATGGCCTTCAACAGCGCATTTTCCTCAGAGAACAAGAGCCTACGGCAGGGGTGGCCCTCAACCTCGGGGCTGACGGCAAAGCTGCCCACGGGACGGTCGAGGATATCCGCCACCCGGTCGAAAACTGCATGTTCTTCGTCATTGTGAAAGACCACGAACTCGCAAAGACCGGCGGCATCCATGCACAGCAGCAGCCGCATCTCTTCGGGCCAGCCCGGCACGAGCACCGAAAGCTCGGAGGGATCGACGAAATAGGCGAAGGCATCGGGCTCTTGCAGAGCGTCGACATCACCCTTCAACTCTTCTTTGACCGAAAAACCACTATTCATCATAGAAACCCAAGTTCTTTCCTAGATAATACTTGTATAGGCCCATTCACTCAAGGATAAAGTATGAATAGTTTCTTTTTGGAGGCGTGTGCAGCAATGACACTCTTGCTTGGTCTTGTAATGGTCTTCAGTCTGGTCTTTGGCGGTTTCATGCTGTCGGGGGGCAATATGGACATCGTCCTGCACGCCCTCCCCTACGAGGGCATGATGATCGGCGGCGCCTCCCTGGGGGCCTTCGTGATCGCCAACTCCTTCTCGGTGGTGAAGTCATCGCTGGCCGGGGTGATGCGTGTGATCAAGGGGCCGCGCTGGAAGGCGGCGGATTACAACGATCTGCTGGCGCTGATGTTCGAACTGGCGCGTCTCTATAAGACCAAGGGTATCGTCGCGATGGACGAGCATATCGAAAACCCCGAGGCCAGCCCGATCTTTCAGCGCTACCCCAAGCTGATGAAAGACCACTTCCTGACCGACCTCATCGCCGATAGCTTTCGCATGATGTCGATGCAATTCGATGACCGCTTCCAGATGGAAGACGTGTTGAACCGCAAGATCAAAAAGCACCACCACGAGGCGCTTGTCTCGGCCCGCGCGATCCAGAGCATGGCGGACGGCCTGCCCGCCATCGGCATCGTCGCGGCGGTTCTGGGGGTGATCAAAACCATGTCGTCGATCGACAAGCCGCCAGAGATCCTTGGCGCGATGATCGGCGGTGCCTTGGTCGGCACTTTCCTTGGGGTTTTCCTTGCCTATTGCATGGTGCAGCCCATCGCAGGCCGGTTGGAGCAGATCGAGGAAGAAGACGGCGCGATGTATACGGTGATCCGTGATGTCATCGTGGCCATCGTCGCGGGCCATCCGCCCAGCATCTGCATTGAATTGGGCCGCGGCAACATTCCCACGACGAAACAGCCGAACTTCTCCGCTGTGGAGGCCTCGCAGCGCGAACTGCCTGCGGTATGATGCGCCCCCTGCCCCTGATCGTGCTGATCGCGCTCCTTGCCGGGCCGGGGCTGGCGGCGGGACCGGCCAAGGAGAAGGACGCGGAAGAGGTCGACAAGACCGCCGAAGCAGAGGCCCGCCTGCCCAATTCCATGCGCCGCCACGGTGTCATCGGCCACGTCCCCCCAATGGAGGGGCTGCCGCTGCTCGACGCCGCGGTGCTGGAACGGATGCGCGAGCGGCTGATCGTCCTGTCGCAGGGCGTAGAGCAGTGAAGCCGAAGCGCGGCGACGGGCTGGCCGTGCTCTCGCGGCTGAAACGCTTTGAGATGGAGAATGTCGCGCTGGAGATGGCCGAGGTGAACCGTGCGCTGACCCAGATCGAGAACGAACGCCACAGCCTGATGGAGCAGCTCAACGACCGGGGCGATCCCGATGCGGTGGAATCGACGCGGGTGGTCTCGGCCTTTATCCGCAACGTCTCGGAAACCATCCACCGCAAAGAGGCCGAGGCCGAGCGCCTGCGCGCCGACAGCGCGGGCATCCACGACAGGCTGAACGGGCTTTTCGCCGAGGCCAAGCGCATCGACCTGATCCGCAACCGCCGGGCCGAGGCCCGCAGGCAGGCCCTGCAAGAGGCCGAAACCGCCGCCCAAGCCGAAGGCTTTCTGTCGATCTGGCTCGACGATCAGCGCTAGCGGGCCTATCCATTTACGGGAACTATTTCCGATAATTCCCCTAAATAGCGAATACCGGACAAGAAAAAACCGCAATTCGATTCCATCAATGCCCCATTGAAAATGCCGCCCTGGGGAGGGGGCGCCGAGGCCAACGCGTTTTTATTCCGGCTTCGGTATAGTTTGAGAGGATTTACGATGAAGCGAAGAGGATTTTTCACCGCCGCCGCAATCGGTGCCGCGTCTTTGAGCGTCAGCCCGCTCTGCGCACAATCGGCGGAGGTGACCATCGCCGAGGTGCGCGCCTTGTTCCAAAGCCGCGACCTTGGCGCGCGCCGGATGGTGCAGGACAGCCTGAAACACGAGGGCTATTACAAGGGGGCCATCGACGGCGCATGGGGGCCGGGAACCGAAGCCGCCTTTCGCGCGCTCATGGCCTCCGACCGCTACCAGCGCCACGCGCCGACATGGACGTTTGCCCATGAGGTTCAGGTCAGCGAAACGATGTTTTTCCTGACCTCCGACGCCTATATGTGACTGCGCCCGGGGCCCTTTCGGGCCTCGGCCTTACCCCGCCTCCGCGACCGCCAGTTCGGCCATGCGCAGCGCCGCGTCGCGATTTGCCGCCACGGCGATGAACCGCGCGTTGTGACAGAATTTCGCCCCCGGCACACCGCTTGCGGCCTCCAATTCGGCATCCGTTAGCCCGGCCCAAGCCTCGGGCAGATCGGCGCGGGCCTCGAAACTATCGCCGCTTTTGCGGATCGTGGTCAGCGCCCAATCGTCCCCGCGCGGATGCGCGACGAAGAGCAGGTGATCCGCCCCGGCCTTTTCCACCGCCGAGCGGAAGGGCATGCCCGTGGGCAATTCCAAGACGCGCCCGCTGCCTGCCGCCTCAATCGCCTGCATCACCATCGCCTCGGCCCGGCGTTTGGCGGCCTTGCCCTTGATCGCGGCCTCCACAAAGGCCCGCGCGACCGGCAGGGCGGCCATGAAGGCGCGGTCGTCGGCATCCTCACCACGTTCGTCGAAAACGGGCTTTAGCGTCTCCAAGAGCACCGGCAGGGTCATGCCCGCCAGCGGCCCCGCGACCGAGGGTTCAAGCGCACCATTGTCGATCAGGTCGACCGGCAGCACGAAGCCTTGATCGAAACTGTGGTGGATATCCTCCACATCCGCCTCGGGCACGCCAAAGCTGCGCAGATAGTCGCGGCCATAATGCTGCCAGATCAGCCCGAAAGAGCTGTAGGGCTGGCCATCCTCGCGCAGCGGTCCCGGGCGCTGGTGGTGATCGAAAATCAGCGCGTCGGCGTCATAGTCGCGGCCCACGTCATAGATGATCCGCCCCGCGCCGGGGGTGATCCACGCGGCATCGCGGCTGCGCATCAGCACCGCCTCTGGGTAGAGCCGCGTCAGGATGACGGAGGACAAAAGCTCATCCGCGTGAAAGCCGCCCGAATGGGTGACAAGATGGGTGATGGTCATGGGGCTGGCTCCGCTGCGGCTGGGGAAATCGGTCAATGGTGGCTTGCGCCCCCATACTGCGCGGCGCAGGCCAAGTGCAAGCCGCCCGCCCTAGCGCGACAGCGCGACCAGCGTGGCCGAGACGGGATCGAGGATGAAGGCCCCCACCTGCGCCCGGGCCTGCGCCAACCCATCGCGCCGCTCCGGCATCAACTGCACGAGAGAGGCAAAGCGGTTGTGATGGGTGCCGTCCACCGCGCCGATGGCCGAGATATCGACCAGCAGGACGCCATAGCGTTTGGCCAGCGCCTGCACCGCGGGGGAGCTGGCACTTGTGCGCCCGATCCGAGGCCGCGCCCCGGCAAGCCCCGCCGAAATGCGCAGCGCCCGGTCGTCCGGTGCCACAAGGATGGCCATGGGCGGATCGAGCGGCCCGATCACCTCGACCTGCTTGCGAAAGACATCCACGTCGATGTCGGGCGCTGCGAGGACCACATCGCTCAGCCGCGCGATCACCTCATCCTGCCCCGACAGGCGCAACTGCCGCAGCGCCTCTACCACCAGCCAGCCGCCCATGCTGTGGCCGAAAAGCGTGATCTCGCCCACGTCGGGGTCGGCGGCGAGGGTGCCGAGCATGGCGGCCAGTTCATCGCGCGAATAGAGCGCCGCGTCCTTATCCGCGACATAGCCCACCACCGTCCCGGCAGAGGGCCAAGCGAAGAGGATCGGCTGCTCGGGCAAATGCCCATCCGCCGTCACCTGCGCCAACCGGAAGAGCGATTCCGGGAAGGTCTGGTTGTAGCCATGGACAAAGACCAGCACATCCTGCCGCCCTCGGTCAGAGCGGTGGATATCGAGCCCCGGCAGCGGATCGCGCGCCGTCACCGCAAAGCTGCGGCTCGGGTCTGGCTTCTCATTGGGCCATTCGATCTTGCTGGCCTCATGGTCGGGCGGGATGGCGATGGTGAACCGCTCGTAATTCAGCGCCCACGCGCGGGCGTCGGTATAGGTGCCGGTCTGCGGATCGCGCCCGCGGGTCGAGGCCACGGTGATCGCCAAACTCTGCGCGGCTTCGGCCTCGGGCACCACCGTCAAAGTCTCCCCACCCGGGCGCGGTGCGCAGGCCGACAGCAAGACCACCGCAACCGCGCAGAGCGTCTGTAGCCCCCGGCCCCCAATCCCATGTCGCTGCATAACGCCCCCCGGCCCTTCCTTCGGCGCAGTTCTAGCCCAATCGGCCCATAAAGTCATAGACGAAAGGCCCCTGCGACTGCGACGAAACAGCCCCGCTTTTAACCTACGGCAGCCCGATCTCTCTGCTCGCCTCTGCCGCCAGCAGCTTGCGGCCCGTGTCGAGCACGCCGTCGACGATGTCATTGGCAATCGCCGCGCTCAGCGCCGCGCCATCGCGGGCAGTGAGGGCGGCCAGCACCTCTTTGTGGCGGTCGATTTGATAGTATTCCGCCACCTCGGTGATGACCTGCCGCTGGAAAGGGCCGAGTTGCAGCCAGATGCTTTCGATCATCGGCAAGGACGCCTGCGCGGGGTTCACGGAGTAAAGCATCCGGTGGAAGGCTTGGTTCAGCAGCGTCAGTTGATCCGCGTTCCGCTCGGCCACAAAACGGTCCATGCTGCCGTCGATCTCGGTCAGCCGGTCGATCACGATGTCCGAGATATAGGGCAAGGCGCGCAGGGCGGCGTGGGTCTCAACCGCGATGCGCAGCGCGACCAGCTCCTCAAACCGCTCAGGGGTCATCAGCGGCACGGTCAGGCGGCGGTTGTCCTTGATCTGGATGGCATGTTCCGAACTCAGCCGCCGCACCGCCTCGCGCACAGGGGTCGGGCTGAGGCCGAGCCGCTCCGCAATGCCGCGCATGGTCAGCGAGGTGCCGGGCGTGATCGCGCCCAGCATGATCGCATTGCGCAGCCGCTCGTAAACATATTCCTGCGTCGTCCCGCCCGGAATTTCGGGGATTTCGGGAATGTTGAGCGCATCGTTGTCGGTGTCGATCATCTGGCCGCCTTTGGTCTTTCGTCGCCGACCATACGCGCGGCGACAATTGACAGACAAGCGGATAGTGATATGACATTCCAACAAATGGTATCACATTTTCAGGTTCGATATCGAAAGGAACCCCATGTCTGAAAGCAGAGCCGAAGCGTGGTTGGCGCAACATCCCGAGATCGAATCGATCTTTGCCTGCGTTTGTGACCTCAACGGCACCATGCGCGGCAAACGGGTGCCCGCCGATCAGGTGTCCAAAGTCGTCGAAGGCGGGCTGCGCCTGCCGCTGTCCATCGTCGGCATGGATATCTGGGGCGAGGATGTCGAAAACAGTGAGCTGGTGTTCGAGACCGGGGATTCCGACGGGCTTTGCGATTTCACCGGGCGGCCCCTGATGCCCATCACATGGACCACGCGCCCCACGGCGCTGGCGATGCTTTGGATGCGTCAGGAAAACGGCAAGCCCTTCCCCGGCGATCCGCGCCGCGCGCTGGCCGAAGTGGCCGCGCGGTTCAAGGCCCGCGGCTTGACCCCCGTGGTCGCCACGGAACTGGAGTTCTACCTCTTCGACCCAACCGAGGATCACCCGCAGGCCCCCTGCTCTCCGGTCACGGGCAAACGGCTGGATTCCGACGGTGCGCTGTCGCTGGACGAATTGCAGCATTTCGATGAGTTCCTGAACGAGGTCTATGACGCCTGCGAATTGCAGGGCATCCCGGCGGATGCGGCCATCTCGGAAAACGGGGCGGGGCAGTTCGAGATCAACATGCGCCATGTAGACGATCCGCTGCGCGCCGCCGATGACGCTGTGCTGTTCAAACGTCTGGTCCGCGGCATCGCCCGCAAACACGGCTTCGCCGCCACCTTCATGGCCAAACCCTATGGCGATCTGGCGGGCAGCGGCTTTCACGTTCACTTCTCCTTGGTGGATGAAAACGGCGTCAATGTCTTCGACAATGGCGGGGAGGAAGGCACACCCCTGATGCTCAACGCCGTCGCCGGTCTGCTGGCCACGATGCAGCAAAACACGCTGACCTTCGCGCCGCATGAAAACTCCTACCGCCGCCTGCTGCCGGGCGCCCATGCGCCGACCAATGTCGCTTGGGGCTATGAGAACCGCACCGCGGCGATCCGCATCCCGGGTGGCGATCCCAAGGCCCGCCGTATCGAGCATCGCGTCGCCGGGGCCGACGCCAACCCCTATCTAGTGCTGACGAGCATCTTGGGCGGCGCGCTGTTGGGGATCGAGCAGGACATGCAGCCCGTCGCTCCGATCACCGGCGACGCCTATACAATGAAGCTCGACAACCTGCCGCTCGACTGGGCCACGGCCATCGACGCCTTCCGCAAGGGGCCGGATGTGCCCGGCCTGTTCTCTGCCCGGTTGCAGACTATGATGGTCGAATGCAAGACGCAGGAGTTGCGCAAATTTGCGCGGCAAGTGACCCATTTCGAATATGACACCTATCTGGAGATCGTCTGATGTCGCGCCATCCCTACGCCGGAGACGGCAGCCATACGTCAAGCTACTACGCCGCCTCGGCCAACCCTGCCCCCGCGCGCCCCGAATTGCACGGCGATCACGAGATTGATGTCTGCATCGTCGGCGCGGGCTACAGCGGGCTGTCGACCGGCCTGCATCTGGCCGAAAAGGGCTATAAGGTCGCCATTATCGAAGGCGCGCGCGTGGGCTGGGGGGCCTCGGGGCGTAATGGCGGGCAGATCGTCAACGGTCTGAACGCGAGCCTCCAAACGATCAAGCGCCGCTACGGGCAGGACACCGCGACCTTTGTCGCCGGCCTCGTGCAAGAGGGTGGTGAGATCATCCGTGAGCGGGTCCGCACCTATGACATTCAATGCGACCTGAAGGACAAGAACATCTTCACCGGCCTCACGCCTGCGCATATGCGCGAGTTGGAGGAGCGTCAAAAGCTCTGGCAAAGCTACGGCATCGACAATCAAGAGATGCTGGACAAGGACCAACTGCGCGCCCACGTCAATTCCGACCTCTATGAGGGCGGGCTGATCGACCATTCGGGCGGCCATATGCACCCCCTGAACCTCGCCCTCGGCGAAGCGGCGGCGTTTGAGAAAAACGGCGGCACGATCTATGAGATGTCCCCCGTGACGGATGTCGATCACGACGCCCCACGCCCCGTGGTCAGAACCGCCAAGGGCACGATGACCTGCAAGACGCTGGTGCTCTGCGGCAATGCCTACCTTGGCCATGTGGTGCCCACGCTGACCCCGCGGGTGATGCCCGTCTCGACCCAAGTCATGGCCACCGAACCGCTGAGCGAGGCGCAGGCCCATGCGCTGCTGCCCACCGATGCCTGCGTCGAAGACATTCGCTATATCCTCGACTATTACCGCCTGTCGGGTGACAAACGGATGCTCTTTGGCGGCGGCACCGTCTATGGCGGCGCGGACCCGCGCGACATCAAGGCCAAGCTCAAACGCAATATGGACAAGGTCTTCCCCCAGTTGAAAGACGTGAAGATCGACTATGCCTGGAGCGGGAATTTCGCCCTTTCCTTCAGCCGCGTGCCGCAGATGGGCCGGATCGGTGACAACACCTATTTCGCCCATGGCTACAGCGGCCACGGCGTGACCGGATCGCATACCTTCGGGCGCATCCTTTCCGAGGCGATCGACGGCGACCTCACCCGCTTTGACGTTTTCGCCAATGTGCCATGGTTCCCCTTCCCCGGCGGGCGGATGTTCCGCGTGCCCTATTCGGTCGTGGGATCGTGGTGGTACGGGCTGCGCGACCGTTTGGGTGTCTGAAACCTTTTGACAGGGCCGGGGGTTTCTTCACAGTGACGGGCACGGCGCACGTCATGAGTGGAAGGACCCCCATGCCCGATCAAAAGCCCGCCTCCGTGATCGTCTTCGACGTCAACGAGACCCTGCTCGACATCACCACGTTGGAGCCGCTCTTCACGCGCCTCTTCGGCGACGCCTCGGTGCTGCGCGAATGGTTTGCCGAGCTGATCCTCTATTCCCAGACCATGACCCTCTCGGGCCGCTACGCGCCCTTTGGCGCACTGGCGGGTGGCGTCTTGCGGATGGTCGGCGCGAACAAAGGCATGGCGGTGACGGATGAGGACCTGGCCGAGTTGAAATCCCGCATCGGTTCCATGCCCGCCCACCCGGATGTCGCCCCTGCCCTGCGCAGGCTGCAAGAGGCGGGGTTTCGGCTGGTCACGCTGACCAATTCGCCCCCTTCCCCCGCGCCCACGCCGCTAGAGAAAACTGGCATCGCTGATTTCTTCGACCGCAGCTTTAGCGTTGATGAGGTGGAAAAATTCAAACCCCATCCGGCGACCTACCAGATGGTGGCCGATGCGTTGGACCTACAAACCGATGACCTTTGCATGGTGGCCTGCCACCTGTGGGACACCATCGGCGCGCAGGCGGCGGGCTGTCAGGGGGCTTTCCTCACCCGGCCCAACAACAACCTGATCGAGGTGCAAGAGGTGCCGCAGCCGCATTACCTCTCGGACGATCTGGCGGATTTGGCCGAGCAGATCATCGCCGCGAACGGGCGCTGATCCTCAGCCGCCCATGCGCCGCGCCAGCCGCGTTTCAAGCTGGACCATGGCGTCATAGATCAGCACCGCAAACAGGCCGACCGCCAGCCCGCCCTGCACCACGAAGGCGGTGTTATTGGTCAAAAGCCCCGCGATGATCACCTCACCCAAGGTCCGCGCCGCCACGGTCGAGCCGATGGTCGCCGTGCCAAGCGCGATGACCACCGAAAGCCGAATGCCCGTCAGCGTCACCGGCAGGGCTAGCGGCAGTTCCACCCGCCACAGCCGTTGCCAACGGCTGAGCCCGATGCCGCGCGCGGCCTCCATCGTGGCGGGCGGCAAGTTGGTGAGCCCGGTAACCGCATTCTCGAAGATCGGCAGCAGGCCATAGAGAAACAGCGCCACCAGCGTCGGCCCCGCCCCGAAACCCAGGGCCGGAACGGCCAGCGCCAGCACCGCCACGGGCGGGAAGGTCTGGCCCATATTGGTGATGGTGCGCGACAGCGGGCGAAAGGCCGCGCCCGCCGGGCGGGTCACGAGGACCGCCAGCGTCACCGCCACTACCGTCGCCGCAGCCGAAGCCATGGCCACCAGCGCCAGATGGCTTAGCGACAGCGACAAGAGCGAGGCGCGGGTGTAGATCACCGGACCATTCTCCGGAGCCAAGGGCGCAAGCAGCGGGGTGAACCACTCAGGCCGCATGACCAGCGCCAGCAGCACCGCCACCAGAAGCGGCCGCAGGATCCAGCCGATCCTCATGCGTGCTGCCCGGCCCGGGCGCGGATTGCATCAAGGGTCACCCGGCCCATCGGCACCCCGTCTTTCGCCACCGGCACCGCCGCGCGCCCTGTCCACAGGCAGGCCGAGAGCGCGTCGCGCAGGCTGGCATCGGCGGGCAGCGCTTCGCCTTCGGTGCTGCCCTCTTCCACCAATTCCGCGACGGGGATCAATGAAAGAAGCCGCAGGGGCCGCTCCACATCGCCGACCATATCCGCTACGAAATCCGTTGCGGGCGCGGCGATGATCTCGGCCGGCGTGCCGTGCTGCACCAGATGCCCCCCGTCCATGACCGCCACCCGGTCGCCCAGCCGGATCGCCTCTTCCATGTCGTGTGTTACCAACATGATCGTCGACCCCAGCCGCTGCTGGATGTGCCGCAGGTCTTCCTGCGCGCGGGTGCGAATGATCGGGTCCAACGCGCCAAAGGGTTCGTCCATCAGCAACAGATCGGGCCGCGACGCCAAAGCCCGCGCCACGCCGACCCGCTGCTGCTGCCCGCCTGACAGTTCCGCCGGATAACGGTCGCGGAATTGCGCGGGGTCCATCGAGAAAAGCGCAAGCAGCTCATCCACCCGCGCCGCGATCTTTTCGCGCGGCCAGCCCAGCAGTTGCGGCACCGCGCCGATGTTGCGCCCCACCTTGTGATGCGGGAACAGCCCGTGGCCCTGAATGGCATAGCCGATGCGCCGCCGCAGGATATGCGGCTTGACCGACAGCGTGGAGTCGCCATTGATCCGCACCTCGCCCGAGGTCGGTTCCTCCAACCGGTTGATCATCCGCAAAAGCGTGGTCTTGCCCGAGCCTGAGGTGCCGACGATCACCGTGATCGTGCCCGTCTCCACCGTCATCGACACGGAATCCACCGCCTGGATATCGCCATAGGTCTTGGTAATGCGGTCGATCTCGATCATGTGCTGTCCTTTGGGGTCTTGCGGGTCAGTTCGACCAATATGTCCATCACGATGGCCGCCGTCAGGGCCAGCACCACGGTCGGCAGGGCACCCAGCAGGATCAGGTCGGTCGCGGTTTGGTTCAGCCCCTGAAAGACGAATGTCCCGAAGCCCCCACCGCCGATCAGCCCGGCGATGACCGCGAGCCCGATGTTCTGCACCAAGACGATGCGCAGTCCGGTGAGGATGATCGGCAGGCCAAGCGGCAGTTCCACCCGCAGCAGCCGTTGCAGCGGCGTCATCCCCATGCCCCGCGCGGCCTCAAGCGCCGCAGGCGGGGCAGAGGCCAGCCCCGCCACGGTATTGCCGACCACAGGCAGCAGTGAATAGAGCACCAGCGCCAGAAAGGCGGGCGCAAAGCCGATGCCAGCGATGCCAAGCGCACGCGCGCCCGGCAGATTGGCCCCCACCCAGCCGAGGATCGGGATCATCAGCCCGAACATGGCAAGCGAGGGAATGGTTTGCAAAAAGCTCAGCACCGGCAAGGTAGCTCCGCGCAGCCCGGCAAGACGGTGACAGAGCACGCCAAGCGGGAAGCCGATCACCGCCGCCGCGGCGAGAGAGCCGAAGGCCAGCCCGAGATGGCGCAGGAACTCCCGGCCAAAGGCATCGGCCCGGCTGGCGTATTCCTGCATCACCGAAAGCTCCGACAGCGCCCCCGACCACAGGATCGCGCCAAGCACCGCAAGCACGCCCGCCAGCACGGCCCCGCGCATCAGCGGCCCCGGTGCCATCGCGGCAAGCGCATCTGCCATGAGCAACATGAAAACGACCAGCAGACACCAGAAGCCCACCGAGGGCGAGACACGGGCGTAGTCACCCGCCTCGGCCAGCAGGCCGGAGGCGCCTTGGGTCAGCAGCCACAACAGCCCGCCCAAGCCCAAAGCCGCCCCGGCAATACGCAGACCATTACGGCCCGCAGGCAGCCCCATCAGCAGCCCCGCCCCGATCGCCGCAAGCCCCAGCAGCACCACCAGCAGGCTGGCCACGCCCCATGCCATCACCCCTTCGCCCGCCACGATCCGGTTGGCGGCAAGGGTCATGAAAGGCACGAAAAGTGCCGCCGCGCCCAGCACAGCGAACAAAAGCCCCGGCGCAGAAACTCCTGCGCCGGGGCCAGTTATTGTGCGGGCGGCGGAGATCAGTCCAGCACCCCGGTCTCGGTCAGATAGGAGCGTGCCACGGCCTCAGCAGGCTCCCCGCCGACCTGAATGCGACCGTTAAGCTTCTGCAGGGTCGCCATGTCGAGCCCGGCGAAGATCGGGTTCAGCACCTCGGCGATTTGGGGGTATTCCTCCAACACCTCGGCGCGGACGATGGGGGCGGGTTCATAGACCGGCTGCACGCCCTTGTCGTCTTCCATCACCACCAGACCCGTGGCACCCACGCCGCCATCGGTGCCGTAAACCATCGCCGCATTTACGCCCGATGTGCCCCGCGCAGCCGCCTGAATGGTCGCAGCCGTGTCGCCGCCCGACAGGATCACGGTCTGGTCTTGGCTCAGCTCGAAGCCATAGGTCTCCTGCATCGCGGGCAAGACAGCCGGAGAGGACACGAATTCGGTCGAGGCGGCGAGTTTCACCTCACCGCCCTCGGCCACCCATGCGCCGAAATCGGACATGGTGGTGAGGTCATTCTCCTCGGCCACCGGGCCGGTCACGGCGATGGCCCAGGTGTTGTTGGCCGGTGCGGAGTCGAGCCATGTGACGTTATTCTCACTGCCGTCCAATTCCTTGGCGCGGGCATGGGCCTTGGCGGCGTCTTTCCAGACATCGCTTTCCGCTTCGTTAAAGAAGAAGGCCGCGTTGCCGGTGTATTCGGGGTAAATGTCGATCTGGTCCGACAGGATCGCTTCGCGCACGACCTGCGTGCCGCCGAGTTGCAGACGCCGCTCAACCGGCAGGCCCGCGTCTTCGAGCGCCAGTGCGATGACGTTGCCCAACAGGCCGCCTTCGGTGTCGATCTTCGACGATACGGTGATCTCAGCCGAGGCGGCAGAGGCCAAAGTGGCGGCAAGGCCAGCGGCGGCGGCAGTGGAAAGAATGCGGGGACCCATGGGCGAGAACTCCTTGAAACAATGGCCTGACACGGCGACATGCCGTTTGAAAACGGTAAGATAGCTGGCAATTTCGCGAAACCAAGGCGGGATCGCACGGCGGCGCGGAATTTTTACCGCCCCGAGTACGACAAAGGGCGCGCCCGGAGTGACCGAACGCGCCCTTTGCCTCGCCGCCACGCGCCGGTCAGGCAGCCCGAGCAGCCTCCGCCTCACGCGCGGCGCTGCGCTTGAAGAAGAGGAAGTAGAGCACCGGTGCCGCGATCAGCGTCAGGACCGAGGCAAAGGCCAGCCCGCCCATGATCGTCGCCGCCATCGACTGGAAGAAGGCATCCGACAACAGCGGCAGCATCCCCAGAATGGTCGTCGCGGCGGCCAAGAAGACCGGGCGCAAACGCGAGGTCGAGGCTGTCACGATTGCCTCCTTCAGGTCCAGCGTCGGATCGGCGGCACGGGTGAGGTCGATCTCTTCGACCAGCACGATGCCGTTCTTGATCAACATCCCCGAGAGCGACAAGAGCCCCAGAAGCGCGGTGAAGGTGAAGGGCAGACCCGCCCCCAACAGCGCTAGACTGACCCCGTTCACCGCCATCGGCACCAAGAGCCAGATGATGATCGGCTGCTTCAGCGCGTTGAACAGCAGGACCGAGATCAGCACCATGATGATGATGCTGAAGGGCAATTGCTTGCCCAAGGCGGCCTGCGCCTCGCCCGCGCTTTCCAACTCGCCCCCCCATTCCATGGCATAGCCTTCGGGGATTTCCATCGCCTCAATGGTTTCCTGCACCTCGGCCTGCACCTGCGCCGCCGTGACGCCGCGCGGGATATCCGCGCCTACGGTGATCACATCGGCCCGGTCGCGGCGATAGAGCAGCGTGTCCTGCGGCTCGAACCGGAAACCGTCGATCACCTGCTCCATCGGGACCAGCGCATTGGTGTTCTGGGCATAGATCACATGATCCGTCAGCGCCAAATCGGCATCCTGCGGGGCGCGGATCACGATGGGGATCTGACGATCCCGCTCGCGGAAGGTGCCGCCGCTGGTGCCTTCGGTGGCGAACTTGAGGGTCTCCGTGATCTCGGTCCGCGAGATGCCTGCGTCCTGCGCACGTTCTTCGGCATAGATCGGACGCAGCACCAATTCACGCTCGCGCCAGTCCTGACGCGGGGTGATGATATTGTCCGACGCCGCCTGCATCCGGTCCATCGCCTCATCCGCGAGATCGCGCAGCACATTGGGATCGCGGCCCGAGAAGCGCACCTCGATCGGGGCACCGCCGCCGGGGCCAAAGGCCAAACGCTTGGCCCGGAACTCCCCTTGCGGAACCGCATCGGCGGCGAAAGCCTCAAGCGCGTTCATCTCGTCTTGGATCACCTCAAGCGAAGACACCCGGACGATCAGATGCCCATAGCTGGGGTTGGGGTCTTCGGCCTGATAGGTCAGCATGAAACGCGCAGCCCCCTGCCCCGCGTAGGAGGTCACGTCTTCGACATTGTCCCGCGCCACCAGCCAGTCCTCGAGCACGGCCAGATCGTTGGAGGTCTGATGGATCGACGACCCCTGCGGCAGTTTGTAGTGCACGAAGTAAAGCGGCGTGTTGCTGTCGGGGAAGAACTGCTGCTTGATCTGACCAAAGAGGGCATAGCAGACAACCGTGCCCGCGATGAGGCCAACAACCACCAGCCAGCGCAGCTTGAGCGAGGCACGCAGCACGGCGGCATAGCCCTTGAAGATCGCGCCATCATAGCCGCCAGCCCCGCCTTCAACGCCGCGTTTGAAAAAGTAGTGCCCCAAAAGCGGCGTGGCGGTGATGGCCAGCACCCAAGAGAGCAGCAGCGAAATCGCGATCACGGCAAAGAGCGAGAAGAGGAATTCGCCCGTGGCATCAGGGCTCAGCCCGATCCCGGCAAAGGCCATGATGCCGATGACGGTCGCCCCCAAAAGCGGGATCTGTGTCTTGCTCGCCGCCTCGGTCGCCGCTTCGCGTGAGCTTTTGCCCTGCTGCATGGAGATCTGCATCCCCTCGGCCACAACGATGGCGTTGTCGACCAGCATCCCCATCGCGATGATCAACGCCCCGAGTGAGATACGCTCCATCTCAATCGCGCCAAGCGCCATGAAAAAGAGCGTGCCCACCACCGTCAGCAACAGGGTGGAACCCACGACCACCGCCGCGCGCCAGCCCATGAAGACGGCCAGCACGGCCACAACGATGGCGACCGACATGGCGAGGTTCAGCAAAAAGGCGTTCGACGCCTCTTCGACCACCGCGTGCTGGCGGTAGATGGATTCAATCGAGATGCCCAAGGGCAGCGTTTCGCGCAGCTGCGCAAGCTTGTCGTCCACCCGTTTGCCGATATCGACGATATTCTCGGTCGCGATCCCGGCCACCCCGAGGGTAAAGGCCTCCTGCCCGTTGTGGCGGATCACCAGATCGGGGTTTGCCTCCCGGGTGCGGTTAATGTTGGTCACATCGGCAAGGTTGATCACCTGACCACCAACCCCCACCGACAGCGCGGCGATCTCGGACACGCTGTCAGAGCCTTCGGGCCGCTGGATCAGGGTGCGCCCGTCCGCGTCTTGAATGGCGCCGCCGTCGACGATTTCATTCGCGCTCGATACCGCGCCGACAATGGCCGAGGGCGGAATGCCGAGCGTGGTGCTCAGCGCAAGTTGCGGTTCGACATAGATGACCTCATTGGGCAGGCCCGAAAGCGCCACATCCGACACACCATCAACCAGCAGCAATTCGCGCCGCAGATAGCTGGAGAGTTCGTTG
Source organism: Sulfitobacter sp. R18_1 (assembly GCF_017743915.1). NCBI lineage: Bacteria > Pseudomonadati > Pseudomonadota > Alphaproteobacteria > Rhodobacterales > Roseobacteraceae > Sulfitobacter > Sulfitobacter sp. R18_1. The sequence continues at coordinate 267,050 of NZ_JAGHRG010000004.1, forward strand.
ACCTCGGCGTCGGAATAGCCCTCAGCCGTCACGGCGTAGTAAAGCCCGTAAACGTCGCCGAAACCGTCGTTCACATAGGGCTGCGTCGCCCCGCTGGGCATGGCGGCCTCGTTCACGCGGTTGCGCAGTTTGGTCCAGATTTCCGGCAGTTCGGACCCGTCAAAGGTGTCCTGCATATTGACCGTGATCCACGACAAACCGGGCTGGTTCATGGATTGAATGTCCTTGATCTCGGACATCTTCTGGATTTGCGATTCCAGTGGTTCGGTGACCTCTAGCGCCACCTCTTCGGCAGAGGCACCGGGGTATTGGGTCACCACCACCGCCGTTTTGATGGTAAAGGCCGGGTCTTCGAGACGGCCAAGGGTGGCAAAGCCCCAGATGCCGCCCAAAAGACAGGTCAGCATGATGATCCAAGTATAGATCGGGCGGTTGATCGACAGACGTGCGATATCCATGCGCTCAGTCTCCGAAACCGACGAAGCGGCGCACGGCGGCACCATCTTCAAGCTGGCTTGCGCCGCTCACCACGATCTCTTGCCCATCGGAAAGCCCGGCTTCGACTTTGACATCGCCGCGCGCGGTGGGGGTGATCTCGACCGCGGTGCGGGTCACGGTGCCTTCGCGCGCCCCTGTAGGGTCAAAAACCATGACATAGGTGCCGCGGTCATTACCGACCACGATGGCGGTGTCGGGCACGATGATGCTCGACCCGCCGATGTTCAGCGTGGCGCGCACCTCGACCGAGGCGCCGGGCAGCGGTACGAAATCTTCGGGCAATTCCGCCCCAAGGGTGATGCTATAGGTCTGGCCGACATCCGCCGTCTCGGCGTTGTATTCGCGGATTTGCATCGGGTAGGTGTTGGCGTTGGCCGGGAACTTGGCCATGAACCGCACGCTGGGGTCGCGCCCTGCGCGTAGGAACAGGGTTTCGGGCACGTCGATCTCGACCCGCAACTCGGACATGTCATGCAGGCGCACTACCGGCGTTCCTGCGCTGACGGTCGAGTAATTGGGCACCAGCCGCGAGGCGACAATCGCATCGAAGGGCGCATGGAGGGTCGCGTTCTCAAGGTCGCGCTCGGCGTTGCGCACGGCGATATCGTTGACCGTCACGGCGGTTTCCGCATCTTGCAGGTTGACCTCGGCCACCGAAGACCCGGCAAGCTTTTGATAGCGCTCCATCGTCCGGCGCACCTGTGCGTCATTGGCCTGCGCCTGCTCTAACGCCAGTTGAAACAGCTCCAGATCCATCCGCGCAACGAGCGTGCCCTTGCTGACCGTGGCCCCCTCTTCGACGGGGAATTCCTCGATCTGGCCGCCAACCTGAAAGGCGAGGTCCACGGTTTCACGTGCAACCACCTTGCCGAAGAACACGCGCTCCATCTCGGCATCGCTGACCTTGACCGTTTGCAGCTTTACCACCGGCTTTTCGGCGGCCGCCACCATCGGCGCGGCGATACCGCCGACCAAGGCCAGCGCAAATCCCAACACCCGCCCCGCGCCGGTCCCGCGCGTCGTCTCAACAAGCCACTTGGCCATGGTCAGTCTTCCTTATGAATAGCATCCGGCACGGGCCCAAGGGCGGCGGTCAGACTAAGTTGTTTGAGGGTGCGCAGCTGCGCGAGAAAATGGTCACGGTCCAGCGCATGCATGCCAGCGGCCTTGGCGGAACGTTGGATGAAATCGGCCAGCGCCTCGACACTCAAGTCATTGCGGGTGATCGACGCCTCATAGGGCATCAGCACCTTAGCGATCACGTCGCGAAAGCGCCCGGCGGAACATTGCAGCGCCTCTTGGCTGACAGCATTGGCCCCGTCGATGAAATCCTGCGCATTGGGCATCGCCTGCATCGTGTCATAGCCGCGCACCACCATCCGATCAAAGATCAGATCAAGCTGCGCCGCCAGATCGGGCGCATTGGGCATCTCTTCGGCGATCTCTTCCAGCGCCAATTCGGTGTAGCGCCCGATCAGCCCGCGCAGAATGTCATCCTTGTTGCGAAACCGATTGTAGAGGGTCTGGCGCGAGACACCCGCCTCTTCGCACAGATCACCCATGCTGGTGCGCTTGACCCCATAGCGGGAAAAGACATGCAGCGCAGCGTCGAGCACGGTCTTTTCAAGTTCGGTCATGCGGGCTCCTCAACATGGGTCAAGGCGCAATTGGACATTTGAACCAAATATGTCAACCTGTAAATCAGCGACCATGCAGCCCGCGCAGATCACAATCGCGTTTCGCGCATGGAGCGCGCTCTAGGGCGCGGAGATCAGACTGCCGAGATAGAGCGTGAGCGGCAGGGTGAAAAAGCTGAGCAACGTCTGCGTGGTGATGATCGCGGCCATCAAGGGCGCATCGCCGCGCATCTCCCGCGCCAGCGTATAGCTGGCCACCCCGGTTGGCAGGGCCGCGAAGATCAGCGCGATTTGCAGCGTCAGCGGCGCAGGGTTCAGCACCATCGCGGCCAGCAGCACCGCCAGCGGGTTCACCAGATGCTTGCCGATGATCGACAGGCCGATGACCGAAACCGAGCCCGACAACCCGCGCAGCCGCAGGTTGGCGCCGACGCAAAGCAGCATGATCGGCAGCGCCGCATCCCCCAAGATGCGCGCGCTTTCATGCAAGACAGGCACATGGTGCAGCCCCGCGAAGTTGAAAAGCACCCCTGCCAGAATGCCGAGGATCAGCGGGTTCTTGACCAAGCCTTTGAGGATAGATTTGCCGCCGCCGCCCAATTGCCGGGTCATCAGGGTCACCACCGTCACATTCACCACGGGCACCAGCAGGGCCGAACCGAGAACGGCAATCTGTAGCCCCGCCGTGCCAAAGACGGCTTCGGCAATCGCGAGGCCGATAAATGTGTTGAACCGCGCGCTGCCCTGCATCAGCGAACTGCCCTGCGGCGCGGCATAGGCCCGACCGAACAGCCAGCCGCAAAAGATCGCTGCAAAGAACCCAGCGTAGAGCAGCAGCGCATAGTCGCCCAAGCCGCCGCTGAGGTCCGCCGCCGAGATCTTGGCAAAGAACAGCGCGGGCATCAGCACCCAATAGACCAGCCGGTCATTCAGGTTCCAGAACTTGGTCGAAGGGATACCGCCCCGGCGCAGGCCATAGCCCATGAGGATCAGCGCGAAGACCGGCGCGATGGCCAAAAATATAGTGAACATATTAACCGCCCGGAAGGATCGCGCGGACCCTAGGCGCGGCTTGGCCCAGATGCAACAGGGAGCGTTGCCTCAAACGGGCGGCCCCGGCCCCAAAGGGCCGGGACATGGATCAATCACGGGTCAATCGCTGCCGTGTACCGCGATTTGGGCGTCGGGTGCGGGGCGGAACTTCCACTGCACCGCAAAGGTCACCGCCGCCACTGCGATGCCGATGAGGTCGGTCATCAGACCGCCCGCGATCATGCAAAGCGCCGCGAGGATCAGACCCAGCCGGATGAACCAAGCCGCCCCGCTGCCCGCGAACCAGCCCTGCATGCCCGAAGACAGCAGATAGACCCCGAAGATCGCCGTGACACCGGCACGGATCACCTCGAACCACGTGCCGTCCATCAAGATCGCGCCGTTGTAGAAGAACATGAAGGGCACGATGAAGGCCGAGATGCCGATCTTGAACGACGCCACCGAAGTCTCCATCGGGTTGGCGCCCGAAATCCCCGCCGCCGCGTAACTGGCCAGCGCCACGGGGGGCGTGATGGCCGAGACGACGGCGAAGTAGAAGACAAAGAAATGCGCCGTCAGCAGCGGAATGCCCAGTTGCACCAGCCCCGGCGCCACGACCGAAGCCGCCACCGCATAGGCCGCCGTGGTGGGCATGCCCATGCCGAGCAGAATGGCGATACACATGGCAAAGAACAGGGCGAGAAATTGGCTCGCCTCTGCCAGACCCAGCAGCACGGAAGAGAAACGCGCGCCGACACCGGTCAGGCTGATGACACCCACGATGATGCCTGCACAGGCGCAGACCGCGATGATCTGGATCGACATGATCCCGGCCAGGTCAAAGGCTTTGACGATGCTGCGCGGCCCCATGCGGAAGGGCGTGAACCACGACACCGCTGCCGCTGCCGCCGTCGCCAGCGTGCCCGCGCGGATGATCGAATAGCCCATGAACAGCGCATAGATCAGGATGATGATCGGAATGAACAGAAACACCCGGCGCAGCATATCCTTGAGCTTGGGCAGTTCCTCGGAACGCATTCCGCGCATGCCCAGCTTGGCCGCTTCGAAATCCACCATGAAGTAGATCGACACGAAGTAGAGCACCGCCGGGATGATCGCCGCCACGGCGATATCGGTGTAGGGGATGCCCGTGATCTCGGCCATGATGAAGGCGCCCGCCCCCATGATCGGCGGCATGATCTGCCCCCCGGTCGAGGCGGCGGCTTCGACCGCGCCTGCGGTCCGGGCCGGGTAGCCCACCTTTTTCATCAGCGGAATGGTCAGCGAGCCTGTCGCCACCACATTGCCCGCCGAGGTGCCGTTGATCATCCCCATAAGACCCGAGGCAAAGATCGCGACCTTGGCTGGCCCCCCGCGCGAGCGGCCCGCCGCAGCAAAGGCGAAGTTGACGAAATAGTCCCCCACCTTCGACGCCTGAAGGAAGGCCGCGAAGATGATGAAGAGGATGATATAGGTCGATGACACCGCCGTGGTCGGCCCCAGAATGCCCGCATCGGTGTAGACCTGGCTAAAGAACCGGGTCCACTGGATGTTGGGCGCGTTCAGGAAGCCCGGCAGCATGTCCCCTACGAAGACATAGACCAGAAAGACACCCGAGATCACGATGAGCGCAAGCCCCGCCACGCGGCGCGTCAGCTCCATGATCAGCGCGGTGCCCGCGACCGCGGCGATAGAGATGCCGATGGGCGCAAAGGGCGTGCCCGTCGAGTTGCGCATCAAGGTGCCGTACATAGTGATCAGGTAAATCGCCACGGCCACCCCGCAGATGGACAGCAACAGGTCCGCAGGCGAAACCTGCCCCCGCTCGCGTCCGCGCAGCCACCCCACGACGATGCCGATGGCCGTCGCCGCCACCAGCGGCAGGCCATAATGATAGATTTCGAGGGTCTTGAACTCGGGGCTCATGCCGTTCCACTGGGTGCCGCCAGCGATCTGGCTGGCGATGCTCCAAGCGGTCCAAATCGAATAAAGCGCCGGGATCATCGCAGCCCATGCTACGAAATCCAGCGGGTGGCGGCCTTGCCCGGTGCCTTCGTCGACAAAGCCCCGCGCGGAATAGAGGGTAAAGCCAAGGATCAGCGCGCCCGCGATGTGCACGATGCGGAAGTTCCACGTCTCCATCGGAAAGGTCGGCAGAAGCGGGATGCGGATGCCGGTCAGCTCTCCGATCGACATGCCGTTGAGTGCCGCCATGTGAAAGAAGGCATAGATCGCCGACATGGCCGCAACGACCAGATAGGTGCGCCCGGTGAATATGCGGCGATTGCTTTCTACCGGTTCGTCATCGACCCCTTCGGCGACAATCGGGCCCTGCGGGTCGGCGGCGCTATGCTGGTCTGTCATGGAGGCTTCCTTTCCCGATATCTGCGCGGGATCTGTCCCGACAATCAGGCGGGATGATGGCAAGATGCCGCCCCGATTAGGGACGGCATGCAAGTTTGTCTAGGCGTTCGCTTAGTTGCCGTAGATCATATCGTCGGAAATATCGGCATCCGCGTTCTCTTTGAACCAAGCTGCCGCACCGGGATGCCATTTCAGAACGGTGTTCTTCTCCCAGTTCTCAGGCAGGGTCGAAGCCGCCGCCTTGTGAATGCCCTTCATCCGCTCATTGTCGGACATGACGACATCCACAGCCGCTTTGACGAAGGATTCCGGCAGATCGCAGTTGGCAATCGCGAAGTTCCACATGGAGACCGAACGCGCGCCCTCTTCCAGCGTGGTGTAGGTGCTGGCGTCGATGGTGAACTCGGAAACCGGGAACTCTTCGAGCAGTTTGGCCTGCTCTTCCTCGGTGAACTCGATGATGTTCACATCCGTCTGCACCTCAAGCTGGCTGACCGCGGGCACCGGCACACCGGCGGCAAAGGCGATTACGTCCAGCAGTCCGTCCTGCAACTGGCCGCCCAGATCGGTCCAACCGCCGTTGCGGCGCTCATACTCGACGCCGAGCGTGTCCATCATGCGCGGGAAATAGGTGTCCGAGGTAGAGCCCGCCGGGCCAAAGCCGATCTTGGCACCCGCCGGAATGTCGGCGACCGAGGAGATGCCCGAGGACGACAGCGCGGTCACGGAGAAAGGTGTCTGATACATCGGGAACATCGCGCAGGCTTGGGTCATTTCCAGACCGGGTGCGATGGGGTTGGTGCCAGCCAGCGATTCCGCCGCCGGGCCCATTGTGGTCATGCCGAAGGCCGCCTCGCCGGTGTGGACCAGCGCCATGTTCTGCATCGGGCCGCCGGTGACTTCGCCGCCGCCGGTCAGGCCCAGTTCCTTGGCCACAAGGTTCGCCCAGCCCGAGCCATAGGCGAAGTAGGTGCCGCCTTGGCTGGCCGTGCCCACGGTAAAGCTGCTCGGCCAGTCGGATTTATCCATGTCCTGAGCGGCGGCAGCGCCTGCCAGAATGGTGCTTGCGGCGAGGATTGCGGTGAATTTCATGTCTCTCTCCCTTGGTTGCTCTTAACGGGCGTCAGCACAGGGTGCCGCGCGCCGCCGCTGTATTCAGCTTGTCCGGCCAATTAACTGTACACTGACAGGCAGAGGCAAGTCCGAATTTGCCGTGAAACCGGGGATGAGAGAGAAAGAGGCCGCCTACCGTTGGGTCAATGGCGCATTCTTTGGCAGTTGCACGCCAGCGGCAGTGATTGAGGGAAGGCGCAGGCCGTCAAAAGCCCCGCCGCGCGGGAAGCGCAGCGGGGCGTGATATTAATCAATATTTGACCTGATTTAGACGTCGACCACAACCTTGCCAATCGCCTGCCCGCTTTGCAGCCGCGCATAGGCATCGCCAACCGCGCTCAGATCAAAGGTCTTTTCGTCGAGCAGCGGTTTCACCGCCCCCTCGTCGACCAGCGTGGCGAGATTGCTAAGGATTTCCCCATGCACCGCGCGGTTCACGTCATGCAGCATCGGCAAAAGCATGAAGACCACATGCAAGGACAGCCCGCTGAAATGCGCCGGGGTCAGGTCGATCGCCGACAGGGCCACGGTCGTGACCACATGGCCGTTCAGCGCAGCGGCGACAAAAGAGTTCGGCAGATTGTCCCCGCCCACGGTGTCGAAGACCGCATCGAAGCCGCGGCCTGCGGTATGGGCGGCGACATAGTCTTCGATCTTCTCGGCTTTGAAGTCGATGGCCTGCGCGCCATAGCCTTCGATCACCGCCATTTGGTCACCCCCGGTGCCGGTCGAGGAGACCTCGGCCCCCATATGCTTTGCCAGTTGCACCGCGAGATGGCCGACCCCGCCCGCGCCGCCTTGGACCAGCACCTTCTGCCCGGCTGCGACGCCTGCGCGGTGCAGCCCTTCCCAAGCGGTGATGCCGACCAACGGAAGTGCCGCGGCCTCGCGCATCGACAGGGATTTGGGTTTATGGGCGATGAGCCGCGCGTCGGCGCGCATGAATTCGGCCAGCGCCCCTTGCAGATCGGCCAAGCCACCGGCGCAGCCATAGACCTCGTCGCCCACGGCGAAACCGGTGACACCTTCGCCAATCTCTTCGATCACCCCGGCGAAATCCATGCCCAGAACGGCAGGCAGGTCAGGCGACAGAGGCAGGTCTTTGCCCGCGTTCTTGATCATCGTGTCGATGGTGTTCACGCTGGCCGCCTTGACGCGCAGCACCACATGGCCGGGGGTGGCCAAGGGGCGTGGCAAATCGGCTTCGACAAAAGGCGCCTCTGCGCCATAGCTGGTGAGGGTCATGGATTTCATCGGTCTATCTCCCGTTTACATTGCGTTGAGACAGAGATAGGCCAACATGGCGCGCCAGATAATCGGATGAAACTTGAGTTCAGTTTCTCGTTATTGAATATAATGCCAAACCCTATATGCTGACCCGGCGGATGATCCGCAGCAAGGACCGCGGCCCATGGATATCGACAACCTTCGCCTTTTCGTCATGGCTGCCGAACGGCTGAACATCTCAGCCGCGGGGCGCGATTTGGGGATGGCCCCTGCCGTGGCCAGCGCGCGTTTGGCCAAGCTTGAACAGGAACTTGGGGTTGAGCTTTTGCGGCGCACGACGCGGAAGGTCTCGCTATCGCTCGATGGGTCGGACTTTCTGCCCTATGCGCGCGAGATATTGGCCCAAGCCGATGCCGCGCGGGCCATTCTGGGCGGGACCAAGGCGGGGCCCAAGGGCATCCTGCGCTTCGCCGCCCCCAGCAGCTTTGCCCAGCGTCACATCATGCCGCTGTTGCCGGAATTCCACGAGACCTACCCCGAGCTCACCCTCGATCTGCGCCTCTCCGACACCCGGTTCGACGCGATCGAAGGCAGTTTCGACCTCGCCCTGCGCAGCGCACCCTTGACCGACAGCAGCCTGCGGGGGCGCAAACTGGCCGATGACACCCGCGTTCTTTGCGCCGCACCGTCTTATGTGGAGGCCCACGGTTTGCCCAAGACCCCCGCAGCGCTGCGGGATCATCACCTGATCGCTTGGGGTGATCTTGAGCCCCGCGCGCTGATCGGGCCGGAGGGCGAAGCCGCCACGCTCAACCCGCATGAGATGACCTGCCGCGTGATCATGGACGATGGCGATTCGCAACGCGAAGCGACCCTCGCGGGGGCTGGCATCTCGATCAACTCGCTTTGGAGCGTGTCGGACGAGCTTGCCTCGGGCCGATTGCTGCGGCTGTTGCCGGCTTGGCGGATGAACGACCGATCGGTGCTTTGGCTGGTCTACCCGCGCTCCAACGTGCTGACACCCAAGACGCGGTATTTCATCGACTTTCTGATTGCCCACCTCGGCAACCGCCCCGATTGGCGGGATTGAGCAGACCCGAAGCGCGTCAGAAGCTGTGCCAGACCCCGACTTTGACCTTGGTCACAGCGTCGGTAAATTCATGCGAAAGGCCCAGTTCCAGAAAGCTGTTTTCCGAGACCTTGATCACATGCGACGGCGCAAAGGCCAGTGTCTCATCCCCGTCTGACGGGGCCGCGAACTCCAGCTTGAAAATCGACAGATTGCCATTCTCGTGGTTGATGCCGAAGCTGCTGTCGATCTTGCCCAGCGTTTCGCCGTCCTCGTAAATGGCAAAGGTGCTTTCCACCCCCAGCCAGCCGCTGCCCCAAGCCCCTGATACCGGACGCCCCCAAGACAGGCCGGGCCGCACAGCCGCCACCGCGCTGCCATCCCGTTCGGCCCAGCCAAGACCGACTTCGGCGGCGAAAACATTGTCCCCGCCAGAGAGCTCAAGCGGATAGCGCAGAAAGGCGATGGCGCTGACCTGCCCCCCACTCTGGGTCTTGCCGATGTCGAGGCCGAAGGTCAGTTTCTCGGTCACCCCGTATTCGTAGTAAAACGCGCCGAAATCGCCAAAGTCGGGGCCATCTGCGGTGGTCTCATAGGACAGGGTGACAAAGCTTTTGTCTTCGCCCCGCGGCCACGCCGCCGATGCCACCTCACTTGCCGGGAGGGCGATGGTACCGATGGCCGAGAGGACGACAAGGCGGGACCATATGCGCCGCGTGGTTTCTGAGGGCATCTGTGCTGTTTTGGGCATGATAGGTTCCGCTTAGTCAAAGCCGCTAGGGGCTGCGCGATGAGGTATTAAACGATCGACCGAATGAAATCCGCGAGCTTCAGCGGTTTGAACGGTTTGTGCAGAATGTGATCTGCCCCGAGGTCGCGAAACTTCCTCTCCGACTCGGGCGAGGTTTTGGCGGTGCACATGACGATCTTCGTGTCGTCCAGATCCGCATTGGCCCGCGCACAGCGCAGCACCTCCATACCATCGGGGGGCGGCATCATCACATCCAGCATGATCACGTCAAAAGTCTGCGTTTCCATCGTGGCAATCGCGTCGAGCCCGGTCCCTGCGAAGGTCGGTTCGATGTCATCCTCGGTCATGATCGCAAACTCGATCAACTCGCGGATGTCATCCTCGTCATCAACGAACAACACTCTCATGCCGATGCCCCCTGCTTGGGCGCGGCGCCTGTATCCCGGGCGAAACGCACATAGAACGTGGTGCCGGGGTTCTCATCGCCGTCTTCTTCCGAGCGTGTCTCAAAGCTCACATCGCCATCTTGTCGCAACACCAACTCCCGCGTGATGGCCAGCCCCAGCCCCGTCCCATTCGCTTGGTTTTCGCGAGAGTGCACAGGGTCAGCGAACCTTTTGAACATACGATCATGGGCGGCTCTTGGGATGCCCGGCCCCGCATCGCAGACATAGAACGTGACCCATTGGTCGTCCACCTCGGCACCGATTTTTACCGTGCCGCCGCGCGGGGTATATTTCACCGCGTTGGAAATGAGGTTGGAGAAGATTTGCTGCATCCGGACCGTATCGACCCGCACATAGGCTTCCTGCGCCGCGTCGGGGCCTGTGTGAATGTCGAGTTGCACGTCGCGGTTCACCCCATAGCCGGTGTTGGCCGCGATGGCTTCCGACAGCACCTCCGACACCGCGACCCGCTCGGTCTGGATGCTGAGTTGGCGCTGGTCGATCGCCTGAAGGGTCAAGATATCGTTGACCAGTACCAACAGCCGGTCGGCATTGCGGGTGGCCATCGACAACAGCTTGCCCGCGTTCTTTGGCATGCTGTCGCCAAAGCGGTCATGGAGGATTTCGAGCGACCCGGCGAGGGACGTGAGCGGCGTGCGCAGTTCGTGATTGACCGAGGTGACAAAAGCCGTGCGCGCCGCCACGAGACGTTCTTCGGCAGAGATGTCCTGAAGCACGTTATAGGCGATGTAATCCCCATGCAGATGCAGCTTCATCACCCGGCATTGCACCGCAACGCTCTCGTTCTCGGCGGTGGTGATCTGAATGCGGTGAACGGCGACATCTTCGTCCATCTGCGAGAAGGGCGGGACCATGCCGCGCAGCTTTTGGACGGCTTCGATGTCTGAGGACACACCCATCAACGCGCGCGCCTTGCGGTTGGAGCGGTGCAGCTTGTTGTTGTCGTTATATACGATCAGCCCGTCGCCGACATTCTCAAAGATCGCGTCAAATTCGCTCTGTGCCACGCGGATCCGTTCGCGGTGCTGTTCGGAAGTGCGCAGGGCCTGCGCCAATTGGGTCGACTGCCGCCGCGCGCGGATCGCCGCGTTGATCACCGTCAGGAACAGGATCGTGGCAAGCCCCACGAAAACCAAGGTGCGCTGCCAGTAATTTTGCAGCACCGCCCGCTTGCTGCGCGTCACGTCGATATAGAGGTCGAGCGCCGGGATCTCTTTGCGGGCGCGAAACACGGGCGTATCGGGGTCGCGTGGAGGCCGCCCCGAGACAAAGGCCCGCTCACCGTTAGAGGTCACCACCTCGACATACATGTCCTGTTGCAGCCCATCTATCGCAAGCAGTTGAGAGTAGTAATCCTCCCCCAGCGAAGAGGCCAAGACCCCGCGCGACCGGCCATCTATCCCGATCAAGGGCCATGCAATCGGGGTCAGACGCCGCCCCGTGGCCCGCGACACGATGGGTACCCCGACCGTGTATTCATCCACATCAAGACCAATCGCCGCCTGAAAATAGGCCCGGTCCCCAAGGTACTGCCCCATGAGCGGTTTCACCGTGGCCCAAAGCACGACCCCATCCGCGCCGATCAGCACAAGCGCATCGACCTGCTCGGTCTCCTGCACGGCGGCATTCATCAGATCACCGTATTGCGCCTCGAACTGCGCGGGGTTGCTCAGACGCGCGGTCGACAGCTCATCGATGAGCCCCCACATCCGCACATTCGCAACCGAGAGTGAGGCATCGACCGCCTGCTCGTAAAGCTCCGCGAAATGCTCAAGCTCCACCTCTGCCCGGGTCGTGGCGCGTTTGTAGTCCGACCAGGTCAGGACCGCGAGCCCCACGAAATAGATCAGAACGGCGGCCGAAATCAGCGCCCAGAATAGGGTCTGCGCGCGCGAAGACGGTTCCGCATCAGCTTTGTTGGTGGGCTCAGTGCTGACCATTCTCGGCTCGGTGTCCTATGTCATTGGCGGCAAGGCAGATGCTGCCCGGCGCGCTTGTTATTCCAGCACTTTCGACGCCTTGAATGCCCCGCGCAAGCGAGGTGGCGACAGCCGCGTCCGAGGGCGGCACGACACAGGCGCTGACGCTCAAGGGCCGCGAGGTCCAGCCTTCTTTTACGGTGGCCGAAGCCTCCGCCACGGCTGAGATAAACTGCTGCGCCCGCGCTTCAAGCTGGGCGCGATCCGCGTGGAGCGCGCCATAGACGAAAAGATCATCCTCCCAATGGGCGAACCCGTCTTGCGCGGGGATTTCGACCTTACCGAAAAGCCCGGCCACGAGGCGCTGAAGCTCTTGCCGCTGAGCGCGCGCCGCATCGGATTGATCACGATCGCCATCGATGCGGAAGACGATCAGGCCAAGGTCTTTTTGCATCGCGGGCGACAGCGACATCAGATGCCCCTGAAACCCGGATTTGCTGCCCAAAAGGCTGGGCACCGTGGCCTCTGACACGCTCGGCGCGGCACGGCGGCGCGCGCTGCGGTTTTCGCCCGAACGGCGGCGGTCCAACTCGGATTTCAGCCGCAGGCAACTGCGCATCCGGGCCTGAAGCTCAATCCGGTTGAAGGGCTTGGTGACATAGTCATTGGCCCCCGCCATGAAGGCTTCGGAGAGAGACCCCATATCTGTTCGGCTGGTCAGCATAATGATCGGCACATCGCTCCATCTGTCCAAGGCACGAATACGGGCGCAAAGCTCGATACCATCAATATCGGGCATCATTATGTCCATCAGGATCAGGTCCGCCGTGGCCTCATCGCTTTCGATCGCGTCGAGTGCACTGCGCGGATTGATGAAACTGACGACATCGTCAAAGCCAAGCTCCGAAAGCGTCGCGCTGATGAAATCCTGCGCGATATCCGAGTCGTCGACTGCGATAATTCGTGGGCTCATGATTTTAATTCCACTCGTTAACTCTTTCAAAAACAAGCCATCGGCTGTTTTGAAAAACCTCCTCATACCCCGGCATCTGCGATTGCTTCAGCTGCGGGAACCTGCGCAGAATTCTGTCTGCTGTGGCCTGCCCTTCCGCCTGTTGCGGGACCACGATGTACCTTGTGCGCGGCACGCCCCCCTCAAGCGCCCAGTCGTAAGCAGGCTCTCCGGCGATCACCAGCTGGTCGATATTCCCCAGCCCAACGACGATCTCGGGATTTTTCTCAACATCTAGCATAATATCGGACTTGTCGCGCAAGAATGAAACGACCTCCTGCGTGGGGCGCGACGCTGCGTTCTCGGCCCCGAGCATCGCATTTGTCCAAGCGCGGGTTTCGTCATGGGCGACATGGCGCATCACGAGGGCAGAGGTCAGCACCGACAGCGCCATCAGGGCGATGGCGATGGGCTCGCGCAGGGGCAAGTTCGGCCAAAAGCGGATTGCGGCGATCAAGACGCCGAGCATCGGCGCCAGCGCCATCGCCGGGTCGCCCTCGACATGGAAAAAGACGTTGAGCGTATAGCCGCCCAGCACCGCCCCGACCGCTGCCAAGAGCGGCATGAACAGACGCGGCACCATGATATTGCGCAGGATCGCGATAAGGGTCGCCGGGCCAAGCCCGGCCAGAATGAGCAAATGCTCCCCCAAGGTCAGCGGCGTGGCACTTTCCGCCAAAAGCGGGATCAGGCGGCTGTCGAAGATCATGCTGACGAACATCAGCGCCCCCACGGCGGCGGCCACGGGATAGAACATCGCCACCAGATAGCCCGTCGAGGATACCGCGATCATGCTGGGCCGTGCCGCGACGATCATGAAGGGCATCGCCCCGAGGCAGAGCATCAGGCCATAGCTGTCCGACAGGGCCACCACCAACAACCCTACGGCCACTTTCATCATATCGGGCGCATTGCCCGTGAGGCGCAGATTGACGATCCCGCGCGCGAAAAGCCATGTGCCCAAGATGCAAAACATCGTCTCTGGCCCATCGGCCAAGGCGCGCAGGAAAAACGGGTTCAGCGCCAAAAGCAGTACCACCAGCGTCGAGGTTATGCCCGAAAACCCGCCCGTATCGCGCAGGTTGAGGAACCACAAGACCAGCAGCCCCGCCCCCACCAGCGCGGAAAGCACGAAAGGCACCGGCACCTGCGTGTCGGGCAAGACCGCCTGCCCCAAGAGCGACAGCGCATAGGGCACGGGCGGGTAGAAGGCATCGCTTGCCTTGAACTGCGCCGGCCCCTCGATCTGTACGATTGATTTCGCCCAAAGGTCGGTCACGTCCATCGACAGGAAGCCATGCGCCTCAGTCCAGCCGAGGGTGAGCAAAAGCAGCAACGCCAGCGCGACAAAGCCGAAAGACCATGAGGCGGCGCGGATCATTGCGTGGCCTCCGTCGCTTCGGCACTGGCTTCGGCGACCTCATTGGCGGTGTGTTTGGACAGGCCGTGCTGGGTCTTTTCCCAGTAGAATGGGTTAAAGATCAACTGCGACAGCGCCTTGTAAGAGGCCACGGTCATCAGCACCCAATAGCCCACCACGGTGATCCCCCAAGGCGCCAGATCGGTCCACCTGCGCCGGAAGGGCGCGACCATCGTGAGATAGATCAGCAAACCATTGCCCGCCAAGAGGTTCACCAACGACAGATAGAGCACCGGCAGCGGGAAATAGGGGGTGATCACCTCGGTCCCGAAGATCAGCCAGATGGCAAAGATCGACCAAAAGACCGGGTTCAACAGGCCCGAGAGCACTGTACCCCCGATGAAAAAGACAAAGCCAAAGACGCCCGCCGCCCCCACCGATTGCCACAGGTGAATGGGTCTGCGGCTGTGGACGAGGAAGGTCTGCATATAGCCCTTGATCCAGCGCGAGCGCTGGCGCACCCAGTTCGGGATCGAGACATTGGCCTCTTCAAAGGTCGTGGAATCGATGGCGCCCACGCGGTAGCCCTTCTGCGTCAGACGAATGCCCAGATCGGCGTCCTCGGTCACGTTGAAGGGATCCCATGCGTTCAACTCGCGCAGCACATCCATGCGGAAGTGGTTCGAAGTGCCGCCCAGCGGGATCGGCACGCCCAAACGCTCCAACCCCGGCAGCATCAGGTCGAACCACAGCGAATAGTCCAGCGTGAACATCCGCGTCAGCCAGTTCTCCCGCGCGTTGTAATAGTTCAGGCGGCACTGAATGCAGGCGGTATTGGGCGCGGATTGGTTGAAGGCGGCGATGACCTTTTTCAACTGATCCGGTTCGGGCTTATCCTCGGCGTCGAAAATCACGAGGAAATCACCCTGCGCATAGCGCAGCGCAAAGTTGCAGGCTTTGGGTTTGGTCTGCGGGTGGGAGGCCGGGACGCGGATGATCTCGAACACGCCTTCAAGGTCGAGCTTGCGCGCCGCGTCGATGGTCTCGTGATCGCCCTCTTCCAACACGATCTTGATGTCAAGCTTGGCCAAAGGATAGTCAAGGTTGCGCAGCGCTTGGGCAAGGATCGGCAGCACCTCGGGCTCGCGGAACATCGGCACCAGCACGGTATAGATCGGCAGGTCTTCGTCGCGCAGCAGCGATGCCTCGGCCGCGATGGCCCGCGATGAAGTCTCTTGTGCAGCACCGCCGAGCCAGACCAGCAGCGCTTTGAACAGGAAGTTGCCGGTGTAGAACACCGTCAGTAGGACGTTCAGCACGATCAGTGTGACCACGGGGGCAAAAGCCAACCCCAGCAGTAGCGCCGAGATCATGAGGTAGATCACCAAAATCTGCGGCGGGGTCACGACGTTCTGCGCCGACATATCGGGGTCAAGCTCGGCCAGCGCAAAGACCGCTTCGTGGGAATGTTTCTCGCGGAAGGCGCGCTGCAACTGCCATGACACATCAAAATGCGAGGCCACGACGATGGTCACGCCGGAGCCATAGACCTCACGGATATGCAGCAGCGTGCGCGGGCCGGGGCGCGAGGTGGCGACCGTCAGCGTGCCATCCTCTGTCCGGCCAATCGGCACCGTCATAAACTGGTTCATCACCACCGGATCATACTGGCGGATCAGATCGTCATCGGCGCGGTCCTCGATCAGATCGACCAGCGCCAGCCCGTGGTAAAAGGCGATCTCGCGGTAGAGGGTCTGCGTGGTCAGCCAGCGCCGCGACAGAAGAACCTTGACCAGAGAGACGTTCCATTCCTCAGCCAGATCCTCTGCCGCGTCGAGCTGTTCCGCCGATAACGCGCCACGGTCAAGCAGCAGCGAACCAATGGCTTCGCTTTCGGCATCCAACGGCACGGTGGCTTACGTCTCGTCTTTGCCGCGACGCGCACGGTAGACGCGCTGGAACACGATCAGCACAAGCAGCGTCACCAGCACCCAGATGGCCCCCACGATCCAGGGTCGGTACTTGGCCAGCATCTGTGCAAGGCTGGTGCGGTCGGGGTAGACGACATCAACGAGCGGGCTGCGGTCGGTGGCGGTGGCAAGGATCACCCCCTGCTGCCCGATCAGCGCGAGATCGCCGCGGTCCAGCATCATGGGGCGTTCGGGCGTCAGCTCTGGTGCAGGGCCATTGCCAGGACGCAGCCACAGGCCACGGGTGTCGCCCCGGGTGACGATCTGCACCACGCCAAGCCGCGACAGGTCTTCGCCCGAATAGATCAGGTTGTCTTGACGGTCGCGCACCTCGATCCGGCCCTGATCGAAGGTGATCAGTGGCTCTGCATCGCCGGGGTTCTGGTCAGAGATCACGAAGAAGGGTTCATCCCCCTCAAGCGCGTCGACCGAGGCGCGCGGCAGGATGGGGGCGCGGTCGGGGATCACGCTGCCCGCGACACCTGCAAGCCACGGCAGGGTCTGCGCGAAATCAAGCGAAAGCGCGGGGTCGAGCACGACTTGAACGCCGTCGCCAAATTCTTGTCTCAGGGTAAAGAAGTCCCGATCCTGCGCTATGGAATCCGAAAGCAGCAAGGCGCTGCCGGGCAGGATTTGCGCCGGATAGCCCTGCGGTTTGAACCGGCACTCGCCGCCCGAGGGCTGGCGCTGGATCGACACCCGCAGCAGGTTATCCCGGCCCAGCAGGCCGCTCGGAACCGAAAAGGTCAACTGCTCTGGACGGCCACTGTCAAGCGGGCGGTTGCCCAACAGCGTGTCATTCAGAAAGACCGAGGCCGTCGCCCCCCGCCCTTCGGGATCGAGCGCTGCGGCGACATGGAGGTTCACGCCAGACACGCCCTTGCCCGCCGGAAGATCGGAGGATTGGAACGGAACGAAGAAGTCTTCGGTCGAGACCACGGGGCGCGGGGTGAGGTCACCCTCCAGCGCCGACAGCGGCAAACGGTCATCAAAGCGGGCCGGTTCCCCGGCCACATCGACCACGGTCGCGCCTTCGTTCGACAGGGCCGACCATTCCGAGACCAGTTGCCACAGCCCCACCTGCGGATCGCTGCCGCGCAGGTTCAAGACGGGCAGCCCGGCTTCATTGTCCACGGCCATCTCGCTCGCCGCGCCCGAGGTGGTCACGTCCAGTTCAATGACCCCTTCGGACCATGCGCCGGATGTGCTGGCCCCGTCGCCGCCAAAGGTCAGCCGCCCGGCCTCAGCGTCGAACAGCGCCGCGGCGCGGGTCGCAGCGGCCAAGGCGGCGAGGGAGTCGTTGCCCCCGATGGCCAGACGCGTGTCCGCAGGGCGCAGCCCGGCGAATGCCGCCGATGTGTCGATCTCAGACGGGTCCAATTGCAAGGTCACAGAGGAGGCCGCCGTGATCTCAAGAAAATCCCCCGAGGCGCGTTCGTCCACGCAGACCCGATCGCTGAAAGCCCCGGAATAGGACAGGCCCACGGCGATGAACCCGCCCGACACATCCTCGGGGCTGAGCGGGACCGGAACGCTCAGCCGCCCTGCCCCATTGGGCAGCGCCTGCGAGGTCACCGGACGGCCCGCGACCGAGACCTGCAAATAGCGATCCACCTCGGTGGTGGAGGCATGTTCAAGCTCAAGCTGCAAGCTGCCCGAACTCAGCGCGTCCGGGTTGGGCAGCGGGATATAAATCGTCGCATTGCCCGAAAGCAGCCGGAAGGACAGACCGTTTTGAAAGCCAAGCTCCGCCAGATCGAAAGTCCGCGCGATCAGCCCCTCTTGGACCTGCTCTGTGGGGGCGTTCGCCGCATCCTCACCCGGGGCCGTTTGGGCGTGAACCTGAAACGGCAGCAGGGCCGCCAACAAACCGATTGCGGGATACTTCATGGATAGGCTTTCTTAAATTTCTTCAGCGACACTGCGGGCATCGGCCAGAGCCGCTTCAATTATACGAATGTCATCGGTCGACAAGGGCGCAGAGGATTCATCGGCATCTTCGGCCACGCGCAGCCCCTTGCGCAGGCGATCTTCGATTTCGGCATATTCCAGCATCGCGGCATTGCCAGCCAGATCGTGCAGCATGCGGTGGACCTTGCGCGCCTTGGTCTCGCGCGAGTCAGCGCCATCCGTCTCGCGCAGCGCATCGGCCACGGCCTGCAACCGCTCCGGCATCCCTTGGATAAAGCGCTTTCGCGTCGCGGCGACGCGTTGTTCATATGTCTCGGTAGATGCCACAGATCGTCCTTCGTACCCGCCCGCAAAGAAGCCCAGATAGCTCGTTTAGATTATTGTTCGAAACCTGTCAGAATTATGGCGCAATGGGCGATTCTCTAAGTTTTTAAGCGTGAATGTCCAAAATTTGAGCCGTTGAATTTAGGCAACCGCCGCGCTGCCCAGCGAATGCGCAGCCCGCCTCACTAGCCGGCGCCCTCAGACCAAATGGAAGACGGGCGCGACATGCCGCGCCCGTCTTCTCCTATCAGCTTTCCAGCGCCGCAAGAATCGCATCGCCGGTGATCGGCAGATGACGCACCCGCGCCCCGGTGGCGTTGAAGATCGCATTGGCAATCGCCGGGGCGATGACCGTGGTGCCCGGCTCTCCAAGACCCACGGGCACTTCCGTGCTCTCCACGAAAGCGACCTCGATCTGAGGCACATCGACCATCCGCAGCGGCGTGTAAGACCCAAGGTTCAGGTCGACGACATTGCCGTCTTCGATCCGCGTGCCCTCATGCAGAGCCATGGACAGACCCCAGAGCGCCGCGCCTTCGCATTGCGCGCGCGCGCCGTCGGGGTCGACCACAGTGCCGCAATCGAAGGCCAGCCACATCTTCTCGACCGCGACGTCACCGGTTTCGGCATCCACCGCCAGTTTCACGGCGGCGGCGGTCCAAGTCGGCATGGTGCGCGATTGGCCAAAGGTGGTGGCGATCCCAATTGCCGTGCCCTCGGGCAACTCTGTCTGGCCATAGCCTGACATCTCAGCCACGCGCTGCAAAACAGCCGCTTGCCGCGACGCCCCGCCCACCGCATTGGGGGCGGAACCTGCGTTGAGACCCTCGGCCTTCAAGTGATCCAGACGGAACTGCAACGGATCGGCGCCGACTTTATGCGCCGCCTCATCCATGAAGCTTTCCACGGCGAAGTTGGTCCAGCCCGGCCCGACCGAGCGCAGCCAACCGGGGCGGAAGGTCGCATTGGCCAGATCGTTCGAGATCGCCCGCACGCGATGCGCCCCGACCGAATACCAGTGATCCGCGCCGTCGATGGCGAAGGGGTCATAGGGTTCTTCGTTGACGCCCTTGGGCATGAAGCCCGGTGCCATCACCTGCGTCGGCCAACCGGCAGCGGCGTGATGCTCCATCGCGGTGATGGCCTTGCCCTCATCGAGGGCCATGCGCAGCTTTTGCACCGAAGGCGAGCGAATGCTGTCGAACTGGGCGTCTTCCTCGCGGGAGAAGACCAGCTTCACCGGCTTGCCCACGGCCTTGGAGGCCAGCGCGGCGGGCACGATGTAATCGCCGTTCAGACGCCGGCCAAAGCCACCGCCCAGCATATAGCTGCGCATCACGATCTTGTCGGCGGGCACCTCCAGCGCGGCCGCTAGTGTCGGCAAGATCAGCGATTGCCACTGGTTGCCTGCATGGGTCTCCCAAACGCCATCGGCGTTTTGGAAGACGGTCGCGTTCACCGGCTCCATCTGGAAGTGCAGCACGGATTGCGTGGTGTATTCGGCCTCCAGCGTCTCGGCGGCGGCATCGAAGGCGGCGCGAGTCTCGGGCTGCTCGGTATGCAGGATCGACCCGGCATCGCTGTCGATCAATTCGCGAGAGCGGGCTTGGATATCGTCTTCGGAGACATCCGCCGTCTCGCCCGATGTCCAATCAACGCTGATCTCATAGGTGGCCATCCGCGCGGCATGGAGCGTCTTGCCCAGCACCACGACCCAGCCCGGCACGGTGCCCGAGGGATCGTCCAGCACCACCGTCTCAAGATAGCCTTTGACCTCTTTCGCGGCGCTGTCATCGACGGAATTCACCTTGGCGCCATAGCGCGTTGGCGGCAGCATCGGCACGCCGTAGACCATGCCGTCGACCTTGGCATCCAAACCATAGATCGCCTGCCCCGTGGTCTTCGTATCCAGATCAAGCGGATGCACGTCCTGCCCCACGAGCCGCAGATCGGCGTGAGGTTTCAGCGGCAGGGCCGCCAATTCGTCTTCGGTAAAGCTGCGGTCGAGCCCTTCGGCCACCAGATCGCCGTAGCTGATGCTCTGCGTGCCATCGGTCACGGCCCCGTGGCGCGCGGTCAGACTGGCGGGATCGACGCCCCATTTGGCCGCCGCCGCTTCGATCAGCGCGGTGCGCCCGGCGGCACCCGCCTGACGGTAGACCGGCCAGCTTTGCCAGATCGACCAGCTGCCGCCGGTGACCATCAGGCCCCATTTCTCAGCCGTGTCGACATGGGTGATATGCACATCTTCCCAAGCGACTTCCAACTCATCAGCCAGAATGCGGGCGATGGCAGTGCCGACGTGCTGGCCCATCTCGGCGCGGATGATGTTGACGTTGACCTGACCTTCGGCGTCGATCCAGTACCACATCGACGGCTCAAAGGGCTGACCATTGGGCGCGATCGGCGTGCCATCGGGCACGGCAGGGTTCATCGCGGCATTCGACGCCTGCGGGAAGCCAAAGGCAACGCCCGCGGCAGTCATCGACACCAGAAACCCGCGGCGGGTCATCTGCGGTTGCGCGTCGGAGCCTTTCAGGCGGGACATCAGATTAGCCATTGTCGGTCTCTCCCATTGCGGTTGCGGCGTCGCGCACGGCTTGGCGGATGCGCGGATAGGTCATGCAGCGGCAGAGGTTGCCGGTCATCACCGCGTCGATGTCTTCGTCGCTGGGGTTGGGCGTGTCTTTCAACAAAGACGCCGCCTGCATGATTTGGCCCGACTGGCAGTAACCGCATTGCGGTACGCGCAGGTTGCGCCATGCTTCTTGAACCGGGTGCTTGCCCTCTTCGTCCAGCCCTTCAATCGTGGTGACCGACAGGCCCTCCACGTCTCCCAGATAGGTGATGCAAGACCGTGTCGCGGTGCCGTCGATATGCACGGTGCAAGCGCCGCATGCGCCGATGCCGCAGCCGAATTTTGTGCCGGTGAGGCCGATCTCATCGCGGATCGCCCACAATAGGGGCATGTCCGGGTCGGCATCGACAGAAATCGCCCGCCCGTTCAATTCGAATTTTATCATGAGGTGGTGTCCCTTGGGGTATGCTTTGCCTGAGGGGAGCGCGCGTATAGCTGCCCTGATTTGAGGGGCTGTACATAGGTCCAATGGCTGGGGATGACAGCGCAAGACTGCCCTGATCACGCAATTGTCAGAAGGGTCGCGCGCCGCGCGGTCAGACGTGCTGGCCGCCGTTCACCTCGATCTCGGTCCCCGAGACATAGGAGCTTTTCGCGCTGCACAGGAAATAGATCGCCCGCGCGACCTCATCGGGCTGGCCGAGGCGACGCATGGGGATGTCGCGTACGATCTTGTCGGTGCCCTCGCTGAGGATCGCCGTCTCAACCTCGCCCGGGGCGATTGCGTTGACCCGCACGCCGAGGGGGCCGAAATCATGGGCCATCTCGCGCGTCAGCGCCGCCAGAGCTGCTTTGGAGGTGGCATAGGCCGCCCCGGCAAAGGGATGCACCCGCGACCCGGCGATGGAGGTGACATTCACCACCGACCCACGCCCGGCAGAAAGCTCATCCTGAAGCCCGCGCGCCAGAACCACGGAGGCGAAGAAATTCACATGAAACACCTCGCCCCATGTCCGCAGATCGGTGTCGAGCGTGCTGAGCCGCGCGCCATCCTCGCCCTTGGGCGAGACGCCCGCGTTGTTCACCAGAGCATGCAAAGGGTTACCGCCCAACAGCCTTTTGACCTGCGCGACCGCCTCTATCGTCTGGTTCGGATCGCTCAGATCGACCTGCACATGGTCCTGCGCCCCGCCCGGCCAAGGGCATTCGGGCGAGAACGCCTGCCGCGAACAGCCGATCACCCGCCAGCCCTTATCGGCGAAAGCCTTGGCCGTGGCATGGCCGATGCCCCGGCTGGCGCCGGTCAGTAGCAGCGTCTTTTGATCGTGTTCCACAGGTTTCATCGTCTGATCCATCTTGGGCGCAGCGGCTGAGGTAGCGCCCTAATCGGCCGCCGCCAGCGCGCGTTCATAGTCCTGCCCCGGAATAGCGTCGAGCAGGCTGCGCGTATAGGCGGTATCGGGGTCGTGCAGCACTTTGCTGACCGGCCCCGCCTCAACGATCTGGCCCTTTTGCATCACGATGATCCGGTCGCAGATCCGCGCCGCGACGCGCAGGTCGTGGGTGATGAAGAGCATCGACAGATGCAGCCGGGTTTTCAACTCGGCCAGCAAGTCGAGAACCTGGGCCTGAATGGAGACGTCGAGGGCCGAGACGGCCTCATCCGCGATGATGATCGACGGGTCCAGCGCCAATGCGCGGGCGATGCCGATCCGCTGCCGTTGCCCGCCCGAGAACTCATGCGGGAAACGTTTCATCGCGCTTTCGTCCAGCCCGACCAGTTCCAGCAACTCGCGCGCCTTGGCCTTGGCCTCCTTATCCGGGGTGCCATAGGCAACCAGCCCCTCGGTAAGGATGCGCGACACTCGCGCGCGGGGGTTGAGCGATGAGAACGGATCTTGAAAGATCATCTGCAACTTGCGCCGCTGCGCCCGCAGTTCTGGCCCCGACATCTCCGCGATGTCGACACCGTCCATCAACACGCGCCCCCCGTCAGGATCGAGCAGCCGCACCAAACAGCGCCCTACGGTGGATTTGCCCGAGCCGGACTCCCCCACGATGCCGATGGTTTCGCCTGCAAAAAGCTCGAAACTCACGTCTTGGACGGCCTTCACCACCCGGCGCTTGCCAAAAAGCGTGCCAGAGCCGGTGGAGAAGGTCTTTTGCAGGCCTTCGACTTTCAAAAGCGGGCTGCGTTCGACTTCTGCCGCGGCTTCGGTCTTGGTCAGCCGGGGGATCGCGTCGATGAGGGCGCGGGTATAGGGGTGCTGGGGCTTCAGCAGCACCTCTTGCGCCGGGCCCGCCTCGACGATCTCCCCCTTTTTCATGACGATCACCCGGTCGGCGATATCGGCCACCACGCCAAAGTCATGGGTGATGAAGATCACCGCCATGCCACGCTTGCGCCGCAGGTCTTCGATCAGCTTAAGGATCTGCGCCTGCGTGGTCACATCAAGCGCGGTGGTCGGCTCATCCGCGATCAGGATGTCAGGCTCCAGCGCCAAGGCCATCGCGATCATCACCCGCTGCCGCTGCCCGCCCGAAAGCTGGAAGGGATAGGCCCGGATCGCCGCTTCGGGGTCGGGAATACCCACCTCCTCCAACAGCTTGAGCGCCCGCGCGCGGCGTTCGGCCCCGGTGAGCGCGCCGTGGGCCTCGAACACCTCGGCGATTTGCGCGCCGATGCGCATCAGCGGGTTTAATGCGCTCAGGGGCTCTTGAAAGATCATCGAAATGCGGCTGCCGCGCAGTTTCAACATCTCTTTCTCAGGCAACCCAAGGATCGATTGCCCGTCAAAGGTGATGCTGCCCTTGTCGGGCAGAACCCCCTGCGGCAACAGCCCCATCACCGCATTGGCCGACATGGATTTGCCCGACCCGCTTTCGCCCACGATGCAAAGGATCTCTCCCGGGGCGAGGTCAAAGTTGATGTCCTTCGCGGCATAGAGCCGATCCGCCCCCATGGGCAGAGCGATAGACAGGTCACGGATGCTAAGCAGGGTCATTCGGATTTCCTCGTCAATCGCGGGTTCAGCGCGTCGTTCAGACCTTCGCCGATCAGGTTCAGCGCCAGCACGGTCAACAGGATCGCCATGCCCGGCAGGAAGGACAGCCACCATGCGGTGCGGATCACGGTGCGTGCAGCCCCGATCATATAGCCCCAAGACATGATGTTCGGATCGCCCAGCCCCAGAAAGGACAGCGAGCTTTCCAGCAGGATCGCCTGCGCCACCATGAGCGAGGCCAGCACGATGATCGGCGGCAACGCATTGGGCAGGATGTGGCGGGTAATGATCTGAAGATTGCCGAGGCCCGACAGGCTCGCCGCCTCGACGAACTCACGGGTTCTGAGCGACAGCACCTCGCCGCGCACCAGACGCGCGACCGGGGGCCATGACACGATGGAAATCGCGATGATCACAAAGGTCAGGCTGGGCTGGAAGATCGCCAAGAGCACGATCGCTAACGCAAAGCTCGGGATGGCCTGAAAGAACTCGGTGAACCGCATGAGCGCGTCGTCGATCCGGCCGGCGAAATACCCCGCCGCGGCCCCCACCGGCACGCCGATGGCCAGCGCCACGATGGTCGAGACCAACCCGACCAGCAGGCTCACATAAGCGCCATGGGCCAGCCCCGCCATGACATCGCGGCCAAGCGCATCGGTGCCCAGAAGCAGCCCGTCTTGGGTGAAAGGCGGCAGGAAGGGACGCTGCACCATTTTCCACGGGCTCTGCGGAAAGAGGATGGGCGCAAGGATGGCGGCGGCTATGACGAAGGTCAGGATGACCAGACCAATGACCGCGCCACGGTTATAGCTGAAACGTTTCCAAAAGCTCATCATGTCGTCAGCCTTATCCGCGGATCAACAATGACATAGATGACATCCGTGATCAGGTTGAACAGCAGCACCATGGCCGCCGAGATGTAGAAGACCCCGAGGATCACGTTGTAATCCCGCTGGTTGATCGCCTCGAACATCAGCCGCCCGATGCCGGGCCATGCAAAGACGGTCTCGGTCAGGATGGCCCCGCCAAAGATTTGCCCGGCCTGAAGCCCGGCCAGCGTGATCACCGGCAAAAGCGCATTGCGCAGGATGTGCCGCCGCTGGATCACACCGCGGTTCAGCCCCTTGGCGCGGGCGGTTTTCACAAAATCGAGACGCGAGACTTCGAGCATCGAGGCCCGCGTCATGCGCATGTAGATCGCCGTGAAGAACAGCCCCAGCGTCGAGGCCGGCAAGATCAGATGTTTCGCCACATCCAACACATGGGCGAGGCCCGTATAGCCCGCGCCGATGGTGGAATAGCCAAAGCCCGGCAACCATTCGAGCCAGACAGAGAACACCAGCGTCGCCATCAGCGCCACCCAAAACAGCGGCGTGGCATAAAACAGCAGCGCGAAGGTCGAAATAAGCGTATCACCCCACCGCCCCTGCCGGGCCGAGGCCGCGACACCGGCGGTCACGCCCAAGACCAGCGACAGCACAAAGGCCACGCTGGTCAGCAAAAGCGTGGCAGGCAGGCGGTCGCCGATCATCTCGGCCACGGGCATCTGTTGACGAAAGGAATAGCCCAGATCAAGCTGCACCGCGCCCTTGATATAAAGCCAAAGCTGCATGTAGAGCGGTTGGTCCAGCCCGAAACGCGCCCGCAGGTCTGCAAGGAATTTCTCATCCGCCGCGCCGGCTTCGCCCGCCATGACCGCCGCAGGGTCACCCGGTGCCGCATGGATCAGCAGGAAATTGAAGACAAGGATCGCCAGCAGGATAAACACTGCCTTGATCAACCTGCCCAATATGAAACGTATCACGCTATCCGCCCCGTGTTATTCTGAAATGCGCCCGAGCCGCCAAAACGGCTCGGACCTTGAGCGTTGTCGCTCTTTTTATTTGTCGATCCACACGTCGCGGAAACCGTCGTTCACGCCAAAGGCGGTGTTAACCGGGTTCTTTACGTCACAGCGGTAGATCGTGGGGAAGCCCAGTTCCAAGAGCCAGATGTTCGGCACGTCCTCGACGATCTTGTCTTGGATCTCCTTATAGGCGGCCTTGCGCTCTTCAGGGCTGGCCATCAGCGCCGCTTCGGCGAACAGTTTGTCCGTCTCGGCGTTTTGATAATTCGCCACGTTGTTCCAAGGCGAACCGGGGGCGGCATTGTCGCCCATATAGGTCCGCGAAACACCAAGTGCGGGATCGCCGTACTGGTAGAGGTAGGTAAAGGCGAGATCATAGTCGCGGTCCGCCACCTTCTGGTTCCAACCCGCCACGTCCGAGGGCACAATCTCGGTCGTCATGCCGATCTCGCTCAGGTTTTGTTTGACCGCTTCGGCCCAGCGCTGCCACGTTTCACCGTAAGGCAGGCCAAGAATGCGGATGGTTTCGCCGTCATAGCTGCTCTCTTCCAGAAGGGTTTTGGCCTTCTCCGGATCGTAGGTGATG
The DNA here is from genome assembly GCF_017743915.1 of Sulfitobacter sp. R18_1. NCBI lineage: Bacteria > Pseudomonadati > Pseudomonadota > Alphaproteobacteria > Rhodobacterales > Roseobacteraceae > Sulfitobacter > Sulfitobacter sp. R18_1. Next base: position 293,719 of record NZ_JAGHRG010000004.1, read on the forward strand.
TCCGGGGTCTCGCCATCATAGAACCGTGTGGAAGACGACAGCGGCCCGGTGGAGATTTTACCCAAACCATTCCACAGCGCGTCCTTGGCGAACTGGCGGTCGACGCCATGCATGATCGCCTTGCGCACCTTCACATCGTCGAGCGGCTTGTTGTCGTTGTTCACCCACATCCAAGACAGCGGACCGAAATATTCCCAGCCCTTGTCGGTGATGCAGGTATTCTCCATCGCCTGAATGCGCGCCACGTCGAAATTCTCGACCGAGCCGCCGGGCAGCACGTCGACCTTGCCGGTCTCATAGGCCACCGCGCGGGAGGCCGCGTCGGGGATCACATGGTAATAGACTTCGTCAACGTAGGGCTTCCCCTCCATATAGTAGTCTTCGTTCTTCACCAGATGGATGAAGCTGCCTTTTTCCCATTTGTCGAACTTGAAGGGGCCGGTGCCGATGGGCGTATTGTTCGCCTCGTTATTGGCGAAATCCGTGCCTTCATAGATGTGCTTTGGGATCATCGGCGCGGTGCCCGGCTCGAAAATACCGATGAAGGGGCCGAAGGGCTGTTTGAGGTTGAAGACCACCGTGTGATCATCGGGCGTCTCGATGCTTTCGACATGTTCCATATAGGTGCGCATCCGCGAGTGGCTTTCGCGCAGGAACTTATCCATGGAGAATTCGACATCCTCCGAGGTGAAGGGCTCACCGTCATGGAACACCACGCCCTCGCGCAGCTTAAAGGTATAGGTCTTGCCGTCTTCGGAAATCTCCCATGATTCAGCCAGCTGCCCTTCGGGCTGGAGGTCGAAATCATAGCGCAGCAGGCTTTCGTAAATATCGCCGCCGACCATCTGTGTCGGGCCGTTTTGCACAAGGCCGATCATCAGGCTGGGCGGCTCGGGCTGGATCACGACGTTAAGCGTGCCGCCGGACTTCGGCTCACCATCCTGCGCGGCCAAAGGCCCGGCCATCGCCAGCGCCAGAACGGCTGCGGTTAATTTAGTGGTTTTTAGCATGTAAATCCCCATTGGTTTTGCTGAAACTCGCCCAAGGGCAGCGTCCGATCTGACGTCGGCTTTTTGCAGTCGCTTGGGTAGTCGCCGCGCGATAGGCGGCGTCTTGATGGGTCATTCACCTGTGGTGAATGACTGGATGTATCTTATGATCCCCTCCTTTGCGTCATCAATGTCTGCGCGCATTTCCGCAGCCGCGGCCGCGGGATCGCGATTCTCACAGGCTGCAATAATTGCCTGATGATGTCGAACCAGCCCCATTTGCTCTCGCGCATAGTAACCCGCGATCAGCGGCCCCATGCGGAGCCATAGCCCGCTGAGGATGGCCAACAGGATCGGCATCTCCGCCGCCTCGACCAGCGCGAAATGGAACTCTTGATTATACTTCACCGCCTGCGGCCAGCGCCCGGCCACCGCTGCGGCCTCGTTCCGCTCCACGATCTTTTTCAGGCGGCGGATCTCCTTGGGGCCAACCATCTCAGCGGCGCGACCGGCGGCAAAGCCCTCCAGCTCGCGCCGGATGCTCGCGATTTCAAGATACTGCGCCTCTGTCAGCACCGGCACGCGCACATCGCGCACGCTGCGCTGGACCAAAGCCTCATCCCGCAAGAGCCGCTGTACCGCGTCGCGCACCGGGGTCGAACTGGTGCCCAACCGCTCTGCCAAGCCGCGAATGGTGACCTTTTCATTCGGGCGAAGCCTGCCTTCCACCAAGTCCTGACAGACCCGATCATAGATCGCATCGCCCAATGAAACTTGATTGATTTCGGCCATCGCGCCCTCATCCTTACTGGCCGACTTGCTGCCAGTTTTGATGCATGATGCATCATTTCTATTGAGCCTGCAAATTAAAACTGCAATGCTCCGCCGCAACGACATCAGACCACAGGGAATGTGATGAAAGTCTTTTTCGACGAACGCCAGCTTGGCCATGCGCCGACACATTACTTTCGGCGTGGCGCGGCGATGCCGCATCAAGAACAGCCACAACGTGCTGAAATTCTACGCGATATGTTAATCGGCGAAGGGTTTGAGATCACCAAGCCCCAAGACCACGGACTTACCCCGATCAAGGCCGTGCACAACCCTGACTATGTCGACTTCCTGCCTGACGCCCACGCCCGTTTCGTCGAAAGCGCAGGCCCAGAGGCGCTGGCCATCCCCACCATGCACCCCGGCGTGCGGCGCGGGAAAGAGCCCAAGGACATTCACGGTCAATTGGGCTGGTGGATGACCGACACCTCGACCCCGCTGACCGAAGGGTCATGGGATGCGGCCTATTGGTCCGCCCAAACCGCCATTGAGACGGCCCAAACGGTGGCGACAGGCGCCCGCGCGGCCTATGCGCTCTGCCGTCCTCCGGGCCATCACGCGATGCGCGATTGCTCGAACGGGTTTTGCTTTTTCAACAACGCCTGTATCGCGGCAGAGCACCTGACCCAGACCTACAAGAAGGTCGCGCTGATCGACATCGACGTGCACACCGGTAATGGCTCGCTCGACATCCTCTATGAACGCGGCGACATCTTCTTTTGCTCGCTGCATCCCGATCCGGCCACGTACCCCACCTTCTACCTTGGCCATGCCGATGAGACTGGCGAAGGCGACGGGGCGGGCAAATCGCTAAACCTGCTGCTGGAGCAGGGCGCGAGCCAAGATGAGGTGCTGGCCCTGCTCGACAAGGGCATCGCCGCGATCCGCGATTTCGGGGCCGAGGCGCTGGTCGTCTCGCTGGGCTTTGACATGGCCGCCGACGATCCGCTGGCCGCCGTGAATGTCTATCCCGACGGCTTTGCCGAAATGGCGCGGCGCTTGGCGGCGCTGAACCTTCCCACCGCGTTGATCCAAGAGGGCGGCTACCTTGGCCCCTCCCTTGCCGATAACGCAAAATCATTTCTCACGACATTCCGCGAGGCCACAGCATGAGCAAGACCCCCAAAGAAATGAACGGCGCGGAAAGCGTTGTGCGCAGCCTGCATGCGGGCGGGGTGGAGGTCTGTTTCGCCAACCCCGGCACCTCCGAGATGCAATTCGTCGACGCGCTGGACCGCACCAAACTGATGCGCTGCGTTCTGGGCCTGTTCGAGGGGGTGGTGACCGGCGCCGCCGATGGCTATGCGCGCATGGCCGGCAAACCAGCGGTGACCCTGCTGCACCTTGCCCCCGGTTTCGCCAATGCCGCCGCCAACCTGCACAACGCCCGCAAGGCGCGGGTGCCGATGGTCAACCTTGTGGGCGATCACGCGCTGCGGCACCAGAAATACGACGCGCCTCTGTCGGCGGATGTCGAAGGCGCCTGCGCGCCCTTCAGCGATTGGGTGCGTTCGGGCCGTGATGCGGGCAGCTTTGCCGCCGATGCGATGACCGCCCTCGCGGTCGCCCAAGGCAAGCCGGGCAAGGTCGCCACGCTGATCGCGCCCGCCGACATCGGCTGGGACGCGGGCGGCCAGATGGCCGAGGTCGTGGCCCCCGCAGCCCCTGCCCCGCTGGACGAAGCCGCGCTTGATGCCGCGGTCAAAGCCTTGGAAAGCGGTGAGAAGACCGTGCTCTTGGTCGGCAGCGGTGTGCTGGAAAACCAAGAGGCGATGGCCCTGCTGCATGGTATCGCGGAAAAGACCGGGGCCGATATCCTTGCCCCGACCTCGAACCGCCGGTTGGAGCGCGGTCAGGGGCGGTTTGCCGTCAACAAAATCCCCTATCCAATCAACGCGGCGCTCGAATGCCTTGCCCCCTACCGCCGCGCCATCCTGATCGAAACGCCGCCGCCGGTCGCCTTTTTCGCCTACCCCGGCAAGCCGAGCCTGCTGTTGCCGGTCGATTGCCATAACGTGACGCTCGCTCCCGTCGATGCGGATGGCGCCACCGCATTGGCCGCTCTGGCGGACCGCATCGGCGCAAAACCCGCCACCCCGCGCGACCACGCGCGGCCCGCGGCTCCACAGGCGGGCGGCATCAGCTTACAAAACCTCGGCGCAGCCTTGGCCAATGCGCTGCCGGAAGACGCGATCGTGGTGGATGAGGCCGTCTCCTCCGGCGGGGCCACTTTCCCGGCGGGCGACAGTGCCGCGCCGAACACTTGGCTCGCGCTAACCGGCGGGTCGATCGGCATTGGCATCCCCCTTTCCGCGGGGGCCGCCATCGCCTGCCCCGACCGCCCGGTGATCACGCTGCAGGCCGATGGCTCGGCCATGTACACCATTCAGGCGCTCTGGACCCAAGCGCGCGAGAATTCCAACGTCACCACCATCATTCTGGCCAATCAGTCCTATGAGATCCTCAAGGGCGAATTGCACAACGTCGGCGCCCAACCCGGCCCCGACGCGCTGAGCATGCTGAACCTCGACCGCCCGCAATTGGATTTCGTCGCCATGGCCAAGGGCATGGGCGTACCGGGCAAACGGGTCGAAGACATTGCCGAGTTGATGCGCACCATCGAAGAGGCCGCGAAAGAGCCCGGTCCCTTCCTCATCGAAGCGATGCTGTAACCCCGAAAGGACACGCCATGCCCCTTGATCCAGACCTCAAGTCTCGCATCCTTCAGGCTGTCGAAGACGGATTTGCCGAACAGGTGAACTTTACCCAAAAGCTCGTGCAAATGCCCTCCCTGCGCGGCCATGAACATGCGATCCAAGACCTGCTGTTTCGCAGCCTGCAAAGCCGTGGCTACGCGATGGACCGTTTCAAGATGGACCGCGCCGCGATTGAGGCGCATCCCGGTGGGTCGAAATACTCCGACGATCACTCCGACGCGCCCATCGTCGTGGGCATCCACCGCCCGCGCGATGAGCGGGGCCGCTCGCTGATCCTGCAATCGCATCTCGACGTGGTGCCCGAAGGCTTGCACGACATGTGGGACGATCCGCCCTATTCGGCCAAGATCGACGGCGATTGGATGTATGGCCGGGGCGCGGGCGATATGAAGGCGGGCGCGGCAGCGAATATTTTTGCGCTCGACGCGCTGCGCCGCATCGGGCTGCAACCGGCGGCGACCGTCTATGTGCAATCCGTGGTCGAGGAGGAATCCACCGGCAACGGCGCTTTGCAGACTTTCCTGCAAGGCTACACCGCCGATGCGGTCTTCATCCCCGAACCCGAAGAGGAAATGCTGGTCCGCGCCAACACCGGCGTTATCTGGTTTCAGGTGCAGCTGCGTGGCGTGCCCGTCCATGTGCGCGAAATGGGGGAAGGGGCCAATGCCATTGATGCTGCCACCCGCGTCATCACAGCCCTGCGCGAGCTGGAGGAGGATTGGAACGCCGAGAAGGGCCAGCATCCGCATTTCGAAGATGAGTCCCATCCGATCAACCTCAACATCGGCAAGATCGAAGGCGGCGATTGGGCCTCATCGGTGCCGTCATGGTGCAACATCGATTGCCGCGTTTCCATCTATCCGGGCCGCAGCGCCGAGGACGCCGCGCGCGAGATCACCGAGCGGGTCAAGGCCTTCGCCCAAAGCGACAACTTCCTGTCGAACAACCCGCCCAGGGTGGTCTTCAACGGTTTCCACGCCGAAGGCTATGTGCTGGAGCCTGGCAGCGAGGCCGAAGCCGTCTTGGAACGCGCCCATGAAGAGGCCATCGGCGCGCCGCTGCAATCCTTCATGACGGCGGGCTACCTCGATACGCGGGTCTATGCGCTTTACAACAAGATCCCCGCGCTCTGCTACGGGCCGAAATCGCGCAACATTCACGGGATCAATGAATCCGTCAGCCTCAGTTCGGTCAAGAAGATCACCCAAGCCATGGCGCTTTTCATCGCCGAATGGTGCGGGACCGAAGGCACCGCCCCATGACCGAGGCCGGGATCACGCCCCATGGCGGCCTGCCCCCCTTCCTCAGCGGCGTGCTGGTCGAAGAGCCCGGGGCGCAGACCGACCTGCTGGCACAAGACCCGCCCGCCTTTGACGCGGCCCGCGCAGCGGAGGTTGCGCTGCGCTGCTATGGTATCTCCGGTCAGATCGAACCGCTTGCCGCTGAAAAAGACGCGAACTTCCTGATCACCCTGACCACGGGCGAAAAGGCCCTGCTAAAGATCACCAATGCCGCCGAAGACCGTGCGGTGACCGACATGCAGACCGCAGCACTGATGCATCTGGCCGCCACCGACCCCGAACTGCCCGTGCAACGCATCTGCGCCAGCCTGAACGGCAAAGCCGCCGAGGTCGCCACCGCCGCCGATGGGCAGCCCCATGTCGTCCGCCTGATGTCCTTCCTCGGCGGCACCGTGCTCAGCAATGCGACCCCGCAACCGGGCCTCTACCGCGCCTTGGGCGATTTTCACGCGCGGGTCACCCTTGGGCTGCGCGGCTTCTTTCACCCCGCGGGCGGGCATTTCTTGCAGTGGGACATCAAACAGGCGAGCCATCTGCGCCCCCTCTTGGCAGATGTGCAGGACGCCGCGCTGCGCCAGCAATTGCAGCATAGGCTTGACCAGTTCGACGCGGAAACCGCCCCTCGATTGCCGCATCTGCGGGCGCAGATCGTGCATAATGACTTCAACCCCCATAACATTCTGGTCGACGCGCCACAGGCCCAGCACCCCGTCGGGCTGATCGACTTCGGCGATATGGTGCATACGCCGCTGGCCTGTGATCTGGCGGTGGCCTGCTCCTATCAACTCGGCCAAGGCACAGACCCGCTGGGCGCCATTTGCGAGATGGTCGCGGGCTTCGCCGCACGGCTGCCGCTGGAGGCCGAAGAGGTCGCGCTTCTGCCCAGTCTGATCCGCCTGCGCCATGCCACCACCTTGGCAATCGGCGCCTCCCGCGCGCGGCGCTATCCCGAGAATGCCCCCTATATTCTGCGCAACGCCGCCGCCTCGCAACGCGGGCTGGCCGCGCTCGACCATGTGGGCGACGCCGCCGCGATCAAAGCCCTGCACCATGCTGCGGGAACGGAGTGACCGATGACCATGATCAACGCCTATGACAGCGCCCAAGCCGAGGCCCTCAGCCCCGCCGACCGCGCCCTGATCGACCGCCGCGCCAAGGCGCTCGGCCCCGCCTACCGGCTGTTTTACGACCAGCCGCTGCATATCACGCGCAGCGAGGGTGTCTGGCTTTGGGATAAGGACGGGCGCAGATATCTCGATGCTTACAATAACGTCGCATCGGTCGGCCATTGCCACCCCCGCGTGGTCGAGGCGATCACCCAGCAGTTGGGCGTGCTGAACACCCACACCCGCTATTTGCATGAAAACGTTGTTACTTACGCCGAACGCTTGCTCGCCACCATGCCCGAGGCGCTTGGTCATGTCATGTTCACCTGCACCGGGTCCGAGGCGAATGACATCGCCCTGCGCATCGCCCGCAGCTATACCCGGCGCGAGGGCGTGATCGTGACCCGTCTTGCCTATCACGGGCTGACCGAAGCGGTGGCCGAACTCTCCCCCTCTCTGGGCGAATTCACCCCGCGCAGCCCGCGCAGCCCGCGCAGCCGGCTGATCGACGCGCCCGACACGCTGCGCATCCCCGAGGCCCAACAGGGCGCCAAACTCGCCGCCGATCTGGCCCAAGCGATTGCCGAGATGCGCGCCGATGGGATCGAGCCTGCGGCCTTCATCGTCGATACGATCTTTTCCAGCGACGGGCTGCATCCCGATCCGGCGGGGTTCCTGCAACCGGCGGTCGATCTGATCCGCGCCGAGGGGGGGCTTTTCATCGCCGACGAAGTGCAACCCGGCTTTGCCCGCACTGGCGATGCCTTTTGGGGGTTCGAGCGCCACGGGCTGGTGCCTGACATGGTCACGATGGGCAAGCCGATGGGCAACGGTTTCCCCCTTTCCGGCACCGCGATGCGGCCAGAGCTGGTGCAAGAGTTTGGCGAAAAGGCACGCTATTTCAACACCTTTGGCGGCAACCCCGTGGCCGCCGCCGCGGGCATGGCGGTGCTTGACGTGATCGCGGATGAGGGATTGCAGGACAATGCCGCCAGGGTGGGCGGCTTTCTCAAGCGCGGCTTGCAAGACATCGCCACCCGCTACTCTGAGATCGGTCATGTGCGCGGCGCGGGGTTGTTTCTGGCGGTCGAATGCGTCACCGCGCGCGAGACCAACGCCCCCGATGCCGCCCGCGCCAAATTTGTGGTCAATCATCTGCGCCAGAATGGCGTCTTGATCAGCGCCACCGGGCCGGGGGCCAATGTGCTGAAAATCCGCCCCCCGCTTGTCTTGCAGCAGGCCGAGGCGACGCTGTTCCTAGAGGCGACCGAAGCCGCCTTCGCCGCCGCGCGGGCCGAGGGGGTTTAACCCTGCGGCCCTACTGCGCCTCGCGGAGGGACCGCTCCCGTGCGCGGGCCTCGGTCAGCCATTCCGGGTCCATCTGCGGGACCGAAGTCAGCAGCCGCTTGGTATAGGCCTGCTTTGGGTCGCCAAAGATCTCATCACGCCCGCCCTGCTCTACGATCTGGCCATTCTTGAGCACGATCACCTTATGGGCAATCGCCTCTACTGTGGCCAAGTCATGGGTGATGAACATGAAGGTCAGGTCCAACTCAGTCTGCAACCGCACCAAAAGCCGCAGGATCCCTTCGGCCACCAGTTGGTCCAGCGCGCTGGTAACCTCGTCACAGATGATAAACTCGGGCTCGGCTGCCAGCGCCCGCGCGATGCCGACACGCTGCTTCTGCCCGCCCGAGAGTTCGCTGGGTTTGCGGTCAAGGAAAGCGCGGTCGAGGTCGACCAGATCCATCAGTTCCGCCACACGCGCCTGAAGCTCTTGCCCCTTGCGGCCCGTGAATTTGCGCACCGGGCGGGACAAAATCTCGCGGATATTGTGGCGCGGGTTCAGCGAGGTATCCGCCGATTGATAGATCATCTGGATATTGCGCAGCGTCTCGGCCCCGCGTTTGGCCAGTTGCGGCTCAAGCGGCGCGTCGTTCCAGAAAAACTGCCCGGCGACGGGGGGCAACAGCCCTGCGATGACCCGGGCGAGGGTTGATTTACCCGACCCGCTTTCCCCGACGACGGCTGTGGTCTGGCCGCGCGGAAAGGTGAAGTTGAGGCTGTCCAGAACCGTCATCGGCCCATAGGCCGCCGAAACCCCCTCGCAGCGAATCAGCGCCGGAGCCTCCCCCGCCTCTGCATCGGGGCGGCGGAAGGAGCGCACGGCCCAGAGCGAGCGGGTATAGTCCTCTTGCGGGGCGTCGAGCATGGTCTTGGTCGGGGCGGTCTCCACCGCCGCGCCATCCTTCATCACGCAGATGCGGTCGGCCATCTGGCTCACCACCGCCAGATCATGGGTGATATAGATCGCCGCCGTGTCATATTGCTCCACAATGTCGCGGATCGCGCCCAGCACTTCGATCTGGGTGGTGACGTCCAAGGCTGTCGTCGGCTCGTCAAAGATGATCAGGTCGGGGCGGCAGGCCATGGCCATCGCCGTCATCGCCCGCTGCAACTGGCCGCCCGACACTTGGTGCGGGTAGCGAAAGCCGATCTCTTCGGGGTTGGGCAATTGCATCTGACGGTAGAGCGCGACAGCGTCCTGCTCTGCCGCCGCGCGGCCCGAGACACCGTGCAGGCGCGGCGCTTCGGTATATTGGTCGATCAGCGTCTTGGCGGGGTTAAAGCTTGCCGCCGCGGACTGGGCGACATAGGCGATGCGCTTGCCATGCAACCGGCGCAATTGCCCGCGCCCCATGCCGATCAACTCGGTCCCGTCGAATTCGACGCTGCCCCCGGCAAAGCGCACCCCGTCGCGGACATAGCCCATCGCCGCCAAGCCAGCGGAGCTTTTGCCCGCCCCGCTTTCGCCGACAAGACCCAGCACCTCACCCCGGTCCAGTTCCAGATCGAGCCCTTTGATGATCACATTGGGCCGGGCGCGGCTGCCTGCCTCAAGCCGGAGACCGCGAATGTTCAGAAGGTTTCCCATATGCTTGGCCCCTGCTCGGTTAACTTTTCAGACCGCTGGCGCGGTGCAGCATCCAATCGACGATCAGGTTGATCGCAACGGTCAACAAGGCGATGGCCGCCGCCGGGATCAGCGGGGTGATATCGCCAAAGCTGATCAAGGTAGCGTTCTCTTTCACCATCGATCCCCAATCCGCCGTGGGGGGCTGAATCCCGATGCCAAGAAAGGACAGCGCCGCGATAAAGAGAAACACAAAGCAAAAGCGCACGCCGAATTCAGCGATCAGGGTGGACCAGATGTTGGGCAAAATTTCGCGCCGCAGCAGCCACGGCGTGCGCTCTCCGCGCAGCTTGGCGGCCTCGACGAAATCAAGACCGACGACATTCATCGCCGCCGCGCGCGACAGGCGGTAGACCGGCGCCACATAGATCACCGCGATCACCCCGACCATATTGGGGATCGAGGGGCCGACAATGGCCAAGAGCATCAGCGCCAAGATCAGCGGCGGCACGGCCATCAACACATCAACCAGCCGCGACAGGACTTCATCCAGCCAGCCGCCTTTGAGCGCGGCCAGCATCCCCAGCGTGGCCCCGACCGAAAAGGAAATGGCCGTGGTCAGCAGCGCCAGCCCAACCGTATTGCGCGCGCCAAAGATCATGCGTGACAGCATATCGCGGCCCAGATTGTCGGTGCCGAGCGGATGCGCACCACTCCACGGCAGATAGGCGTCGCCCACCACTTCCGTCTCGCCATAGGGCGCGATCCACGGGGCGAAAAGTCCGGTGATCGCCACGAGGACCAGCACCACCATGCCAAAGATCGCCGAAGGAGGCGCGGATTTCAGCAAAGATTTCATCGTTATCTCCCGTGCCGCAGACGCGGGTTCGACATGATCGAGATGATGTCGGCCAGAACGTTCAGCGTGATATAGACAGCGGCAAAGAACAGCCCCACGGCCTGCACCACCGGGAAATCCCGGCTGGAAACCGCATCGACCAATAACTGGCCCAGACCGGGGTAGGAAAAGACGACCTCAACCACCACCACGCCGACCACCAGATAGGCAAGGTTCAGCGCCACCACATTGACGATCGGCGCAAGCGCGTTGGGCAGCGCGTGTTGCAGAATGATGCGCCAGCGCGGCACGCCCTTGAGGCGGGCCATCTCGATATAGGGCGAGGCCAACACGTTGATGATGGCCGCCCGCGTCATCCGCATCATATGCGCCACGACCACCAGAATAAGCGTCAGCGCGGGCAGAAAGCTGCGATAGAGCGCGTCCCAAAGCCCGGTAGCGCTGTCGATCCGTGCCAGCGTCGGAAAGACGCCTGCTTTGATCGACAAAAACAGGATCAGGACATAGCCCACGAAAAACTCGGGCATGGAGATGGCGGAAAGCGCGGTCAGGTTGACGCCGCGGTCAAACAGCGTGTTGCGCCACAGGGCCGCCAGAAGCCCAAGGATCACCGCCAGCGGGGCGGCGATGACGGCGGCATAGACGGCCAGAAACATGGTATTGGCAAGCCGCGGGCCCAACAGCTCAGACACCTCGCGCCCCGAGGCCAGAGAGGTGCCGAAATCGCCGCGCAGCACACCGCCGAGCCAATCGAAATACCGAAGATGCGCAGGCTGATCGAGGCCAAGCTCGGCGCGAAAGGCCGCGAGGGTCGATTCAGTCGCCGATTGGCCAAGGATCTGCTGCGCCAGATCACCGGGCAAGAGTTCGATGCCAACGAACATGAGGGCGGAAACGACAAAGAGGGTCAGAATGCCGAGGGACACTCGGCCGATAACAAGCTTCTGAAGCCGGGACATTTTAAGGTTTTCTCCGGCCCGGGGCGGGCCATTGGTGCGGGAAACGGACGGCCCTTGGGGGCCGCCCGCGTGAAGCTGTGGCTTAGGACATCCACCAGCGTTCGATGAAGCGCTGGCTGTCGAGATCCCACATCTCGGACACTTCCTCGGGCATCTGAACGCTCTCGCTCATGGCCGAGACATATTGACCGAAGGCCGGGATCAGCGCGCCGCCCTGCTCTTTCACGATCTTCTGCATCTCGCCGTACATCTCAGCGCGGCGGGTCTGGTCCAGCTCGGGCCGGGCCTGCAACAGCAGCTCATTGAAGCGCTCATTTTCCCATTTGGTCTCGTTCCACTCCGCATCGGCGGCATAGCCGGTCGAGAACATGAGGTCAGGCGTCGGACGGCCACCCCAATAGGAACAGCAGAAGGGCTTTTGCAGCCAGACGTTCGACCAATAGCCGTCATCCGGCTCGCGCTTCACTTCGATGTTCAAGCCAGCAGGCCGCGCGCTTTCGGCAAAGAGAACCGAGGCATCCACCGCCCCGTTGAACGCCGCATCCGAGGTCGACAGCGTCACATCAAGGCTTTCAAGCCCCGCCTGTTTCAGGTGGTACTTCGCCCGCTCTGGATCATAGGTGATCTGCTCAAGGTCGTCGTTGTAATAGGGCATGGAGCGCGAGATCGGTTGATCGTTGCCCACGGTACCATAGCCGCGCAGAACCTTTTCGATCATGTCTTCGCGGTTGATGCCGTATTTCAACGCCATCCGCACGTTCATGTCATCGAAGGGCGCCGTGTTGGTCTGCATCGGCATGATGTAATGCAGCGTGCCGTCTTGGGTGTGGATCTTCACGTTGGGCGCGCGGCCCAGCAGGTTGATCGTCTTGAGGTCGGGCCGGTCAATCAGGTCAACCTCGCCGGTCATCAGCGCGTTCATCCGGGCCGCCGGATCGCCGACTTTCAGGATCACGACCTTGTCGAAATGCGCGCGGCCTTCTTTCCAGTAGTCATCGCGGCGCGAGAGTTCGACCCGCACGCCCGGCTCGAAGACATCGATCACATAGCCGCCGGTGCCGATGCGGCTGTTGGGGTCGATCGTGCCATCGCCGGTGTCTTGGCGAATGCCGAGGTGGTAATCATTGAAGATGAACGGGAAATCCGCGTTGCCCGCGGCCAGTTCAAAGATCACGACCTTATCGCCATCGGCGCGGATATCGGTGATCTGCTCAAGCAGCGGTTTGATACCGGATTTGGACTCGGACCCCATGTGATGGCGGATCGAAGCGATCACGTCATTCGCCGTGGCCGCCTTGCCGTCCGAGAATTGCGCATTGTCGCGCAGGCGGAAGGTCCAGGTGGCCGCATCGCTGCTGGCCTCAAAGCTCTCGGCAAGGTCGGGCTTGGCGGTGCCATCGGGGGCGATCTCGGTCAATGTGTTGAAGACCGCATAGCCGCTGGCGAACATGAAGTCATTGTTGAAGGTCGCAGGATCAAGGCTGTCGGAAGTGGAGCCTTGGGTAAAGCCCACCCGCAGAGTGCCGCCCTTCTTGGGTTGCGCCTGTGCCCGCGCCCCGTGTGGCAGGATCAGCCCTGCCCCCACGGCAGCGGCGGTCCCGGCTAGAAAGCTGCGACGGCTCGGGCCGTTTTGACGGTTTGTGAAATTGGTCATTGTATCCCCCTTTGTTTGTTTTCTTGCTCGAACGCTCTGACAAAGCGCTCTGCGTCTTGCTGCGGTGCCGCGTCATTGGCCGCCGCCCTCGCACTGGCATGGGCGCTTTGCCCTGCCGCAGGCGCGGTCGAAACACGCGGCCAAAGGATGGCGCGCGCCCCTCTGCGCTGCGATCCGTCGCGGCATTTCGCCCGCCGCAACGATCTTAGCCATAGGCATAGCCGGTTCCGACACCGGGGTATAGATACCCCGGTCGCCTGTCGCGAAGTTACGTTACGGCTAGTGATGTTTTACGGGAAGATCAAGATGTTAAGGGGTGGCGGGTGAAAGACCTCCCCCACCGCCCCCTCCTGCGACCGCTGCAAACCGGCGGTCAGTCGGGGCTACAAACCGCCTCAGAAATCCCTTAGTTTTGGCCGCCCGTTGACCGAAACATTGTCGATATCCTCAAGCTTAAAGCCACGCACCAAGGACGGTATCATCATGCAGACCAGCACGAAGATCGGCAGCCCCACCACGGTGATCACCTGCTGCAAAGCGGTGAGCCCAGTGTCGCCCGTCAGCAAGATCAGCATCGCCGCCACCAACCCTTCGGCTAGGCCCCAGAAAACCCGCTGGCGCACGGGGCCGGGTTTGGCATGGCCGGTGCAGAGCATATCGACAACCAGTGAAGCGGAGTCCGACGAGGTGGCAAAGAAGATCGCCACGATGATGATCGCCACGCCTTGGACGAAGAGCGTGAAAGGGAAATGCTCAAGAAAGACGAAAAGCGCGAGGGGGATGCTCTCTGCCACCGCCCGGCTGATCTCGCCCGCCTGCTCGCCCATCGCTTCCCGCGCCGCCGTGCCGATGCCGTCAAAGCCGATGGCCTGCCAGCCGAAGATCGAGAACCAGATCAGCGTGAAGGCCGTCGGCGCAAGCAGAACGCCGAAGACGAATTCGCGAATGGTCCTGCCGCGCGAAATCCGCGCCACGAACAGCCCGATGAAGGGCGACCAGGTCACGGTCCACGCCCAGTAAAAGACGGTCCAATCCCCCTGCCAGCCCCAATCCCCGTTCGACGGGTTCCGATTGGCCAGCATATCGTTCCAAAAGGCCAGCCGCGGCAGGTTTTGCAGATAAAGCCCCGCGGTTTCGACAATGCCGCGCAAAAGAAACAGGGTCGATCCGGTCACCAGCACGAAGATCATCAGCAGAACTGCCATGCCGATGTTGATATTCGACAAAAGCTTCACCCCGCTGTCGAGCCCCGCCACGATCGAGCCGACAGCGACCATGGTCAGCACGGCGAGGATCATGATCTTCAGAAAGGTCGAAGCATCCCAGCCAAAAAGCTCGGACAGCCCCGCCGCGATCTGTGAAGAGCCGAGACCGAGGGACACCGCCACACCGAAGATCGTGCCCAAGATAGCCACGATATCAATGGCTTTGCCCACCGGCCCGTGAATACCCTCACGCAGCAGGGGATAGAAAACCGAGCTGACGCGCACCGGCAGATCATAGCGGTTGATGAAATAGGCGAAGGCCAGACCGGGCAGCGTGAAAATCGCCCAAGTGTGCAGCCCAAGGTGATAGATCGCGATTGAAATCGCGTCTTTCGCCGCCTGTTCCGAATAGGGCTCCACCCCCGGCAGGGGCGGTTTTTGAAAATGGCTGATCGGCTCTGCCACGCCCCAGAACATGAGAACGGTGCCGATGCCCCCGGCGAAAAGCATGGTGAACCACGACAGGTTCGAATACTCCGGCTCAGAGCCTTTCGGCCCCAATCGGATATGGCCGTGGCGCGACGCGGCGGCCCAGATCAGAAAACCCAGCCAGACATTCACGCCAAGAATGAAGAACCAGCCAAGATTGGTCACGACCCAAGCCCGACCCACGGCAAAGATGTCTCCGATGGGTTCGGGCACCGCGATCAAGAGCAGAACGAAAAGCGCGGCGAGCCCGGCTGAAATGAAAAAGATGACCGGGTCCGTTTTCAGACCAAGACGCCGTGCGAGATTTTCCACCTATTTTTTCCTTTATTGTTCGTTTCCTTGGTCGGCCCTGTGCCCCCTTTAGGGCGTGACCGGAGCCTCGCCTTTCGATGACATGTCCGGCTCATCACGGCTGCGGATCTCCATATTCCCGCGCAGACGCGGCAGGGCTTGGGGATGCTCTTTTTGCAGCCAGTCGATCATCTTCTCGCGGATTTCACAGCGCAGATCCCATGCCTGTGGTGAGGTCCGGGCGCTGACAAGGCCACGCACGGCGATACTGTCTTTCTCGGTCTCGGAAACCTGAAGGTTGACCACCTGCCCGTCCCATAGGGGGGAGGCTTTGGCCAGCTCCTCAAGCTTCGCGCGCATTTCGCCGATCGGCACCGTGTAATCGAGATACCAAAACACCGTCCCGATGATCGACGCGCTTTCGCGGGTCCAATTCTGAAAGGGCTTTTCGATGAAATAAGACAGCGGCACCACCATGCGCCGCCAATCCCACAGACGCACGACGACATAGGTCGCGAAAATCTCTTCGACCCAGCCCCATTCGTCTTCGACGATCACCACATCTTCGAGCCTAATCGGCTGGGTGATGGCGATCTGAAGCCCCGCAATCAGATTGGTCAGCACCGGGCGGGCCGCCAGCCCGACGACCAGCCCCGCCGCCCCGGCCGAGGCGAAAAGCCCCGCCCCGTATTTCTGCACGCTCTCAAAGGTCAGCAAAACGCCAGCGGCGGTGAAAATCCCCAAGATGATGGTCACGGTCCGGCGCAGCACCCGCGCTTGGGTCACGAACTTGCGGGCCGAAAGATTGTCTTCGACATCCAGCCGATGCCGCCGCACGGCGCGTTCGGCGAAATGATTGGTCAGCAGGATCAGCGTCCAGCCGACGAGGATGATCAGCAAGACCAGAAACAGATGCGCCGCCCCATCCTGCCAGCCGTAGAGACGCACATTGGGCAGAACCCAAGCAAGCGCTGCGACCACGGCGGCAAGGCGCAGCGGCCTACGCGCCCGGCGCAGCAAGGACCGCCCGGTGATGTTCTTTTCCGAGATTACGCGGTCGAGGATACGGTATCCGATCCAATGCACCGCCAGCCCCGCCGCACAGGCCAGAAGCACGGCAAGCAAGGGGCTGACGAAATCGGGCGCGGCCTCAAGCTGCGTTGAAACACCTGTCGCTATGCGGTCCAGCGTCTCCATCGCTTAGGCCCACCAAACCACCATCGCCAGCGTGGCCACGACAAGCAGCCCGGCCCAGAGGGTCCGATCCTGCCACAGCGGTTTCTCCCATTGGGTAAAAATCTCCTTGGCCTCTTCCCCCTGCCAGACAAGGTCTTCGATATTCTCTTTTTCCTTCGGCGAGGTGGCGTAGGAAATACCGAAATGCAGGATGATCCCGATGGTCATCATGATCGACGACATCACCGTATAGTGGATTTCCGGCAGCCCCATATAGGCCCAGTAATTCGTCACCTCTTTCAGTACGAAAAGCGGAATGCCGATGATGAGGCCAAACATGATCGTCCAGAACGCGCCGTTGCCGTTCAACCGTTTGAACATCAGGCCAAGGATATAGACCACCACGATGGTCGGCACGATATAGGACAGCGAGGATTGGAAATAGCTGAACAGGCTTTCAAATCCCGCAATCATCGGGGCATAGATCGCACCAAAGACCATGACGCCCGCGGTGACCAGTTTGCCCATCCAGACCTGACGCTCTTCGCTCACCTTGAACATCGGCTCGGCAAAGTCCTTTACCACCAAGGTTGAGGCAGAGTTCAAGGCGGAGTCGAGCGAGGACATGATCGCCGCAATCAGCGCCGCCATGATCAGCCCGCGCACGCCAATCGGCATCAGCTCAAACGCCAGTGTGGGGAAAGCAAGGTCAGGCGTTTCAAGATCGGGGTAAAGCTTGAGCGCGATCACCCCCGGCAGCACCATCAAAAAGATGTTCGGCAGTTTCAGGAAACCGGCGAAGATGGCCCCGATCTGCCCTTCTTTCAGGTCCTTCGCGCCCAGCGTCCGCTGCACGACGAACTGGTTGATCGTCCAATAGTAAAAACCCAGCAGGATAACGCCCAAAAGCCCCGTCCACGGCAGGAAATCATCGTCCGCGGGCAGGATCATATGGGTCATATCTTCGGGCGTGCCGGTGAACAGTTCCTCCCAGCCGCCGATCTCATCAAGGCCGATCCAGAACAGGGCGGCGGCCCCGATGATCAGCAAAATCGCCTGCACCGTATCGGTCACGACCACCGCCGATAGACCGCCCAGAATGGTATAGATGCCCGCGACCAAGGCCAGCACGGCGACGGCAGCCCAAAGATTGAGGTAGCCGGTGACATTCGAGATCACCAACCCACCCGCATAAAGCGCGCCTGCCGTGTCGATGAACATGATGGCGAGGATGGTGAAAAGCGAAAAGGCCCGGCGCGAGCGAACGTCATAGCGCTCTTCCAGAAATCCCGGCACGGTCGAGATCTTGGCCCGCAGGTAAGACGGCAGAATGAAGATCGCGAATAGGATCAAGACCAGCGCCGCAGTCCATTCGTAATTGAAGATCACGACGCCATTCGCATAGGCCCCGCCCATCAACCCCACAAAGCTGGAGCCGGACATGTTGGAGGCGAAAAGCGAGAAGCCGATCAGATACCAAGGCAGGGAACGCCCGGCGAGAAAGTAATCTTCGGACCCGCCGGATTGTTTGCGCGAGATGTAAATGCCATGGGCGACGACACCGATAAAATAAGCCACCACAATCGCATAGTCGATCAGGTGTAGATCAAATTTCGCGCTCTCCATCATGCTCTCCTAAAATATGCCTTGCGCTTGGTTCCGAAATTGAAACGCGCCCCCGGGGGCTCAGCCGTCCTCTTCCCAAGGCTCCATTTTTTGCAATTCTTTCTCGGTCGCCGAGACATAGGCCCGCAGATCGTCTCCGCCCAAACGGCGCAATTCGATCATATCCAGCGGCACGGCGACCTGCGTTTCGCCCAAGCCGAGGAAGCCGCCGATGTCGAGGATCACCATCTTGATCTGGCCATCTTCGCTAAAGGTGACCTGCGAAATCTCACCGATCCAATTGTCGTTTTGACCAAAGGTCGCCAGCCCGAGGAATTCTTCGGAATCCAGATCGCTCAATTTAACGATCTCGATCTTCTCACCGCCCTCACGCATATCGGCAGCGCGCAGGCGCACGTCGTCTTCGTTGTATTCAGGGGCGGCTTTCAGCTCTTCTTTCTGGCCGGTATAGAGCAGAAAGAATTCGTTCTCTTCATCCGCATCCGGCAGGAACCGCAGATCATCAAGCGACAACACCCGTGTCGCCCCCTTGCCCAGAAATCCTCCCGCATCGACGATGATCCCACGCAGGGTGCCATCACGGCTGATCACCACTTCGGACACCTGCCCCGCCATGGTCCATTCTTCCAAAGGCTCTTTTAATTCTTCGAGGTCGATATCGGCCAGCGGCGCATCCTTGGCGGGCAGAAACAGCTTGTGGCCATTCAGGCTCGACAGGGCGATCATCGTGTCTTGGGGAATGAATTGCGGTGTCTCAGGCTCGGATCGCAGTGCCGTGGCGGCGAGGCTGCCAATCAGCGTAATTGCTAAAAGCGGCGCATTTCTCATGACTATCTCCTGCTGAAAATTCGGGCGGGCAAGGCCGGTAGCATCATGGGGATAACGGTAACTTGATGAGATAGTTCCCTTGTTACGTGAATTTAGAGAACCTGCACCGCCAGCGCGCCTGCGTAGATCACCAACAAGCCGATGCTCTCCCAACCGATCCCCTTGCGCTGGCGAAAGATCAGGCCGAGGATCAGAACCGCCGTCATCATCATCGCCACAGTGAGCCAAAACAGGTCATCCGCCGTGATCGCGTGATAGAGCGAGCCGTCCCGATACCCGATGTCCGACAGGGTCAGGAACAGCGTGTCGAAAGTATTGCCACCGATGATCCCGCCCACGGCCAATTGCAGCGCCCCGCGCCGCACCGCGACGAGGGTGGTCACAAGCTCGGGCAGAGAGGTGAGCACCGCCGTCATCGTGGCCCCCACCACGGTATCCGACAGGTCGAACCGGTCCGAGATCTCCGCCGCGATCCGCGCCACGGCGAAGCCGGAAAGACCCATCAGCACCAGCAAGATCAGAAAGGGCACAACCAATGCGCCCACGGGTTTCTCGGCCTCTTCGTTGTCCTCCGGCTCATCCGCGCGGGTGTCCGAGGTGGATACCGGATGCCACATCGGCTCTTCCCGCAGCCGGGCGGTGGCGCGCATGCCATAGGCGTAGAGCGCGAACAGCGCGACACTGGCAGGATGGATGCCCCAGAACGCCACCTCCGGCGCGGTGAAGGCCATCAGCGGCACCGTCAGCAGAAGCAGCAGCAGCCCCGCTTGAAAGACATTGGCCAGATCAGCCGCCGCATGTTCGAGGTTGGCCCGCCGGTAAATCATATCCGCCAAGGCCAGAAAGGCCGTCTGCGCCGCGATGCCCCCGATACCGTTCGAAAAGGCCAATGAGGCCCGCCCGTCCAGCGCCGAGGTCAATGAGACGACCGTGCCAGACATGGAAGTGGCCGCGCCGAGCAGGGCCGCGCCAACCAGCGCCTCCCCCCAGCCGGTCCGGTCCGCGATCTGGTCGCTGAGCCCCGTCATACGGTAGCCAGTCACGAGAATGATAAGCCCGGCGAGACCGCCAAGAGCGAAGAGGATCGGGGTGGAAAGGCTTGCAAACATGCCCGGTCAACGCGCGAGGGGGCGATCCGTTCGCGCGAATTAGTGAAAAAGTTCACGAAGTTCCGGAACCCCACGGGAAGTTTACCGTTGTTGTGATGCAGACCTATTTTTCAAGCGGAGCCGCAATTTATGGCAAAGCTCTTTTCACGGCGAGCTATTTTAGCCCAGATCGCACTTGGTACAGGTGCCGCGACAGTCGGATTGCCGGTGCAACACGCCTTTGCCGCCCGCGATGATCGGCCTTGGGCGTTTTTCACGAATGACGAAGCGCGGTGGATGGCCGCCGTGGTCGATGTTTTCATTCCCCAAGATGAGTTTCCCTCGGCCTCGCAAGCCGGTGTTGTCGACTTTATCGATTACCAGATGGCCACGGCCTATGGCGCGGGGAAAGGGCTCTACCTTGAGCCGCCTTTTCCCGATGGGGCCGTGGCGGAACAGGGATATCAGCTTGAATTCACACCGGCCCAACTCCTCCGCCAAGGAATAGAACAGGCGCGCCAATTGGGGGATTTTGCCACGATGGATGCCACTGCCCGCGCCGATCATGTCGAAGAACTATCGAACCGGGACGATTTTATCGGCACTCTGATCGCCGAATTGTGGAAGCTGACGCGGCAGGGGTATTTCGCCGATCCGATCTATCTGGGCAATCACGATTACGCTGGCTGGCGCATGGTCGGGTTCCCGGGGGCGCATGCCTATTACACTGAGCGGGTGGATGAGCACGAACGCTCGGTCACGCCGCCGCCGCGCGGCATTGCCCATGATCGTGGCGGCTCGCCCTACCCGCCCCGCGCGATTGGCGGAGGGTCTGACTGATGGCACCCAGAACGCTTCCCAAAACCGATGTCTTGATCATTGGCGGCGGCTGGACCGGCCTGACCGCCGCCTACGAATTGGCCCATGCCGGGCAGCGCTGCGTCGTGCTGGAGCGGGGCAAACAACGCCATACCGCCACATCCTTCGGCGCGCCCGAGGAACACGACGAACTTAAATACGCCCACCGCTACGAACATATGGTCGACGTCAAGAAAGAGACGCTGACCTTCCGCCACAACCGCGACCAACAAGCGCTGCCAATGCGGCGGCTGGGGTCTTTCCTGCCCGGATCTGGCTTGGGCGGTGCAGGCATCCATTGGAACGGCCAGCTTTGGCGGCCCCTGCCCTCTGACCTTGAAATGCGCAGCCATTACGAAGAGCGCTACGGCAAGGATTTCATCGGCCCCGACCTTAGCATTCAGGACTGGGGCGTCACCTATGATGAGCTTGAACCGCATCTCGACTTCTTCGAACGGATTTGCGGAGCCGCCGGGCAGGCTGGCAATCTAAACGGCGACGCACTTGCCGGGGGGAACGTCTTTGAGGGGCCGCGCAGCGCGGATTACCCCAACCCGCCGATGCGCCAGCCCATCTCCAACACGCTCTTTGGCAAGGCGGCCGAGCGGATGGGGTTGAACCCCTTCCCCATGCCCTCGGCCAATGTGACCAAAGCCTATGTGAACCCCTATGGCGCGCAGCTGCACCCCTGCACCTATTGCGGCTTTTGCGAGCGTTTCGGCTGCGGCTACTATGCCAAGGCCGACCCGATCATCTGCGTCTATGACCGGATCAAGGACCACGAGAATTTCGAGATCCGTCTGAATGCGCAGGTGCTGCGCATCGAGAAAAGCGAAGACGGCAAGACCGCGACCGGCGCGATCTATCTTGATGAGAACGGCGAAGAGGTTTTCCAGCCCGCCGACACGATCTGCATGAATGCCTATGCGCTGTGGAACGTGCATCTGATGCTCGTCTCCGGCCTTGGCAAACCCTATGACCCCGAGACCCGCACCGGCGTCGTTGGGCGCAACTACAGCTATCAAACCGTGGCTGGGGTCGATGCCTTCTTCGACGACAGCGTGAAAACCGACCCCTATATGGGCGCGGGCGCGCTCGGCGTGGTGATCGACGATTACAACGGCGACAATTTCGACCATAGCGATCTGGGGTTCGTCGGCGGCGGCTATATCGCCTGCAAGCAGTACCACGGCCGGCCTATCGGCTATCAGCCGGTGCCCGAAGGCACACCGAAATGGGGCGCGGAGTGGAAACGCGCGGTGCGCGAGAACTACAATCATCACGCCGATCTGGTGGTGCATGGCTCCTCGGTCTCGACGCCCGAGAATTACCTCGACCTCGATCCCACCTGGACCGATGCCTATGGCCGCCCGCTGCTGCGCATGACCTTCGATTTCCCCGAGAATGACCGCAAGATGTCAGACTATGTGATGCAGCGCGCGATGGAGGTCGCCCGCGAGATGGACAATGTGACTTCCGTCAGCGGCAGCAACAACGCGGCGATCGACAGCCACTATGACATCGTGCCCTATCAGACCACCCATAACGTCGGCGGCGCGGTGATCGGCACCGACCCCGAGACCAGCGTGGTCAACCGTTATGGCCAGATGTGGGACCATCACAACGTCTTTGTTTTCGGTGCCTGCCTGTTCCCGCAGAACCTTGGCTACAACCCCACCGGGCCGCTGATGGGCCTCGCCTATTGGACGCTTGAACACATGAAACGCGACTACCTGCCGAACCCCGGCCCCTTGATGGATGCCTAAGACAGATCGAAAGGACCGCCCCATGACATTCCGTACCGTTCTGACGACCTGTAGCGCGATCGCCGTTCTCGGCATTTCCGCCGGTTTCATCCGCGCCCAGAATTACGAGGCCGCGCCAGGCATCTCGGCAATGGAGCAGCGTTTGCAAGACGACGTTCTGCGCTTCAACGCGACGGTGAACACCGAGGTCGACGACGATGTGCTGGAACTTGGTCGGCTGGTCGCCATGGGCGGGTCCGAGGCGGGCGACAGCGGCATGGCCTGCATCACCTGCCACGGCGGCGATGGCGCGGGCGACGGCTCAGGCGCCTTCCCACGGCTGGCCGGTCAGGCCGGGTGGTACACCTATAAGCAGCTCAAGGACTATGCCTCGGGCGACCGGCAGAACCGCGTCATGTCGGGCATCGCCAAGAAGCTGACCGAAGAAGAAATGGAGGCGGTCGCGGCCTATTACGCCACGATCTCGGCCCCCTACACCCCGCCCTTGGGCGATGTGGACGGCATGACATTGCAATGGGGCGGCCAGCTTGGCGCGGTCGGCTCAGCCGAACGTGGCGTCCCCGCTTGTGTGAATTGTCACGGACCAAGCGGCCTCGGCAACCCGCCTTCGGTGCCCTACCTTGCCGGGCAATATGCCAGCTACATGGCGCATCAATTGCAGATGTGGAAAGAGGGCAAGCGCGACAATGACGTGGACAACGTCATGTCCGCCATTGCCAAAAAGATGACCCAGAAAGACATCGACGCCGTCAGCGCCTATTACAACCGTGTCCGCCCGACGCAGCCGCTGCCGCCTGAAACCTCACCGCTGTTGGAGCCTTCCACGGCGCCGACGCAGTGAGCTGAGGCATGCGCGTCTTCACCGTCATATCGGTTCTGCTGCTGACCGGCCTCGCGATGGTCTGGTCGGCCCTGCCGCCGCAAAGCAGCCTTGCCGCCGCTGTGTCAGGCCCGATCCGAGAAGCCTCGCGGCAGGTGTCGGACTGGGCCCGGATCAACATTCGCCAAGGACTGGTGGAAAAGACCCCGGATTACGAAGCCGCCTCGCGCCGGTTTCTGGATGCCGACCCGCAGCGCGGGGTTGCCCTGATCCGGCTTCATGGCTGCGGCGCTTGCCACCGCGTGCCGGGGCTGCGCGATGCCCAAGGCACCGTTGGCCCTGATCTGCATGACTTCGCCCGACAATCCTATGTCGCGGGTGTTTTGCCGAACCGCCCCGGCGATCTGACCCGTTGGTTAATGAACCCACCCGCCCATAGCCCTGAGACCGCCATGCCGAACCTTGGCCTGAAACGTGACGAAGCGCGCGACATTGCCGCCTATCTTCTGGGATCGGAGGTGCGCGAATGAGCGAGACCGCACAGTCCACGCTTGGCGAATACGGCGTGCAATCCGCCCTCGCGCCTGAGGGGGTCGGCGCCACGGCGATCAACGGGCTGACCATCGGCATGACGGTCGCTTTCGGCGTGGTCTTCGTGCTGCTGCTGCTCTTCGTCTGGGGCGTCCTCGCCGGTAAGCTCGCGCCGCGCAAATGGTGGATCTGGGCGGGCGGCATCGCCCTGCCGCTCGTCTCGGTGATGATCCTGATGGGCTTTTCCACCGTCATCCTGCAACGCATCACCTTGGAAGACCCCAAGGCGCTGGTCATCGAAGTGACCGGCAAACAATTCTGGTGGGACGTGGTCTATGACCCCGAAGGCTGGGCCATGCGCGGCGCCAATGAGATCGTCATCCCCAAAGGCCGCCCGGTAACCTTTCGCTTGAAATCCAGCGACGTGATCCATTCCTTCTGGGTGCCGAAACTCACCGGCAAGATGGATATGATCCCGGACCGGGTGAACAGCCTGCCGGTCATGGCGAGCGAAACAGGGCGTTTCCGCGGGCAATGCGCTGAGTTTTGCGGGCTGTCGCACCCCAAAATGGCCTTTGAGGTGGTCGTGATGGAGCCCGAAGACTTCGACGCTTGGATGCAGCGCAGCAGTGGCGAGGCACGAGACGCGGCCACCACGGAACTGACCCGCGGGCGCGATGTCTTTGTCGAGGCGGGATGCCCCGCCTGCCATACCATCCGCGGCGTAGCCGAGACCGGAACGCTAGGGCCTGACCTCAGCCGCGTGGGCGCGCGCGGCAGTCTTGGCGCGGGGATGTACCGCATGAACCAAGGCACGCTCGCGGGTTGGATCGCAGACCCGACCGCGATGAAACCGGGGGCCAAGATGCCTTCTTACAACCATCTGCCGGGGCCCGACCTGCGCGCGCTCTCGGCCTATCTGGCGAGCCTTAAATGACGGACCGTAAAGCATATGTCGTGGATCTGCCCGAGGATCAGACCTATTCCGGCAGCGCCAAGGGCGCGCCTGACAAGGGGTTCGAGCAAATTTGGGATTACCCGCCGGGCATCCGCTATCTGTCTTCGGTCAGCCACCGGGTGGTGGGCAAACGCTTCCTCGTCACCGGCTTCGTCTTTTTCCTGATCGCCGGTTTCCTCGCCCTGCTGGTGCGCACCCAGCTTATCGTACCGGACAATACCTTCCTTGTTTCCGAGACCTATAATCAGGTCTTCACGATGCATGGCACGATCATGATGTTCCTCTTCGCGATCCCCATGCTTGAGGGGTTCGCGGTGCATCTCATCCCGCTCATGGTGGGCGCGCGCGACCTTGTGTTTCCGCGGCTCGGCGCCTTTGGCTATTACTGCTACCTGTTTGGCGGCATCATCGTGCTGTCTTCCTTCGTCTTTGACGCCGCCCCCGCGGGGGGCTGGTTCATGTATGTACCGCTCTCGACCAGCGCCTATACGCAGGACCTCTCGGCGGATTTCTGGCTCATCGGCATCACCTTCGCCGAGATCGCCAGCGTGACCGCGGCGGTAGAGATCATCGCCGCGATCCTCTGCACCCGCGCGCCGGGGATGAGCCTCACCAAGATGCCGATCCTGATGTGGTATCTGCTGATCACCGCCTTCATGATCGCCGTGGGCTTCCCGCCGCTGATCATCGGCTCGATCCTTCTGGAGGCCGAGCGCCTTTTGGGCCTGCCCTTCTTCGACATCGCGCTTGGCGGCGATCCCCTGCTCTGGCAGCACCTGTTCTGGCTTTTCGGTCACCCGGAGGTCTACATCATCTTCCTGCCCGCCGCGGGCATGGTGGCGACGATGCTACCGACCTTCGTGGGCAAACCGCTCTTCGGCTACGGGTTTGCCGTGGCGGCGGTGGTGACGATGGGTTTCCTCAGCTTCGGCCTCTGGGCGCACCACATGTTCGCCACGGGCCTGCCGGTGATGTCGCTGACGCTGTTCTCCGCCGCCTCGACGATGGTGGCGATCCCGACGGGGGTGCAAATCTTCTGTTTCCTCGCCACGCTGGCACAGGGAAAGCCGCGGATGGAGGTGCCGATGCTCTTCATCCTCGGCTTCCTGTTCATCTTCGTGCTGGGGGGCCTCACCGGTGTGATGGTGGCCGCGGTGCCTTTCAACCTTCAGGCCCATGACAGCTACTTCGTGGTGGCGCATCTGCACTATGTACTCATCGGCGGCTTCGTCTTCCCGATGTTCGGCGCGCTTTATTACTGGATGCCGCATTTCACCGGGCGGATGATGTCGGACACGCTGGGCCGCTGGGTCTTTTGGCTGATGTTCATCGGCTTCAACGTGACCTTCTTCATGATGCATCTTACCGGCATGCGCGGCATGCCGCGGCGGATCGCCAGCTACCCCGAGGGGCTGGGCTGGGACCGGCTCAACATGCTGTCGTCGATCGGCTCTTACATCCTCGCCGCGGGCGTGGTGCTTTTTGTCTTCGACTTCTTTTGGCACCAGCGTCACGGGCTGCGCGCGCGGCGCAACCCCTGGGGCGCGGGCACGCTCGAATGGCTCTATCCGCCGATCCCGCCGGGGTTCAACTTTCAAGCCATTCCCACCGTCCGCTCGCGTGAGCCGCTTTGGGATCAGCCCGAGTTGCTGGACCGCCCGGCCCATAAGGTCGAAGGCGCGCTGCGCCCCACCACCGACCACCGGCGCGAGACTATGGGCAATGACCCAGTGACCGGCGCGCCGATGCAGATCGTGCGCCTGCCCCATCCGACATGGGTGCCGCTGATTACGGCCTTCGGTCTGGCGCTTGGCTTTGGCGCGACGCTGGCTTCGGCCTATTGGCTGGTGGCGGTCGGTTTCGCCATCGCGCTGGCGGGGATCACCGCGTGGATTTGGGAGCCGTCGGACAGCGGCGTGCTGCGCGACAGCGGCTTGGGCAAACTGCGCCTGCCGGTCAATATCGTCGACCCGCGCAGCCACCTGCATTTGGCGGTGGTGGGCACGATGCTGATCTCCGCCGCGCTCTTTGCCTCACTGCTTTTTGCCGGGCTTTACCTGTGGAACACCCAGCCCCATTGGGCCGAGACGACACCCGCCGCTGATCCGCTCATGGCGGGTCTGGCGGCCCTCGCCGCTCTGGGCCTGCTGCTGTTCAGTTGGGCCAGCCGCCGGGCGGCCTATGGGGCCAAGGTCAAATCGGTCATCGCCGTCGATCTGGGACTGGCCGTGGGGGCCACCGCCTTGGGCGCGCTGTTGTTCCTGTCGATCCAAGAGGTCGATCCCTATGGGTCGGCCTATGCCGCCGTGGGCTGGGCGCTCTTCGCCTTCGTGGCGGGATACCTTGCCGTGGTGCTCTACTGGTCGCTGATCAATGCGCTGCGCAAAGCCGTGGGCGCGGTTCAGCCGGGGCAGATGCTGCCCAACCTGCTCATCGCCACATTCGCCAAGGTGGTGGCCGTCATGGGCGGGGTCACGGCGGCGGCCTATCTGCTGGCAGGAGGCGCGATATGAGAGGTCTGACCAAAGGCATCGCCAAACCGGCCCTGCTCTGGGCGCTGCATTTCACGCTGATTTACGCGCTGATCTCAGCCGCCTGCGCGCCGCGCGCGCTGCTGGGGCAGGACCATCTGCTGATTACCGCCGTCGTGCTGACGCTCGCCATGGCGATGGTGCAAATCTTTTGGATGTGGCGGGGCGCACATAGCGGTCGGCGGTCGGACCTGAACCGGGATGAGACCGCCCTTCTGCGCGCGGGATGGTGGACCGGGCTGATCTCGCTCATCGCCACGCTGGCCAATCTAACCCCGGTACTGATCCTGCCCGGCTGCCACGGATAGAGAGAGAGGAGACCCCTCATGCAACAGGACGCCTATACCCCATTCTGCGGCACACCGCCCCTCCCCGGAGAGCTTTTGACCCGCTGGACCCTCGACCCCTTTCTGCTGGTCGGGCTGGTGGCATTTGCGGCCCTGCTCTGGACGCGGGCCGAGCGGCGGGGCCAAGCGCTGAGCGGTGCTGCGCTGGTGGCGTTCTTGTTCATCTCCCCGCTCTGCGCGGCATCGATGGCGCTATTCTCGGCCCGGGTGGGGCAGCATATTCTGCTCACGCTGATTGCCGCACCGATGATCGCGGCGGCGCTGCCGAAGGTACGGCTGCCGCTCTGGCCCCTCGCCTTGGTCTTTGCCCTTCTGTTTTGGGGGTGGCACAGCCCGACGCCCTATGCGGCGACCCTGCAGTCCGACCTTGTCTATTGGGTGATGCATCTGTCGCTGACGGGCTGCGCGATTGCGCTCTTCATGGGGTTTCGCGGGGCCGGGGCGCAGGCGGCGGTGCCTGCGGTCTTTACCGCGGCACAGTTGACCGCCTTCGCGGTGACCCTCACCCTCGCCCCCACGGTGTGGCATGGCTGGCACGAGCTGACCGCCCTGCCCTATGGGCTTTCCGCCTTGGCCGACCAGCAACTGGCGGGCGCGTTGATGTGGGTCGCGGGCGGCGGGCTGTTCATGGTGTTGGTGGCGCTACAGGTGCGGCAACTGTTGCGGCATGACTCGCTGGCCCAAAGCGCGGGCTGAGCGGGTCAGCCTGCCGCGAAAGCTTTGGTCAGGTTTTCCTGCCTGTCGCGCGGCAGCACCACGATCAGAACGTCGCCCTCTTGCAGGGTGACATCCCGGCCCGGCAACTGCTCTTCCCCGTCACGGATCAGCGCGACAAGGCGGCCTTGCCCCGGCAGGTCCAACCGCTCCCCGGCCAAACGCTCGGGCACGGTGACGCGGGTCAGCAGCAGATCGTCCTGTAGCAGCGGCTCTTTCATCGCGTCGTCATCGCCGGTCAGCATATCCACGATGTTCTCGGCGACCTTGGCATGGGGGTTGATCACATCGTCCAAACCCAATTCGCAACAGACCCGCAGCAGCGCATTCGAGGTGATCTGCGGGATTACCCGGCCATAGCCGATAGAGCGGCCAATGAGCGCCGCCAGAATGTTTATCTCGGAGGCATTGGTTACGGCGATGCACACATCGTCTTCGTCGCGAAAGGCTTCGCGCAGCACATCGGGGTTGCTGCCGTCACCCTCTATCATGCCGCAGTCGATCCGCTCTGCCGCCTGCTCCAACAACTCGCGCGACTTGTCGATCAACACGACCTCGCGGTCGGTCTCGATCAATTCCTCCGCAATGGCGAGGCCAAAGCTCGACGCGCCGATGATGACGATACGCATGGGTAATCTCCTAACTTGGGCGGGTCCAACTGCGTGGCAGCAAAAGCGCCAGCACCGCGATGAATTCCAACCGGCCCAGCCACATGGCAAAGGCGACCGAGAGTTTCAGATCGCCGGGCATGTCCGCCCCGACCGCCCCGGTTGAGAGGCCCACGGTCGAAAGCGCTGAAATCGTGTCGAACAGAGCGGGCAACGGGGGGTAGCCATGGGCCACGAAGTGAAACCACAAGAGCCCCGCGAAGCTAAAATAGATGAGCACCAGCGCCAAAAGCGACACGACCGCTTCGGTCGAGACGGGCCGACCACTGTGGCGCAGGGGGGCGATGGCATGTTCAGTGAGCCGCACATGCTGCACCGCATGGACCACGGCGCCGATACAGACATGCAGACGGCTGAGCTTGAGCCCTCCCGCCGTCGATCCGGCATCGCCGCCCCAAAGCATCGCCAGCAACAGGATAAGCAAGGCCGGGCCCGCATCATAGACCGGGCCCGTAGAAAACCCCGCCGTCGTCAGCCCCGAAATGAGGTTCAGCCCATGGGCGTAGAGGGTAAGTTCGCGATCTTGGGAGGTGGTCAGCACCGCGGCGAGGTAAATGACCAAGGCCAGTGCAATCGCCACCAGCACGCGCTGGACCGAGCCGAGCTTCCAAGCCTCACGGTGCCGCCCCTGGCCGACAAAGACAAAGACCAGCAGCGATATCGCGCCCAACACGCAGGACAAGATAACCATGCCCTGCCCGAGCGGCGAATAGCTGGCCAGACTGTCGGGGCGGGGCGAAAACCCAGCGGTCGAAATCGCGGCGAGGGTTAGCACCAAGGCCTCACGCCAATCGGGGATCACCAGCATGGTCAGCAGCACCATGACCAAGGTCAGCGCGCTATAGACAGTCAGAAGCTGCCGCGCCTGCTCTCGGGTCGATGAAATGCGATCCCCCTGCTGGATATCGACCCGCCCCAGCCGCCGCGCAGGTCGCCCCCGCGGCAGCAGTAGGGCCAGTACCGCCGTGGCGATCACCAGACCCCCGCACCACTGCATCCAACCGCGCAAGACATGGCCCGCGAAGGGCCAGCTTTCCGCCTCTTGCGCGACGGTAAGGCCGGTGGTGGTGATGCCACTCACCGCTTCGAAAAACGCATCTATGGGGGGCATGCCAAGGGCAACGAAAGCGGGTGTGGTCAACAGCGCGGCGATGAGAAAGACCAAAGCCACGGTCATCATCGCCTCCATCCCGCGCAGATCATCGGGCAGCGGGCGGGACCGCACCCCGACATGCAAAACGCCGGACAGGGCCACCGGCGCGAGCAGGACCAGGGCCAGCAGCAAGTCCCCCTCGGCCAAGGCCCAAGCACCGGGTGGCAGGCACAGCGCGCCAAAGATCGGCGCGTGTTTACCGAGGGTCAGCGCAATCACACGCGGCCGCGCGACGGTCATCACGGTCGAGGATCCCGACCGGAAGAAAGAGGCCGGGCGAATTGCCATCAGCTTGGGGCCATCTGTATCCGCGGTGGTGTAGCTTTATTCCGCATCAGGCGGCGTCTGTTGGTAGTATAGGGCAACCGCACGAATTTCCGCATCGCTAAGCGATTTGGCGATGTCTTCCATGACGTTAAGCGGCCCATTCGCCCGGTCGCCGTTCTGCCAAGCCACCAGTTGATCGGCGATATACTGCGCCGATTGCCCCGCCAAACGCGGGATCGCCGCGCCGCTTGTGTCGCTGCCACCGTGGCATTGGTTGCAGGCTGGCACGCTGTCACTGCCCGAGGCCGCAAGCGCGCCGCCCTGTTGCACCACATCCGTCGGGGCACCGTGATCGAACTTGGACAGTTTCGGCGCGACGGAGGCGTAGTAATCCGCCACGGCCAAACGCTCTTCTTCAGTCAACTGCGTGGCGATGGGCACCATGATCGGGGAAAACCGTTCACCCGCCATGAAGGCCTGAAGCTGCGCTTCGATATAATCGGCGGGCAACCCGGCCAGACCGGGCATCTCGCCCAAGCCTGCGCCTGCGTCATCCAGCCCGTGGCAGGCCATGCATTTCATGCCGACACCGCCCTGCTGCGCGCCGCCCGAGGCGACGGTGCGGCCCAAAGCGGTATCCGGGGCACGTTCCACGCCGCCATCATCGGCGTCGTCAAAGAGCGGTGGCGGGGACTGCGCCGCAGCAGCACAGGCGACGAAGGTGGCAAAGGGAACAAGAATTGAAAGTCGCATGGTTTACCCCTCCTCCAGATCGGCGAACTCGGCCCGCATACGCTTGACCTCTTCGGCGGTGACATCGCCTTCGTAGTCATTGCCCAAGTTGGTTTGGATGTAGGACACGATGGCGGCGACCTGTTCATCATCCAGCCAATCGGCAAAGGCCGGCATGGCGCCATTGCCTTCGAGGATCAGGTTGACCGGATAGCGCTTGTGCCCCAGCCGTGGGTTGGCGGCCAAAGCGGGGTATTTCCCGGCGCCATATGCCCCCTCGCCCTCTGGCCCGTGACAGCCCGAACAGGCGCGGCGGTAAAGATCGGACCCCTCGCTATCGGTGAATTTCTCGGTGGTGGAGCCTAGATCACGCCGACCGGCATCGACCTGAGAATTGTCCTCCTGCGCAAGGCTCGGCGTGGCGAGCGCCATGAGCAGGGGAAAGATCAGATAACGCATGGTTCAACCCTCCTTCACCGCGCGGTCATGGACCTGTCGCACCGCATCCAGCGCGGAGAGCAGAGAGCCTTCCTGCCAGCCCGGCAGATAGCTGATATGCTCCCCCGCGCAGACGAAACGGTTGTCCATGGTCGCGGCGATCTCATAATCGCGGCCCCGGTCATCCCAATCGGAATAACAGCCCAGCATCCACGGCACCCGGTGCCAGCTCAGCACCACACCGCTGCTAAACTCATCGCGGTACTGCGGGTGGATCCGCGCGCCTTGTTCCAGCACGGTTTCAAGCCGCTCTTCGGGCGACATCGAATTGAAGGCATAGGCATGCGGCCCATAGGCATAGCAGCCCAGCAGCACGCCCGGCCCATCGGAATGCATTTCAGCCGAGGGATAACTGATCTCGGCAATGGGCAGGTCGGTCAGGGTGATGCCGCCGTAAATCTGCTCATCCCGTTCCCAAAAGCGGCGCTTCATCTCTAGCCCGGCTTTCACCGCCTCATGGTAATGCAACGCCCGCATGACGCGGCGCATGTCGGCAGAGACATCGACATCAAGCTGGCTGAGCACGGTAAAGGGGATGGTGCAGATACAGTAATCCGCCGTTTCAACCCCGCCGCTGCCTTCGCCATCGGCGCTGGAATACTCCACCTCGACCCCGCTTTCGGTCTGCCGGATCCGGTCAACCTTGGCGTTATAGGTGATCGTATCCTCCACCTCACGGGCAAAGGCATGGGCGATCTCCTCCATGCCGCCCACGGGCTGGAACATCGGCGCGTGGTGGCGGTAGGTCGTATGATTGCGCATCTTTTCCCAAAAGCGGGATTTCAGCAGGTCTTCCAAGGCAATCGGCTCAGAAGGTTCGGGCGCGGCGTTGTAAAGCCCCCCGCCCGGCGCGCCATTCTCAGGATAGCCGCGGTATTCAGCGGTATCGAGACTGGCTTCATAGCTGTAATCGTTGTTCAGGATGCCGAAGGATTTCAGGGACTCCAAAAGGATCTCAGTGTCCTCTTTGGTCAGCGCGCTATCAAGCCGCCCTTTATCGACCGATTTGGCCAGCAATTCCGTGATCTGGCCCACGTAATCCGCCCAAGCATGGCCATAGCGAATTGGTTTGCCGTCGAATGCCGTTTGCGAATGGAGATAGGCGTTTTGGTTTTCCTGAACGAATACTTCCAGCGGGACGTTCAACCGGTGGCAATAGTCCAAGAGCGCCAAATGGTGATGCGGAATGCGCCATGGGCCGATGTTGATATATTGCCCTTTTGAGAATTCGACCTTTTGCTTATAGCCACCCAATTCTTCGAATTCATCGCCGCCTTTGAGGGTCCAACAGCGGCCCCCGGCGCGCTTTTGATACTCTAGGATGCTGACCTCGTAGCCCGCGTTGCGCAGCTCCAGCGCGGCGCACATGCCCGCAAGACCCGCCCCCAGCACAACAACCTTGCGCCCCTGAGGCGCGCCGGAAAGTTCGATGGGGCCTTTGTAAGGGCTTTGCCGAGCATGCCCAAGTGAGGACATGGCGTGCAACATGGTGGAGGAACCAGCGGCCAGACCGATCATTTTCAAAAGATCGCGCCGTGATGGGGGCCGGACGTTGGAGGGGTGGGACATAAAGACCGCTCCTATTTCAGGTAAATTTTTTGACCAATTAACGAAAGAACGCCCGCCGCAGGTCATTGTTCCAAGAAGGTCGGAAAAATCACGATCCGCCGCGATTGAGGTTCATTGTGTCGAGCAGGACATTCACCTGCGCGGCGTCCTGCGGCGGCACGAGGCCGGTCGCATCCTTGCCTTCCAAGGTGTCCAAGAACGGCTCTACCCCCTCGCCCGCATCAAGTGGGGGAAGCTCTATGCTCTCGACCGGTTTCTGCTGACCTCTGAGGCCGAGGTCCAGCACGCCCGCCCGCAGACGCGCCCAACCGGCCTCGCCCACGATGTCCAACTCAAGGCGCATTTCGCTATCCGTCCAGCCCGCCTCAACCACGCCGGTGGCGGGCGGGGTCGCGAATTCGATCAGGGCCGCGCCGTGGTCATCCACCGGCCAGCCAAGCGCGTTGCCCGTGACCGCATGGCCCGAGGCGATGGGGCCGACGAGCCATTGCAAAAGGTCGATGACATGCACCGCCTCATCCACGAACCCGCCATTGCAGGCACGCGCCGGGTCGGTCATCCAGCAATCGAGGTCGAGCCAATCGGCATAGCCGCCGTCATGGGAAAAGCGTCCGCGGGCCTCTAGCACCCGGCCCAACGCGCCCCGCGCGATACTCTCGCGCAGGTGGTTAAGCGCCGCGGATCTGCGTAGGAAATACCCCGTCGCCAAGACCAAGCCCTTTTCGCAGGCCAAGTCAGCGCAGCGGCGCGCCGCTTCGGCGCTGCCCGCCATGGGCTTTTCGACAAAGACCGGCAGACCGGCGTTCAGGGCGGCGGTGATGTCCTCCTCATGAAACACCGTTTCGCTGCACACAATCGCGCCGCGCACGTCCAATCGGGCAAGATCAGACAAGGCCACCCGACTGGCCTTGAGTTGGGCACAAAGCGCCTCTTGACGCGCCTCATCCCGGTCGAAAACCTGCGAAACGCGCCAGCCGCGCTCTTCGATATGCGCCAGATGGTCGGACAGATGCACATGCGCCCCGCCGAGCAGAACCAAATTTTTGTCAGTTGCCATAGCTGTTTCCCCCCCGCATCAATCGCCCAGCAGAAAGCGCGACAGCGTGATCTGAACCGCGAAGACTGTGTCGCCGCCTTCGGTGTGGTTCACGTAGCTGAGCAATGACGTATCGAGCGGCGCGTTGCCCTCGTCGAGATCGTAGTTCACCCCGACCTCATAGCCCGTATAATCCAAAATATCGTCCCGCTCGACAAAGGCATAGGCATCAACGCGGTCGTTGAACGTATAGCCGCCTTCGAGCTTATAGACCCAATCGCCCCGCTCCGGCTCGCCCCCCAGATCGACGGTGGCCCGCCACTCTTCGCTCACGCTATAGTCGAATTTGCCATGCAACTCGCCGCGCACATCGCCCGTCTCATCGCGTAGAAAGCGGGTGTAATAGGCGTCATAGGCCAGCTTCTCCGTCAGATCGCCACGGTGGCCCAGCGTCAGTTCGAATTGCGCGTCATCCCTTGGGTCGTCCAGCGATAGAACGAGGGCATGGAAATAGGCCGGGCCATAGGCGACCTCTGCAAAAGCCTCGATCTCCGCGCGTTCGGCGGCACCGGGGCCATCGTTGAGACGGTAAAAGAATTTCGGCGTGACGCCCACCTCCACGCTCCAATCAGAGGCGGATGTGTTCCGCTCCATCTCTGGGGCTGTGGTGGTTGTCTGATCCACCGTTTGCGCCAAGACAACGCCGGGGGCCAGAAGGCATATGATCGATATGGTTTTGTGAAACTGTGGCATCCTTTTCTGCCTTTCTATGAAATCGGTTAATATTCGCGGGGTCTAATCTGCCCCTTCTGCGTGCGTGAGATGGCGCCCAGCAAATGCCCGGGCGATACGAAAAAGCAGCGCGATTTTCTCGCGCTGCTTTGCCGTTCACTTCTCTTGCTTCACCACCTTTTGCGGGTTCTTTGGGTCGAACTCCTCAGGGCGGTGCGCCGCGCCTTCGTGGTCGTCCTGCGCATTGTGGCGCTCACGATGGGGCGGGCGTTTCTCTTTGGCGTGATCTGGCTCGTTTGGCATGTCACTCTCCTTTTTTGCTATGCGGCGGCGGCCTGCATGCCGGGTTTGAGGACCACTTTGGTCCAATCGTTCTGATCGAAGCGGAAGTTGTGATAGCCCTTGGCGGCCTGCTCCAGCGGCAGGCGATGGCTGATCATGAAGCGGGTGTCGATCTCGCCCTCGGCGATGCGGTGCAACAGCTCTTTGGTGTAGCGCTGCACATGGGTCTGGCCGGTGCGGATTTGCAGACCTTTCTCCATCATCGCGCCCAAGGGGAATTTATCGAGGAAGCCGCCATAGACACCGGGGACCGAGACGCGACCGCCCTTGCGGCAAGCCATGATCGCTTCGCGCAGCACATGGCCCCCATCGGCACCGACGCCGACCGCCTGTTTGACGTTGTCCATCATCGTGTCCGGCGCGAAACCGTGGCTTTCCATGCCGACCGCATCAATCACCGCATCAGGGCCGTGACCGCCCGACATCTCCATCAGCGCCTCCAGCACATGGGTCTGGGTGTAGTCGATCACCTTGGCCCCCATCTGCCGCGCGAGGTTCAGCCGGTTCGGATAGTGGTCGATCGCGATGACCTGAGCGGCCCCCATCTTGAGCGCGCTTTGCACGGCGAAAAGCCCCACCGGGCCACAGCCCCAGACGGCGACGGTGTCACCCTCTTCGATGTCGGCGTTTTCGGCGGCCATCCAGCCGGTCGGGAGAATATCAGACAGGAACAGCACATCGTCATCGTCGAACCCTTCGGGAATGACGATCGGCCCCACGTCAGAGAAGGGCACCCGCACATATTCCGCCTGCCCGCCGGGATAGCCGCCGGTCAGATGAGAATAGCCAAACAACCCGCCAACCGCGTGGCCGAATTGCTTTTCGGTCAGATCCTGTTTGTCCGCCGGGTTGGAGTTGTCGCAGGCCGAATACTGGGTCTTTTTGCAGTGGAAGCAGGAGCCGCAGGAAATGGTGAAAGGCACCACCACCCGCTGGTCTTTCTTGAGGGTGCTCTTGGGGCCGGTCTCAACCACCCGGCCCATGAATTCATGGCCCAGAATATCGCCCGCCATGACGCCGGGGATCACGCCATCATAGAGGTGCAGGTCAGAGCCGCAGATCGCGGTCGAGGTGACCTCGATAATCGCGTCGCGGGGGTTGACGATTTCCGGGTCGGGGACCGTATCGACCCGCACGTCGTGCTTGCCTTGCCATGTCAATGCGCGCATGTCTCTCTCCTCACTTGTCCGATTTGCGATTGGCGGAGGTGGCGATTTCGCCGGTCTCCATCAGCATTTTGAACCGCTTCAAATCCCGCCGCCCCTGAAGCGCGGGTTCGGCCTGAAACAGCTTGGCGATCCAGCGCCCCAGCTCCCCGGCGGGCGGGTTATAGGCGATGATCGCCTCCACCTCGGTGCCCCGGTCGCCCGGCGCGTCGCGGAACGAGACTTTGCCCTCGGTATCGATCTGCGAACTGTCGAGGGCGCGCCACGCGATCTCTTCCCCCGGTTTGTCACTGACCACTTCGGTCTCGACCCGCAGGTCTGTGCCCGCCGGGCCTGCGATCATCCAACGGAACTGACCCTTGGCGGCGTCGATTGGCTCGACCACCTTCACGTTCTCCATGAACTCTGAGAGCTTCGTAAAGTCGCGCCAGTGGCGGTAGAGCTCGTCACGCGGACGGTCGATCGTCACCGTGCGTCCGACAACGGCATAGTCCCCGAAACGCGCCTGTTTCGCACTGCGCCCGGGCGCGGAATCTGCTGGCCGATGGCTCAGCCCGTCACGATCCCGCCGCGCGGCATAGAGCGCATAGGCAGACGCCCCGGCAAGCGCGCCGACGCCGAGCCCCCAGAACAGCGAGCTTTGCCGCTCTGTCAGCGCGTCCCGCGCATCCTCAGCGGCGCTGCGTTGGTCGTAAGGATAAGATGTCATAAAGAAACCTCCTGTTGCTGAATATGGCAGACCGAGTGTTTCAACTGGAACGCGAGGATCGCGGCAGGTGTTCCGAAGAAGTGGCTCCGAAGCGCGGCTCCGGCGGAAATCAACCGATCGCGCGCGGGGGGCGCGCTGCCAGTAATAGGAACCTTTCGGGAAACCGCCCGTTGATCCCCTGCGATCCGGCCCAAAGGAATAATGTAATGACGCCCCGCGAAGCTACGCCACATGGTGCCAAAGGCGTGGACAATCCAATTAGTTTGAAAATTTTGATCCCTCTCGCTGCCCTGAGCCTGCTCGCCGCTTGCGACGACCTGCGGTTCCCTCGGGATGTGGAAGAGACCCTCGAAACCGTTCTTTCTGACCAGAAAATGACCGTGGCGATATCGGAAAACCCGCCATGGGTCGTGCTGGCAGACGGCCAGCCGCCGCAGGGGGTCGAAGCCGACCTGACCCGCGCCTTCGCCGAAACCTTGGGGGTGGCCATCGAGTGGAAACACCTCGGCGCCTTCGCAGCGTTGGAGGGGTTGGAGAAGGGTGACATCGACCTTGCCATCGGAGGTTTCACCCGCAAGGACGTGACCCCAGTAAAAGGTGCCGCGCCGAGTTACGCCTATTTCGAAGAGTCCTTTGTCATCGGCAGCCGGGGGCCAGACGCCCTGCCCGATGACATCGAAGGCCAACGCGTTTTCGTACCGCCCCACCTGCCCCTCGCCGCGCTGGTTGAGGAAAAAGGCGGCATTCCGGTGGATCAATGGGCGGAAGGTCTCAACCTCGCCGCCGTCCCCCATTGGCAACTTGATGAGAAAGACCTTACCGCCACCGAAACCACGCTACAGCGGGCGCAGCATGTCATTGCCGTGCAGCAGGGCGAAAACGCTTGGCTGATGGAGATCGAAGGCTTCCTTCGAGATGAGGCCGGAACCATCGGGGCGCGTCTGCGCGCATCCGCCCCATGACCCGCTCCATCCGCACCATGCCCGAGGCGCAGAAGAAAGCGCTGCGCCGCGCGCGCTGGCTTGAGGTCATCTGGATCGCGGTCTTGGGGTCGATCGTGGCGGCGATCTATTTTGCAGTGGGCAGCAGCCAAGCAATGAAAACCGCTTGGATCGAAGACCTGCTCAGCTTCGTGCCGCCCATTGCCTTTCTCGTTGGCTCGTGGATCGAAGGATGGAAGCCCAACCGCCGTTTCCCACTGGGCTATATCCGTGTCACATCAATCGCTTATCTGATCAGCGCCGTGTCGCTCGGCGGCGTCGGGATCTTCCTTATCGTCGACTCGTCCATCGTGCTCATCAAACAGGAGCACCCCACCATCGGCAGTGTCGAGCTTTTCGGCACCACCATTTGGTTCGGCTGGGTGATGATCGCGGCGCTGGCCTATAGCGTCGTGATGCCGGTCATTTTCGGCCATTTGAAAATGAAGCCCGCCAAAATGCTCCATGACAAGACGCTCTATGCCGATGCCATGATGAACAAGGCAGATTGGATGACAGGGCTTGCCGGGATCGTGGGCATCCTCGGGATCGGCATGGGCTGGTGGTGGGCCGATGCGGTCGCGGCCATCGTGATCGCCTTGGACGTGCTGCACGACGGTTTCAAACACACCGGCGCGGCGATCCGGGACCTCAGCGATGAGATGCCGCGCACGATAGAGGATAAAGAGTTCGACCCGCTGATTGAAGAGGTGCAGAATACTTTCAACGCGCTGCCATGGGTCTGCGAAAGCCGCCTGCGCCTGCGCGAAGAAGGGCGCTTTCTGACCGGCACGATCTATGTCGTGGCGCATGAAAACGGTGCTACGCCCGAGAGGGTCGAGGCGGCGGAGGCCGAACTGCTCGACCTGCATTGGCGCATTCACGACATCTCGATCATGCCACGGACCGAGATTGCGGAGTCGGTCACGATTGAAGGGGCGGATGACGGCACTCTGCCGCTGCGATCCGGCGCCCGGCGGCGTCCGGTGGGGTGACCGGGGGCGCATCGCGTCCGATTTAAAACTGAACTACAGATACACCCCCGCATCGACTTTGCCCCGCGCCATCACACGCGGGGCAACATTCATCTGGCTTACCCGCCGACCAACGTGCCGCCGTTCGGATGGAGCACCTGCCCGCTCATATAAGACGAATCCTCGCAAGCGAGGAACAGCAGCGACGGGGCCACCTCATTCGGCTGACCGGGGCGGCCGAGGGGGGTATTTTCGCCGAATTCTTCAACCTTATCTGCCGGGAAGGAGGCCGGGATCAACGGTGTCCAGATCGGCCCCGGGGCCACGCCGTTGACCAAAATACCCTTGGGCGCCAGCTTGCTCGCCATGGCCCGCAGGAAGGACAGGATCGCCCCTTTGGTCGATGCATAGTCAAGCAGTAGGTCCTGCCCCTTATAGGCGGTGATCGAGGTGACACAGATGATCCGCGCGCCCTTTTTCAGATGCGGCAGCGTCGCCTGCGTCATCAGGATCATGCCGATGATATTGGTGCGGAACGTGCGTTCGATCTGCGCTTCTTCAATGTCTTCGAGGCTTTCCTGCGCGTGCTGTTCGCCCGCGTCATTGACGAGAATGTCAATCTTGCCAAAGCTCTCCATCGTGCGGCTTACGGCATCTTTGCAAAAGGCTTTCTCACCGACATCGCCTTCCAGCAACAGCGCCCGACGGCCCTCGGCCTCGACCAATCGCTTGGTCTCTTCCGCGTCGCGGCTTTCGTTGCGGTAGACGATGGCGACATCCGCCCCCTCGCGCGCATAGAGCAGCGCCGTGGCGCGGCCGATCCCGCTGTCGCCCCCGGTGATCAGCGCCACCTTATCCTTGAGCCGGTCGGAACCGGGGTAGCGCGGGGTGTAATCGGGCGTGGGGTCCATCTTATGCTCCCGCCCGGGCTGGCTCTGCGGGCTGTCGAGGGCATCAAAATTCTGATCTGTCATGGTGCATTCCTATCTGTTGTGGCCCCGCGCGAGCGGGGCGTTCAAAAAACTAGGGTTACATAGGGGCAATGATCGCTTTGCCGGTCTGGTTTCAGCGCGGCAGCGGAATGAGAGGAATTTCGCGCATCACGAGTGTTGCTCGTAGGGGCCGGTCGCCCTCCCGCGTCGCCCCTTCCAGCGGTGGCAAGCCCCCGCCAATCACCGCCGGGCCAAGGAACCAAGCATCAACCCCATGGTTTTTCAGGTAAGCTTGAAAAGGAGTATACCCATGCGAATGAGCGCATTGCTGATCTTCGGCGCCGGTGCCGCCAGCCTCGCCTATCTGATGAACCGCCAGTCCCGCGCCCAAAGGGCGGTGGCACATGACCGGGCGCAAGACCACGTGCGCGTTGCGGGCCCGCGCGAGATGATCGACCCGCCCCGCAAATGGAATATCGTGGATGAGGCGGTCGACGAATCCTTCCCCGCCAGCGATCCGCCCGCGACCTATTGATGGCGGGCTGCGCGTGGCCGGTTAGAATACGAAGTTCCGATCCTGAGCCACCGCGCTTTCCGTCAGGTCGCCTTGCAAAAAGATCACCCCATGTGCGCCAAGGCCGACCGCAACACCGCCGTCTCGCGCCGTGATCTCAAGATCATCGAGCCCCCTGATGCCAGAAAGTGAGAGCTGGATCACATCGACGCCGGGGGTGAAGTCGGTGATGACATCGCCCGTCGCCACTTCGCCCTCGGAAAAGCCGAAAACGTCGTCGCCCGTCCATCCCGTGACGGTGTCTGCCCCCGCCCCGCCGACAACCGTGTCGTGCCCGATGCCGCCTTTTAGCTGGTCTTGCCCCTCTCTGCCGGAAAGCTGATCGTCGCCCCGGTTGCCCAGCAGATGGTCATCCCCCTGCTGGCCGATCAATAGGTCATCATCGTCGAAGCCGCGCAGGGTGTCGTCTCCGCCCCAGCCGTGGAGCGTGTCCTCTCCCGGTGCGCCGCGCAGGTCGTCATCACCGCGCCCCCCGGTGAGGCTATCGTCACCGCCATGGCCATTGATCACGTCGTCGCCATCCCCGCCGTGCAGTGTGTCGTCCTGACCAAAGCCGCCGATCGTGTCGTTTCCATCCGTGCCGGTCAGATCGTCCGCCGCGCCGCTGCCGCCGATCTTCTCCCCGCCCGCTGTCGGCCCGGCGTCGAAGGTGATCTCGATCACTTCGAAGGGTTTCAACCGCAGCTCGACCTGCGGGCTGTCAAAGCGGCTGTCGGTGAATTGCGCGCGCACGTCATGTTCGTCATAGAAATAGGCACGCCCATCCACCTGAACAGAAGCCGACGGGGTATGGCCGCCATCGCTGCGCCAATGGAACCCGTCTGAACTTTGCGCGGATTGATCCATACCGATTTGAATGCCGGTCGCGGTCGCCCCCTCGGGCACCAATCCGGCGAAATCGACATCGAGGTTCAAAACCTCCATCGACCGGGAGGAGACATAGATCACGGTCTTGTCTTCGGACTGATAGGCGTTGATCTCGAAACTGCCATCGTCGCCCTCGAACTCGGTCGCGACCAGTTCAAGCCCGGGCAGGCTCTCGCTCATCAGATCAAAGATGCCCCCCCTGACCGAGTTGGTCAGCCGCCCGTCGGGATCAAGAACCGGGCTTTCCTTGGGACCGCCCGCAAGGTCGCTGTCCGTATTGTGCTGAACGGGCCAGACAAAGGCGCGGTCGACCCCTGTTTCCAGCATGTTTTCAAACTGTTCCTGAAGGGTCGAGGCGGACCTTATGCCTACCTCATCGTAATCCCGCGTGCGAATGTTCCACTCGGTGATATGCAGGTCCAAGTTGGTCCATGGATGCTTCCTCCTATCAGTGATGTGACCCACATCACCTTGGCACATTGCGATGCCGTCGGGAGGGGGTATCCACCCCATCAGTTCTCAGTGACAATCAACAGGGGCGGCCCTCCATTTTTCACATAAGGGGGCCCAGAACGCGAAAATCGGGCGTTTCCGCCCGATTGACTTGTTTTGCTTGCAAAATGGACATTTCAGCCCGGCCGATGGCTATTTATTGGTGGTCAGATCAACAACAAGGCAGTCCAACGAGAAGCGTGCGTAAAACTGATTTTTGGCGCAGGTCCGATTTTTCCTATTAAAATACTTAAATCAATATCTTAATCTGAATATCGAAGACCGCGTGTAAAACGTAATTGCATGCGCAAAAACCACAAAGCGTGCGCAGCGAATTTTCGCCCCCTTAAACACATAGGTCCCAGGTTTTTCACATTGCCGGAACGAAAAAGGCCCGCGCAATGCGCGGGCATTTCTTTGTCGAAATTAGATGAGTTCAGGAACGAATGGATGCCATGAAAGGCGCATCGCGCCGAAACATCGTGACGTAACCGCTATGGGTAAATGGGGTCGCAACCGGGTTCGTATCTGTTTTCGAACTCCAAGCCTGAACGAAGTGATCCATTTTCAATTCCATCGAATGCTCTACAAGTGCTTTTCCCACAGCTTTGATGACCAGCTCAAATACCAATCCCCACCGGAACGCCGCTGCGGTCACGAGGCGATGGAGAAAATCCCCGGTCTGGAGTTCGTCAGCAACGGAGAGCTTTGCCTCCAAGGCGTAGCTCCCGACGATGCTATGAACGGTTTCAGCGTCCTCCTCGAAATTGATGTCATCGAGCCGGACGTGTGTCACCTTCCGAAACAGCTGTTCGAGTTGGGGGATGTAGTCCCCGAGTTCTGGCACGCCTGACAGGATCAACATCATCGGCCAAGCGGGCCCTTTTACCATCGTCTTGAAGCAGTCCAGAACCTCCTCCAACGCCTGTTCATTTTTATGTGCAAGGATGTGCTGCGCTTCGTCGTACCATACCCCAACAACCCCTTGATCTTCCCCTTGCTGCTTGATGCGGCGACCGATCTGAGCCTGCGTGATACGGGCCTTCTCTGACAAGGGATAGCGCATGGCATGAAGGGTGTTCTTGCCGAGGTCTTTCCATGTACCCTTCCGGTCCAAAACGCAGGTTTGAAAGCGTG
Source organism: Sulfitobacter sp. R18_1 (assembly GCF_017743915.1). NCBI lineage: Bacteria > Pseudomonadati > Pseudomonadota > Alphaproteobacteria > Rhodobacterales > Roseobacteraceae > Sulfitobacter > Sulfitobacter sp. R18_1. The sequence continues at coordinate 337,105 of NZ_JAGHRG010000004.1, forward strand.
CGCTGGTGCCATTCGGCAAGGCAGCCTGACTCAGGTTGAACTCGCGCAAGAGTTTCTCAATTTCGGTGGTTTTCCCGGCGCCGCTCGCACCGGTAACAACCAATACCTCCCCTTCGAAATAAAACCCGCTCTTCAAACGCCCCAAGTGACCACTGAACATGGTCGCGAACTCGCGCTTCAGCTTGGCAGCCCTAGCGAGCGGAAAGAGACGGCCATTGAAGCTGGGAGATGCATCCACAATTTCATCGATTACAAAGTCATTCACAGTTTGCTCTCCGTTATCTTTCCAAAGGTTTTGTGTTTAGCGCTCTCAGCGCTGGACGCAGTGGCAGGCGCTTCAGAGTTGTTTCTTGCGGCGGAAGCGGTTCTGGCATGATCCATAATCGATCCAGCACGCACGGCCCCTGCGTATGTTTCCTTGGGGCGGCATTCGACGCGGGCGAGCCTTTCAGCACACCGTTCCATCTCTGCAAGTCGGGTGTAGTTAAGGGGCTCATCTGAGTCCGGGAACATGCCGGAAGCCTCAGCCCGCCTTGCCAGGGCGTCCTGAAGGACCTGATCGTCAATTTCCTTCAGATGGGGATCAGCCTCGACAGCGTTTTGCTTCAGTTGCAGAAACTCGGCCAAGGTACAGTCCCTTACTGCAGTCATACTAAGGTGGGCCTTAATCGGCTCTCCCGAATAGCCCTCCGCGGTAATCAGGGCGTCGTGCAAACGATCCGGGTCGATGTGAACCAGGACTTTCTTGCCCTTTCCACCATCAAACTGACGCAGCGCCGTAGAGCTAAACGGAAGGCCGAAGGGCTGAACTCCCTGGCCGTTAATCGTGAACTCTTTTGTGATACCCAACTGAATCTGACGATTATCCACGTCCGGCGCTTTGATCTCACGGTGTTTCTTGCGGACCTCGCGGAGTTTTTGCGCGGGCGTCGCGCCGTACATGCCGGTGCCACGATGCTGCTGATGCGGAGCTTCATCAATGAAGTACCGGGTAATTGTCCTGTAAAATGCATCGAGTGTAAGCGTGGCTTCCCGCCGCGGATCACTTCCCGGCAATGCTCCGGGCTTACCTCCGGTGTATCCATTTTCGAAGCCGACGACCTGATATTCAAAGGTCCGGAATGCACTTTCCACGTATGGCTTGTCGTTTGAATGATAGGTTCTGGTGGTCTTGTATACCGTCCCCATCCCCAAGAGAGCGGCAGCGACCTTACCATTGCGCACGGCAGTACCGTTGTCAGAAACAACCTTTCTCAGCCGCACTGGCGGCGCGGGCGTTCCCTTGCAACCGTACTTGATCTTTTCCCGTTCCTTGCTGCGTGTTGCCATCCGAATAAGCTGCATGGTGGTGTCCGAGTCGGCACTTTCTGCAAGGACCCACGCCAGTGGCATACGTGTTGCAATATCAATCATGTAATGAAGCCATACACGGCGAATCTCGTTCGGAGCAGGCTCCTCGTTCTCCTCTGCCTCGGAGAGCTTGCGCGCCCGGACCATTCCATCGTCATTAATGAACAAGGAAATGAGAAGCTGATCGGTTTCGGCTTCATCGCCGAAAGCTTGAGCGCGAATTTCGGTTTGGCCTGCGCCGATGAGGTTCACAGCATGCCGTTCACCCTCTCGCGCAAGGGTCTCCACGAGCTTCGAGATGGCATGACGCCAGTTGTAAATCGAAGTAAGGGTCGGGAACACGAAACCTTCAGCCCGCTCCTGAGGTGACACTTTGAACTTTGTCATGGCTTTGCGATAAAGTGGCGCGAGCCTTGGCTTCCGGACCCTCAACCAGATCGACAGCACATACTGGATGAAGCGAAGCTGCGGTTTGCTGAGCTTGCACCGTGCCTGTCCCTTCGGGCCTTTCATATGGTGGCGGCTCATCAAAACAACTTCGTTGCGGTCGAAATAGCGATAAGTGGCAAGCCAATCGGCGAGTGTACGCCCCTTTGGCAGGGTCCAGGGCGAGTTGGCACTGCCGATTTTTGCTTTGTTGAAGATGTGGCGATCGCCAGAGAACTCTTTTGCATCTTCCATCAATCTCGCCCGCGCCCCGTCAGTTGAAAGGAAGCGCTGCGTCGTTTTAAAGCCCTCTTTCTCCAACTCCTCGATGGCGAGAATAACACTTAGCCTCGCGCGAATATTCAGACGTTCTTCTTTGCTTTTGATATTTTCGAGCCGTTCGAAACCACCAGTGTACTGGAGCAACTCCTCCCTCTTCGCCTCTTCAAGTGGCGTTTTCACCTTGCACGAAAAGTCCTCGATCTTCTTTTGCAACCAAACCATTGAGAACTGGGTGATTTCACCGCTTTCAAGACTCTCGACGAAGACCTTCCCTTGATCTTTCCCGGTGACGCACCAGCGCACGTCACCCAGAACAAGGGTTGATCCCACCGGTATCTTATATTGCGGCCACGCGGTCATCAGATCATCCAGACACGAGACTGCAGAGAAATGACCGAGTACCAATCCGCGCCGAGAACGCGCCGTGCGATCAGCCGTTGGATCGCAGGAAACGCTCTATTCGACGGCAAGTTGCACTGCCCAACAAGATCCTCCGCTGACCAATATGAACTGCTGCGAGCTTTTTCTTCGACATGTGCATCCGCTTCGTCGTCGCGGTCATCCCCGACGATCCAGAACTGGAAAAGGTTGATGCGGAACGGACGGGTATAGTCATCACCGTTCACGACAATCATGTCGTCGGCCAAATCTTTGGGCATGGCCTCTTCGATCGCCGCGATCTCGTCCTGCGTCTCTTTCCGACCAAGCCTACTGCCATTCTTCACGTAGATGGCGAGACGAAAGCCATTGCGCAGCGTTATACGGAGGTCGAAAAAATGCTTCGGAAATTTGACCTTAGCCCCTTCAGTCCACCTGAAATGAAAGAATGGCAGCTGCACGTCGAGTGCATACAGATCAGGATCGAGAAGCGTTTCCAGAGCGACCGCCCATTCGGCCTCACCATCGAAATAGTAAGCCTTGGGAATGCCCTTTGTTGCCGGCGTCACCAACGGCGCGCAAATCCGATGTGCGGTGTTGCTACGGGTAAGCGGATTTCGGGCGCCGTCATATGACGAGACACCATAGATCGCTGGCAGCTCCAGCGCTGGCTGCTTTTCGAGCCTATGGGGGTCATAGGCAAGATCTGGTTCCCTTTGTGTCGACATGACGTCTCCGGCCCCAAAATGACATCGCATTCGGGTTAAAGTTACTGTTTTCGAGGCCCTTGATCGCTCTTGCCTGGGCCATTTGCGGCCTCTACGGTGGCAAGCGTAGATGGGCGATCATTGCCCCAACTTTAGGAGCACGCCTTAAGGGCGTGCTTTTTTTTGTGTTCCGGGTCGCTGCTCCTTTGCAGTGTTCCCGTTTATCTCTGCGGAGGTAGTGAAAATCCAAAGTAAGAAATTTGAGATTCCTTAGATTTTCCTAGCCGATTCGAGTCAAGCAGTTGTTTTTAATGCGAATTTCTTTGCGCTCAGCGTTTCTTTCAGCATCTCCGTTGGTCTCCTTCTCCGGTCTTGGTCATGTCCCAGGGAGAGGTGTAACTTCTGGTAGCGCTTTTGGTGGCGTCCGCGCCCTTCATGAGGCGCCGTAGGACGTCATCAAAGGCGCGGTGGTCATCGGTGAATTTTCGGTAAGGTCGGGTT
>NZ_JAGHRG010000005.1:0-280313 GCF_017743915.1 Sulfitobacter sp. R18_1
CAGCGGGGGCGGCGGTTGGCGGCTCCATTGGGGGCACGCTGGCGGGGCTGTCTTCGGTCGCGGTGGGCCGCGCGGTGGGGGCGAGCCTTGGGCGGTTGGTGGATCAACGCTTGCTGGGCCAAGGCGGGGAGGCGGTCGAGACCGGTAAGGTTGATCGCTTTCGCCTGACAGGCTCGGGCGAGGGGGCGGCGATCCGGCAGCTTTACGGGCGGATGCGACTGGCGGGGCATGTCATCTGGGCCTCGCAGTTCCAAGAAGTCACCGAAGTCAGCGGCGGTGGCAAGGGCGGCCCGTCGACGCCGAAGACGACCGAATACAGCTATACCGTCAGCCTTGCCATCGCGCTTTGCGAAGGGGAGATCACCAGCGTTGGGCGTATCTGGGCAGATGGGGAGGAGATTGCCCCGGACGATCTGAACATGCGCGTTTACCGGGGCGCGGCGGACCAGCAGCCTGACCCGACCATCGCCGCGATCGAGGGCGCGGACCGGGTGCCGGCCTATCGCGGCACGGCCTATGTGGTGATGGAAGACCTCCCGCTTGCGCAATTTGGCAACCGGGTGCCGCAGTTCTCTTTCGAGGTGCTGCGCCCCGAGCAGCCGCAAGCGCCGGGGTGGGAGCACGCGCCCGCCTATGGTGTTCAGGGGGTCGCCCTGATCCCCGGCACGGGAGAATACGCGCTGGCGACGACCCCTGTGCATTACACCGACGGCCCCGGCAGCCGGTGGAGCGCCAATGTGAACTCGCCCGACGCCAAGACCGATTTCGCGCTGTCCTTGGAAAGTCTGACCGAGGAATTGCCACGGTTGGAAGCCACTTCTCTCGTCGTGTCGTGGTTTGGCGGCGATCTGCGCTGCGGCGACTGCCGCCTGCGGCCCAAGGTCGAAGACCCGGATATCGATGGGGAGAACATGCCTTGGCGGGTCTCTGGCCTGACGCGTGGCACGGCGGAGGTGATCACCCAGCAAGACGCGCGTCCGATCTACGGCGGCACGCCAGCCGATGCCGCGGTGGTCGAGGCCATTCACGCGCTTAAGGCAGTGGGCAAGGCGGTGATGTTCTATCCCTTCATCTTGATGGATCAGACCGAAGGAAACGGCCTGCCGGACCCCTATAGCGATGCCGAGGACCAGCCTCGCCTACCGTGGCGTGGACGGATCACGCTTTCGGTGGCCCCGGGGCGACCGGGCAGCCCGGATGGGTCAGCGGCGGCAGCGGCAGAAGTTGCCGCGTTTTTCGGCATGGTCACAGCGGCGGATTTCACGGTGACCGAGGGCGCGGTGAGCTACCATGGCCCAGCGGAATGGACCCTGTCGCGGTTCATCCTGCACTACGCCGCACTCTGCGCCGCGGCGGGCGGGGTCGAGGCCTTTTGCATCTCTTCTGAAATGCGAGGGCTGACCCAGATACGCGCGGCGGAAAATAGATTCCCTGCGGTGACCGCGCTGCGGGCCTTGGCCGGAGAGGTGCGTGCCTTGCTCGGGCCGGATGCGAAGATCAGCTATGCCGCTGATTGGTCGGAGTATTTTGGCTATCAGCCGCAGGACGGCAGCGGTGATGTTTACTTTCACCTCGATCCGCTGTGGGCCGATCCGCAGATCGATTTCATCGGGATCGACAACTATATGCCGCTGGCCGATTGGCGCGATGAGGAGGGGCATGTCGATGGTGAAGACTGGCCCGCGATTTACGATGTCGGCTATCTAAAATCCAACATCGAAGGCGGTGAGGGGTATGACTGGTACTACCATTCGCCCGAAGCCCGTGCGGCACAGTTCCGAACGCCGATCACCGACGGCGCCCATGATGAACCTTGGGTCTATCGTTACAAAGACCTGCGCCGTTGGTGGCAGAACCATCACAATCCGCGCATCGGTGGAGAACGGCTGGCAGAACCCACGGAATGGCAGCCCATGTCCAAGCCGATCTGGTTCACGGAATACGGCTGTGCAGCAATCGACAAAGGCGCAAACCAGCCCAACAAGTTCCTCGATCTGAAAAGCTCGGAAAGCGCCTTGCCGCATCATTCCACCGGCGCGCGGGACGATCTAATGCAGATGCAATATCTGCGCGCGCTGTCAGAATATTGGCGTGATCCGGCGCGCAACCCGATCTCGGACGAATATGGCGCTCCGATGCTGGATATGTCGCGCGCCTTCGTTTGGGCATGGGACACGCGGCCTTTTCCCTTCTTCCCCAATAATGTCGATCTCTGGAGCGATGGAGAGAATTACAGCCGTGGCCACTGGCTGAACGGGCGGGCCTCGGCGCGGTCGCTGGCCTCGGTCGTGGGCGAGATTTGCCGCCAGGCGGGTGTGGTGCATTTCGATACCTCCGCGCTGTTTGGCTATGTGCGGGCCTATACGGTGGCCGAGGTTGGCGAGGCACGTGCCGCGTTGCAACCGCTGATGCTGCGGTATGGTTTTGACGCGATCGAACGCGATGGGGTCTTGCAGTTTCGGATGCGTGACGGGGCAGATGCGCTGCCCCTCGACCCTGATCGCCTCGCGGTTCACCCCGATCTGAGCGGGCTGACCGAGCAGTTGCGTGAGGCGGAGGCCGAAGTCTCGGGCCGTGTGCGGCTGCGGTTTATTCAGGCCGATGCGGATTTCGACGCGATTGCCGAAGAGGCGGTTCTGGCGGATGAGGCGACCCATGCGGTCACCGGGACCGAGCTGAACATGGCCTTGACCCGAGGCGAGGGGCGGCAGGTGGCCGAACGCTGGCTGACCGAAGCGCGTGTCGCGCGTGAGACGCTGCGGCTGGCATTGCCGCCGTCGCGGATGGCTGTCGGGGCGGGGGATGTGATCGAACTGCCGGGCGATGGGGCGGAGGGGCCGGGGCGCTACCGCGTCGACCGGGCGGAACAGGCCGGTTCCCTGCTGATCGACGGCGTTCGGATCGAGCCCGAAGTCTATGATTCCGCACCGCTTGATGAAGAACTTGCAGCGCTGCGCCCCTTCGTCCCGCCGCTGCCGGTTCTGCCGCAGTTCATGGACCTGCCGCTTTTGCGCGGGGATGAGGTGCCCCATGCGCCGCATCTGGCGGTGACGGCCACCCCTTGGCCGGGGTCCGTCGCGGTCTACCGCTCTGCCGTGGATTCGGACTATGCGCTGAACGCCATCGTGGCGAACCGGTCGATCATGGGCGTTACCCAAACGCCGTTGCACGTAGCACGCCCGGGGTTGATCGACGCGGGGCCAGTGCTGGAGGTCAAATTGACCAGTGGCAGTCTCCAATCCGTTAGCAGAGAGGCGCTTTTGAATGGGGCGAACCTCGCCGCCATCGGGGATGGGAGCGCGGATCGTTGGGAGTTGTTCCAGTTTCAGGCAGCGCAGCTTGTCGCCCCAATGACCTATTGGCTGACCGGTCGTTTGCGCGGGCAGGCGGGCAGCGATGGGTTGATGCCCGAGGTTTGGCCCGCCGGATCGCGCTTTGTGCTGATGAACGGGACGCCACAGCAGGTCGAGCTGAGCCCGCATCTGCGCCGCGTGGCACAGCATTACCGCATCGGGCCTGCGCGGCGACCGGTGGATGACCCCTCTTACCTGCATCAGGTTCATGCCTTTGACGGGAATGGTCTGCGGCCCTACAGCCCCTGTCATCTGCGGGCCGAGGCTGGGGCCAGTGGCGATATCACCCTTAGCTGGATTCGCCGAACGCGGATCGACGGCGACGCTTGGGAGGGGCCGGAGGTGCCGCTTGGTGAGGAAAGTGAACGCTATCTCTTACGCGTTTACGAAGGCGGCGAGCAGCGGCGGGAGGTGCTGCTCGATACGCCGCGGTGGACCTATAGCACCGCGGCACGGGCGGCGGATGGCGTCAGCGGGGCGTTTGACGTGACGGTGGCGCAGGTCTCGGCCACATATGGCGCGGGAGCGGCTACAGGTTTGGCCGTCCCCGGATAGGCCCGCGCGTTATCACGATTTTGAGCATGTTCGGATTTACAAATGGTCCTGCGCTATTGCATGAGCTACCCTTACGGCAGAGTGAAGGAGCCCGTGCCATGGCGCAGACACGCAGAAATATCTCGAAAGTGGACCCGGTCTGGGACCAGATTCAGCAAGAAGCCGAGGATGCGGTGCGTGATGAGCCGTTGATCGGCGGCTTTGTGCATGCCTGTATCCTGCACCATAAATCTATCGAGAATGCGCTTTCCTACCGCATCGCGGCCAAGCTTTCGTCGAACGAGATGTCGATGATGGTCGTGCGCGAGATGGTCGAAGAAGCCTATGCCGAAGACCCCGATCTCGTCGCCGCGGCGCGTGCCGATCTCGTGGCCATCTATGACCGCGACCCGGCCTGCCACCGTTTGTTGCAGCCGATTCTATATTTCAAAGGCTATCAGGCGGTGCAGGCATACCGTGTGGGCCACTACCTCTATGCTAAGGGCAAGCGCGATCTGGCCTATTTCATCCAGATGCGGGTGAGCGAGATTTTTGGCGTGGATATCCATCCGGCGGCCAAGATGGGCAAGGGCATCATGATCGACCACGCGCATTCCATCGTCATCGGTGAGACGGCGGTGGTGGGCGACAACGTCTCGATGCTGCATTCGGTGACCCTTGGCGGCACCGGCAAAGAGGAAGAGGACCGTCACCCCAAGATCGGCAATGGCGTGCTGATTGGCGCAGGGGCGAAGGTTCTGGGCAATATCTCTATCGGCCATTGCAGCCGTATTGCGGCGGGGTCGGTGGTGCTGGAGCCTGTGCCAGCCTGCAAAACCGTCGCCGGGATCCCCGCGCGGATCGTTGGGGAGGCGGGTTGCGATCAGCCCTCGATGTCGATGAACCATCTCTTCGGGCCAGACGCCGAATAGGGGCAGATGCCAGTATCGCAATAAAAAAGCCGGGGCATGCCCCGGCTTTTTTCGTTTGTGAGATGCCGCCCTTAGGCCAGCATGATCACCGGATTTTCAAGGTTCTCGACAATCGCGTTCAACAGCTGGGCCCCGAGCGCCCCGTCGATCACGCGGTGGTCGACCGAGAGGGTCACGGACATGACTGTCGCCGCCGTGATTTCACCGTCCTTGCCGATGATCGGTTTCTTCACGCCCGCGCCCACGGCGAGGATCGCACCATGCGGCGGGTTGATGACCGCGTCGAAATTGTCGATCCCGAACATCCCAAGGTTGGAGATGGCAAAGCTGCCGCCCTGATACTCATGCGGCGCCAGCTTGCGGTCGCGGGCGCGGGTGGCGAGGTCTTTCATCTGCGCCGAGAGGGTCGAGAGCGACTTGGTGTCGGCGTCCTGTAGGACCGGTGTGAAGAGCCCGCCTTCGATGGCCACCGCCACGGCCACATCCGAGGGCTTGAGCTTCAGAATACGATCCCCGGCCCAGACCGCATTGGCATTGGGCACCGATTGCAGCGCCAACGCACAGGCTTTGATGATGAAGTCGTTGACCGAAAGCTTCACGCCCCGGGCTTCGAGCTGCTTGTTCAGATCACTGCGGAAAGACAGCAGCGCGTCGATTTGAATATCGCGGCGCAGGTAGAAATGCGGGACCGTCTGCTTGGCCTCGGTGAGCCGCGCGGCGATGGTCTTGCGCATGCCGTCGAGCTTGACCTCTTCGACCTCGCGGTCGGCGTACATCTTGCGCACGGCGTCTGAGGAGGGGCCAGCAGGAGCAGGCTGTGTCACCGGCGCGGCGTCCTTGGCGGCGGCGGGGCTGTCGGCCTTGGCAGCTGTCGGCTGGGCGCTTTCCACATCGGCTTTGACAATCCGACCACGCGGGCCGCTGCCCTCGATCTGGGTGAGGTCGAGACCCTTGTCCGCCGCGATCCGGCGAGCGAGGGGGGAGGCGAAGATGCGCCCGCCCTTGTCGTCCTTGGGCGCGGCGGGGGCTTTGGCGTCGCTCTTGGGCGGCGCGTCATTCGCATCCGTCGCACCGCGGCCATAGCCCGCTTCGGGCGTTTCGGCCTCGTCTGCTTTGGGCGCTTCCTCGGCCTGAGGTTTCTCTTCTTTGGCCGGGGCGGCGCTGTCGATATCATCGGCGCTTTCGCCTTCCTCGAGCAGCACGGCGATCGGCGTGTTTACCTTCACGCCTTCGCTGCCTTCAGCGATCAAGATCTTGCCGATGGTGCCTTCGTCGACGGCTTCGAATTCCATCGTGGCCTTGTCGGTTTCGATCTCGGCGAGGATGTCACCGGAGGCGACCTCGTCCCCCTCTTTGACCAGCCACTTGGCGAGCGTGCCTTCCTCCATCGTGGGCGAAAGGGCGGGCATGAGAATTTCTGTGGGCATGATCCGCTCCTTACCGGTAGGTGACTTTGCGCACGGCCTCGATCACCTCGTCGGTGGTGACCAGCGCGTGTTTTTCGAGGTTGGCGGCATAGGGCATGGGCACGTCCTTGCCGGTGCAGGTGATGACCGGGGCGTCGAGGTAGTCGAACGCCTCCTGCATGATCACGCCGCTGATGTAGCCACCGACCGAGCCCTGCGGCCAGCCTTCTTCGACGGTCACGCAGCGGTTGGTCTTCATCACGGATTTCAGGATCGTGTCGGTGTCCATCGGGCGCAGGGTGCGCAGGTCGATGATCTCGGCTTCAATGCCCTCTTCGGCCAGCTTCTCAGCCGCTTCCAGCGCATAGGTCATGCCAATGCCGAAGCTGACGATGGTGACATCCGCGCCCTCGCGCCAGATGCGGGCCTTGCCGAAGGGGACGGTGTAATCCTCGATGTCCGGCACATCGAAGCTGCGACCGTAGAGAATTTCGTTCTCAAGGAAGATCACCGGGTTCGGGTCACGGATCGCGGACTTCATCAAGCCTTTGTAATCGCTGGCCGAATAGGGCATCGCGACCTTGAGGCCGGGGATCTGCATGAACCAAGCGGCGTAGTCTTGGGAGTGCTGGGCGCCGACGCGGGCCGCAGCGCCGTTGGGGCCGCGGAAGACCATGGGCGCGCCCATCTGGCCGCCGGACATATAAAGCGTCTTGGCCGCGGAGTTGATGATCTGGTCCATCGCCTGCATGGCGAAGTTGAAGGTCATGAACTCGACGATCGGGCGCAGACCGCCGAAGGCCGCGCCGACGCCGATGCCGGCAAAGCCGTGCTCGGTGATCGGCGTGTCGATCACGCGCTTGGCGCCGAATTCGTCCAGCAGACCTTGGGAGATTTTATAGGCGCCTTGGTACTCGGCGACTTCCTCGCCCATGAGCAAGACGTTCTCGTCGCGGCGCATCTCTTCGGCCATGGCGTCGCGCAGCGCTTCGCGCACGGTCTGCTGCTTCATCTCGGTGCCCTCTGGCCAGTCGGGGCTGGTGTCGGGCTCGGGCTGTTTCTTGCCCTCGGCGGGGGTGGCGCGGTCATCGTCCGAGGATTTGGCCTCAGCGGGTTTCGCCTCTTCGCCCTTGTCCTCGGCGGGGGCGGATTTCGCGGTGTCGATGTCGTCCGCGCTTTCGCCTTCTTCCAAGAGCACGGCGATGGCGGTGTTCACCTTCACGCCTTCGGTGCCTTCTTCGATCAGGATCTTGCCGATGGTGCCTTCGTCCACGGCCTCGAATTCCATCGTGGCCTTGTCGGTCTCGATCTCGGCGAGGATGTCACCGGAGGAGACTTCGTCGCCTTCCTTGACCAGCCATTTGGCCAGCGTGCCTTCTTCCATGGTGGGGCTGAGGGCGGGCATGAGAATTTCGGTTGCCATTGCTTCAGGCCTCCTGCGGAACTTCGGTTGCGTAGATGTCGGTCCAGAGCTCATCAAGCGCGGGCTCCGGGCTTTCCTTGGCGAAATCGGCGCTTTCGTTCACGATCTGCTTGATCTCCTTGTCGATGGCCTTGAGATCTTCCTCGCTCGCGTGGTTCCCCTCTAACAGCAGGCTGCGCACGGCCTCGATCGGGTCGCGTTCGTCGCGCATTTTCTGCACTTCCTCGCGGGTGCGGTATTTCGCGGGGTCGGACATGGAGTGGCCGCGGTAGCGGTAGGTCTTGATCTCCAGAATATAGGGGCCGTCCTTGCGGGCGTGTTCCACGGCCTTCTGACCGGCTTCCTTGACCGCCAGCACATCCATGCCGTCGACCGCCTCACCGGGGATGCCGAAGGCGCGGCCGCGCTCCCAGATCTCGGCCGAGGAGGTCGAGCGCTGCTGCGAGGTGCCCATGGCGTATTGGTTGTTCTCGATCACGAAGATCACCGGCAGTTTCCACAGAGCGGCCATGTTGAAGGTCTCGTAGACCTGGCCCTGGTTCGCCGCACCATCGCCGAAATAGGTGAAGGTGACGCGCCCGTTGCCCTTGTATTGATCGGCAAAGGCAAGGCCCGCGCCAAGCGGCACCTGCGCCGCCACGATGCCATGGCCGCCATAAAAATGCTTCTCTTTCGAGAACATATGCATCGAGCCGCCCTTGCCCTTGGAATAACCGCCCTCGCGGCCCGTAAGCTCGGCCATGACGCCGTTAGGGTCCATGCCGCAGGCCAGCATATGGCCGTGGTCGCGGTAGGAGGTGATGCGCTTGTCGCCGTCCTCGGCAGCGGCCTCAAGGCCGACAACGACCGCTTCTTGTCCGATATAGAGGTGACAGAACCCCCCGATCAGCCCCATGCCGTAAAGTTGTCCGGCTTTCTCTTCAAACCGCCGGATCAGCAGCATGTCGCGGTAGTAGCTGGTCAGCTCCTCCGCCGAGACATTGGGTTTCTTGCTCGATTTCCTCGCGGCCATGGACGTCTCCTCCGTCGGCTTTGGTCAGGTGCCAAAAGTAGTTTAGCGTTAAACTATTCCCTAACGCATTCCAGAATGGATTGCGAGAGACTTTGTGACGTGGTGCGCGCACCACGGCTGACAAGGCGAAGGAGGCCAGAGATTTGGTGTGATTGCAAGGCCGCAGGCGCAGGGCAGGGGCCAATAGACGATAAGCCGCGAAAGCTTAGCGAATGACGATCTCATCGGTGCGGACCATGCCCAGCACCTTGCGCGCGCGTTCGTCCAGAAGATCAAGGTCGAGGTAGTCGTCCGACAGGCGGCGGGTCAGGTTCTCCATCCGGGCCACCTCAGCGCGGACCTCGGCCAAACGGTCGCTCAGCTTTTGGTTCTCGGCCACGATCTCGGTCCGGCGGAACAGGCCGAAATCCCCCTGCACGGCGGCAAAGGTGAAATACAGGCTCAGCGCGAAAGCGATTGCGAAGAACAACAATGTGCCGAAAGCCGGTCGGGTGTTGCGTGTCATGGTTCTGCCTCTGCGTCTCTTGGCGGACGTGACATCAGTATGACACAGGCGATTCGTCATGGGAATCCCACAATTGCGGGAAACCCGTTGTTTTTAGCGGTAAATCGCCTTTTTACGCAGCCGACCCATCCAATGCGGCGACGCCGGGCAGGGTCTTGCCTTCCATCCATTCAAGGAAGGCGCCCCCGGCGGTGGAGATATAGGTGAAATCATCCGCCACGCGCGCTTGGTTCAGCGCCGCGACCGTGTCACCGCCCCCGGCGACGGAGGTCAGTATGCCTTCGCGGGTCTTTGCGGCGGCGGCTTGGGCGGCGGCGACGGTGGCGGTGTCGAAGGGCGGGATTTCAAAGGCCCCCATGGGGCCGTTCCAGATCAGGGTGCGCAGGTCGGCGAAGGCCGTCTCGACCAATGCGACGGTCTCAGGGCCCGCGTCGAGCACCATCTGATCTGTCGCGAGCTTCGCATCAGAGCCAAGCGGGGCGACCTCATGGGCCGCGCCCTTGGCGAACTCCCGCGCGACCAGACCATCGACCGGCAGGATGACCCGGCAGCCCGCCTTCTCGGCCTGCGCCATGATGTCCTTGGCCGTGTCGTAATAGTCCGGCTCTTCCAGCGATTTGCCCAGATCGGCCCCAAGTGCGGCAAGGAAGGTGTTTGCCATGCCGCCGCCGATGACCAAGACGTCGAGCCGGTTCACGAGGTTCTCCAAAAGCGCGATCTTGGTCGAGACTTTGGCCCCGCCCACGACAGCGCCCACCGGGCGTTCGGGCTTGGCCAATGCCGCCTCCAGCGCCGAGAGCTCCGCCTGCATCAAGCGCCCTGCGCAGGCAGGCAGCAGCCGCGCCAGCGCCTCGGTCGAGGCATGGGCGCGGTGCGCGGCAGAGAAGGCATCGTTGCAATAGATATCGCCAAGCGCGGCCAGTTGGCGGGCGAAATCTTCGTCATTGGCCTCTTCACCGGGGTAGAAGCGGATGTTCTCCATGAGTTGCAGATCGGCCTGCGCGTCGCCTGCGGCGTCCAACGATGGCAGGAATGCCACGTCGCGGCCCAGTGCCTTTTCCAGCGCGGGGAGGACTTGGCGCAGGCTCATCTCCTCGACGACCTTGCCCTTGGGCCGTCCGAAATGGGCCAGCAGCGTCACCTTGCCGCCGCGCGACAGGATGTCGTCCACCGTGGGCACAATCCGCTCGATCCGCGTGGCATCGGTGACGCGGCCCTCTTCGACCGGCACGTTGATGTCGACCCGCAAGAGCACGCGCTTGCCGTCCAGTTCCATATCGTCCAGTGATTTCCAGCCCATCGATCTTCTCCCAATCCAATCTCTTGCGCTGTGTTTTGCTGTTATCTGGCCTCAGGTCAATGCGCGGCTTGGCAATCGCGGCCAAGCTCCTTAGGTATCTGGCAAAGACAAACCAAAGGATTGCCCCATGGCCGAGATCAAAGACCCCGAGAACACCATCCTGATGGAGCTGAAAGGCGGCACCGTCACCATCGAACTGATGCCCGACCTTGCGCCCAAACATGTGGAGCGGATGAAGGAACTGGCCCGCGCCGGGAAATATGACAATGTCGCCTTCCACCGCGTGATCGAAGGATTCATGGCCCAGACCGGCGACGTGGCCAACGGCAACATGGAAGACAACTTCAACCTGCGCGCGGCGGGCACTGGCGGCTCGGACCTGCCGAACCTGCCCGCAGAATTCTCCAAGGTTCCGCATGCACGCGGCACCATCGGTGCGGCCCGTTCGGCCAACCCCGACAGCGCCAACAGCCAGTTCTTCATCAACTTCAAGGACAATGACTTCCTCAACGGTCAATACACCGTTTACGGGCAGGTCATTTCCGGCATGGAGCATGTCGACGCGATCACCCGGGGCGAGCCGCCTGCGAACCCTGACCGCATGATCTCCGTCAAGGTGGCCGCAGATGCGTAAGATCGCCACCTCCAGCGCAGTTCTCGCGCTTCTCGGCTCGGCGGCGATGGCCACCGGGCTCGAGATCGAGGTCGCGGGCGAGGCCAATGGCACCGTCAAGATCGACCTGCTCGAAGACGTCGCGCCCAACCACGTGGCGCAGATCACCGAACTGGCCGAGGAAGGCGCCTATGACGGGGTGGTCTTCCACCGCGTGATCGACGGCTTCATGGCCCAGACCGGCGACGTGCAGTTCGGCCGCGCCGATGGCGACACTGCCCGCGCGGGCATGGGCGGCTCCGAGAAGCCCGACCTCAAGGCCGAGTTCTCGGATATCGCTTATGAGAAAGGCGTCGTCGGCATGGCCCGTAGCCAGAGCCCGAACAGCGCCAACAGCCAGTTCTTCATCATGTTCGACGAAGCACCTTTCCTCAACGGTCAGTACACCGTTGTTGGCAAGGTTACCGAAGGGCAGGACGTGGTCGATGCCATCAAGCGCGGCACCGGCCCGAACGGGGCCGTCGTCGGCACGCCGGACGTGATGAAAACGGTCACGGTGACCGAGTAACGTCCCGACGAGCATCGCGTGGGGTGGGCTTGCTCTCCCCACGCATCGGCCTGCTCAGGCCGTGATGAAATGAGCGTTATCGCCAGTGGTCTGCCATCAGCGCGGCGCGGCGCATATCCCGACCTACTGATATTGGCGAAGCGGGCAGGGCGCAGGATAGACCGTCCCCCCAAAAGCAAACAGGCGCCGCATTGTCTGCGACGCCTGCGAATGGTTCAGCTTGCCGAAGCCTTAGGACGCCGGGTTCGGCTTCTGCGCCGGAGCGGATTTCGCGCCGGGGTTCAGCGGATCGTCCTGACGCTGCACGGAGCCTTCGAAATGCGCGCCGGATTCGATCGCGATGGTTTTGTGGATGATGTCGCCCTCGACCCGTGCGGTCGATGTCAGGCGCACCTTGAGGCCACGCACGCGGCCCACGATGCGGCCATTGATCACCACGTCATCGGCAACCACTTCGCCCTTGATCGTCGCCGTCTCACCGATGGTCAGCAGATGAGCGCGGATGTCGCCTTCGACGGTGCCTTCAACCTGAACGTCGCCCGTCGTTTTCATGTTGCCGGTCACATGCAGATCCGAAGACAGAACGGATGCAGGGGGCTTTGCCTTGGGCGCGCTGGCCTTGAATTCGCTCTGCTTAGAGGGCGCGGGGGCCGAGGATGCACCGGAGGGTGCCGGTTTGGACACATCTGCATCCTGAGGGGCGGGATCGTTGATTTTGCTTTTAGAAAACATCGTTTGCAGCCTTGATATAGATCATGGGGTTAACAGCCTTGCCACCTACGCGGACTTCATAGTGGAGATGGACACCGGTGACCCGTCCTGATGCTCCCATATCACCAATATGCTGCCCGCGCGAGACTCTTTGACCAACTTTCACGCGCAGCTTGGACATGTGGGCATAACGGGTCTCAATGCCGAACTCATGCTGGATCTTGACCAGACGGCCATAGCCCGAGGACCAGCCTGCGTGAATCACCACGCCATCGGCGGTCGCATAAAGCGGCGTGCCCATCCCGGCGGCAAAGTCGACGCCCTTGTGCATCCGGCGGCCGCCGGTCTTGGGGTCGCGGCGATAGCCGAACTGGCTGGTGAAGCGGAAAGCGTTTTTGACCGGGTTCGCGAAGGGCGCCTTTTCGGCGGCGATGCGGTAGAGGTTCAACCGGTCCATCTGGCCCAGCAGCTTGTTCGCACGCAGCGTGTCGGGGCTCAGCTCTTCGCCGCGGGTGGTGAAGGAGAGCGGCGTCATCGGCCCGCCTTGGCCCGAATAGCCCCGGCGCACGGTGGCGAGGATCCGGTCAGTCGGCATGCCCGCGCTGCGGAACATCTTGTCGAGCGGGGCGACGGAAACGCTCATCGCTTCTTCAAGCTGGCGGAAGATCGCGTCGTTCTGATCGCGCATCAACGCGATCTCTTGCGCCATTTCATCGGCCTGCAGCAGCGCATCCTGCGCGTCGACCACAACTTTGTCGCGCTCTGCCGCGGTGCGTGCCAGAGCTTGGGCAAGGAAATCGACCGGCGCTTGGTCGGCATCGGCGCGCAGGCTGCCCGCTTCGCCATTCTCAAGGCTGCCTTCCAGTTCGGCCAGTTTCAGCCGGGCCTTCTGGCGGTCTTTCATCGTGTCGCGCAGGGTGGATTGGATCACCTCGATCCCGGTTTCCAATTCGCGGCGGCGCGTCTCAGAGGCCAGCAGTTCGGACTGCATGACGGAAATTTGTGTCAGCGCGGCGTTAAAGCGGTCTTGGGCGGCAAGCGCCTCTTCGGCGCGCAGGTCACGCTGTGCGGAAAGCTCGTTCAGCCGGGCCTGATAGGTGCGCTGGTCGCGTTTGGCCTGTTCGCGGAAATTGCCGGAGCCAATGCTGTCCATCAAGATGATGGCGGTGGCGATGATGGCCCAAGAGACCAGAAAGGCCGATCCCGCCAGCCCGATAATCTGGGTGCCGGGCCGCAGGCGGATGAAACGTGTGTCGCTGTCGGATTTCAGAAAGACGCGGCGTTCGGGAAAGTAATGCTCAAGCAGAGCATGCGTCTTGATGGCAATCCGTGTGCGCACGTTTTCGTCCTTTGTCCCGTCCCGTCGGTGCGCGGGGCCTCCGCCCCATCCGCGCCCAACGTCAATAGCCAGTGCCCGCGAATGGGGCAACCCTATTGACCCGCGCCTGCGCGGCATTCCCCCATTCGCCTGAAAAAGCGCTTTTTAATTGGCAAAAATCCGCCGATACCAAGCACTTGCTGCGTCAGACCCTGTTCAGCTTGGCCCGCCATCCGCGGTCAGGGGCCAGTAGAAATCTGGCGGGATTCCCGCCTCGGCGCGCTTTTCCTCGTTGAAGGGCGGCTTGAGATCGCCGTGGAAATACTTGCGCACGAGGGCATGAAAACGGTCCTTTGGGTCGTCGTCATGGCGGCCACAGAGGAAGTGAAACCACTTGCTGCCATAGGCCACATGGGCGACCTCTTCGGCATAGATCGTCTCAAGCGCGGCCACGGCGCTGTCGGCCTTCGCTTTGCGGAAAATCTCGATCATGCCGGGGGTCACATCAAGGCCGCGGGCCTCCAGCACCATCGGCACCACGGCGAGGCGGCCCATCAGATCGTCCACCGTGTCTTCGGCGGCGCGCCACATGCCGGCATGGGCGGGCATGGCGCCGTAATGGCTCCCCATTTCCTCAAGACAATCGCACATCAGGTTGAAATGTTTGGATTCGTCATCCGCCGCTTTGACCCAATCGTCATAAAAGCCCAAGGGCAGCGGCACATGGGAGAAGCGGGCGATCACATCCCAATGCAGATCCACGGCGTTCAACTCGATATGCGCCACGGCATGAAGCAGCGCCGCGCGGCCTTCGGGCGTGCCGGGGCGGCGGCGCGGGACGTCGCGGGGCGAGAGCAACTCGGGCTGTGCGGGCCGGGCAGGGTGCAGCGGCGGGTCGGCGCGGCCCACTTCGGGGCGTTCACCGGCCTCCCGGGCCGAGAGCCACTGCGCCGCATATTTCCGCGACAGGGCCGTCTTCTCGCGCCCATCCGCCGTGCGCAGCACCGCCTCGGCCATTTCCGCCAGCGGCATCATGCGCCGCGCACCGCGTCGAGCACGGCATCCACATGGCCCGGCACCTTCACCTTGCGCCAGACCTGCGCGATCTGCCCTTCGGCGTCGATCAGATAGGTCGCGCGTTCAATGCCCATGGATTTCTTGCCGTACATGTTCTTTTCGACCCAGACCTCATAGGCTTCGGTTACCGCGCCATCGGTGTCTGACAAAAGCGGCACCGTCAGCGCGTGTTTGGCGGCGAATTTGTCGTGTTTCTCCATACTGTCGCGCGAAATGCCGAAGACCTGCACGCCTGCCTCGGCGAAGTCAGACAAACGCTCGGAAAAGCCGATCGATTCCTTGGTGCAGCCGGGCGTGTCGTCGCGCGGGTAGAAGAACAGAACCACCGGCGCGCCGCGCAAGGCAGAGAGCGTGATCTCGCCACCGCCGGTCACGGGAAGGGTGAAATCCGGGGCCGGTTGGCCGGGTTGGGGTCCGATCTGCGACATGGGGCGGTTCCTTTGGCTTGTGTAGGGTCGTTCAGGGCTGTCATACTGCATCTGATTTGACAACGTCAAAGCCGCCCCAGAAAGCCGCCCTATCCGAACCGGAGCACGATGCGCGACCCGTCCCTTTCCAGCCCCCCTGCGCCAGATGGCGAAGGGCCGCCGCGCCGCCGGTCGCGCCGCCGCGCGGGGATCGTCTCGGCTGTGGTGCTGGTGCTCTTGGCGGCGCTGGCGACCGGGGCGGCGGTCTACTTCACCGGCCGTCCGATCCCGGCGCCGCTTTGGGTGCAGACACGGATCGAGGCGCGGATCGCCTCGGCCCTGCCGCAGGCGCGGGTGGATTTCGGCGCGATGGAATTCGTCGTCGATGAGGGTTGGCGCCCCCGCGTGCGTTTGCAAGACATCTTTGTCACCACGCCCGAGGGCGATGAGATCGTCAGTTTCAATGAGTTCAAGGCCAGCCTGTCGATGCGGTCTCTGCTGCGCGGGGTGGCGCAGCCGCGGGCGATTTCGCTTTCGGGCGTGGTGGCCAATCTGCGCCGCGGGGCGGATGGCCGGGTGAGCCTGAGCGCCGGGGCCGGGATCGCCCCGCCCGAGCGGGAGGCGGCGACCCTGCCGCAACTCATCGGCCAGATCGACGAGGTGCTGGCCGCCCCCGCGCTATCCGCCCTGCGCTCGGTCGAGCTGCGCGCGCTGACGCTGCGGTTCGAGGATGCCCGCGCGGGCCGCGCTTGGACCGGGGACGGCGGGCGGCTGCGCCTGTCGCGCAATGGCGATGCGCTTGACCTCTCGGCGGACCTCGCGGTGCTCAGCGGGGGCGCGGGGGTGGCCACGCTCACCGCCAATTACAGCAGCCAAATCGGTGAGAATGCCGCGACCTTTGGCGTGACCTTCGACGGGGTCGATGCGCGCGACATCGCGGCGCAGGGGCCAGCCTTTTCATGGCTTGAAGTCCTGCGGACCAATATCTCGGGCGCGGTGCGCAGCGGCATCGACAGCGCAGGCCGTTTCGCACCGATCAACGCTTCTTTGCAGATCGGCAAGGGCGTGTTGCAGCCCAATCCGCAGACCAAGCCGATCCCCTTCGATGGGGCGCAGAGCTATTTCAGCTACGACCCCGCGCGCCAATTGCTGCGCTTTGACGAGATGTCGCTCGACAGCCCTTGGGTCTCGGGCAATATCACCGGCAGCTCGCAACTGGGCGATGTCACGGGCGGCATTCCGGGGCGGATGGTGGGGCAGTTCAGCCTGCGCGACCTGCGGGCCAATCCGGCGGAGGTCTACCCCGAGACGGTGGCCTTGGATCAGGCGGATATCGACTTTGAACTCAGCCTTAATCCGTTTCGCCTGAAGCTTGGACGTCTGGAGATCAGCGATCAGGGCCGCAACCTGCGCCTTGATGGCGCGTTGCTGGCCGAGGCGGCGGGCTGGAACCTGTCTCTCGATGGGCGGATGGACCGGCTCAGCCCCGAACGCCTGCTGGCGCTCTGGCCCGAGGGGGTGAAGCCCAAGACCCGCAAATGGCTGGATGAGAACCTTCACGCGGGCCGAATGCGCAACCTCGATCTGGCGCTGCGCATGGCGCCGGGGGAAGCGCCGCAGACCTATGTCGCCTTTGACTATGCCGGGGCCGAGGTGCGGTTTCTGAAGACCCTGCCGCATATCACCGATGGCAGCGGCCATATAAGCCTGCTCGACAACCGCCTTGTCGTCACGGTGGACGCGGGCGAGGTCATCGCGCCGCAGGGCGGGGCGGTGACGCTGGATGGATCCTCCTTCATCATTCCCGATGTGCGGGTGAAAGACGGCAGCCCCTCGGTGATCCGGCTCAACACGCGCTCCACCCTGACCGCGGCGCTGTCGCTACTGAACCAGCCGCCGATGCGGGTGATGGATAAGGCCGGGCTGCCCGTGACCCTCGCGGATGGGGAGGCAGTGCTGAAAGGCACGCTGGCGCTGCCGTTGAAAAAGGGCGGCAAGCCCGAAGACGTGCGCTATCATTTCGCGGGGGACCTGCTGGCGCTCTCGACCGATACGCTGGTCAAAGACCGGAGCCTTCAGGCCAGCAAACTGTCCATCACCGCCAACAATGACCGTATCACCATCGGCGGCGCGGGGCGTATTGACGGGGTGGGCTTCGACGGGGAATGGTCGCAGGCGATCGGCCCCGGCTCGGATGAAAGCCGCCTGACCGCGCAGGTCGCGCTGACCCCGGCGGGGCTCGAAGCCTTTGGCGTGGCACTGCCCCCCGGCAGCCTGCGCGGCGAGGGGCGCGGGCAGATTGCCGTGGACCTCAAGAAGGGCGAAGCGCCGCGCTTCACTTTGCAAAGCGATCTGGCGGGCTTGGGTGTCTCCGTCCCGCAACTGTCATGGAGCAAGGCGCCGGGCACTGAGGGCGAGTTGCGACTGGCGGGGCGTTTGGGCGAGACGCCGAATATCGACGCCTTTCAATTGAACGCGCCGGGGCTGCGGGTGGCGGGCTCCATCGACCTTGCCCCCGGCGGCGCATTGGACCGGGTGCGGATCGACCGGCTGCGGCGGGGCGACTGGCTGGATATCCCGTTGCAACTGATCGGGCAGGGCAAGGGCAACCCGGTGCAGGTGGTGCTGGGCGGCGGCACGCTCGACATGCGCCGGGCCGAGTTCGGCGCGGCCGGGGGCCAAGCCGGGCCGCCGATGCGCGTGGCGCTGGACCGGTTGCAGATCACCGATACGATTTACCTGACCGACCTCAAAGGCACGTTCGACACGGCCAAGGGGATGGATGGCGCGTTCACTGCGCGACTCAATGGCGGCACGCCGGTGCAGGGGCGGGTGCTGCCCCAAGCGGGGCGCAGTGCGGTGCGCGTGGTCTCGGACGACGCAGGTGGGGTTCTGCGCTCTGCCGGGTTGGTGAAAAAGGTGGTCGGGGGCAACCTGTCGCTCACCCTGCTGCCGGTCGGCTCGGGCGGGGCCTTTGACGGGCAGCTCACGGTCAGCGATGTCGCCATTCGCGACGCGCCGGGGATCGCGGCGCTGGTCAATGCCATCTCTGTCGTCGGGCTTATCAACGAGCTTAACGGCGACGGGATTTACTTTGACGATGTGGAAGCGAATTTTCACCTTACCCCGAACCGCCTGACCTTGACCGAGGCCAGCGCGGTAGGCGCTTCCTTGGGCCTGTCGATGGATGGGGTCTATGCGCTCGACAGCGGGTTGATCGACATGCAGGGCGTGATCTCTCCGGTCTATATGTTCAATGGGATCGGGTCGCTCTTTACCCGCAAGGGCGAAGGGCTGATCGGGTTCAACTACCGGCTCACGGGGGCCGCGAAAGACCCCAGCGTTTCGGTCAACCCGCTCTCGGCGCTCACCCCCGGCATGTTCCGCGAGCTGTTCCGCCGCCCGCCGCCCCAGCCGCCACAGGTGCAGGGCCAAGCGAATCCGGTTGCCCGGGTGCCGGAGGAACGCTAAGCGCCAAAGCGACCTTGCCGCCAGACCCGGAGCCGCGCCGATGAAGCTTTCCGATTTCGATTTCGACCTGCCTGAGACCCTGATCGCCACCCGTCCTGCCAACCCGCGTTCTTCCGCGCGGTTGCTGGTGGCGGAGGGCGCCGCACTGCACGACCGGCGCGTGACCGACCTGACCGACTGGCTGCGCCCCGGCGACCGATTGGTGCTGAACGACACCCGCGTGATCCCCGCACGGCTGAGCGGCATTCGCCACCGCACCTCGGCCCAAGGGGCGGTGCAGGCCAAGATCGAAGTCACCCTGTTGGAGCCGCGCGGGAACGGCACTTGGTCGGCGCTGATCAAACCGCTGCGCAAGCTTAAAATCGGCGAAGAGGTCGTCTTTTCCGATGATCTGCGCGCCACGTTGGAGGCGGTGGAAGACGGGCAGGGGCATCTGCGGTTCAACTGCGCGGGCGATGATTTCGACGCGGCGCTCAATGCCGCGGGGGCGATGCCGCTGCCGCCCTATATCGCCGCCAAACGCGCCGCCGATGCGCAGGACATGACCGACTACCAGACCGTTTTTGCCCGCCACGCGGGCGCTGTCGCGGCGCCCACAGCCTCGCTGCATTTCGACGAGCCGCTGCTCGAAGCACTGGCCGCGAAGGGCGTGAGTTTTAGCCATGTCACTCTGCATGTCGGCGCGGGCACCTTCCTGCCGGTCAAGGTCGACGACATCTCGGAACACAAGATGCACGCCGAATGGGGCCGGGTCAGCGCAAAGGCCGCTGAAGAGATTGCCGCCACCCGCGCCGCCGGAGGGCGCGTGATCCCCGTGGGCACCACCGCCCTGCGCCTGATCGAAACGGCGGCGCGCGAGGGTGAGATCACCGCATGGGAAGGCGACACCGACATCTTCATCACGCCGGGGTTCAAGTTCAACGTCACCGACGGGCTGATGACGAATTTCCACCTGCCCAAATCCACCCTGATGATGCTGGTCTCGGCCCTCATGGGGGTGCAGCGGGTGAAAGACATCTATGCCCATGCCATTGGCGAGGGCTATCGCTTTTTCTCCTACGGCGATTCCTCCCTTCTGCTGCCTGAGGCGCAAAAACCCGCTTGAATGTCGCACTAGGGGGTGACTAGCCTGCGATTGCCGTCCATGGGAGGGCTTGGGCGAACAAGGAATTGACTGATGATTCAAGTGGTTTCAAGCGCATGGGCGCTTTTGCTGGGCATGTGCCTTTTGATGGTCGGCAACGGCATGCAAGGCACGCTGCTGGGTATCCGTGGCGGCATCGAAGGGTTTTCGACCTTCCAGATGTCGATCGTCATGTCTGCCTATTTCGTGGGCTTCCTTGGCGGGTCGCGCATGGCGCCGGGGATGATCCGGCGGGTCGGCCACGTGCGGGTCTTCGCGGCATTGGCCTCGCTGATCTCGGCGGTGATGATCATCTATCCGACCTTCCCCAACACCATCGTCTGGTCGCTGGGCCGGGTGCTGATCGGCTTTTGCTTCTCCGCCGTCTACGTCACAGCGGAAAGCTGGCTCAACAACGCCGCCACGAACGAAAACCGCGGGCAGGCGCTCTCGGCCTATATGATCGTGCAGACACTGGGCATCGTGATCGCGCAGGCGCTGTTGCTGACCGCCGACCCCTCGGGCTTCGTGCTCTTCGTCATCCCCTCGGTGCTGGTGAGCATCGCGGTGACCCCGATCCTTTTGTCGATCAGCCCGACACCGCCTTTCGATACCACCAAGCCGATGAGCCTGCGCGAGTTGATGGACTTCTCGCCCCTGGGCTGCGTCGGCATGTTTCTTCTCGGCGGCGTCTTCTCGGCGCAATTCGGCATGGCGGCGGTTTACGGCGCCGAAGCCGGGCTGAGCGTCGGCCAGATTTCACTTTTCGTGGCCATGTTCTTCGTCGGCTCCGTGATCCTGCAATATCCCATCGGCTGGATCTCGGACCGCATGGACCGCCGCAGCCTGATCGTCATCGTCGCCACGCTCGGCGGTATCGGCTCGGTCATCGGGATGACGCTGGGCCATGTCTTCCCGATCCTGCTGGCCACGGCCTTTCTGGTGGGGGGCATGTCGAACCCGCTCTACTCGCTGCTCATGGCCCACACCAACGACTTTCTTGAGCATGAGGACATGGCCTCGGCCTCGGGCGGGATGATATTTATCAACGGCTTGGGCGCGGTTCTGGGCCCGGTGATCACCGGTTGGATGATGGGCACGGCGCTTGGGCCGGGGGGCTTTTATCTGTTCACCGCCGTGCTTTTCGCCGCTCTGGCCGCCTATGCCTCTTACCGTAAGACACAGCGTGCCGCGGTGCCGGTCGACGAGACAGGCAACTACGTGCCGATCTACCCTTCGGCCACTGCCGTGGCCGTGGAGATCGCGCAGGAATATATCATTGAAACGGAACAGGAGGCCGCCGAGGAGGCTGCCCAAGAAAACGCCGAAGCAGAGAAAAACGCCCCTGATAGCGATAACGATGTCGCGGATGACATAAAACGTGACTAGGCTTTTGCGGTAAGACGTTCTTAACTTTAACGAAACGCCCAGATTGCGGCAAAGGAGTGTGCGGGATGGCTGCCACAAATGCAGAACCCCAGGATGTACTGAATTTCTGGCTCGAAGACGTAGGTCCGGCCGGATGGTACAACAGTTCCGAAACGCTGGATGCCGATATCCGCGCGCGTTTCGAGGGGCTTTGGGATGAGGCGCAGGCTGGCAAGCTGAACCATTGGCTGACCAATCCCACCGACGCGCTGGCCTTTCTGATCCTCACCGATCAATTCCCGCGCAACATGTTCCGCGACACGGGCAAGGCGTTTTCCAGCGACCGTGTCGCGCTGGCGGCGGCAAAACTGGCGATCGAAAAAGGCTGGGACATGCGAGTTGAGGCGCCCGAACGGCAGTTCTTCTACCTGCCGCTGATGCATTCCGAGAACCTCTGCGATCAGGACCGCTGCGTGCGTCTGATGTGCGAGCGGATGCCGAAAAGCGATGGCAGCAACCTGTTGCATGCCCGCGCCCACCGTGAAGTGATCCGCCAGTTTGGCCGCTTTCCCTATCGCAACGCGGCGCTGTCACGCAGTTTCACGGCGCAGGAGACCTCCTATCTCGACGCGGGCGGCTATGGCCAAACGGTCAAGGACCTGCGCGCGGAACTTCAAGCGGCCTGAGCCTTCGGCGGGCCGGGGCAACACGCGTGGTTGTGGCGATTGCAAATATGGTTTAGCGGTAAACTATATTTGCAAACCCTAACGCGAGGTCCTTGCCATGGCTGCGAAATCCTTTGATCTGATCGTGATCGGTGCGGGGCCGGGCGGCTATGTCGCCGCGATCCGTGGCGCCCAGCTTGGCCTGAAGGTCGCGGTGGTCGAACGGGAGAACCTCGGCGGCATCTGCCTGAACTGGGGCTGCATCCCCACCAAGGCGCTGCTGCGCTCTGCCGAAGTGTTCCACCTGATGCATCGCGCCAAGGACTTCGGTCTGGCGGCGGATAAGATCGACTATGATCTTGCCGCCGTGGTCAAACGCTCGCGCGGCGTGGCCAAACAGATGGAAGGCGGGGTCAAACACCTGCTAAAGAAAAACAAGGTCGAGGTCTTCATGGGCGAAGCCTCGATCCCCGCGAAGGGGAAGGTCTCCGTCAAAACCGACAAGGGCGGCGAGGAGCTGACGGCCAAGAACATCGTGCTGGCCACCGGCGCACGGGCCCGCGAATTGCCGGGGCTAGAGGCGGACGGCAAACGTGTCTGGACCTATCGCCATGCCCTGCAACCCGCGCACGACCCCAAGAAACTGCTGGTCATCGGGTCCGGTGCCATCGGCATCGAATTTGCGAGCTTTTACAACACCCTTGGCGCCGACACGACCGTGGTCGAGGTAATGGACCGCGTGCTGCCTGTCGAAGATGAAGAGATTTCGAAATTCGCCAAAAAGGCATTCGAAAAACAGGGCATGACCATCATGCAAAAGGCCACGGTCAAGAAACTCGACCGTACGGACGACAAAGTCACCGCCCATATCGAGCGGGACGGCAAGGTCGAGAAGCTTGAGTTCGACACCGTGATCTCTGCCGTTGGCATCGTCGGTAATACCGAAGGGCTGGGGCTGGAAGAGCTTGGCGTCAAGGTTGACCGCACCCATGTCGTGACGGATGAATACTGCCGCACCGGGGTCGATGGGCTCTTTGCCATTGGCGACATCGCGGGTGCGCCTTGGCTTGCGCATAAGGCCAGCCACGAGGGCGTCATGGTGGCCGAGCTGATCGCGGGCCAGAAACCCCATCCCGTCAAACCCGAAAGCATCGCCGGCTGCACCTATTGCCACCCCCAAGTCGCCTCCGTCGGCCTGACCGAGGCGAAGGCCAAAGAGCAGGGTTATGACATTAAGGTCGGGCGTTTCCCCTTCATCGGCAATGGCAAGGCCGTGGCTTTGGGGGAGCCTGAGGGGCTGGTGAAAACCATCTTCGACGCCAAAACCGGCGAACTTCTGGGCGCGCATATGGTCGGGGCCGAGGTGACGGAGCTGATCCAAGGCTATGTCGTGGGCCGCCAGTTGGAGACCACCGAAGAAGACCTGATGAACACCGTCTTCCCGCATCCGACGCTCAGCGAGATGATGCATGAATCCGTGCTCGACGCTTTCGACCGCGTGATTCATATGTAAAGCGCGACGGGGCAGGGCGCGGCAAACGCGACTTGCCCCGTCGTACTTCGGCCAAACCGTCGGGAGCCATGTCGTGGTCAGCCTAAACCGTGTCGTCATGCACCGCAGCACCCGCCGGATGATTGACCGTTTGAACCCTGAAACGCTGGACGCCGCCGAAATCTCCGGCAAGTTCGGCAAACGGTTCACGTTCCAGAGCTACACCCAGTTCGCCTATCCGACCTATGACATCTGCGCAGGTCCCTTCACCGATCCGGCGAGCGGTGCCGTGCGGCAGTTCGATCTGATCCTCGCCAATCAGGTTTGGGAGCATCTCGACCGGCCCTATACGGCCTTGGGGCATGTTCAACAGATGCTCAGGACGGGCGGGTATTTCTGGATCGCCGTGCCGTTTTTCATCCCCTTTCATGCCGCCCCAAATGACAACTCCCGTTGGTCCGCCCGGGGCCTGAAGAACCTGCTGATCGAAGCCGGGTTCGACGCGCACCGGATCACCGCCAAACAATGGGGCAACCCTGCCGCCGCCGCACGCAATCTAGAACCCGACTGGCCCCCGGCTTTCGACAAGACCACAGATGATCTGACCAACGACCCCAAGATGCCGCTCTGCGCATGGGCGCTGGCCCAAAAGGCTTGAGGGCGGATGGCTGAACACACCTCCTTCATGCGCGTCTTCGCGCTTTGGGCCGCGGGGCTGGGGGCGGCTGCGCAATATGGCAAGATGAGCGTCATCTTCGGCCTGCTGCCGGATATCTACCCGCAGGCCGGGGCGGCGCTTGGGTTCTTGGTCTCCTTGGTGGGCGGTGTCGGTATCCTCCTTGGTGTCGTGGCGGGGCTGGTGGTCGCCCGGGTCCGCTATCGCCGCGCGCTTCTCTTCGCCCTCTGGCTCGGGGCGGCCGTGTCGGTTTTTCAGGCGTTCTTGCCGGGCTTTGGCTGGATGCTGGCCAGTCGCGTGGTCGAAGGGCTGTCGCATCTGGCCATCGTCGTCGCCGCGCCGACCCTCATCGCGCAGCTTAGCGCCGTGAAAGACCGTGGGTTTACCCTGACCCTCTGGGGCACCTTCTTCGGCGTCGCTTTCGCTGCCCTGACACTTCTTGGCCGCCCGCTCGCATTGAACTGGGGTGTGCCAGCGCTTTTTGCCGTTCATGCGGCCTATATGGCGGGCTGCGCGCTGGTGCTCTCCGCCAGTCTGCGCAGCTTGCCGGAGGAGGGCGCGCAGCCGCCTTTCTCCCTGCCGCAGATACTTCGCGATCATCTTGCGATTTACCGGTCACCCTTCCTCTCCGCCCCGGCGGCGGGTTGGCTGTTCTATACATTCAGCTTCGTCTCCATCCTCACTGTCTTGCCGCCCTACCTTCCCGAGGCATGGCGCGCGGTCACCATGGCCGCGATGCCGCTCACCAGCATCGCGGTGTCGATGACCGTCGGCGTGGCGCTGCTGCGCCGCCTGCCAGCGGTCTACGTCGTGCAAACGGGCTTTGGCCTCTCGGCCCTTTCCATGGTCTGGCTCTGGCTCGCCCCCGGCACCCCGCTGGCCTGTCTGGCGCTTGCAGGGGCCATGGGGCTGATCCAAGGGGCAAGTTTCACCGCTGTGGCACAGCTGAATACCGGCCCTGCCGCGCAGGCAGAGGCCAATGGTGCGGTGGCGCAGATGGGCAACCTCGGCAACAGCCTGGGCACGCCGGTCATGGCCTTCGGCCTGGCAAGCTTCGGCGCCGCGGCGCTGCCGTTACTTGCGGGCGGGGCCTTCGTTATGGGGCTTGTGGCACATCTCCTCCTCGGTGCGGCCCGTCGTCGCAGGCAGCACGTTCCTGTTTAGTTCTCACTTTTCCGTTGGAAAACACTGCATCAGCACCTATGTACAAATCGTTAAGAGGGGCATGTGATGGCTGAGCTGAAGAATATTGAAGTGCGCGGCGCGCGCGAGCACAATTTGAAGAACATCGACGTGGATATTCCACGGGACCAACTGGTTGTAATCACCGGGCTTTCTGGTTCCGGCAAGTCGAGTCTTGCCTTCGACACGATCTATGCCGAAGGGCAGCGGCGCTATGTGGAATCGCTCTCGGCCTATGCGCGGCAGTTCCTTGATATGATGCAAAAGCCGGATGTGGATCACATTTCCGGCCTCAGCCCCGCCATCTCGATCGAGCAAAAGACCACGTCGAAGAACCCGAGGTCGACCGTCGGCACGGTGACCGAGATTTACGACTACCTGCGTCTGCTCTTCGCCCGCGTTGGCACGCCCTATAGCCCCGCCACCGGCAAGCCGATCGAGGCCCAGCAGGTGCAGGACATGGTCGACCGGATCATGACGATGGAAGAGGGCACGCGGGCCTATCTGCTGGCCCCCATCATCCGCGACCGCAAGGGTGAATACCGCAAGGAATTCATCGAGTTGCGCAAGCAGGGCTTCCAGCGGGTCAAGGTGAATGGCGACTTCTACGACCTGGATGAGCCGCCCACCTTGGATAAGAAATTCCGCCATGACATCGACGTCGTCGTAGACCGGATCGTGGTGCGCGAGGGTTTGGAGACGCGGCTTGCGGACTCGCTTCGCACCGCGCTCGACCTTGCCGATGGAATCGCCGTGCTAGAGACGGCCCCCAGCGAAGGTGAGCCGGAACGCCATACGTTCTCAGAGAAATTCGCCTGTCCCGTCAGTGGCTTCACCATCCCTGAGATCGAGCCGCGGCTATTCTCCTTCAACGCGCCATTTGGGGCTTGCCCGTCTTGTGACGGCCTTGGGGTCGAGCTCTTCTTCGACGAACGTTTGGTGGTGCCGGATCAAAACCTAAAGATCTATGATGGTGCGCTGGCGCCTTGGCGTAAGGGGAAGTCACCTTACTTTAAGCAGACCATCGAAGCCATTGCGAAACATTATAATTTTGATCAGAAGACACGTTGGAAAGACCTGCCTGAAAGGGTTCAGAACGTCTTCCTCCACGGCTCCGGTAAGGAGGAGATCACCTTCCGCTATGACGAAGGCGGCCGCGTCTATGAGGTGAAGCGGGTGTTCGAGGGGGTTATCCCCAACATGCAGCGGCGCTACCGCGAAACCGATAGTAATTGGGTGCGCGAGGAGTTTGAGCGCTATCAGAATAACCGCCCCTGTGGTACTTGCGGCGGCTATCGCCTGCGGCCCGAAGCGCTGGCGGTGCGGATTGGCCCGCGGGACGGTGGTGAAGATGAATTGCTGCATATCGGCAAAGTCGTCGAGATGTCGATCCGCGAGGCTTTCGACTGGTGCAAAACGGTGCCAGACCATCTGACCGATCAGAAGAACGAGATTGCCCGGGCCATTTTGAAGGAAATCCGAGAACGTCTTGGCTTCCTAAATAACGTTGGTCTTGAGTACCTTACGATGTCACGTTCAAGTGGTACGTTAAGTGGTGGTGAGAGCCAGCGCATTCGTTTGGCGAGCCAGATCGGCTCGGGGCTGACGGGGGTTCTCTATGTTCTTGATGAGCCGTCGATTGGTCTGCACCAGCGCGACAATGACCGTCTGCTCGATACGTTGAAGAACCTGCGCGATCAGGGGAATACCGTGATCGTGGTGGAGCACGATGAGGAGGCCATCCGCGAGGCGGATTACGTCTTTGATATCGGGCCGGGGGCTGGGGTCCACGGCGGGCAGGTTATCAGCCATGGCACGCCGCAAGAGGTTGCAGCCGATCCGAATTCTGTGACGGGTCAATACCTTACCGGCGTTCGCGA
The DNA here is from genome assembly GCF_017743915.1 of Sulfitobacter sp. R18_1. NCBI lineage: Bacteria > Pseudomonadati > Pseudomonadota > Alphaproteobacteria > Rhodobacterales > Roseobacteraceae > Sulfitobacter > Sulfitobacter sp. R18_1. The sequence goes on from NZ_JAGHRG010000005.1 coordinate 27,017, forward strand.
AATCTCGGTCCCGGCGAAGCGGCGCAAGGGGAATAAGAAGAAGTTGCAGGTGGTAAAGGCCACTGGCAACAACTTGCAGAATGTGACGGTGGACTTTCCGCTGGGGAAATTTGTCTGCGTGACGGGCGTGTCGGGGGGCGGCAAATCAACCCTGACGATTGAGACCTTGTTCAAGACCGCGTCGATGAATCTGAACGGTGCGCGACAGACACCTGCGCCTTGTCAGACGATCAAAGGGTTGGAGCATCTCGATAAGGTCATCGACATTGACCAACGTCCGATTGGGCGAACACCGCGTTCTAATCCAGCGACTTATACCGGGGCCTTCACCCCAATCCGCGACTGGTTTGCCGGGCTGCCGGAGGCCAAGGAGCGCGGCTATAAGCCCGGGCGCTTCTCCTTCAATGTCAAAGGGGGGCGTTGCGAGGCCTGTCAGGGCGACGGGGTCATCAAGATCGAAATGCACTTCCTGCCGGACGTCTATGTGGAATGCGAGACCTGTAAGGGGGCCCGCTATAACCGCGAGACGCTAGAGGTGAAGTTCAAGGGCAAGAGCATCGCCGATGTCCTTGATATGACTGTGGAAGATGCGCAGAACTTCTTTGCCGCGGTGCCGTCGATCCGTGAGAAGATGGACGCGCTGATGCGGGTGGGTCTTGGGTATATCAAGGTGGGTCAACAGGCTACGACGCTTTCGGGCGGTGAGGCGCAGCGGGTAAAGCTCAGCAAGGAGTTGAGCAAACGCTCGACGGGGCGCACGCTTTACATTCTGGATGAGCCAACCACCGGTTTGCACTTTGAAGACGTGCGTAAGCTTTTGGAAGTGCTGCATGAATTGGTTGATCAGGGCAACTCAGTCGTGGTGATTGAGCATAACCTCGACGTGGTGAAAACTGCGGATCACATCATCGATATCGGCCCCGAGGGCGGTGATGGCGGGGGCCGTGTCGTGGCCACGGGTACGCCCGAAAAGGTCGCAGAAGTGGCCGAGAGCTACACGGGGAAGTACCTTAAGCCCATGTTGCGCAAGGAGACGAAAGTGGCGGCGGAATAACCGCCGCCACTTCACCGTGTCAGTTATGTTAGGGGCTTAGCCCTTATATCCGCGCTGCTCGAAACGGGGTAGCATGGCAGAGAAATCTTTGCCCTTGCCGCCTTCTTCTTCGACGAAGCGGGTGTAGAGTTCTTTCGCAAGCGCGCCCATGGGCGTGTCGGCATTGGCCATCTCGGCGGCTTGCTGTGCGAGGCCGAGGTCTTTCAGCATCAACTCCGCCGCGAAGCCCGGTTTGTAATCGTTGTCGGCAGGCGATTGCGGACCGACGCCGGGGGCAGGGCAGTAGGCGTTCATTGTCCATGAATAGCCGGAGGACGTGCTGACCACGTCGAACATGCGCTCGCGATCGAGGCCCAGCTTGTCGGCGAGTGCAAAGGCTTCGCAGGTGGCGATCATCGTGGCGCCGAGGATCATGTTGTTGCAGATCTTCGCGGCTTGGCCCGCGCCAGCGTCACCGCAGTGCACGGCCTTCTGACCCATGATGTCGAAAAGCGGTTTGGCCTTCTCGAAGGCCGCCTCCGCACCGCCGGCCATGAAGGTGAGCGTGCCGCCCTGCGCGCCGCCGATGCCGCCGGAGACGGGGGCGTCGACGAAGAGCAGCCCGGCTTTCTGCGCCGCCTCTGCCGCGAAACGCGCGCTTTCAACGTCCACGGTGGAACAGTCGATCAGCAGCGCGCCGGGGGCCATATGGGCGACAGCTTCTTCGGCAACTTGGCGCAGAATCGCGCCATTGGGCAGCATGGCCATGACGACTTCGGCGTCGGTCACCGCTTCGGCGATGGTCTTGGCTTCGGCGACCCCTTCGGCAGTGGTGCCGGCCACGTCATTGCCGCGCACCGTATGGCCCGCGGCGGCGAGGTTGGCCGCCATCGGGCCGCCCATGTTGCCCAGTCCGATGAAACCGATTGTGAGTTTGCTCATGAATTTTCCTCCAACTTCAATTCGTTGTCGCCCAAGGGGGCGAGCATGGCTTCGACAGCGGCCTGCGGTACGTTCCAATCGGCATGTTGCCAGTTGGGGCTGCGATCCTTGTCGATGATCGCGGCGCGCACGCCCTCGATGAAGTCGCCTTTTTCAAGTGACCGCGCGGTAAAGCGGTATTCCTGTTGCAGCGCCGGGACCATGCCGATGCCCGGGCCGCGCAGACGGCGGAGCATTTCCAGCGTGCAACCCATCGACAGGGGGGAGTTGCGGCGCAGGGTCTTCAGCGTCTCGGCGGCGAAGGCGCTTTCCGATATGGAAAAGGTGGCTTCGATCTTTTCCAAATTCTTCGGGGCGAAAAGGTGGTCCACCTCATCTTGAACCTCGGCCAGTCTGGATGGGGGCGGGGTCGTCGCCGCGCGGTCGAGGATGAAGGGATCGCCGTTTTCTTCCAGTTGCGCGATCAGCGCGGGCCATTGGTCCTCGGGGATGAAGTAGTCGGCAAAGCCCGCGTGCAGCACATCCGCCGGACCCATGCGCGCCCCGGTGAGGCCGAGGTATTCGCCCATCCGCCCCGGCGCTTGCGCCAGCAGCAGCGTGCCACCCACGTCTGGCACCAGTCCGATGCCGCATTCCGGCATGGCGATCTTGCTCGTCTCGCCCACGACGCGGTGCGAGCCGTGGCAACCGATGCCGACGCCGCCGCCCATGGTGAAGCCCTGCATGAAGGAGATCACCGGCTTGGGGTAGCCATGCAGCTTGTTGTTGAGCCGGTATTCATCGGACCAGAACTGCCGGGCGAAATCGAAGTCGCCGTCCTTGCCGGTTTGGTAGAGTTGCGCCACGTCGCCGCCAGCGCAGAAGGCTTTCTCGCCCTCCGCATCCAGCACGACGACAGCGACCTCGGGGTCGGCGTGCCAGTCGTCGATTGCCTTCTCAATGGCGATGCACATGTCGTAGCTCAGCGCGTTCAAGGCCTTGGGCCGCGTCAGCGTGATGCGGCCCGCGCGCCCCGTTTTGCGGATGTCGATGTCACTCATGGGTGGCCTCAGCGGTTCTTGAGCATGTCGCGGGCGACGATCACGCGCATGATCTCATTGGTGCCTTCGAGGATTTGATGCACGCGCAGGTCGCGGACCAGTTTTTCGATCCCGTAGTCGGCAAGGTAGCCGTAGCCGCCGTGCAACTGCAGGCACTGGTCAACGACCTTGCTGCCGGTCTCGGTCACGAATTTCTTGGCCATGGCGCAGAACTTGGTGGCGTCCGGCGCACCGGTGTCGAGCTTCCACGCCGCTTGGCGCAGGAAGGTGCGCGCGGCCTGCAACTCGATCTCCATGTCGGCAAGGCGGAACTGCAGCCCCTGGAACTGGTCAATGGTCTGGCCGAAGGCCTTGCGGTCGCCCATGTATTCCAGCGTCTTATTCAGCGCGGTTTGCGCCGCGCCAAGTGAGCAAGCCGAGATGTTAAGCCGCCCGCCGTCAAGGCCGGCCATGGCGTATTTGAAGCCCTTGCCTTCTTCGCCGACGAGGTTCTCGGCCCCGATCTTGCAATCGTCGAACTGCACCAGCGCGGTCGGCTGGCTGCGCCAGCCCATCTTGTCTTCCAGACCGCCGAAGCTGAGGCCCGGCGTGCCATCCTCGACATAGACGGTGGAGACGCCGCGCGCGCCCTCGTCGGAGGTGCGGACCATGGTGACATAGGCATCCGAATAACCGCCGCCCGAGATGAAGGCCTTGGTGCCGTTCAGGGTGTAGCCCTCGTTGCTGCGCTCGCAGCGGGTCTTCAGCGCCGCCGCGTCGGAGCCGGAGCCGGGTTCGGTCAGGCAGTAGCTCAGCACCGTCTCCATGGTCAGCACTTTGGGCATGACGCGCTCTTTCATCTCGTCACTGGCGAAAGTGTCGAGCATTTTGGCGCACATGTTGTGGATCGAGAGGAACGCCGCGACGGAGGGGCAGGCCATCGACAGAGCCTCGAAGACCAGCGTGGCGTCGAGGCGCGAAAGGCCTGCGCCGCCGGTCTCCTCGGAGACATAGAGCCCGCCGAAACCCAGCTCGCCGATCTGCGGCCACAACTCCTTGGGGATGGTGCCGTCCTTTTCCCACTGGTGAGCATGGGGGGCGATATTGTCCTGCCCAAAGGCATGGGCCATGTCGAAAATGGCGGTCTGTTCCTCGTTCAATGCGAAATCCATCGCGGCTCCTCCCTGAAGTCATGTGTCCTTGGAACTGAACACTTGTTTAATTCTATCAGCCGAAAGGAGCCGCAACAAGCGTCACAGATCGGCGTGGTATTCCTCTATCAACTGGCGCACGACGGCTTCGCCGCCTTTGCCCTCGGGGGCGTCGGCCCAGACTTTGCGCTGCCGGTCGGCGGAGGTGCCCTGTTTGACGACATCGCGCAGGGCGCAGACCTCGTCCAAACACCCGAGCGCCTCAGCGTCTTCGGCGATCTGGCCGATGATCTCTTCGAACAGTTGGTCAAAGGGTTTGAGCGTCGGCCCGCCAAAGTCGATCAGCGTCTTGTTCACCCCGTAGCGCTGCGCGCGCCAGCGGTTTTCTTCGATCAGAAAACGGTCATACTCGCGCCAGCGCAGGTTGCTGTCGCGCAGGCGCAGCAGGAAGCGCGCGATGGATTGGGTCAGACCCGCCAGCCCAAGCGCATGCGACAGGCGCGGTTGCACGTCGCAGATGCGGCTTTCCAGCGTGGGGTAATGGGTCGAGGGGCGCAGGTCCCACCAGATCTTCGACTGGTCGGGAATGATCTCGAGGTCGATCAACGCCTGCGTGCTGCGCTCATATTCTCCCCAGCTATGAAGCAGCGGCGGCAGGCCGGTGCGCGGCATGCTCTCCATCACCGCAAGGCGGTAGGAGGCCAATCCGGTATCGGCGCCTTGCCAATAGGGCGAAGAGGCCGAGAGCGCGAGCAGGTGGGGCAGGAAATAAGCGAACTGCGGCATCAGATCGATGCGCAGGTCGTCGCCCTCAATGCCCACATGGACATGCATCCCGCAACTCAGCATCCGGCGGGCGACGTTTTCCAACTCGCTTTCAATCTTGGCGTAGCGTTCTTTGTGGGTGATCTCTTGGTTTTTCCAATCCGAGAAGGGATGGCAGGACACGGCGATGGGGGCGAGGTTATGTTTGGCGGCGTGTTTGGCGATGGTGCTGCGCAGGTGGCGCAGATCGTCGCGGGCCTCGGCCACAGTGGCGCAGGGTTTGCTGCCAATCTCGATCTGGCAGAGCAGCATCTCGGGGCTGACTTGATCGCCGAGGTCTTTGCGGCAATCCTCCATCAGCCCTTCGGGCGTGTCGGCCAGAGCCAGTGAATCCGCGTCGACCAGAAGGTATTCTTCTTCGATCCCGATGGTGAATTCTTTTTGCATGGCTCTGACCTTTGGCAGGGGCCGGCCGCCACGTTGGGCGACCGGCGGGATGGATCACTCCATCACGGGGATGGAGAACTCGCCACCCTCCTTGATGCCGCTCGGCCAACGGGCCGTGACGGTTTTGGTGCGGGTGTAGAACTTGAACGCATCGGGGCCGTGCTGGTTCAGATCGCCGAAGACGGATTTCTTCCAGCCGCCGAAGGTATGATAGGCCAGCGGCACCGGGATCGGCACGTTCACACCGACCATGCCGATGTTGATGCGGTTGGCAAAGTCGCGCGCCGCGTCGCCGTCACGGGTGAAGATCGCCGTGCCGTTGCCGTATTCGTGGTCCATCGCAAGGCCAAGCGCCTCTTCGTAGTCCTTGGCGCGGACACAGGTCAGCACGGGGCCGAAGATTTCCTGCTGGTAGATGTCCATGTCCTTGGTGGCGCGGTCAAACAGGTGCGGCCCGACGAAATAGCCGTTTTCGTAGCCTTGCAGTTTGAAGTCGCGCCCGTCGACGACAAGCTCCGCGCCCTGATCGATGCCGGTCTGGACCAGACGTTCGATATTGGCCTTGGCGGCGGCGGTGACCACGGGGCCGTAGTCCACGTCATTGCCCGCGGTGTAGGGGCCGACTTTCAGCTTTTCGATGCGCGGCACCAGCTTTTCGATCAGGCGGTCGGCGGTTTCCTCGCCCACCGGCACGGCGACAGAGATCGCCATGCAGCGTTCGCCCGCGGCACCGTAGCCCGCACCCACCAGCGCGTCGGCGGCCTGGTCGAGGTCGGCGTCGGGCATGATGATCATGTGGTTCTTGGCACCGCCGAAGCACTGCACGCGTTTGCCGTTGGCGCAGCCGGTGGCATAGATGTACTCGGCGATCGGGGTGGAGCCGACGAAGCCGATGGACTGGATCACGTCATGGTGCAGGATCGCGTCGACCGCTTCCTTGTCACCGTTGACGACCTGAATGATGCCCTTGGGCAGACCGGCTTCTTCCAGAAGTTCGGCCAGCATCAGCGGGACGGAGGGGTCACGCTCCGAAGGCTTGAGGATGAAGGCGTTGCCGCAGGCGATGGCGGGCGCGAACATCCACATCGGGATCATGGCGGGGAAGTTGAAGGGCGTGATGCCCGCGGTGACACCCAAGGGCTGGCGCATGGAGTACATGTCGATGCCGGGGCCGGCGCTGTCGGTGAAGTCACCCTTCAGCAGTTCCGGCGCACCGATGCAGTATTCCACCACTTCGAGGCCACGCTGCACGTCGCCGGCGGCGTCGGGCAGGGTCTTGCCGTGCTCGCGGCTCAGCGCCTCGGCCAGCTTGTCCATGTCGCGGTTCAGCAGGGCCACGAATTTCATCAGCACGCGGGCGCGACGCTGCGGGTTGGTGGCGGCCCATTTCGGCTGCGCGGCTTGGGCGTATTCCACCGCCTTGTTCAACTCGTCGCCATTGGCCAGCGGCACCTTGGCCTGCACCTCGCCGGTGGCGGGGTTCATCACATCGGCAAAGCGCCCGGAGGTGCCCTTAACGTGTTCGCCGTTCAGGTAATGCGTCATCTCTTGCATGATCGGTCTCCTCTATGGTTGGCGGCACGATAGCCTTGCAAAAAGAACCGGAACAGAGGAAGGATGGCAAAACCGTCTTGCATTTTTGCAAAACCTCAGAGGGCAGGTAAATGGATCAGAATTGGGACGACCTGCGGCTGTTTCTCGCCGTCGGACGAGAGGAAAGCCTGTCTGGTGCGGGCAAGCTGCTGCGGCTCGATCCCGCGACGCTGGGCCGCCGCATGGCACGGTTGGAAAAGGCGTTGCAGACCGTCCTCTTCGTGAAATCGCCACAGGGCTATATGCTCACCGAAGCGGGGCGGGACCTGATGCAGCGGGCAGAGCGGGCTGAACAGGCCATGCGCGCGGCCACCGCTGGTGTGCAGGTGCAAAGCGATCAGCTTTCGGGGCAGATCCGTGTTGGTGCGCCCGATGGGGCGGCGAACTATCTGTTGCCACAGGTCTGTGCGGCGATTGCTGCGAAGAACCCCGATCTGGACGTGCAGATCATCGCATTGCCGCGCGTTTTCAACCTGTCGCGGCGCGAGGCGGATATGGCCATCGGGGTGAGTGCCCCCACGGCGGGGCGGCTGGTGGTGCAAAAAGTGACGGACTACCACCTCCATCTCGCCGCCGCGGAAAGCTATCTGGCGCAGCACCCTGAGGTGACCGCCGTGGGCGATCTGCAAGGGCATCGGATGGTCGGCTATATCCCCGATATGATCTTTGACCGTGAGTTGGATTACCTTGCGGACCTTGGCATCAGCCGGGTGGCGCTGGCGTCGAATTCCGTCTCCGTGCAGGTGCGGATGATCCAGCAGGGCGGGGGGATTGGGGTCGCGCATGACTTCTCGCTTGCCGCGACGCAGGGGGTGCGGCGCATCCTCACCGATGCCGTGAGCCTCAAACGCGCCTTCTATCTGATCCGCCACGCAGATGACCGCCGCAACGCGCGGTTGGCGGCCTTTGCCGAAGCGCTGGCCACCGGACTGCGGGCCGAGACCGCGCGGCTGGAGGCGCGGGCCTCGGGCAGGGCTGCGCCAAAAGCTTGACAGAAAAGGATTTCGCGGTGACGCTGGACGTGACTTTGCCCTGTACCCAAGGAGGCGCCAGATGCTCGTATCGCAGATTCTCAAGACCAAGCCCGATGAAAAGGTGGTGACGGCCAAACCCGGATTGGCGATCTCCGAAGCGGCGGCGATGCTGGCCGAGAAACGGATTGGGACGCTGGTGATCTCGGCCGATGGCAAGACGCCTGATGGGATCCTGTCTGAGCGGGACATCGTGCGCGAGCTGGGCCGCGCGGGCGCGGGCTGTCTGGAGCAGGCGGCCGAAACCCTCATGACCCGGAAATTGGTGACCTGTAGCCGGGACGACCGCTCCGACGCGGTGCTGCAAAAGATGACCGATGGGCGGTTCCGCCATATGCCGGTGCTTGAGGACGGCGAGCTGGTGGGGCTGATCTCCCTCGGCGATGTGGTCAAAGCACAATTGCAAGAGCTGTCGATGGAGAAACAGGCCCTTGAAGGCATGATCATGGGCCACTGAAGCGGCCTTTGAACTGTGGCCCCCGCCGACTGACGGCGGGGCAATGCTACCGCTAACCGACTTGCGCTTGGGGCGGTGAAATGATTGGCTGTGCCGCAACGCAGCAGATACGCAGGACAATTACATGCGCATAGCCCTTTACCCCGGTACGTTCGACCCGATCACGCTGGGGCATATCGACATCATCCGCCGCGCGGCCCGTATGGTCGACCGGCTGGTGATCGGCGTGGCCATCAACCGCGACAAGGGGCCGTTGTTCACCCTCGAAGAACGGGTCGCCTTGATCGAAGCGGAATGCGCGCAATTGGCCGAGGAGACCGGCGTCGAGATCGTGGTGCATCCTTTTGAGAACCTGCTGATCGACTGTGCGCGTGATGTGGGCGCCCAGACCATCGTGCGCGGCCTGCGCGCCGTGTCCGATTTCGAATATGAGTTCCAGATGGTTGGCATGAACCGGCAATTGGACGATTCCATCGAGACGGTCTTCTTAATGGCCGAGGCCACTCATCAGGCGATTGCCAGCAAATTGGTGAAAGAGATCGCGCGGTTGGATGGGGATGTCAGCAAATTCGTGACTCCGGCGGTGAATAAGGTGCTGATTGAGCGGTTTTCGCAGAGGTAGCATCTGGAATGGCGAGTGGGCCGCGTGAGGCGCGGTTCTGCGAGGTATTTTTAAAAGGATGAAGGGGAGGGGCGTGGCGCTTGGTTGGTGGCCGCGTCTTTTTTGGTTGGCGTAGGGCCGGGCGTGGAGAGCTGAGCGGTTACCGCCAGAAGGCCATCCATTCTATCAGCTCGAAGAGCTTTTTGCCGAGATAGACCATATGGTCCGCGCCATAGACGTAGAGGTCAATCATCATCGCCACAGCAATGACGAGGGCCAGCACGATGGCGATGGGATTGGTCATGGTGTGGCTCCGGCCGGGGAATGGCCTGATATTACAGGCACATCCCCGCCATGCAAGCCTCAGCCCAATTTGCCCATGGCGACGGCCACATCGGCCATGCGCACCGAGAAGGCCCATTCGTTGTCGTACCAGCCCAGCACGCGCACGGTGCGGCCTGCGACGACGATGGTCTGGTCGGGGGCGAAGATGCAGCTTTCCTCGGTGTGGTTGAAGTCGATGCTGACCTTCTGCTCGGGGTCGTAGGCCAGCACGCGTTTCATCGGGCCATCGGCGGCGGCGCGGGCAGCGGCGTTGATTTCCTCGACCGTCACGTCGCGGCTGGCTTGGAAGGTGAGGTCGACGGCGGAGACATTGGGGGTGGGCACGCGCATAGCGGTGCCGTCGAGTTTGCCCTTCAGCGCCGGCAGCACCTCACCCAGGGCCTTGGCGGCGCCGGTGGAGGTGGGGATCAGCGCCATGGCGGCGGCGCGGGCGCGGTAGAGGTCGTTGTGGCGGCGGTCGAGCGTTGGCTGGTCGCCGGTGTAGCTATGGATCGTGGTCATCAGGCCGCTTTCGATGCCCACGGCTTCGTGCATCACCTTGGCCAGCGGCGCGAGGCAGTTGGTGGTGCAGGACCCGTTGGAGATCATCCGGTCGGAGACCTGAAGCTGGTCGTCGTTGACGCCGTAGACGATGGTCTTGTCGACGTTCTTGCCCGGCGCCGAGAGGAGCACGCGTTTGGCGCCGTTCTCGAGGTGTACGTTTGCTTTGTTGCCGTCGTTGAACTTGCCGGTGCATTCCAGCACCACGTCGCAGCCGGACCAGTCGAGCTCTTCAAGGTTGTAGGTCGACATCATCTCGATGTCGTTCTGGCCGAGGTTCATGTAGCCGTCGTCGATCTGAACCTCGCCCGGGAAACGGCCATGGACGGAATCGTATTTGATGAGATGCGCCGCGGTGCTGAGCGGGCCGGTGGCGTTGACCTTGATCACTTCGATATCATCGCGCCCCGAGGCCGCGATATGGCTGAGGGTACAGCGGCCGATGCGGCCAAATCCGTTGATGCCAACTTTGATGGTCATGGTGCATTCCTTGTCTCGGGCCGCGCGGGTGGGGGGCCGTATGTCGGGGTCGCGGGTTCTATATCCGGCAGGGGCGGTCAGGGGAAAGGGGCAAAACCAAATGATTTCCATATGTTAGCGTTAAACTTGCATGTTAGCGGTAAAGGTCGCAGTGGCTTCGGACTTGCCAGATGGTCTGCACATGCTACTTCGGTTGCAGCACGCAAAAAGGGGCATGGAATGAGCGGTTTACTGGCACTTGTGGATGACGTGGCGGCGATCGCCAAGGTTGCAGCGGCGAGCGTGGATGACGTGATCGGGCAGGCGGCCAAGGCGGGCTCTAAGGCCGCGGGCGCGGTGATCGATGATGCCGCCGTGACGCCGAAATATCTGCATGGGTTCAAGGCCGAGCGTGAATTGCCGGTGATCTGGCGGATCACCAAGGGGTCGTTGCGCAACAAACTGGTCTACCTGTTGCCCGTGGGTCTGCTTTTGGCGAATTTCGCGCCATGGGCGATCCCGCCGCTTTTAATGCTGGGCGGGGCTTACCTGTGTTTCGAGGGGGCCGAGAAGGTCGCCCATGCGCTTGGTTGGGGGCATGGGCATGAGGATTATCCCGATAAGGAGAAGGTGGTTGAAGACCCGGCACAGCTGGAAGAGAAGAAGGCCGCAGGCGCGATCAAGACCGACTTTATCCTCTCGGCGGAGATCATGACCATTGCCCTGTCCGCGATCCCCGAGAGTAACTTTTGGATGGAAGCGGCCACGCTGGCAGCGGTGGCGGTGATGATCACTATCGCGGTCTATGGCTCCGTCGCTTTGATCGTCAAAATGGACGATGTGGGTCTGGTGATGGCGAACAAGGGCCGTTTTGGCCTGACGCGGAGCATTGGCCGGGCGCTGGTGCGCGGGATGCCGGGGTTCTTGAAGCTGCTTACCATCGTTGGCACGGCGGCTATGCTTTGGGTCGGCGGGTCGATCATCATTCACGGGTTGGAGCAGATGGGCTTTGCCGCGCCCTATAAATGGATCCACGACATCGCCGTGACCGTTGGCCATGCGGTTCCGGCCCAGTTCGAAGGGGCGGTCGAATGGATCACCACGGCGGGGATCGACGGGCTCTTTGGTTTGGCGCTTGGTCTGGTGCTGATCCCGATTGGGGAGAAGATTGTGACGCCGATCTGGCGCAAGGTGTTTCATAAGGCAGCCGTTTGAGAGCGACCTTATCTCGCAAATGAAAAAGGGGGCGACGGACGAACCGTCGCCCCCTTTTTGTATTGTATGACCCGCAGATCAGAGCAGTGCTTTGGCCTTCTCTGCCACGTTCTCTGCGGTGAAGCCGAAGCGCTCGAAGAGTTCTTCCGCCGGGGCGGAGGCGCCGAAACGGTCCATGCCGACGAAATCGGCTTTGCCGTATTTGCCCCGCTCGCCAAAGAGCCACTGGTCCCAGCCCTGACGTGCGCCAGCCTCAATCCCGACGCGCACGGCGCCACCGGGCAGCACGCGTTTGCGGTAGGCTTCGTCCTGCGCGGCGAAGAGTTCCATGCACGGCATGGAGACGACGCGAGTGCCGATGCCTTCGGCTTGGAGCAACTCGCGCGCGGCCAGTGCGACATGCACCTCAGAGCCGGTGGCAATCAAGATCACCTGACGTTTGCCCTCGGCATCGGCCAGCACATAGGCGCCTTTTTCGGTGAGGTTGTTGTTTTTGTGCCCCAGGCGCACGGTGGGCAGGCCCTGACGGGTCAGCGACAGAACCGACGGTGTGGTTTTCGCGGTGAAGGCGATTTCCCAAGCCTCTGCCGTTTCCACCGCGTCGGCGGGGCGGAAGACGTAGGTGTTGGGCGTGGCACGGCTGATCGCCAGATGCTCGATCGGCTGGTGGGTCGGGCCATCTTCGCCAAGGCCGATGCTGTCATGGGTCATGACGAAGGCCGTGGGGATTTGCATCAGGGCCGCCAGACGCATTGCGGGGCGCGCGTAGTCGGTGAAGCACATGAAGGTGCCGCCATAGGGGCGCAGGCCGCCGTGCAGCGCCATGCCGTTCATCGCCGCTGCCATGCCGTGTTCGCGAATGCCCCAGTAGACATAGCGCCCGCCACGGTTGTCGACGTCGAAGATGCCGAGATCGCTGGTCTTGGTGTTATTCGAACCGGTCAGGTCCGCCGAGCCGCCAACGGTTTCCGGCAGGATCGGGTTCAGCACTTCGAGGGCTTTCTCGCTCGCTGCGCGGGTCGCCATCTTGGGCGCGCCTTCGGTGATCTGCTTTTTGAAGGCCTTGACCGTCGCGCTCATCTTTTTCGGCGCGTCGAGGGCGAGGGCACGGTTGAAGGTCTCGCGCTTGGCGCGGGGCAGTTTGTCGAAACGCTCTTCCCAGTCGCGGCGGGCGTCGGCGCCGCGTTTGCCGATCTCTTCCCAAGCGGATTTCACGTCAGCGGGCACTTCGAAGGGGCCGGTGGTCCAGCCATAGGCGGCTTTGGCCTCGGCCATCTGGTCGGCGTCGGTCAGCGCGCCGTGGCCTTTCGAGGTGTCCTGCGCGGCGTGGCCGAGCGCGATATGGGTTTTGCAGGCAATCATCGTCGGCAGGTCAGAGGCTTTCGCCTCGGTCAAGGCCGCGTCGATCTCATCAGGGTTGTGGCCGTCGATCTCAATCACATGCCAGCCTGCGGCCTTGAAGCGGGTGACCTGATCGGTGCTGTCCGACAGGGTGACGGGGCCGTCGATGGTGATGTTGTTGTTGTCCCACATCACGATGAGCTTGCTCAGCTTGTGACGGCCCGCCAGCGTGATTGCCTCTTGGCTGACGCCTTCCATCAGGCAGCCGTCGCCAGCGATGACAAAGGTGTAATGGTCCACGACCTTCGCGCCGTATTGCGCGCGCAGCATCTCTTCGGCCATGGCGAAACCGACGGAATTGGCGATGCCTTGGCCCAGCGGGCCGGTGGTGGTCTCAATCGCATCGGCAAGGAAGTTCTCCGGGTGGCCCGCGGTACGCGCGCCCATCTGGCGGAAGTTCTTCAACTCTTCGATGGGGAATTGCTCATAGCCCGTCAGGTGCAGCAGCGAATAAAGCAGCATGGAGCCGTGGCCCGCCGACAGGATGAACCGGTCGCGGTCGGGCCAAAGCGGGTTGGACGCGTCGAACTTCAGGTGTTTTTCGAAAAGGACGGTGGCCACATCGGCCATGCCCATCGGCATGCCGGAGTGGCCGGAATTGGCGGCGGCCACGGCATCGAGGGTCAGCGCGCGAATGGCGGTGGCCTTGGACCAGTGGTCGGGGTTTGCGCTTGCGAGGGCTGTCAGATCCACGGGGGCTTCCTTTGGGGCTGTGGCAGATTGGGCTCGTGCATACCAGCGATGGGGCAAAGTTCAAGCACAACTGGGGTGCGCGGGCGGGTCCGGGGCGGCCCATAGCGGGGGCGAGAGTGAACTTGGCGGCTCAAGTCGCTGAAACGAAAGGGGGGGCGCAATTTGAGCGCGCTTTGGCTAGGATTGCGAAAACCGGCTGATACGGGCGATTCGCGCGCGTGACATTGGGCGGGGCGCGCGCTATCTGCGGGACGGGCCGCCGCAACAGGGCGCAGCCCGGGGCACGGCAGGCGAAAACGCCGCCGAGAGAGCAGGACGAGTGAGGAGAATTCATGCGGATGAGTGAACTTGAAGACTATCAGCGCCGCATCACGGCCGCGATGGACCAGATGGCCAAGGGGGTGGACCGGCTGAGCGCCGCGCCCGCAGAGCCGGATGAGGATATCGTGCAGGCCTTGGAAGAGGAGCGGCAAGCCAACGCTCAGCTGACCGACCGGGTCAAGACGCTGAAGGAAAGCCATCAGGACGAATTGAACGACCTGCGCGCGCAGATGGACTTCAACAACGACCGGGTGACGCAGCTTGATATGGACGTGCAGCGTCTGCGTCAGGCGAATGAGCAGCTGTCGGCGGCCTGTGAGCAGTTGCGGCTGGCCAATGCCGAGGGGCTGGCCGATCCCAAGCTGATCGACACCGCCGTGATTGCAGAGTTGGAGAGCCTGCGCGCCACCCGCGCGATCGAGATGGCCGAGATCGACGCGGTATTGACCGCGCTGGCCCCCTTGGTCGAAGAAGGCGAGCCGGAAGTTGAAGCTGCGGATGAAACGGGGGCAGAGGCCAAAGCCGAAGCGCCCGCGCCCGAGACAACTGCGCAAGTCGACAGCGCCGAAGAAGAACCCAAGTCAGGAGGGGCCGACTGATGCCCGAGGTACGGATCACCATTGGCGGCCGCCATTTCGAAGTCGCCTGTCAGGAAGGTGAAGAAAGCTATCTGCAAGCCGCCGCCAAGATGCTGGACGACGAAGCCCGCGTGCTGAGCGATCAGGTGGGCCGCATGCCCGAGGCGCGGATGCTGCTGATGGCGGGTCTGCTTCTGGCCGACAAGACCGCCAGCGTTGAAGATCGCATCGCAGAGCTGCGCGCGGAACTGGCCGAACGTGAGGCCGAACTCACCAGCCTGCGCAACGTCAAGGTCGAGCCTGAGCGGATCGAAGTGCCGGTGGTGCCGCAGGGGGTGAAAGACACCCTTGCCGAAATCGCCGCCCGGGCCGAGGCGCTGGCCGCCGAGATTGAGGAGAAGGCGGGCAAATGAGCCGGGTCCTCAGGGCAGCCCTTTGCGCGCTGCTCTGGGCCGCGCCTGCGGGCGCCGAAACCTCCGCCGTTACTTACATTTGTGAGCGCGGAGTCTCGCTGCCGGTGGTTTATGTGCCCGGTGCCGATCCGGGCATAGCGGTGCTCTATGTCGAGGGGCGGTTGATCCAGTTGCGCCGCCTGCCGTCCGCCTCTGGCGCGCGCTATGGCTGGCCCTCGGACGGTGCGGGCTATGAGTGGTGGGAGCATCAGGGCCGTGCCACACTTGCGTGGCGGGCAGGGGCGGGCGATGGGGTGACCCCGATTTATAGCGACTGTTTGCCTCAGGACTAACGGCGCGGGATTGCGGCGCGGGCTGCAATATGCTCTGGGAGGCGCGAAGCGCGCCCCTACGGGGCGACCACCTAACGCGCCCCTACGGGGCGACCCTCCATGACGCAAAATCAGGACGCCCTCAGATGACCACCAAACCCCGCATCATCCTCTCAAGTGACCACGCCGACATCGCCCTGCGCCAAGACATCGCGCGCCATGTGGTCGAACGCGGGTTCACTGTCGAAGACATCGGTCCCGCCACGGCGGAAAGCACCGATTACCCGAAACATGGCGAAGCCGCCGCACGGCGCATCGCGGCGGGGGAATTCGATCTGGGCATTCTGATTTGCGGCACGGGGCAGGGCATCATGATGGCGGCCAATAAGGTGAAAGGCATCCGCTGCGGCGTGTGCAGCGATACCTTCTCGGCCAAGATGATCCGGGCGCATAATGACGCGAATATGCTGTCGATGGGCGCGCGGGTGATCGGCGGCGGTCTCGCGCTTGAGATCGTGGATGCCTTTCTCGACACCGAATTCGAAGGCGGGCGGCATGGCCGCCGTGTCGATATGATCTCGGCCATCGAAGACTGAGGCACCGCCCGAGCCTTAGATGCAAAAACACCCCGGAGCGCGAAACCGCTCCGGGGTGTTTTGTTTGACGCGGGCGCCCGGCTTAGCCGTTGGCTTCGCGGATCTTATCGGCGGCTTCCTTGTCGAAAGCGACGCCGTTCTCGTCGAACAGGGTGTCCAATTCGCCCGACAGCGTCATCTCGGTGATGATGTCGCAGCCGCCGACAAATTCGCCTTTGACGTAGAGTTGCGGGATGGTCGGCCAGTCGGAGAAATCCTTGATCCCCTGACGCAGGTTCTCATCTGCCAGCACGTTCACGTCGCTGTAGTTCACGCCCATGTAGTTTAGCACCCCGGCCACGCGGCTAGAGAAGCCGCACTGCGGCATTTCCTTGGTGCCCTTCATAAACAGAACCACGTCATTCTCGGTGATCTGTTCCTTGATTTGGCTTGCGGCATCGCTCATGTCATTCGTCCTTATCATCTGGTTTCTTGAACGCAGCGTGATAGCGCCGCGCATAGGTTTCGTCGTCGGCCCAGGGTTTGACCTCAACCTCGGCCCCGCCGAGGAAAAAGCCGCCCCGTTTCTTGGTCCAATTCGTATGCCCGCGCTCTAGGCTTTCGTTGCGCCGCGCGGTGCGGGCCACGGCATCCAAATCCAGCGCCTCCATCCCCAGCGGCACCTTGCCGGTCTCAGGCCGGGGTGGCTGGCGCTGCGACAGCGGCACATGCTGGCCGCGCCGGGCGCGGTGCTGGGCATAGGCGGTGGCGGCGATCCCGCCCACGACAGCCGCAGCGACCCAGCCCCACATGATTAGTCCGGGGTCCGGGTGGTCAGCGCCAGCGCGTGCAACTCACCATTCGAGCCGTCCATCTTGCCCTTGAGGGCCGCATAGACGGCGCGCTGCTGCTGGACCCGGTTCATGCCGCGAAAGCTCTCATCCACGACCATGGCCGCCATATGCACGCCATCATTGCCTTCGACGGTGATCTTGGCATCCGGAAAGGACGCGCGGATCAGGTCTTCGATTTCGCTGGCTTGCATGGGCATGGGGTGGCTCCGGCTGTTGTGAGTGCTTGGGCTAGATGTAGTGCCGCAGGCCACGGCGTGCAAGGCGAAGCCGAAGGCCGGATCGGCCATTGACCTTTGCCCCTATTGCGACACACTTTGCGCCCTCACGTTGAAAGGACAACCGATGGACCGGATCCCCGAACAAGCGCTCGACTGGGCCGAAGCCGGACAGCCTGTGGCCCTTGCCACGGTGGTGGAAACATGGGGCTCCGCCCCCCGGCGCGCTGGCGCGCAACTGGTCGTTGCGGGCGATGGCACGATGATGGGTTCCGTCTCGGGCGGTTGCGTCGAAGGGGCCGTGGTGGTCGAGGCTTTGGAGGCGCTGGAGGATGGCCGCGCGCGGCTGTTGGAATATGGCGTCAGCGATGGAGATGCCTTTGCCGTGGGGCTGGCCTGCGGCGGCACGATCAAGGTGCTGGTGGAGCCGGTGGGGTCGGAGGCGCTCAGCCTTAAGATGCTGCGCGATCTGGTCGCAAGGCGCGCGGGCCGTAGGCCAGTGGCCTATGAGGTGGCGTTGGACGGCAGCGACCGTCGGCTGACAGAGGCGGGGCATGACGACCGCTTTCGCCGCGACCGCTCTGGCGTCGAGGATGAAACGGGGCGGTTCATCGCCATCCACAATCCGCCGCTGCGGCTGGTGATCGTGGGTGCCGTGCATATCGCGCAGCATCTGGTGCGCATGGCGACGGAGGCGGGGTTCGATCCGATCGTCGTCGACCCGCGGGAGGCTTTCGGCTCACCCGCCCGCTTCCCCGATTGCCAAGTGGTGAACGATTGGCCCGATGCCGCCCTGCGCGAGATCGGTGTTGATGCGCGCACCGCCGTGGTCTTGCTGACCCATGACCCGAAACTCGACGATCCGGCGCTGCATGTGGCGCTCGGGTCCGGGGCTTTCTATATCGGCGCGCTCGGCTCGACGCGGACGCAGGCCAGCAGGCTTGATCGGCTGGCGGAAGCGGGTGTGGCGGCAGAGCTGGCGGCGCGTATCCACGGGCCGGTCGGCCTCGATATCGGTGCGGCCAGCCCAGCTGAGATCGCCGTGTCGATCCTTGCCCAGATGATCCAAAGCCTGCGCCGACCATGAGGTTTGGCCCGGTCCCTTTGAGCGCGGCTTTGGGCGCGACGCTGGCCCATTCCGTCGCTGTGTCGGCGGGGCGGCTGCGCAAGGGCCGCGTGCTGAACCAAGAGGATATCGCAGCGCTAGAAGGCGCCGGCATTGAAGAGGTGATCGTCGCCCGGCTCGACCCCGGTGATATTGACGAGAACGCAGGCGCCGCGCGGCTGGCCGAAAGCCTCTGTGGTGCGGGGCTGCGGATGACAAAACCCTTCACCGGGCGGGTGAACCTGCTGGCCGATGGGCCGGGGGTGGTGGTGATGGACCGCGCGGCGCTTGAGGCGGTCAATGCCGTGGACCCGATGATCACGCTCGCTACCGTGCCACCCTATCAGCAGATGGGTGAGAGCGGCATGGTGGCGACGATCAAGATCATCTCCTACGCCCTGCCTGAAAGCACAGTCGCGGCCGCCTGCGCGGCGGCGGGAGAGGGCGCTTTGCGCCTCGCGCCGCCTGTGCTGCACGATGCCACGCTGATTATTACCGACGTGCCCGGCGGGGCCGGGGACAAGGGCCGCGCCGCGGTGGAGGGGCGGCTGACGGCGCTTAATGTGACCCTTCGCGATGTTGTAACCGTGCCCCACCGCAGCGCCCCGTTGGCCGAGGCGATTGCGGCGGCTGAGACCGATCTGGTCCTGATCCTCACCGCCTCCGCCACGTCAGACATCAATGACGTGGCCCCCTCCGCCCTGCGCGCGGCGGGGGGCGAGGTGACGCGCTTCGGCATGCCGGTCGATCCGGGCAATCTGCTTTTTCTCGGCCAACTTGGCACCCGCGCCGTGATCGGCTTGCCGGGCTGTGCCCGTTCGCCCGCGCTGAACGGGGCGGATTGGGTGCTGTCGCGGCTGGTTTGCGGCATTCCCGTCACCAGCGCGGATATTGCGGCCATGGGGGTGGGCGGTTTGCTGAAAGAGATCCCCACGCGCCCGCAGCCGCGCAACCCCGGCAAAAGCGCGGGCAACGGCTGAGGCAAAACCTTAGGAAAATATATGTTCTCAACTAGGGCTTGTCGTGCTTAACTGATCTCAACAAGCGTCAGACTGGGAGGAAGAACATGACACAGGTCAAGATGACCGTGAACGGCAAACCCGCGTCGGGAGAGGTCGAAGGCCGCACGCTGCTGGTGCATTTCCTGCGCGATGATCTGGAACTGACCGGCACCCATGTGGGCTGCGACACCAGCCAATGCGGCGCCTGTGTGGTGCATGTGAACGGCAATGCGGTCAAAGCCTGCACCATGTTCGCGCTCGAGGCTGATGGCGCCGAGGTCGAGACCATCGAAGGGCAGGCGGCCCCCGATGGCACGCTCAGCACCATCCAACAGGCGTTTCAGGATCACCACGGGCTGCAATGCGGCTTTTGCACGCCGGGCATGGTGATGTCGGCGGCGGCCCTGCTGAAGGAAAACCCGAAACCTTCGGAGGCTGAGGTGCGCCATTACCTTGACGGCAATATCTGTCGCTGCACCGGCTACCACAATATCGTCAAAGCGATCATGGCGGCGAGCGGCCAAGAGGTCAGCGCGCTGGCGGCAGAGTAACGGCGTCACAGAGGGCAGGCCGGTGATGGCGGAGGGAGGACCGCCAGAACCGGAGCCCGCGTGACGGATCAGGTGCATCGCACCGCCACCAAACGGGAGGATATTATGCCAAAGGATTTTGAACCGACGAGCGGCATTGGGGCCAGCAGCAAACGGCGGGAGGATATTCGCTTTCTCACCGGGGCGGGGCGCTACACTGATGACATCAACCTGCGCCGCCAGACCCATGTGTTTTTCCTCCGCTCGGATTTGGCCCATGGGCGCCTGACCGGGGTCGATACCTCTGCCGCCGAAGACATGCCCGGCGTACTAAAGATTTTCACCGGCGCAGATTTCGCCGAAATCGGCGGCATGCCCTGCGGCTGGCAGGTGACCGACAAACACGGCCAACCCATGCAGGAGCCGAAACACCCCGTGCTGGCCCATGAAAAAGTCCGACATGTGGGCGAGCCCATCGCCGCCGTCGTGGCCGAGACACTGGCGCAGGCCCGTGACGCCGCCGAGGCGATTGTCGTCGATATCGACGAGTTGCCCGCCGTGGTGAACATGAAAGACGCGGTGAATGACGATGCGCCCAAGGTGCATGACGATCTGACCAGCAACCTCTGCTATGACTGGGGTTTCGTGGAAGAGAATAAGGAGGCGGTGAACAAAGCCTTTGACGAGGCCGCCCATGTCACCACGTTGGAACTGGTCAACAACCGCCTCGTCGCCAACCCGATGGAGCCGCGCGTCGCCATCGGCGACTACAACCGCTCGGACGGGGAGCATACGCTCTATACCACCAGCCAGAACCCCCATGTGATCCGCCTTCTGATGGGCGCCTTCGTGCTGGGCATCCCCGAGCACAAGCTGCGCGTGGTGGCGCCGGATGTCGGCGGTGGCTTTGGCACCAAGATCTTCCACTACCAGGAGGAGGCCTTTTGCACCTTCGCGGCCAAGGCGGTGGGGCGTCCGGTGAAATGGACCTCGAGCCGGTCGGAAGCCTTCATGTCCGACGCCCATGGCCGCGACCATGTGACCAGAATCGAACTGGCGCTGGATGCTGAGAACAACTTCACCGCCCTGCGCACCGATACCTATGCCAATATGGGGGCTTACCTTTCGACCTTCGCGCCCTCGGTGCCGACTTGGTTGCATGGGACGTTGATGGCGGGGAACTACAAAACACCGCTGATCTATGTGAATGTTAAGGCGGTCTTTACCAATACCGTGCCAGTAGACGCCTATCGCGGGGCCGGTCGGCCCGAAGCGACCTATCAGTTGGAGCGTTTGATCGACAAGGCCGCGCATGAGTTGCAGGTCGACCCGATCAAACTGCGCCGCCAGAACTTCGTGACGGAGTTTCCCTATGCCACCCCGGTGGCGGTGGAATATGACACGGGCGATTACAACGCTACGATGGACAAGCTCGAAGAGATCGCCGACCACGCGGGCTTTGAAGCGCGGCGCCGTGAGAGTGAAGCGAAGGGCAAGCTGCGCGGCTTTGGCGTGAACTGCTATATCGAGGCCTGCGGCATTGCGCCGTCGAACCTTGTGGGCCAACTTGGCGCGCGGGCGGGGCTTTATGAAAGCGCGACGGTGCGGGTCAACGCCACCGGCGGGCTGGTCGTGATGACCGGCAGTCACAGCCACGGGCAGGGGCATGAGACCTCATTCGCGCAGGTCGTAGCCGATATGATCGGCATCGACGAGAATATGGTCGAGATCGTCCATGGCGACACCTCTAAGGTGCCGATGGGCATGGGCACCTATGGCTCGCGCTCGCTCGCGGTGGGCGGCAGCGCCATGGTGCGCGCGACCGAAAAAATCATCGCCAAGGCCAAGAAGATCGCGAGCCACCTGCTCGAAGCCTCGGAAGGGGATATCGAGTTGAAAGATGGTGCGTTCAGCGTGGCCGGCACGGATAAATCCGTGGCTTGGGGCGATGTGACACTCGCCGCCTATGTGCCGCATAACTACCCGTTGGAAGAGATCGAACCGGGGCTAGAAGAAACCGCCTTTTATGACCCGTCGAACTTCACCTATCCGGCGGGGGCCTATGCCTGCGAGGTCGAGTTGGACCCCGAGACCGGTCATGTCACGGTCGAACGCTTCACCGCCGCCGATGATTTCGGCAATGTGGTGAACCCGATGATCGTGACCGGCCAAGTCCATGGCGGTTTGGCCCAAGGCATCGGTCAGGCGCTTTTGGAGAACTGCGCTTACGATGAAGACGGCCAACTCCTCAGCGCGTCCTACATGGATTACGCCATGCCGCGCGCCAGCGATTTGCCGTTCTATGACGTGGATCATTCTTGTCAGACGCCCTGCACCCACAACCCCTTGGGCGTGAAAGGCTGCGGGGAGGCGGGGGCCATCGGCTCGCCGCCTGCGGTGGTCAACGCGGTGCTCGACGCCATGCGCTCGGGCGGGAAGGACATCGGCCATATCGACATGCCGGTCAGCCCCGCGCGAGTCTGGGAGGCGATGAATGGCTAAGCACATTGGCCCGCGAAAGATTGGTTTGAGAAAAGAGGCGACGCTCGGGCGGCCTCTGGGAAGGATGAAAGATGTATGATTTCGAAGTAGAGCGCCCCAGCAGCGTGGCGGATGCGGTCAAGGCTTTGGGGCAGGAGGATGCGCAACCGCTCAGCGGCGGGCAGACGTTGATCCCCACGCTGAAGGCGCGGCTGGCGATGCCCTCGGTTCTGGTGTCGCTGGCGGGGATCGATGCGCTCAAAGGGGTTGAGATGCGCGATGGCGCGCTGTGGATCGGTGGCGGCACGACCCATGCCACGGTCATGCGGGAGGCGGCGGAAAGCTACCCGGCGCTCGCCAGCCTCGCGGCACGGATCGGCGACCCGGCGGTGCGCAACCGGGGCACGATTGGCGGATCGCTTGCCAATAACGACCCCTCTGCCTGCTACCCGGCGGGCGCTCTGGCCAGTGGCGCGACGATTGAGACCGACCGCCGCGAGATTGCCGCGGATGACTATTTTCAAGGCATGTTCACCACCGCGTTGGAGGAAGGGGAGATCGTCACCGGCGTCCGTTTCCCCATCCCTGAGGCCGCGCATTACGAGAAATTCATCCAGCCCGCCTCGCGCTTCCCGCTGGTCGCGGCCTATGTCGCGCGCCTCGGCGATGGGGTGCGCGTGGCGATCACGGGTGCGTCGAACGACGGTGTCTTCCGCTGGACCGAAGCCGAAACTGCCCTGTCGGAACGGTTCGCGCCGGAGGCGTTGGAGGGGCTGGCCCTCGACGCGGGCGACATGATCAGCGATCTCCACGGCAGCGGCGCCTACCGCGCCCATCTGTGCGGCGTGATGACCCGCCGCGCCGTGGCCGCCATCGCCTGATAGCCGATAACAGCAGCGTAAACCTTTGCCGCGTCCTTATAGGGGGCGCGGTATTTTCATGGGGTAAGCTCTTGATATTGGATAGCGGAACCAGCGCCCCCATCATGCGTTGGGTGACAAGCGCTGCCCGAACGGCGTTCCCGTAATGATGAGGACGTGAACATGAAAAACCTACTGAGATCTACGACTTCGCTGGGTCTGAGCCTTGCCTTGGCTTTCCCGCATGGCGCCTTTGCGCAGGAGCAAAATCTGAATGAATGCGGCCCCGTGGGCGAAGCGACCGAATTCCCATGCGCATTTGACGATCAGACGGTAGAGAGTGCCGAAGAGCTTCGTGTTATGGCCGGGCTGAGCGGTGAGGCCGAGGCGGAAGGTGAAGCAGAGGTCGAGGCCGAGGCGGAGACCGAAGCCGAGGCGGGTTCGCTGCTGGATCAGGCGACCGGCGCGGTTGAAGCGACGGGTGACGCTGCTGCCGCTGCTGTGAACGACGTGACCGAACAGGCCGAAGAGGCCGCCGATGCAGCAGAGACGCAGGCTGAAGCCGCAGCCGAGGCGGCAGAGGAAACTGCAAGCGAAGCGGAAGCGGAAGCCGCAGAGGCCGAAGCCGAAATGACCGCCGAGACTGAGAGCGAGGTCGAAGTCGAGGAAGAGGTTGAGACCGACGCGGAAGTTGAAGCCGAGCAGGAAAGCGAGGTCGAGGTTGAGGAAGAGGCCGAGACCGAGATTGAAGACGACGCCGAGGCCGAGACCGCACTGGACGTGGAAGCTGAAGCCGCAGCGACCGATGAAGTTGATGCTGAGGCGACCGAAAGCGTAGAAACCGACGTAAACGCCGAAGCTGCGACTGACGCGGAAGCCAATGAGACTGTGGTCGAGACCTCGGAAGAGACTGACGCCGAAATGGAAGCCGAAACCAGCGGCGAAGCGGTCGGCGAGGAAGACAACGCCGGTCTGACCGAAGAACAAATCCAAGCCCGTGAAGAGCGCCGCGAGGCCCGCCGTGCCGAACGCCGCGAAGAGCGCCGCGAACAACGTCGCGCGGAGCGTGAAGCTGCCGCTGCCGCCGCCGCTGCCGCCGAAAACGAGGCGGACGCCGAAGTCGTGACTGAGGAAGTGACCGAAGAAGACGTGCGCAGTTCGGACGAAGACTTCGAAACCGAAGTGACTGCCGCAGGCGAAGCCGACTCCGCCGCCGCTGATGACGACGACAGCGGGATGTCGGACTTCGAAAAAGCGCTGCTGCTCGGCCTTGGGGCCGTCGCTGTCGGCTCGGTGCTGAACAACGGTGAGAAAATCGTCAGCCGCTCCGGTGACCGTGTGGTCGTGCAGGACGACACAGGAGAGTTGCGCGTCCTGAAGGACGACAACGCTCTGCTCCGCCGCCCCGGTGACGAGGTGCAGACCCAGACTTTCGACGACGGCTCCACTCGGACCATCGTGACCAAGAGCGACGGCAGCCGGGTCGAGACCATCCGCTCGCGCGATGGCACCGTGCTGCGCCGGACGAATTTTGACGCGCAGGGCCGTGAATATGTGCTGGTCGATGACCTCGTGGAAGAGCGCGAAGTTGTCGTGAACGATCTGCCGCAGGTCCAGCAGACACAGCAGGCACAGCGCGCCAGCACCCAAGACGAAGCCGCACTCCGTCAGGCGCTGCAAGCTGAGATGCGCAACGATCAGGGGCGGACATTCTCCCTGCGTCAGGTGCGTGAAATTCGTGAGGTACGCTCCCTCGCGCCGGAACTGGAACTTGATGCCGTGCGCTTCCCCACCGGCTCCGCCGCGATCCAGCCTGAACAGGCCCGCGCGCTTGCCAATATTGGCACCACACTGCGTGACCTGATCCAAAAGGACCCGCGCACCGTGATCCTCGTCGAAGGTCATACCGATGCGGTTGGCGATGCGAGCTATAACCTCGCCCTGTCGGACCGCCGCGCGGAGACCGTGGCCCTGGCGCTGACCGAGTACTTTGACGTGCCGCCCGCCAACCTGATCACGCAAGGCTATGGCGAGAGCCAGCTGCGCGTGCCGACCACATCGGCGGAACCTGCGAACCGTCGTGCCGTGGTGCGCAACATTACAGGTCTGCTGCGCTAAGCAGACCAACACCCCAAACAGAAAACGCCCCCGGAGCGATCCGGGGGCGTTTTGCGTTATTGGTTGGTGAAGGTGTCAATCGGGCCCGTCATGCGGACCCGATTGAGCCTGATCACTTGTTGGGCAGGGGCCCGATCACCATGACCATTTGGCGGCCTTCCATCTTGGGGAAGTTCTCCACCCGGCCGATCTCTTTGGTGTCGGCAGCGACGCGCTCCAAAAGTTCACGACCGAGGTTTTGGTGCGCCATCTCACGGCCACGGAACCGGAGGGTAACCTTCACCTTGTCGCCACCTTCAAGAAACTTGAAGACATTGCGCATCTTCACATCGTAGTCGTTCTTGTCCGTATTGGGACGGAACTTGACCTCTTTGATCTCGATGATCTTCTGTTTCTTGCGGGCTTCGCTCTCGCGCTTTTGCTGTTCATATTTGAACTTGCCGAAATCCATGATCTTGCACACGGGCGGCTTGGCATTGGGCGAAATTTCAACAAGGTCGAGGCCGGCGTCATCGGCCATTTCCATGGCACGCTGCGGCGAGACAACGCCGACGTTTTCGCCATCGGCACCGATCAGGCGGATTTCGGGGGCACGGATCTTGTCGTTGACGCGCGGGCCGGTGTCACGTTGGGGCGGCGCGTTATGAGGTCTGCGAGCGATGGTGATGGTCCTTTGATTGTTACCTAATTCGAGAATGCAAGGTAAACCCGCGTGGGGCCATCTTCAAGTCGCAAAATCACGCTATGCGTGGGGTTTGGGGCGATTTACCCTTGATCTGAGGCGATTGTGGCGCAATTCACGGCTATGCGGCCCCGGGGGAAATCTTTAACCTCGCGGGGCGTAGATTAAGGGGAATGGAATGAAGAATCTGGTCTGGTTGGTCGTGGCGGCGCTGATTGCGCTGGCGGGCTATATGCTTTTCACCGGCAAGGGGCCGCAGGAAGTGGCCATCGAAGCTTCCGAGGCGATCAATGCGCCCGAGGTGGCCGAGGATGTGACCAATGCTGCCGAGGACGCAGCCGATGCGATTACCGACACAGTCGATGCCGCCGGGGAGGCGATCAACGATGCCGTGGACGGCGCAACCGACAGCGCCAATGACGCGGCGGAGCCTGCGGCGCAGAATTAAGCTGCCCTGCGCAATGCGGAAAAGCAAAGGCCGCGTCCGGGGAACCGGGCGCGGCCTTTGCTTTGGTTTGACCCCTCTGGTGGGTTACTCGGCGGCGGGCTTCATCTGGAAACCTTCCTTAACCTGATCGGCAGGGGTCACCGGGTAGTCGCCAGAGAAGCAGGCGTCACAATACTGCGGGCAGTCGGCGTTGCGGCCTTCGGCTTCGCCCACCGCGCGGTAGAGACCGTCGAGCGAGATGAACTTGAGGCTGTCGACCTGCAAGTGGTCGCGCATCTCATCCTCAGACATGGTCGCCGCCAGCAGCTTTTCGCGCTGCGGGGTGTCGACGCCGTAGAAACAGGGCCAAGCCGTGGGGGGGGAGGCGATGCGGAAGTGCACCTCTTTCGCGCCCGCGTCGAGGATCATCTCTTTGATCTTGCGCGAGGTCGTGCCGCGCACCACCGAGTCGTCGACCAAGATCACCCGCTTGCCCTTGATCAGCGCGCGGTTGACGTTGAGCTTGAGACGGACCCCCATGTTGCGGATCTGCTCGGTCGGCTCGATGAAGGTCCGGCCCATGTATTGGTTGCGGATGATGCCCATCGCGTAGGGGATGCCGGATTCAAGGCTATAGCCAATCGCCGCCGGGGTGCCGCTGTCGGGCACGGGGCAGACGAGATCGGCCTCCACGGGGCTTTCCTTGGCCAGTTCGCGGCCAATATTCTCACGCGTTTCATAGACCGAACGACCGCCGAGGATGCTGTCGGGGCGGCTAAAGTAGACATGCTCGAAGATACAGAAACGCGAGGCGACACGGCGGAAGGGGAAGTGGCTCTCAACCCCTTTCTCGGTGATCACCACCATCTCGCCGGGTTCGATCTCGCGGACGAATTCCGCGCCGATGATGTCGAGCGCGCAGGTCTCCGAGCTCAGCGCCCAGCCATCGCCGACACGGCCCAGCACGAGCGGGCGCACGCCCAGCGGATCGCGCACGCCGATCAGCTTGGTGCGCGTCATGGCAACGACCGAGAAGGCCCCCTCGACCCTGCGCAGCGCATCTTCCATCCGCTCGGGGATGTTTTGCTGCAAGGATCGGGCCATCAGGTGAATGATGCACTCACTGTCGGATGAGGATTGGAAGATCGAGCCCCGCTCAATCAACTCACGGCGCAGGGCATTCGCATTGGTGATATTGCCATTATGGGCAATCGCGGCTCCGCCCATGGCGAACTCACCAAAGAAGGGCTGCACGTCGCGGATCGCGGTGGGGCCTTTGTTGCCAGAGGTCGAATAGCGGACGTGACCGATGGACAGCTCGCCGGGCAGGGTCTGCATCACATCCTGCGAGGTGAAGTTGTCGCGGACATAGCCAAAGCGGCGGGCCGATTGGAAACCGGCGGCGGGATCGTAGCTGACGATGCCGCCAGCCTCTTGTCCACGGTGCTGGAGGGCGTGCAGGCCAAGGGCCACGAAGGTGGCGGCATCGGCAACGCCAACCACGCCAAAGACGCCGCATTCCTCCTTCAGTTTATCCTCATCTCCGCTGTCGCGCAGATAGGAAGTGTCAAAGGGATGGGCGGGCGGCATGTGCTTGGACAACGGGGCAACTCCGAATCCGGGTGAGGTCGCTGCCTATGTAGGGGCTTCGCAAGCGGCTGTCACCCCGCATGTCGCCTGCGGGGGGCATGAGGCAGGATAAAGCTCCGCATTGCCCGCCAAGGAGGCGGCCACCGTAACCTGCCAAGCCCAAACGCAAAACAGGCGGCCATGATGCTCTGGCCGCCTGTTTAAAAGGATTGTGTTAAGAGATTATGAAGGCCTTAGGCGCTACATTTGCCCACCAGCGCCTCATAGCGGTTGGTGATCCAGCCGAGCGCCTCTTGCGGGTCTTTTTCTTCGATCTGGCCGGTGAAGCGCGAGAATACGGCGGCGGAACGGCTGTTTTCGACCATGGTGGTCCGCTCACCGGTGATGACCGTGTCATAGACGAAGAAGGCAATCGCGACGAGCAGCACGCCGCGCACCACGCCGAAGATGAAGCCCAGCCCCTGATCAACGCCGCCCAGCATTGAGCGGTGCACGAGCGAGGAGAACAGCGGCGTGAAGAGCGAGACCACGATAAGCGCCGCGGCAAAGACCAGCGCGAAGGCACCGATCACCGACAATTCGCAGCTATCGGCCAAGAATTCGCCCACATAGGGCAGTTCACGCACCAGCGGTTCGACCTGCGGCGCAAAGAGAAAGGCCAGCACAGCCGCTGCAATCCAGCCGACAATCGCCATCAACTCGCGCACCAGCCCACGGCCATAGGCCAGCAATGCCGATAGCACGATGACAACCGCGACCACCCCGTCAATAATGGTAAAACCGTCCATGCGCGTTCTCGCCCTCGTCTAAGGGGGGATCAGCCCGCCCCGAAAATTTCGCCAACAAATCCGGTCAGATCGCTCATCGTATTCAGCGCAATTCCGGTCACACCCACAGCCTTGCCGCCGCGCGGTGCAATAGCGCTCGTAAAACCAAGTTTTTGCGCCTCTTTCAACCTGTTTTCCGTCTGGCTGGCGGGGCGCAGCGCACCGGAGAGGCTAATCTCACCGAAAACAACGGTTTCGGCGGGCAGGGCCGCGTCTTCCCGCGCCGAGAGGATCGCGGCGGCCACGGCAAGATCGGCGGCGGGTTCGGAGATCTTCATCCCGCCCGCCACATTGAGGTAGACATCCAGCCCCGCGAAAGGAATTCCGCAGCGCGCTTCCAAGACCGCGAGGATCATCGCCAGACGCCCCGAATCCCAGCCCACCACCGTTCGGCGTGCTTGGGAATGGGGCGAGGGGGCCACGAGCGCCTGAAGCTCAACCAAGACGGGCCGGGTGCCTTCGATGCCTGCAAAGACGACCGAACCGGGGGAGGGTTGTCCGCGTTCTGACAAGAACAGCGCCGAGGGGTTGATCACCTCTGACAGACCGCCGCCCGTCATCTCGAAAACGCCGATCTCATCCGCCGGGCCGAAGCGGTTTTTCACCGCGCGCAGGATGCGGAACTGGTGCCCGCGCTCGCCTTCAAAATAGAGCACGGTGTCGACCATATGCTCCACCACGCGGGGGCCAGCGATCTGGCCCTCCTTGGTGACATGGCCCACGAGGATCACCGCGACTCCGCGGCGTTTGGCGAAGCTGGTCAACTCATGCGCCGCGGCGCGGACCTGACTGACCGAGCCGGGCGCGCTTTCGACGTTGTCGGCCCACATGGTTTGGATCGAGTCGATGATGGCAAGCTGCGGGCGCTCGGCCTCGAGCGTGGTTAGGATGTCGCGCAGGTTGGTTTCCGCGGCCAGTTTCACCGGCGCGTCCGAAAGCCCCAGACGTTGCGCGCGCATGCGGACCTGCGCGCTGGCTTCCTCCCCGCTGACATAGATCGTCTTGAGGCCGGAGTTGGCGAAATGCGCGGCGGCTTGCAGCAGAAGGGTCGATTTCCCGATGCCGGGATCGCCGCCCACGAGGATCGCCGAGGCGGGCACCAGCCCGCCGCCCAACACGCGGTCCAACTCCGCGATGCCCGACTGTGCGCGCGGGGGCGGGGTTTCTTGTGTGGCAAGATCAGTGAGTTCAATGGCAGAGCCGCGCCTTGCGCCCAAGGATTTGCTGGGCGGGCCTGCGGAGATGCCTTTGTCTTCGACGATGGAGTTCCAAGCGCCGCAGGCGTCACAGCGCCCGGACCATTTGGAATGTTTCGCGCCGCATTCGGCGCAGGAAAAACTGGAGGAGGATTTGGCCATGGGCCCTTTTCGCGCAGGTGCCCGATGGCGTCAAAGGAAAAGCATCCGGCCCTTGGGTGATGATCCCGGGGGGGAACCCAATGGGCCGGATGCCGCCGCTGGTATTACTCAGCGGCTTTGGGCGGCAGGTCGATCACGATATTGTCGAGCGATGTCGTCTCAGGCTTGCGCTCGGGTGTTTCGGTTTGGACCACACGTTCAAGGCCAAGCTCGGGCATGATCTCACGCATTTCCTCGCGCAGACGCTCAAGCTGGGCCACGGCGACGCTTTCTTCGAGTTCAACTTCATGCAGCCAATGTTTCATCTCGGTCGAGATCGCTTTGGCCTGATCGAGGCGGCTGTTGAAGAGTTCGACCTCTTCCTGACGCTGCTTGAGGAAGCTGCGGGCGCGAGCCAGTTTCTCATCCGAATAGACTTCGGCCAAATCGCGGGCCACATGGCTCATCTGAGCGGCCATCTCCAGCACGGCGGGCTCCAGCGTGGCGAGGTCGGGATGATCGCGCAGATAGGCCAGACGTTCGCGCACCGAATCGAATTCAGAGCTCATCTGAAAGGTTTCGGCCCGGTCGGCGGCGTGCACGGCGGCATAGGCGCGGGCCACGTCCTGCATGCCGACATTGAACTGACGGTGCGAGGTCTCAAGCTGCATGACACGGCGGTTGGTGGGTAGGAAAAAGCACAGGCCCACGGCAAGGACGGTCAGCGCCAGTTGGGCGTACATCCCGGCGTTTTCGACAGGCTCACCGCCGTATTGCAGATCAAGGCTGATCCAATTCCACAGGCCAAGGGCCGCCATGATGCTGGCCCCGGTAAGAGCAAGCGCCGCAAGGGCAAAGACCACAACGGCGAGCCGCTGAAAGGCGAATTGGATGAGGTAGGCAAAGGAACGAAGCTGGGACATACTTTCTCCCCCCTGGAAGAGCTACTAAGCAAGTTTCTGCCGACCAACGCCTCCTTATCCTTCTTTGTTCCCATTCCCTGCGGAATTATGCTGAGGATTTAACGTAGTTTTGCCGAGATTATGGCACAACCTTAGGTTTTTCGGAAGTTTTTTGCGTCTGCGCCGTGCAATTCGTGATCGGCGGCGCAGGGCAGGGGCAAGGCGTGCCGTGGGGGGGTGGCAGTGAGGCGCCCAGCGACCCTCTCAGCGGCGTGCTACGACGCGGGGGAAAATCGCCGACCTAACCGGCGTAGTTTCGCGCATATCTTGTGCCCAAAGAGGTCAGCACCTCATAGCCGATCGTACCCGCCCAATCCGCCAAATCGTCAACGCCTTGGCTTTGCCCCAGCAGTTGCAGGGTCGCGGGCACCTCCTCCAATGCAGAAACATCCACCGTGATCAGGTCCATCGAAACGCGGCCAAGGATGGGCAGGGTAACGCCCTCATGCTGGAAACAGGCGGTGCCGGTCGCATTGCCCATCGCGCGCAGAAGCCCGTCGGCGTAGCCCGCGGCCACTGTGGCGAGCGTCACGGTGCTCTCCGCCGTCCAGGTGTTGCCATAGCCCACAGTCTCACCGGGGGTGACGCTGCGGGTCTGGATCACCGGCACGTCGAGGGTGACCACGGGCCGCGCCTCTGTGAATGGGCGCCCGCCATAAAGACCGATGCCGGGCCGGGTGACGTCGAAATGATACTCCGGCCCCAACAAAATGCCCCCCGTGGCGGAGAGCGAGCGCGGCACCTCGACCCCTTGGGTCATGTCGCTGAAACTGCGCAGTTGCGCGTCGTTCATTTCATGATCCGGCGCGTCCGAGCAGGCCAGATGCGACATGATGAGCGTTGGGTTCTGGCTCAGCGCGATGTCGCGCAGGGCCGCCCATTCCGCAGGCTCCATCCCCAGCCGGTTCATCCCGCTGTCGAGTTGGATGCCGAAAGCATGGCCGGGCAGGGTCTCAAACTGGCGCAGCAGCTGCTCTGTCGAATTGATCATCGGCGTCAGCGCGGCACCGGCAATCGCCTCCGCATCGCCCGCCATATGCCCGGAAAAGACATTGATCACCGGGCCTTCGCCCAAGGCTTGGCGCAGGGCCACGCCCTCTTCGGTCAGGGCCACGAAGAACTGCCGTGCACCGGCCTCGGCCAATGTCTTGGCCACACGGGCGGCGCCCAGCCCATAGCTGTCGGCTTTGACCACGGCGGCGGTCTCGGCCTTTGTCATACGGTCGAGGGCGCGCCAGTTGTCGGCGATGGCTTGTAGGTCGATGGTCAGGGTCGCTTTGCTCATGCGCGGATGTGGGCCGGAATGAGGGGGGAGGTCAAGCGGACAAGGGCACCTAACGTCAAGCGCGACAGGCAGGCGGGGGATTTGTTACAGTTTTGCCTACCGGATGCGCAGGATGGGGAGGTCAGGCGGATGTCACGGATCAAGATCATGTTCGGCCATGCGGGCGTGTCGCTCATGGCGCTGGCCGCTGTGGTGGCCTTTGTTGCGATGCTTTGGGGGGCGCCGCTGTGGTGCTGGGCGCTGGTGCCGCTGGGGGTCGCGGCGCAGATGCTTAATGAGTATAACCTGCACCGGCATGTCTTTCACCTTGCCCCGCCCAAGCGGCAGTGGGCCTTTGATCTGCTTTACCGCGCGCATTACGGGCACCATGATTTCCCGACCAATCACGGGCTGTTCTTTGTGCCGGTCTGGGTCGCGCTGCCGATGCTCGTGGGGAATTTCCTTCTGGTCTGGGGCATCGCGGCGTTTTTGGGGTTCGAGGCCAGCATCTGGATCGCCACGGCGATCGTGCCTCTGGGCGGGGTGCTGACCTTTCTAGGCTATGAGTGGTTTCACATGACGGCACATTTGACGGTGCCGAAAACGGCGGTGGAGCGACATGTCACCCGGCTGCACAACCAGCATCACTTTCGCGACTTCAACAAGTGGTTCCACGTCAGCCCGGGCGGGGAGATCATTGACCGGGCCATGGGCACCGATATCGACACCGAGGCTTTGAAACAGCAGCAGCGGGTGGCTTTCATCCGCACCTTGGGCATGCGGCCCGATGATCCAAGACTGCTGGCCGCCCGAACGAAATTCGCCGGGAAATACGGGCTGAGCGAGGCCGAAGTGGCACGCGCCGCGCGGGGATAGATGTGAAACTTCCGTAACGTTACCCGAAGGGCGCTTGCCTGTTCCCGTGGCGCGGGTAGGCTTGGCCCAATTCAAGGGAGGACGAACCATGCACCGACATATGACCACCACAGCCCTGCTTGCCGCGGGCCTTACCGCTGGCGCAGCGCAGGCGGAAAACCGGATCGACCAGCAATTGCCGAATGCGCCCGAACTTGCGGCCTATGGGGATCATGCCGTGGGGGTGCGCACTTTGGAGATGGTCAACCCCGACCAGATCGACATCCTCGCCATCGACCCCGCCGCCGACCAGCCCGAGGAGATGCCGCGCTACGACCGGCCGCTCACGGTTGAGATGTATTATCCCGCCGCCGAGGGGGCGGAGGGCGACACCTCCTTCAAGGCTTATCTCCGCGACGGCACCACCGAGGTCTCGCTTGAGGGCCAAGCGATGCGCGACGTCGATCCGGCAGAGGGCGAGACCTTTCCGCTCGTACTGATCAGCCACGGCTATCCGGGCAACCGGTACCTCATGTCGCATCTGGCAGAGAACCTCGCCTCCAAGGGCTATGTCGTGGCGTCTATCGACCACACCGACAGCACCTACCGCACGCAGGCAGCCTTTGGCTCGACGCTGGTGAACCGCTCGCTGGACCAGCTTTTCGTGCTTGAGCAAATGGCGCAAAAGACCGCGGAGGGCGGTGATTTCGCGGGGCTCTACGATGCCGAGAACACCGGGCTCATCGGCTATTCCATGGGGGGCTACGGCGCGATCATCACCGCCGGGGGCGGGGTGACGGAGACCTCGGTCGGCTATACATGGGGCGGGCCGCATGGAACGCTGGGCATTCATCAGGCGGGCTCTGTGACGCATGACGCGCTGCCCGATCCGCGGATCAAGACTGCCGTGGCCTTCGGCCCTTGGGGCATGAACCGCGGCTTCTGGGATGCCGAGGGGCTGGCGGGGGTGCAGATCCCGATGCTGTTCATCGCAGGCTCGCAGGACGATACCTCGCTCTACGAAAACGGTATCCGGGCGATCTGGGAAAACACCTTGAGCGTGGACCGCGCGCTGCTGACCTACATGAACGCGGGCCATAACGCGGGCGCGCCCATGCCGGCGCCAGAGGAAGCCTATTACTTCAGCGAGGACAAGGGCTTCAACATTTCCGAGCATTACACCGACGCGGTCTGGGACACGGCGCGGATGAACAACATCGCGCAGCATTTCGTGACCGCGTGGATGGACAGACATTTGAAGGGTGAGAGTGAGAAGGCGGCGTATCTCGATCTAGTAGAGAACTCGAACGACGGCGTCTGGTCGGTCGAGGAGGATGGGACCGAGAAGGAGGACCACAGCTACTGGAAGGGTTTTCCGGAGGGGACCGCCAAAGGGCTGATGTATGAGGAGAAATCGGCGGCTGAGTGACGCGGAGGGGCTCGGTGGAAACACCGGGCCTATGCCGCTGCCACCAAGCCCGGAATCAAGCCGCAGGCGCCGGGCCATCGCCTGCCCGCCCGGACGGGTAGGCGATTTGGTGAGGCTGGGTAGGACCCCGCGAAACGCACATCGCGGTTGAAGGATAAAGTGGTACCGAACTTCTGTTGCATCGCCCACCCGCGGGCAGGCGATGGCCCTAAGTTCTTTAAGATCGTTGTTCAGGGAAGACGGAAGCCGTCAGCCCCTCAGAACTCCTGATCGTCCCCGCCGCCCTGCTGCCAAGGCTGCACGAGGTTGCCAAAGCGGGTGAACTTGCCCTCGAAGCTGAGGTCCACCGTGCCGATGGGCCCGTGACGCTGCTTGCCGATCACCACCTCGGCGCGGCCGTGCAGACGCTCCATCTCTTCCTGCCAGACCGCCATCTTGTCGAGCTCGTGATCGCCCGGCTTCTCGCGTTCCTTGTAGTATTCCTCGCGGTACACGAACATCACCACGTCGGCGTCCTGTTCGATCGAGCCCGATTCCCGAAGGTCCGAGAGCTGCGGGCGTTTATCGTCGCGGCTTTCCACCTGGCGCGAGAGCTGCGACAGGGCGATCACCGGGATGTCGAGTTCCTTGGCGATGGCCTTGAGACCCATGGTGATCTCGGAAATCTCGTTCACCCGGTTCTCGGATTTGCCGGTGCCGCGCACCAGCTGTAGGTAGTCGATGATCAGCACGTCGAGTCCGTGGGTCCGCTTCAAGCGCCGCGCGCGGGCGGCAAGCTGGCTGATCGGCAGGGCGGGCGTGTCGTCGATGAAGAGCGGGCAGGCTTCGAGCGCCTTGGCGGCGTCGACAAAACGGCGGAACTCGGCCTCGGTCATGTCGCCCGAGCGAATCTGGTGGCTGGGGATCTCGGCAGCTTCCGAGAGAATCCGCGAGGCGAGCTGTTCGGCGCTCATCTCGAGGCTGTAGAAGCCCACGACGCCGCCGTCGATGGCGCCCTCGGTGCCGTCGGGCTTCATCCCGCGCTTGTAGGCCTTGGCCACGTTGAAGGCGATGTTGGTGGCAAGCGAGGTCTTACCCATCGAAGGGCGCCCGGCGAGGATCAGAAGGTCCGAGCGGTGCAACCCGCCCAGTTTCTTGTCCATGTCGATCAAACCGGTGGAGACGCCCGAAAGCCCCCCGTCACGCTGGTAGGCGGCATTTGCCACGTTCACCGCGTCGGTGACGGCCTTCAGGAAGGACTGGAAACCGCTTTCGACCTGACCCTGTTCGGCCAGCTTGTAAAGCTCCTGCTCGGCCTCGACGATCTGCTCGCGCGGCTCGGAAGAGACATCAACCTGCGCGGCCTTGGCCGAGATGTCACGGCCCAGCTGGATAAGGTCGCGGCGCACGGCGAGGTCATAGATCATTTGGGCGTAGTCGCGCACGGCGAAGGCGCTGATCGCCGCACCGGCAAGGCGGGCCAGATAGGCCGGGCCGCCCAGCTCCTTCAGCCCCTCATCGTCCTCCATAAAGGCCTTGAGCGTGACCGGGGAGGCGAGGTTGTTCTTGGCGATCCGCTGGGCCGCGATGTCGAAGATGCGGGCGTGGACCGGCTCGTAGAAGTGCTTGGGCCCGATGACGGACGCGACACGGTCGTAGACGTCATTGTTGGTCAGGATCGCGCCCAAAAGCTGCTGTTCGGCCTCGATCGAATGCGGCATCGATTCCGGTGCCTGCACGGCCAATTGGTTCGCGTTCAGCGATGTAATCTCGTTCATGACCTCACCCATTTCTACCCAGATGGACCTCATAGCCAGTGGGTTCGTCCGGCGCAAATTGTATCTTTTGTGGATATCTTTACCGACAAAAGGCCCCACCACATTTTGCCTTGTGGTGGGGCCTTCGGTCAACATCTTGCGAAAATTCGGTTAACTTTTGCGGGATTCCTGCCAATCGCGCGGGGCGTTCAGGAAGGCTTCGACCTCCGTCAGCGTGGCGGCGTCAAAGGCCCCTTGGGCGCGGGCCTCGGCCAGCACGTCCCACCATGTGCAGAGCGCATGGAGCGTAACGCCATGGTCGCCAAGGGTCTTTTCGGTCTGGGGGAAGATGCCGTAGTGGAAGATCACCGCCGTATGGGCACAAGTCGCCCCGGTTTCGCGAATCGCGTCGACGAAGCTGAGTTTCGAGCCGCCATCGGTGGTCAGATCTTCGACCAGCAGCACGCGCTGGCCCGGCGTCATCTCACCTTCGATCCGCGCGTTCCGACCGTAGCCTTTGGGCTTTTTGCGCACATAGGTCATCGGCAGGGCCATCCGTTCGGCGACCATGGCGGCGAAGGGGATGCCCGCCGTCTCGCCCCCGGCGATATTGTCGAAGGCCTCAAAGCCCGCGTCGCGCATGACGGTGACGGCGAGGAAATCCATCAGCGTGGACCGGATGCGCGGGTGGGAGATCAGCTTGCGGCAGTCGATATAGGTGGGCGACGTCAGGCCAGAGGCCAGCGTGAAGGGCTCCTCCGCGTTGAAATGCACCGCGCCGATTTCCAGCAACATGCGCGCGGTGAGGCGGGCCATTTCTTGGGGGCTTGGGTGGCTGGTGGGGATCATGGCAGGCGTCCTTGGGTGGGGAGAGGTCGGAGCGGTATTTGAGAAAGGATGAAGATCAGGTGGTCCAGTGCAGATCGAAACCGGGGTCGAAGACCGTGACCGGGCCGTCGGGCGTGTGGATGCTGACCGGATGGCTCGGGGCTTCGCGGCGCAGGGTGATTTGTGTTTCGTTTGGCGGGAGGCCGTAGAAGGCGGGGCCGTTAAGCGAGGTGAAGGCTTCGAGCTTGTCGAGCGCGCCGTCTTCTTCGAACACCTGAGCGAGGATCGACATCGTGTTGGGCGCGGTGAAACAGCCCGCGCAGCCGCATGGCTGGAGTTTCGCGCCATCGGTATGGGGCGCGCTGTCGGTGCCGAGGAAGAAGCGCGGATCACCGGAAGTGGCCGCTTGGCGCAGGGCGCGGCGGTGGGTCTCGCGTTTGGCGACCGGCAGGCAGTAATAATGCGGGCGGATGCCGCCGGCGAGGATGTGGTTGCGGTTGATCACGAGGTGGTGCGTGGTGATCGTGGCGGCAAGACCGCTGTCGTTGCTACGGACGTAGTCGGCGGCCTCGGCGGTGGTGATATGTTCCATGATCACGCGCAGCGCGGGGTGGGCGCGGCGGATCGGGTCGAGCACACGGTCGATGAAGACGGCCTCGCGGTCGAAGATGTCGACCTCGCTGTCGGTGACCTCGCCATGGGTGCAAAGGGGTAGGCCAATTTCGGCCATGCGGTCGAGCACCGGGGCGACATTGTCGAAGTTCGACACGCCGCTGGCAGAGTTGGTGGTGGCGCCTGCGGGATAGAGTTTGACGGCGTGGATCAGCCCCTCGGCATGGGCGCGGGCGACATCGTCGGGGTCCGTCTCCTCGGTCAGGTAGAGGGTCATCAGGGGCGTGAAATCCGCGCCCTCGGGCAGGGCGGCCATGATCCGGTCGCGGTAGGCGGCGGCCTGAGCGCCTGTCACCACGGGGGGCACGAGGTTGGGCATGATGATGGCGCGGGCAAAATCGCGGGCACTGTGCGGGACCACGGCGCGCAGCATGTCGCCGTCGCGCAGGTGCAGGTGCCAGTCATCGGGACGGCGGATCGTGAGGCTTTGTGTCATGGGCGCGGGGCTAGCACAGAGCGGGGCCGCGCGCCAGATTGAAAACCTATCCGGTCGCGGTCGCGGCCTCGGCCACGCGGGCCTTGCGTCTGGCGCGGATGCGTTCGAGGCGGCGGGCAAAGCGGGGCGCTTTCATCCGGGCCGAGACATTTGCGCAAAGCGCTTCGAGCAGCAGTTCGCGCCCTTGGGTGTTGATCGCTTGGCTGAGGTTGCGCAGATAGGGCAGGTAATCGCGCCGCGCGCGGTAGAGGGCGGCGAAGCGGGTTGCGTCCAACGTGCCCTCGGCGGCGGCTTGCAACAGCGGGTCGAGCTGGTCGATCTCTAGCAGGTCGGTTTGCAGCGCATCGCCCATGAAGGGCATCCGCAATTTGGTGACATTGGCACGGGTGAAGAGCGCCGCATGCATCGCGTCGAGCCTCTCGCGCGGGTCGTAGAGGACAAAGACCCGTTCGGCGGCGTCGAGCATATCGGGCGCATAGCCATAGCGGGACGTGAAATCGAGGATGCGCATATCGGCGAAACGGTCATCCCATTCGGTGATGCGCGGGTTTAGCGTGGCCTGCGGTTGGAT
This sequence comes from Sulfitobacter sp. R18_1, assembly GCF_017743915.1. Lineage (NCBI taxonomy): Bacteria > Pseudomonadati > Pseudomonadota > Alphaproteobacteria > Rhodobacterales > Roseobacteraceae > Sulfitobacter > Sulfitobacter sp. R18_1. The sequence continues at coordinate 65,687 of NZ_JAGHRG010000005.1, forward strand.
CGCCACCACTGCCGCGCCGGGCGCGGCTACGGAATAGGCGGCGGCAGCATAGGCGCAGGGGCCCGCGCCGTAGAAGAGCACTTGGTCGAATTCGTCGAAGAAGCCGTCGTCGATCAGCCGGTCGAAATAGGCATAGACCTCTTCGGCGCGGAACCATGTGTCTCCGTCGCTGGCAAGGCACAGATGCGACCAGTCGTGATTGCGCACCATGTCCCAGCCCAAAGGCTGCGCCTTGTCAGAGAGCGCATGCATGCCTTGGTAGGTCTCGAAGGTGACGAGCAGGGTCGTCTCACGCTCGATGAAAGCGGAGAAGTGGCTTTTGCCCAGAGATTGGAAATAGCCGTCTTCTTCGGCGACGGCCTCAATCGCGCGCAGCCATTTGCGTTTGGGCATATCGGCCAGTGAGCTTTCGATCGTGGGCGTCTCGCGCGGCATCGGGCATCCTCGGGCTTGTCGGGGCGGTACAGAACCGCCGTTTCAGCTGGGTGTAGCCGGATATTAGGGCGAAAATGCGGAAAATCCGTGAGAAATTGAAGAGAATGTGACGGTTTTCCGGGGGCGCGGCTGTCGAAGGGGTGTTACCACCTACGGCGGAAAGCCACGACTTTGTTGTGCGAGCCGCGGTGATAATAGGCCATGCCCGCCTGCATGAAGGCGGCGAAGACCTTGTTAACGCCATCGGGGCCGATCCATTGGGGGTGCAATTCGATGATCGCGGCGCGGAGGGTGTCGAGGGGCAGGGTGGGAATGAGATCGACCTCGGCCCCTTCGATGTCGCAGATCAAAACGCTTGGGGTGAGGTCGGCAAAGACTTGAGCCGCGTCGAGCACTTCGATCTGATGGGTTTCAGGTGGGTCTTCGTCTTTGAAACGGGTCAGGGAAGACGACAGGATGCAGTCGCGCACATAGAAATCCGCCTTGCCGGGGTTGGGGCCGAGGATCGCGTTGGTGACATGGGCGTTGGACAGCCCGTTGGCTGCGTGGACCCGCCTGATATAGGGGATGAGGTTGGGGTTCGCCTCAAAGCTATGGACTGAGGCGACATTTCGTTTGCTGGCCACCAGCGTCGACATATAGCCAACCCCGCCGCCTAGTTCGATCACCCTGTCGCCTTCCCGGACGACGCGCAGCGCGGCCTCACTCTCCTTGGCTTCATAGGCGTTCTGTCGCAGCAGCTTGCGGATCCGCCCGCGCAGGATCGCCGGATCGTCGGGAAATTTCATGCCGCGGGAGTGGATGAAATTGGGTTCAGACGGGGCCGCGGCCTGTGTCACGGGTCAGCTTTCCATATCGAGGGCAAGGGCATAGGCGGCCCGCTCTGTCGCGGTTAACTTGATGTTAAGCGCTTGGCGGTAGAGATCGCGGAACTCCGGTGTCTGGCGCAGTTCTTCGGCCTTGGCGCGGTGCCAGTCGAGGCCCGCTTGGTGATGTTTGCGCAGTTTGTCGTCGGTGAGGAGGTGGTTCATCTCGGCGCGCAGACGGGGTAGGTTGCGCTGGATCGACAGCTCGCGGTGGTCGTTCCAGTCCATCCGGATCCAATAGTTGATCCCGATGGAGCGGTCGACGTGAAGGGCGCGCCCGCGCTGGCGTTTGATGAGGAAGGAGTCGGCTGACCGGAGGGCATAATGGTTTAACTGTAGCAGGTCATAGCCGATATTGCTGCGCGAGGACCGCCAGCCATTGCGCAGCGCGTCGCGCGTCATGTCGTGGCCCGCACCGTTGACCCATTTGACCTCGGACACCGCGGCTTCGTCCAATTTGTTTGGTCGATGGCAGGAGAGTTTGGCATAGGCGCCGAGGTTGCGGAACATCGTTTTGAACCCCCATGCGGTATGGGGTTTGGGGCAGAAGCTCGGTGCGCAATGGTCGAATTGGCCGATCACAGGGGCCTCCGACAGGGCGGTCACATCGTTGTGGCCGAAGAGGCGCCACGTCATCGCGATATTCGTGGCCTCGGGAGCGGCGGCGAAGAAGTCTTCGAGCCTGCCGTTGCCGGTGCGGATGTTGACGAATTCATCCACGTCGATATGCGCGATCCATTCCGCCTGGCGGACGAGCGGTTCCTCCAGCGCTTGGTTCAGCGCGTGTTGTTGGGGGGAGTTGCCTTTCCAATCGTCGTTGTTGCGGTGCTGGAGAATGCCCATATCTTGCAGCCGTCCCAAAACGGCATCGGTGCCGTCGCTGCAATCATTGGTGTAGATCAGGAAGTTATCAAAGCCCACGGCACGGTGATAGGCGACCCATTCGACGATATAGGGCGCTTCGTTTTTCATGCAGGCGACAATGACATTGCCGCTGTTGCCGGGCGGCAATGCGCGCGGGGGCACGGCGGTGTAGGCGGGCGCGGGTTGGTCTTCGCCCGCAGGGGCCGCGCCGTTGTGGGGGCGGAAAGGGCCGCGCAGAATGGTTTCGTGGTTGACCTTTAGCCGGGTGAGAAGCCGGGCATTGGCGGCGCGCGTCTCTTCGGAGGCGTCGGGATCGTGCAACAGCGCCTCGAACCTCGCGGCAGAGCGGCGGCCCTCCTCAACCTCTGCGCGTTTTTGCGCAAGCGGGGTGGCGGTGCTGCGGATGCGGTGGGCGAAGGCGGCGAGGTATTGGGTGGCGCGAAAGCCGAACTGGGGGTTGGCTTCTTGCCACGCAGCCTCGGGTGCGTCGGGGGTAAGCGCCTGATCCAGCGCGGGAAAACGGGCGATGAGTGCGGCGTTGTCGCGGGCGAAATGGTCGGAGATCGCGGCGAGGCTCCCCGGTTTAATCACGGGACCGCCGATTTGCAGCGCCTGCAACATTTGGCTCCATGTGCTGCGCGGACAGGCGAGGTCATGGGCCTGTTGGTAGCGGATCAGCACATCGTTGAACTGCCGCATCCGCGTCAGCCAAGGCGCGGGCAGGGCCGCGAGGGCGCGGCCGGGATCGACGGGGCCAAGGGGCGTGGAAAGGCCGAGGCTTTCGGTGATCTCGCCGGCCCCGGCCTTTGACATAAGATGGGGTAGGTCGAGCGGGCGAAACGTGATGTTCTCTGCACCGAAGACGCCGGCCCAATGGGCGTGCAGCGCTTGATAATCGAGCCAAAAGGGCGGGGCTTGCACCTCAGGGAAAAGGCCAAAATCCGGGGCGGTCTCTCTCTGAGCAAGCGCGCCATGCCACCAGTTGCCGCGCTCGGCCAAGGCCAATTCCTGTGTCAGCGGATGACGGCGGCTTTCGGCGACGGCAAAGCCGTAATGCGCAACCAGCGTCCGCGCCTGGTCATCCAAATGCGCGATCACGCGGATGTCGTCGAAATAGGGGCGCAGCAGATCGTGCAGGGCGCGCAGCTCCTCGGGCCGCGACAGCAGATTGCCCAGTTGCGCCGCGCTCAGCACCACATGATCGGCGCGGGTCGCGGCCAACTCATGGGGGATCAACGCGTGAAATTCATCGCGCAGGGTGGTGCCGATCAGGGGGCTGTCCAAGCCGCGGCGGTGCCGTAGCAGCCCCACCGCTTCCGGGGCGGCGCAGGCGGCATAGAGGCGGACGTGGTTCCAGTCAGCGGCGAGAACCCCCTGCTTGAGCAACGCGTCCTTTTGCTGTTGCAGGATGTTGCGGAGCCGGGCGGCAGCGCGTTCGGTCGGGCCGATGAAGAGGGTCAGCCGCATCACCCGGCCTCCGCTTTGCCGGTGTTGCTTTGGCCCCACCACGGCAAGTCGATCTCAAGATAATCGGCAATCTTGTCGCGCGCCTCGGGGTCTTCGATGTCGAACTCCAGAAAGTTGGCACAACCGGCGAAGACGCGGCGGCAGAAGGCGAAATGCCCTTCGATCCACCTGGCAAGCTCGGCCTCGTCGCGGCCAAAGCCGCGGGGCAGCCCCGGCACATCGGCCTGCGGCAAGCGTCGGCGGCCCAGGTTATTCCAGCGCATCATGCTGTTCGCCGTTTTGGCCGGATCGCGGTGCGAGAGCAGAAACTTGACCTCGGGGTGGTGGTGCTGAATGGCGCTCAGCACCCCCCAATCCGTCTGTGGCCAAAGGCTGCGGTCATGGCGCACGGCGCTCATCTCATTGATCACGTCGAACTCATGCAGCCGCGCCAACGGGTCGCCGCTGGCGAAGTAATCGGCATAGATGATCCGCCCTACATGCGCTCCGGTGATCTCGGGAGAGGTGCTTTGGCCCTTGCGGATGCGCCAATCCGCGACCTTGAGCCCGGCGTGGCGCAGCGCATCCGTGAGCGTGGTGGTGCCGGTTTTGGGCAGGCCGAGGTTGACGATCCGCGGCCCTGTCATGTGAGGCCGATCTCGGCGCGGATCCGGGCCTCGGCGGCGCAGAACGGGCTGGCTGCGCGCAGCTGCGCCTGCATTTCGCGGTAGCTGGGATCGGTCAGCAGCGCGTCGCGGCGCGCGCGGTGGGCGGCCACGGAGGCGGCATGCAGATCGGCGACGCCGGGCAGCGCCTTTAGGCGTTCAATCTCTTCATTCAAGACGGGCAGGTAACGCTGGATCGAGCGATCCTCCCAAGCTGCATCGTTCCGGTCGCGCCAATAGCTGTCATCAAAAGCGCGGTGTTCGCGGTTCACGTCGCCACGGTCGTTCTTGACGAGATAGCTGTCGAGCGAGCGCAGCGCGTAGTGGTTCAGCGTGGCAAAGCGCCGTGCGCCGCGGGCGGGAAAGGCGCGGATGCGGCGTTTGGTGGCGGCGCTGCGGAAGGGCTTAGGCACCTGACGGCCCGCGCCATCGGTCCAATGCGGATGGTGCTTCGTGTCGTCGTGGAAGGGCCGGTGCGCCCCGTAGTAGCCCAATGGAAAATCTTGCCGGACCAAGGTCTTAACCTCAATCGCCGTATCGGCACAGCAGATGTCGGGGTTATGGCTATGGGTGAATTGCGCGATAACGGGGGCGTCGGTGAAATCCTCGACCCCGCCATTGGCGAAGAACTGGAAATGCAAAGAGATCGCCTGCGGGTTGCCGCAGGCCGTGATCAGGGCGGGCAGGCGGTGATCGCCGACATGAATGTTCAGAAACTCATCCACATCGGCGATCCAGACCCAATCGGCCTGCGTGACGATGGGGTGGCGCCGCGCATCCTTGAGCGCTTGCATCTGGTAGTTCCGGTTTGTGGCCGGGTTGGGCAGATGGGTGACGATACCGTGGCGGGCAAGCGCGTCGAGCAGCGCATCGGTGCCATCGCTGCAATCATTGGAGTAGAATAGGAAATCCGTGACCCCGATCACCCGGTTAAAGGCGATCCATTCCAGCAAAAACGGGCCTTCGTTCTTGACGCAGGTGACAGCGGTGATGCGCATGTCAGACCCCGCCGCGCCGGATCGCGATGAAATGCTCTGTCCCATATCCGCCCCTGTGGCCCCCTTGTTGCCGGAAGCCGTCGTTTATTGCGCGGGACTATGCCAGCGCGGGGAAATCCCGTCAATCTGCCGCCGCGCGACCTGCCCTCTTGACGAGGCGGGGCGGGAATGCACCACTGGGGCCATGAAAAACATTGATACGATCGACGCGGTCCAAGAGATGCTGAGCGCTGAGGGCTATGTCTGCGACCGCGCGCTTGGGGTCGTGGTGTTCCTCAGCCTCACGTTGGGGCGGCCTCTGTTTTTGGAGGGCGAGGCGGGCGTCGGCAAGACCGAGATCGCCAAGGCGCTGGCCGCCGGTCTGGGGCGGCGGTTGATCCGGTTGCAATGCTATGAGGGGCTCGACGCCTCCAGCGCGGTTTACGAATGGAATTTTCCTGCACAAATGGTGGCGATCCGCACGGCGGAGGCGGGCGGCGGCGCAGACCGGCGCGCGCTGACGCAGGAGTTGTTCAGTGACGACTACCTGATCGAACGCCCGCTGTTGCAGGCGCTGCGCCCGGATGAGAACGGCGCCCCGGTGCTGCTGATCGACGAGTTGGACCGCACCGATGCGCCTTTCGAGGCGTTCTTGTTGGAGGCGTTGAGCGATTTTCAGGTGACCATCCCCGAGCTTGGCACGATCCGCGCGCCCGAGCCGCCGATTGTGATCCTGACCTCGAACCGCACGCGTGAGGTGCATGACGCGCTGAAACGCCGCTGTCTTTACCACTGGGTCGATTACCCGGATGTGGCGCGCGAGATGGCGATCCTTGCTGCCCGTGCGCCTGAGGCGGCAGAGGCGCTGAGCCGCGAGGTGGTGGCCTTTGTCCAGCAATTGCGGACCGAGGATCTGTTCAAGAAGCCGGGCGTGGCGGAGACGATTGACTGGGCGAAATGCCTGCTGGCCTTGGATGTCACCACGCTGAGCCCCGAGGTTATCGCCGATACGCTGGGGGCTGTGCTGAAGTATCAAGATGACATCGCCAAGCTGCAAGGCTCCGAGGCGGCGCGCATTCTCGATCAGGCCCGCGCATCGCTGGCGCCTGCCTGAGCGCGATGGCCGAAGACCTGCCTTTGGACCTGCCTGACGACCCCAAGCTGGCGGGGAATATCACGCATTTCGCCCGCGCCCTGCGCCGGGCGGGGCTGTCAATCGGGCCCGGGCGGGTGGTAGAGGCGGTGGAGGCCGTCGCCGCTGTGGGCTTCACCAGCCGCCGCGATTTCTATTGGACGCTCCATGCCTGTTTCGTAAGCCGCCCCGAACAGGCGCGGGTCTTTGCGCAGATATTCCGGCTTTATTGGCGTGACCCGCGGTATTTGGAGCATATGATGGCCGCGATGCTGCCCGCGATCCGCGGCGTGCAAGAGGATCGCCCCGCCACGCCCGCCGAGAAACGCGCGGCAGAGGCCCTGTTGGACGGGGCGGAGGCACCGGAGCGGGAGGACGCGCCTCAGCCAGAGGAGACTCTCGTCGAGGTGGATGCAAGCCTGACCATGTCCGCGCGGGAGCGGCTGCGAACATTGGATTTCGAACAGATGAGCCTTGCGGAAATGGCTGAGGCGAAACGGATGTTGGCCAAGCTCGACCTGCCGGTGCCGCCGATGCCAAGCCGCCGCAATGTGGCGGCGGCGCGGGGGCGGATCGATGTGGCGCGCACGATGAAAGCGGCGCTGCGGCGGGGTGGAGAGGCGGACCAGCTTTATCGGAAGACACCGCGCGCGCGCTATCCGAACCTCGTCGTGCTGTGCGATATTTCCGGCTCGATGAGCCAATACAGCCGGGTGATCCTGCATTTTCTGCATGCGGTGGCCAACCGCAAGGGCAAAGGCTGGGCGCAGGTGCATGGTTTCACCTTTGGCACCCGGCTGACCAATATCACCCGGCATCTCGCGACCCGCGATGTGGATGCGGCGCTCGCCGCGGCGGGGGCGCAGGCGCAGGACTGGGAGGGCGGCACGCGCATCGGCGCGGCGCTGGCAGCCTTCAATCGCGACTGGTCGCGGCGGGTCATGGGGCAGGGGGCGGTGGTCTTGTTGATCACCGACGGGCTGGACCGGGACGATCCGGCGGAACTGGCGCGGCAGATGCAGCGGCTACACCTGACCGCGCGGCGGGTCATTTGGCTGAACCCGCTGCTTCGCTGGGACGGTTTTGCGCCCAAGGCGGCGGGCATTCGCGCAATGCTGCCCCATGTCGATAGTTTTCGCGCCGGGCATTCGATTGCGTCTCTGGAAGCGCTGGCCGAGGCGATCTCGCGCCCCGATGATGTGGGGGAGAAGGCGCGGATGTTGGCGGGGTTGAACGCAGAGGTTTAGCCGATGACGGGAGGGCGGAGGGCTGCGGGTCTCTCCAAAACCAGAGGGGTTTCGGACCCACCCTTGATTGATCCCGGCCTGTCACCCGCCTGTCGTCGGTTCAAGCGAAATAGCCGTATCCCCTAAAGGGGCCCCTCGGCGATTTAGCCTGCCCCGCCGCCCCGCGCGCGACCGTTTGGTCTCAAGCAAGGGCGGCTCCGAAACCAGAGGTTCAGGCGAAGGTCTGGGCGAAAGTGGTCCGGTAGACCCCGCGCAGGTCCGACAGAGGCGCGGAGGCGCTGCCGAAGCTGATCTTGTCGCCGCCAAAGGCGCCGACGGCGGTGACCGCTACGCCCGCTTCCTTGCCCGCGGTGATCAGGGTTTCCGCGGCTTCAGCGGTGCAGGCGACGAGGTAGCGGGCTTGGTCTTCGCCGAAGAGGGTGGCGGTGTCTTCGCTTTCGATTTCGACGCCGATGCCTGCGGTTTCGGCCAGCTCGAAGGCCGCGAGGGCGAGGCCGCCGTCGCCGAGGTCGGTGCAGGCGGAGATACGGCTGGCTTGTGCGCGGATGAATTCGCCGTGGCGGCGTTCGGTGGCGAGGTCGACATGGGGGGCGTCGCCCTCGGCCCGGTCGAAGGCTTCGGCGAGCAGGGCGGATTGGCCAAGGTGGCTGCCAGTCGCGCCGATCAGGAGAGCCACATGGCCCTCACGCAATTGGTTGCTGATGACTTGGTCGAGGCTGTCGATCAGGCCGACCGCGCCGATGGTGGGCGTGGGCAGGATGCCTTTGCCGTCGGTTTCGTTATAGAGCGACACGTTGCCGGACACGATGGGCATGTCCAGCGCGCCCACGGCCTCGCCGATGCCTTTGATGGCGCCGACGAACTGGCCCATGATCTCGGGCTTTTCGGGGTTGCCGAAGTTGAGGTTGTCGGTGGTGGCCAAGGGTTTGGCGCCCACGGCGCAGAGGTTCCGATAGGCTTCGGCGACGGCCTGTTTGCCGCCTTCGGTGGGGTTGGCCTTGACGTAGCGCGGGGTCACGTCAGAGGTGAAGGCCAGCGCCTTGTCGGTGCCGTGGACCCGCACGATGCCCGCGCCGAGGCCGGGCAGGCGGACCGTATCGCCCATGACCATGGTGTCGTATTGCTCGTAAACCCAGTCTTTCGAGGCGTGGTTCACGGAGCCGATCAGGGCGCGCAGGCCTTCGATCGGGTCGATGCTGGGCGCATCGGTCAGCGCGGCGGCGGCGGGTGTTTCCACCCAAGGGCGGTCGTATTCGGGCGCGGTGGAGGCGAGTTTCGACAGCGGCAGGTCGGCTTTGACCTCACCATCGAGACAGATGAGGAAGCGGTCTTCGGGGAGGGTTTCGCCCACGATGGCAAAATCGAGGTCCCATTTGTCGAAGACGGCTTTGGCCTCGGCCTCAAGCTCGGGGCGCAACACCATGAGCATGCGCTCTTGGCTTTCGCTGAGCATCATTTCATAGGCGGTCATATGCGGCTCGCGCGTCGGAACCTTTTCGAGGTCGAGACGCACGCCGAGACCGCCTTTGTCGCCCATTTCCACGGCAGAGCAGGTAAGCCCCGCAGCGCCCATGTCTTGGATCGAGATCACGGCGCCGGTGGCCATCAGCTCGAGCGTGGCTTCCATCAGGCGCTTTTCGGTGAAAGGGTCGCCGACTTGAACGGTGGGGCGTTTCTCTTCGATCGTGTCGTCGAATTCGGCGCTGGCCATGGTCGCGCCGCCGACGCCGTCGCGGCCCGTCTTCGCACCGAGGTAAACCACGGGCATGCCCACGCCGGAGGCGGCGGAGTAGAAGATCTTGTCGGCATCCGCCAGGCCCGCCGCGAAAGCGTTCACGAGGCAGTTGCCGTCATAGGCTTTGTCGAAACGCACTTCGCCGCCAACGGTTGGCACGCCGAAACAGTTGCCATAGCCGCCGACGCCTTCGACGACACCGTGCACAAGCTGGCGTGTTTTGGGGTGGTCGGGGCGGCCAAAGCTCAGCGCGTTCATCGCCGCGATGGGGCGCGCGCCCATGGTGAAGACATCGCGCAGGATGCCGCCGACGCCAGTGGCCGCACCTTGGTAGGGTTCGATGTAGGAGGGGTGGTTGTGGCTCTCCATCTTGAAGACCAGCGCTTGGCCATCGCCGATGTCGACCACGCCTGCGTTCTCGCCCGGGCCGCAGATCACTTGGGGGCCGTCGGTGGGCAGGGTGCGGAGCCATTTCTTGGAGGATTTATAGGAGCAGTGTTCGTTCCACATGGCCGAGAAAATGCCCATCTCGGTGTAGTTCGGCTCGCGCCCGAGGATGTTGACGACCTCGGCGTATTCCTCGGGGGTGAACCCGTGGCTGGCGATAAGGTCGGGCGTGATGGCTGGATCTTGCATGGAAATTCCCCGGCTGGCGCGTTTGCGCCCTCATACAAGGGGAAATGCCGGGGGGGAAGTGGCTTTGGCCGCCTGCGGGCTGAAAGAAGGCGATGGGCCAAAAAAAAGGCCGAGCTAAAAGCTCGGCCAAGTCCAACAGGGAGGTATGAAGCGACGCGCCCTCAGGCTGTCAATCTTCATGATGGTGAAATAGGAGGCAGGGCTGCCCAAATCAAGGCTATTTAACATCGCAAGTCATCATGGCCGATATGCGCCTATTGCATGGCTGGCCATGGGCTGCGATTCAGCCTTCGCCCTCTACCCGTTCGCGCCATTGTTTGCGGTAGGTGATGATCTCTTCCTGAACGAAATCCTTGAAGGCGGCGACGCGTTTGGATTGGCGCAGCTCTTCTGGATAGGCGAGGTAGACCGGCACTTCGGCGGATTCGATATCGGGCATGACCTGCACGATATGGGGGAAGTCTTGGATCAGGTAATTGGGCAGCACGCCGAGGCCAAGGTGGTGCACCACGCCTTGGAGCACGCCGAAGTAGTTGTTCACGGTCAAGAGCGAGCGCAGGTCGTACATCATCAGCTCTTTGACGAGTTGCAGCCCCGCGCCGACCTGATCGCTGTCGGTGTTCTGACAGATCAACCGGTGATCGGTCATATCCTCCATACGTTCGGGCGTGCCGTGTTTTTCGAGGTATTCCGGGCTGGCGTAGAGGCCCATGCGCACGGACATCAGCCGTTTGCGGACCAGATCGGCCTGGCTCGGTTCCTTCATGCGGATTGCCACGTCGGCCTCGCGCATCGGCAGGTCAAGCACCCGTTCTTCGAGCATCAGATCGACTTTGAGGTCTGGGTATTGCTCGTAGAGTTTGGGGAGGCGCGGGGCGAGCCAAAGGGTGCCGAAGCCGGTCGTCGTCGTGACGCGCAGCTCGCCAAAAACCTCTTCTTCGCTGTCACGGATGCGCGCCGCTGCGGCGTCGAGACGTTTGGCCATGGCCGAGGTCGCGTCGAACAAAAGCTCCCCCTGTTCGGTCAGGATCAGCCCGCGCGCATGCCGGTGAAAGAGGTTGGTGTTGAGCTGCTCTTCGAGCCCGCGAATCTGTCGGCTGACGGCGGATTGCGACAGGTTGAGCTTGTCCCCCGCATGGGTCAGCGACCCCGCATCGGCCACGGCGTGAAAAATTCTGAGTTTGTCCCAATCCATGGCCCGTACTTTCCTTGCCCAGCCTTTCTCCTACCTTAATAGCCGGGAGAAAACAGCACAAACCGTCGCCTGCGGGACTGCCGTTGCGGAATAACTGCTATACAGGTCAGCAACTGTGACCTATAATCCGGGCAATCATGCAAGACTGACGTGCTAGGGAGGGCCCGCCATGACGACGCAAAAGATTTCACTCAACGACCGTTTCGACCTCGACAAGAGCCCGGTGCTGCTCAACGGCACCCAAGCGCTCGTGCGCCTGATGATGATGCAATCGGCACGGGATCGCGCCGCGGGGCTCAATACCGCAGGCTATGTGACCGGCTACCGCGGCAGCCCGCTGGGGGGCGTGGATCTGCAAATGCAGCGCGCCGAGAAGAAGCTGGCCGAGCATAACGTGCGCTTTGAGCCGGGGCTGAACGAAGACCTTGCCGCGACCATGCTTTGGGGCAGCCAGCAGGCCGAACTGCGCGGCGAGGGCAAATACGACGGCGTCTTCGGCCTGTGGTACGGCAAGGGGCCGGGTGTGGACCGCACCGGCGACGTGATGCGCCATGCCAACATGGCGGGCACCTCGCCCCATGGTGGCGTGCTGATGGCCATGGGCGACGACCACACCGGCGAATCCTCCACCGTGCTGCACCAATCCGAATGGGCCATGGTCGATGCCTATATGCCCGTGGTCTCCCCGGCCGGTGTGCAGGAAATCCTCGACTATGGTATCTACGGCTGGGCGCTCAGCCGGTTCTCGGGCCTCTGGGTCGGTCTCAAGACCATGAAGGACACTGTGGAGGCCACCAGCGTGGTCGACGGCGATCCGAACCGGATGAAGCTGGTGATCCCTGACTTCGACATGCCCGACGGCGGCCTCAGTATCCGGCTGAACGACACTCCGCATCTGCAGGAAGCGCGGATGATCGACTACAAGCGCTTCGCGGCGGAGGCGTTTTCCCATGCCAACAAGATGGACAAACGCGTCTGGGGCAAGCGCGGCGCCAAGATCGGCTTTGCCGCGGCGGGTAAGAACTGGCTCGACCTCGTGCATGCCATGAGTCTGCTGAACATCGACGCGAATGAGGCCGAGCGGCTCGGGCTCACCACCTACAAGATCGGCCAGACCTTCCCGCTCGACATGCAGGGTTTCCATGACTGGGCCGATGGGCTCGATCTGGTGGTCGTGGTCGAGGAGAAGCGCAAGCTGATCGAGGTGCAGATCAAGGAAGCGCTCTTCAACGACACCCACCGCCGCGTCTATGGCTGGCACAAGGGCGGCGCGGGCATGGAGCATGGCGAGGAATTGTTCCCGACCCGCGGCGCGCTCGACCCCATTCTGATCGCCGAAAAGATCGGTGGCATTCTGCTGGAGGAGGGCCGCGAGACCGATGGCATCCGGGCGGGGCTGGAAGCGCTGAACGAGGCGCGCCGTTCGGACAATGCCGAGGATATCGCGGCGCGCCTGCCGTACTACTGCGCGGGCTGCCCGCATAACTCCTCGACCAAGGTGCCGGATGGCTCCCGCGCCTATGCGGGCATCGGCTGTCACTACATGGTGCAGTGGATGGACCGCGAGACGACGGGCTTCACCCATATGGGCGGCGAGGGCGCGAACTGGATCGGCGAGGCGCCGTTTTCGAACACCGAACATGTCTTCCAGAACCTCGGCGACGGCACCTACAACCACTCCGGCGTGCTGGCGATCCGGGCGGCCATCGCGGCGGGGACGAACATTACTTACAAGATCCTCTATAACGACGCGGTTGCCATGACCGGGGGCCAGCACAACGAAGGCGACCTTGACGCCTACCGCATCGTCGAAGAGCTGAAAGCCATGGGCGTGAAGAACGTCGCCGTGGTCTATGACCAGAAGGAAGACGTGGACCTCACGCGCTTGAAGGGTGTGGAGGTGCATGAACGTGCCGAGATGCCGAACGTGCAAAAGGCGTATCGCGAGCACAAGGGCGTGTCGGCCATCGTCTACATCCAGACCTGCGCCGCAGAGAAACGCCGCCGCCGCAAGCGCGGGCTGTTCCCGGACCCCGACAAGCGCGTCTTCATCAACGAGGACGTCTGCGAGGGCTGCGGCGATTGCGGCGTGCAGTCGAACTGCGTGGCCGTGGTGCCGAACGAGACCGAGCTGGGCCGCAAGCGCGCCATCGACCAGTCGCAGTGCAACAAGGATTTCTCCTGCCTCGACGGGTTCTGCCCCTCTTTCGTGACGCTGGAAGGCGCCAAGACCCGCAAAGACCCGACTACCGATCTCAGCATTCCCGACCTGCCGATGCCCGACCTGCCCAAGATCGACGGCACCCATAATGTCGTCATCACCGGCGTCGGCGGCACCGGCGTGGTGACCGTGGGCGCGCTGCTGGCGCAGGCGGCACAGCTTGACGGCAAGGGCGCGGGCATGATGGAGATGGCGGGCCTCGCCCAGAAGGGCGGTGCGGTGCATATCCACTGCCGTCTGGCCGAACGCCCCGAGGACATTAGCGCGATCCGCGTCGCCACCGGCGAGGCGCATGCGCTCATCGGCGGCGATCTGGTGGTCTCGGCTGGTCACAAGACGCTGGGACTGACGCGCGCCGGGCGTACCGGTGCCGTGGTGAACTCGCACCAGATCATCACCGGCGACTTCACCCGCGACACCGAGTTTCAGATGCCCTACGACCGGCTGAGCCTCGCGCTCGAGGCGCGGCTGAAGGATGACGTGGCGATGTTTGACGCCTCGGATCTCGCTAAGGCGACTTTGGGCGACTCGATCTTCTCCAACATGATGATCTTCGGTGCCGCGTGGCAGCGCGGCCTGATACCGCTGACGTTCGAGAGCCTGATGCAGGCGATCGAGATGAACGGCGCGGCGGTGGAGCGCAACAAACGTGCCTTTGAGATCGGTCGTTGGGCTGTGCTCTACCCTGAGGACGCGCGGAAGGTGAGCCAGCCCGATAACGTGGTCGAACTGCCCAAATCGCTGGGAGAAAAGATCGCCTTCCGTGAGAACCACCTGACCGACTATCAGGGCAAGGGGTTGGCCAAACGCTATACTAAGATGCTCGACGGTATCGAGGACCGTGACGTCAAGGCGGCGGTGGCCTTGGGGTATCACAAGCTCCTGAGCTACAAGGACGAATACGAGGTCGCCCGCCTGCTGATCACCAGCCGCGACAAGGCGCGGGCGCAGTTCGATGGCGACTTCAACATGACCTTCCACATGGCGCCGCCGCTGATCTCGAAGATGGGGCCGAATGGCCGTCCGCAGAAGCGTGAGTTCGGCCAGTGGCTGGAAGGGCCGCTGCGGGTCATGGCGAAGTTCAAAGGGCTGCGTGGCACGCCGCTCGATCCCTTCGGCTATACTGCCGAGCGCAAGATGGAGCGTGCGTTGATCAAGCAATACGAGGCCGATATGGCCGAGGTGCTGCCAAAGCTGACCGTCCAGACCCGCGACGCCATCGTGGCGCTGGCCGAACTGCCGCTGCAAATCCGCGGCTTCGGGCCGGTCAAACAAGCCAATGAGGCCGAGGCCGCGAAACGCCGCGAGGAACTGCTGGCGGTGATCCGCGCAGGCGGCACGGCCACGGCCAAGGCGGCGGAGTAATACCGCTGTTACATCTTTGCCTTAAAGTGTCCGCCAAGACGATCCTGAGGCCGAGATGTGACCTACGCCCGTGACATAAGCTATGCCCATTCCGCCCGAACCCGGGGCGGAAGGGCGCTCATTCGATTGATGGAAAACACCACCGGGCGCGTGTCCTTGCTGAAACGGGCCGAAGGCTACGAAGACGATCTGGCCGCGGGGCTGGGGTTTTTCGATGCGATGGTGCAGCGCTGTGGTCTGACGCTGGACGTGATGCGCGGCGCTTTGGCGGATATCCCGACGCGGGGGCCGGTCATTCTGATCGCCAATCATCCCTACGGCATTCTGGACGGGCTGATGCTAGGCCATATCCTGAGCCAGACGCGCGGCGATTTTCGCATCATGGCCAATGCGGTTTTCAGCCAAGCGCCGGATCTGGCGCATCACCTTTTGCCCATCAGCTTTGCCGAAGACCGCGCCGCACTGGCGCTAAACCTCGCCACCCGCCGGACCGCGTTAAACTATTTGGCGCAGGGCGGGGCGATTGGTATCTTTCCCGGGGGCACCGTCAGCACCGCCGCGCGGCCCTTTTCGCAGCCGATGGACCCCGGCTGGCGCAGTTTCACGGCGCGGATGATCGCCAAGTCTGACGCCACGGTCGTGCCGATCTATTTTGACGGTCACACCAGTCGGTTGTTTCAGATCGCCAGTCACCTGCATGCCAACCTGCGCATGGGGCTGCTGATCAAAGAGTTCCGCGCGCGTGTCGATACGCCTGTGCGCGTGGCCATCGGCGCGCCCATTCCGCGCGCCACGCTCGACCCTCTGGCAGGGGACGCAAAAGCGATGATGGATTTCCTGCGCAAAGCCACCTATGAGTTGTCACCAAAGCCGGGCCAGTATCAGGGCCTCGGTTACGAGTTTGAGGAACGGCATAGAGCCGACAGGTGACGACAGACCATGGCAGTTGGTATTTTCGATTCGGGGCTGGGCGGGCTGACCGTCTGGAACAAGGTGCAAGAACGGCTGCCGGAGGTGGATTTTGTCTACCTCGCCGACAGCGCCCATGCGCCCTATGGCGTGCGCGACGCCGATGACATTTATGAGCTGACCTGCGCCGCCGTGCAGCGGCTGTTCGATGCGGGCTGCGATCTGGTGATCCTCGCCTGCAACACCGCCTCAGCCGCCGCGCTGCGCCGGATGCAAGAGGGGTGGATCCCGCGCGACAAGCGGGTGCTTGGCGTTTTCGTGCCCTTGATCGAAGCGATGACCGAGCGGCAGTGGGGCGACAACTCTCCACCCCGCGAGGTGGCCGTCAACCATGTGGCGCTCTTCGCCACGCCTGCCACGGTGGCAAGCCGCGCGTTTCAGCGTGAACTGTCTTTCCGCGCCATCGGTGTGGATGTTGAGGCGCAGGCCTGCGGCGGGGTGGTCGATGCCATCGAAGAAGGCGACATGATCCTTGCCGAAGCGCTGGTGCGCAGCCATGTCGACGCGCTGAAGCGTAAGATGCCCAACCCCGATGCGGCAATCCTGGGCTGCACCCATTATCCGCTGATGCAGGAAGCCTTTCAGGCAGCCTTGGGCGGGCAGGTCAAAGTCTTCAGTCAGGCCGAATTGGTGGCGGATTCATTGGCGGATTATCTTGAGCGGCATCCCAATATGATGGGCAGTGGCGAGGCGGCTTTTCTCACCACTGGTGATCCCGCCCGCGTGAGCGACCGCGCGACGCAGTTCCTGCGACGACAGATCACATTCACCGCCGCCTGAACTCCAATTACATTTCGTTCCGAACAAGGGGACAGACCATGACCCAGAACATCGCCATTCTTGGCGCCTCCGGCTATACCGGGGCAGAACTCATCCGGCTGATCGCTGGCCATTCCTCTATGCAGATCAAGGCTTTGGGCGCGAACTCCAAGGCCGGCCAGACCATGGCCGAAGTCTTTCCGCATCTGCGTCATCTCGATCTGCCCACATTGGTCACGATTGATGAAATCGACTTTTCGCAGATTGACCTGTGCTTTTGCGCATTGCCCCATAAGACCAGCCAAGAGGTGATCGCGGCGCTGCCTAAAGACCTGAAGATCGTCGATCTCTCTGCCGACTTCCGCCTGCGCGACCCTGAGGATTATGCCAAGTGGTACGGCAATGAACATGCCGCCCTTGAGCAGCAGAGAGAGGCGGTCTACGGCCTCACCGAATTCTACCGCGATGAGATTGCCGCTGCGCGGCTGGTGGCGGGGACGGGCTGCAATGCGGCCACGGGGCAGTTTGCCCTGCGCCCGCTGATCGCGGCGGGGGTGATCGACTTGGACGATATCATTTTGGACCTGAAATGCGCCGTTTCCGGTGCTGGCCGCTCGCTCAAGGAAAACCTGCTGCATGCGGAGTTGAGCGAAGGCTATCACGGCTATGCGCTTGGCAGCACACACCGGCATCTGGGGGAGTTCGATCAGGAGTTTTCGGCCCTTGCAGGACGGCCCGTGCAGGTGCAGTTCACCCCGCATCTGGTGCCTGCGAACCGCGGCATTCTGGCGACCTGCTATGTCAAAGGTGATGCGCAGGTGATCTATGAGACAATGCAAAAAGCCTATGCCGATGAACCCTTTATCGAGGTGCTGCCCCTCGGCGAGGCGCCCAGCACCCGGCATGTGCGCGGTTCGAACTTCTGTCATATCGGCGTGGTGGCCGACCGCCAGACCGGGCGGGCGACGGTGGTTGCGGCGCTGGATAATCTGACCAAAGGCTCCAGCGGGCAAGCCTTGCAAAACGCGAACCTGATGCTGGGTCTGTCGGAAACCGAGGGGCTGATGATGGCCCCGCTCTTCCCATGAAGAGCCTCAAGAAAAAGCGCCGGATCCAAATCATCGCCGTGGCGGCGGTGGCCTTGGTCCTGTCGACCGCACTGATCGGCTATGCGCTGCGCGACGGGATCAACTATTTCCGCGCCCCGAGCCAAGTCATCGCCGAGCCGCCCGGCCCGACAGAGGTGTTCCGGATCGGCGGGCTGGTCGAGGAAGGGTCGCTCAAGCGCGGGCAGGGGGAGCAGATAAGCTTTGTGGTGACCGATGGCGGGGCCTCTGTCCCGGTGGTTTTCACGGGCGTTTTGCCCGATCTCTTTGAAGAGAACCAAGGCATGGTCGGCACCGGCAGCTATGTCGGCGGCGTGTTCGAAGCCACTGAAATCCTTGCAAAACATGATGAGACCTACATGCCCAAGGAAGTGACGGACGCGCTGAAAGAGCAGGGCGTTTATCGCGAATCCGAAGGCTAACCGCTGCGCAACGCGCGGGGGCGTGAGCATCGGTTAACCAATCCGGCGGAGCCTGTTTGCATGCAAAACAGGAGAGCCACGATGCAGTCCGTGCGCGAGATCGCCAATGCCATCGTCGCCCGCGAGGGCGGCTTTGTGAATGACCCCGACGACCCCGGCGGGGCGACGAAATACGGGGTGACGATCCATACCATGCGCCGTTTGGGGCTGGACCTGACCGGCGATGGGGCGGTCGATGTGGCGGATGTGCGCCGCCTTGGGCGCGCGCAGGCGGTGGATATCTTCGTGCGGCATTACTTTAATGCGCCGCGCATCGCCGAACTGCCCGCACCTTTGCAGCCGAGCGTTTTCGACATGTATGTCAACGCTGGCAGCAACGCGGTTATAATCCTGCAAAACCTGCTGCGCGAGATGGGGCAGGACATCGCCGTTGACGGGGCGATCGGCCCGCAGACAATCCGCGCCGCTCATGCCGCTTTGCAGGTCGCCCCCGATCATCTGGTCGACGCCTACGGCATCGCGCGGCGCAACTACTACTTCCGCCTTGCTGACCGCCGCCCCGCGAGCCGCAAATACGCGCGCAGCCGGGCAGGCGGCAAGGGCGGTTGGATCCGGCGCGCGGAGGAGTTCATCGCGCCGCAGTATCACATGAGCGACGCCGATTTCGCACGGAGGGTGGCACAATGGGGCTGATCGAACGTATCTTCACGACAATCTTCGGCGGTGAGCGGAACGTCATCCGCGACACGGTCGAAGTGTTTCGCGAGAATGCCGAGGCCGGGGCGCAGCGCGCCCATGCGGTGCAGGGTCAAGCCATGGCGCAATATGGGGCAGAGTTCGCTCAAGCGCGGCAAGGTGGCTTTGACCGCTTCATGGATGGGGTCAACCGGCTGCCGCGCCCGATGCTGGCGCTCGGCACGCTCGGCCTGTTCGTCACCGCCATGGTCAATCCGCTGTGGTTCGCCGAACGGATGCAGGGCATCGCCTTGGTGCCCGAGCCGCTTTGGTGGTTGTTGGGGGTGATCGTCTCTTTCTATTTCGGTGCGCGCCAGCAGGTGAAATCGCAGGAGTTTCAGCGTGCCATCGTTGGCACCATCGCCCGGGTGCCGCAGGTGGTCGAGAATATCGAAGCCTTGCGCGAGATGCGCGCCGATAGCCCTCGGGTGGCCGACACCGGTGCGGACAGCCGTCTGGCCCTCGCCACGGTTGCACCGTCGGAGAATTCGGCCCTTGATGCTTGGCGTCGCAGCCGCGCATGACTGCGACCGATTGACCGTTTTTCACGTTTGATTTGCCATGGCTTAGGGGGCGTCGGCCCCCTATAGTCCGGCCCATGATTACAGAGCTTGGACATTTCGCGCTTGTGCTCGCCTTTGGCGTGGCGCTTGTACAGATGGTGGTGCCGATGTGGGGTGCTTGGCGGGGCCGTGCGGGCTGGATGGCGGTGGCCGAACCGGCGGCGGCGGCGCAATTTATCCTGATCGCCCTGTCCTTTGGCGCGCTGATGTGGGCCTTCGTCACTTCGGATTTCAGCCTGCAACTGGTGGTGGCCAACAGCCATTCCGCCAAGCCGATGCTTTATAAAATTAGCGGCACATGGGGCAATCACGAAGGGTCAATGCTGCTGTGGGTGCTGATCGTGGCGCTCTTCGGGGCGATGGCCGCGTGGTTCGGCGGCAACCTGCCGCCGCGCCTGCGCGCGCGGGTGCTCTCGGTGCAGGCGGCGATTGGGGTGGCCTTTCTGGCGTTCATCCTTTTCACCTCGAACCCCTTTCTGCGCATGGGCACGCCGCCCTTTGATGGCCAAGACCTGAACCCGCTTTTGCAAGACCCCGGTTTGGCCTTCCACCCGCCGTTTCTCTATCTCGGCTATGTCGGTCTCAGCATGGCCTTCAGCTTTGCCGTGGCGGCGCTGATTGAGGGGCGCGTGGATGCGGCTTGGGGCCGGTGGGTGCGGCCGTGGACGCTGGCGGCTTGGGTGTTTCTGACCATTGGCATCGCGCTTGGGTCTTGGTGGGCCTATTATGAGCTTGGCTGGGGCGGTTTCTGGTTCTGGGATCCGGTCGAGAACGCGAGCTTCATGCCTTGGCTCTTGGCGGCGGCACTGCTGCATTCGGCCATTGTGGTCGAGAAACGCGAGAGCCTGAAAAGCTGGACCATCCTGCTGGCCATCCTCGCCTTCGGCTTCTCGCTGATCGGGACTTTCATCGTGCGCTCGGGCCTGCTGACTTCCGTCCATGCCTTCGCCAATGACCCCGAGCGCGGGGTGTTCATTCTGGCAATTCTGGGCTTCTTCACCGGCGGGGCGCTGGTGCTCTATTCGCTGCGCGCCTCGGCGCTGGAGGCGAAAGGCGTCTTTGGTCTGCTGAGCCGCGAGACGGCCCTCGTGGTGAACAACCTGCTGCTCGCAGTGGCCTGTTTCGTGGTCTTCGTCGGCACCATGTGGCCGCTGGTGGCTGAGATGTTCCTCGACCGGAAACTCAGCGTCGGGCCGCCGTTCTTTAACGCCGCGTTTACCCCTTTCATGGTAGCGCTCGGGCTGATCCTGCCGATCGGCAGCGCGATGCCATGGAAACGGGCCAAAATCATGCGCGCGCTCTACCCGCTGCGCTATGCCTTCCTGCTGGCACTGGCGCTTGGGGGGCTGGCCTTTGCCATGCAGACCGGGCGCGGCTTGCTGGGGCCTGTGGGCCTGTTCCTTGGGGCGTGGCTGGTGATGGGCACCGTGGTGGATGTGATGCAGCGCCTTGGGCGCGGCCCGGGCAAGCTGCGCCGTTTGCGCCGCCTGCCGCGTGCGGATTGGGGCAAGGCCACGGCGCATGGCGGGCTGGGCGTCACCATGGCCGGGATCGCGGGGCTAATGGCTTGGGCCGTGGATGACATCCGCGTGGCCCGGATCGATGAACCTTTTGACGTGGGCAGCTACACGCTGACCCTGCGGGATGTGAGTGAGGTGCGAGGGCCAAACTACCTCAGCACCATGGCCGAGATTACGCTGGCGCAGGACGGCGCGGTGATCTCGACCCTGCGGCCTGAAAAGCGGTTCTACCCCGTGGCGCAGATGCCCACGACCGAGGCGGCGATCGACTATAACCTCGCCCGCGACGTCTATGTGGTGATCGGCGATGCGCAGGACGGCGGCGGTTGGGCGGTGCGGACCTATATCAAGCCGATGACCAATTGGATTTGGATCGGCTGCGCGCTCATGGCGCTCGGCGGGGTGCTGAGCCTCAGCGACCGGCGCTTTCGGGTCGCGGCGGGTGCACGCAAGCAACCGGCGGGGGTGCCTGCGGAATGAAACGGCTGCTGTTGGTCCTGACCCTGCTCGCCAGCCCCCTCTGGGCGGTGCAGCCTGACGAAGTGCTCGACGATCCCGCGTTGGAGGCCCGCGCGCGGGAGTTGAGCCAAGGTCTGCGCTGCCTTGTCTGCCGAAACGAAAGCATTGATGAGAGCAACGCGAGCCTTGCGCGTGACCTGCGCATCTTGCTGCGCGAGCGGCTGGTGGCGGGCGACAGCGATGAGGAAGCGGTGGATTTCATCGTCGACCGATACGGTGAATATGTCCTGCTGAACCCGCAGGCGACGGGGGCCAATTGGCTGCTTTGGGGGGCAGGGCCGCTGATGCTCTTGCTGGCCGGGGGGCTGGGCGCGATCTATCTGCGCGGCCGCGCCCGCAGCAAAACCCCAAGCGAAGCGCCCCTCTCGGCAGAGGAAGAAGCCCGCCTGCGCGATATTCTCGACCGCTGACGCCCCGTTGCACTGGCAGCGGCACATTGCTTTGATATGCTGCGGCCAAGCAATCGAGGATAGCAAGATGGACTATGAAACGATCACCTATGCGCTGACCGACGATGTCGCGCTGATCACGCTGAACCGCGCCGATAAGATGAACGCGCTCACCACGCAGATGCGGGCAGAGCTGACCCATGCGGTGACCGAAGGCGGGCGCGCGGCGCGGGTCGTGGTCCTGACGGGGGCGGGGCGTGCCTTTTGCTCGGGCCAAGACTTGGCAGACCGGGCGGGCGGCGTGACCGATCTGGAGAAAACGCTGCGCGAAGAATACGCGCCGCTGCTGCGCGCCATCATCAACTGCCCGGTGCCGACCATCGCCGCCGTGAACGGCCCGGCGGCAGGAGCAGGGGCGAATATCGCGCTGGCCGCCGATGTCGTCTTTGCGAGCGAGAGCGCCTATTTCATGCAGGCTTTCACCCGCATTGGCCTGATCCCCGACGCGGGCGGCACCTATGCGCTGCCACGGCAGATGGGCATGGCCAAAGCAATGGGGGCGGCCCTCTTTGCCGATAAGATCACCGCCCGTCAGGCCGATGATTGGGGGTTGATCTGGCAGGCCGTGCCGGACGCGGAATTCGATGCCCATTGGCGTGCCAAGGCCGCGCAATTGGCCGCCGGTCCGACCGCTGCCTATGCCGAGGCCAAGAAGGCGATCCGCGCGTCATGGGACAATGGGTTGGAGGATCAACTCACGCTCGAGGCCCAAGCGCAGGGCCGATGCGGCAAGTCGCAGGACTTCGCCGAGGGGGTGACGGCCTTTACCCAAAAGCGCAGCCCCAAGTTTCAGGGGCGCTGAGCGCTAGCAGCTCCGCTCGACCAGCAGCACATCGCTGGCCGAAGGCGCCGGGCCATTGGCCCGCGCCACCACGGCCACAGCGACGCCATCCGCCAATACCGTGTGAACCGAGTTCGAGACTTGCGCGATGGTGATGCGCGGCGGGGTCTGGCCCTTGTCATAGACCACGGCGATCTGATCGCAGTCATGCAACGTATCGGGGACGAGCGCACCCTGAGGGCCGGGGACATCGTCGGCCTTTGCAGGCGTCAGACCAGTGGCGCAGTCCCAGCGAAGTCCTTTGGTCCGGTCCGTTGCGGTCATCCTGCATCCTCCCGTCGCGGCCCGGCTGTACTGCTGGGCGTCTACAATGGGGTGGACGCCAACCGGCCTGCGAAAGAGCGAACCCCTTCGGCAGTGCCACAATGATGCCCTTCCCACCCCGAAAGGACATCGTGAAAGGAGGCTACCGCCGCGGGGGGAATCCCGTCAAGCGGGGCGGGGGCATTGTCACGAGCTGCGAAACAGTGCCGCAATTTAGCCGTATTTTCGGCTCCGGTGTTTCGTGTCCGGCAAAACGCTTGGAAACATTCACTGATTTTTCACGCCATTGCTGACAGTGAATAAATGGGCACCGGTCTTCGCGATTCGGGCGCGCGGAATCAGTCACCCCACCGGCGGCGCCATTGTTGCCCTTAGGTCAACAACCTCAATCATAGGTATTGCGGGCGCTGGCGGGCTAAACGCGAAACGCCCCGGAAATCCGGGGCGTTTGCATGGTCTTTGAAGGTTGCTTCAGCGGTTCTCGATATCGACGTAGTCGCGCTTGTCTTCGCCGAGGTACAGTTGACGCGGACGGCCGATTTTGAGCTGCGGATCGCTGATCTGCTCTTTCCACTGGGAGATCCAGCCCACGGTCCGCGCCAGCGCGAAGATCGGGGTGAACATCGACGTGGGGAAGCCCATCGCTTCGAGGATGATGCCGGAATAGAAATCCACGTTCGGGAAGAGCTTCTTCTCCGCGAAATACGGATCCTCCAGCGCGGCTTTCTCCAATTCCTTGGCAACCTGAAGGATCGGGTTGTTCTCCACGCCCAGCAGTTCGAGAACCTCGTCGGCGCTTTCCTTCATCACGGTCGCGCGGGGGTCGTGGTTCTTGTAGACGCGGTGGCCAAAGCCCATCAGGCGGAAGGGGTCGTTCTTGTCCTTGGCGCGGGCGATGAACTCAGGAATGCGATCGGGCGTGCCGATTTCCTTGAGCATCTCAAGGCAGGCTTGGTTCGCACCACCATGCGCCGGACCCCAGAGGCAGGCAATGCCAGCGGCGATACAGGCGAAGGGGTTCGCACCGGAAGACGACGCCAAACGCACGGTCGAGGTCGAGGCGTTCTGCTCGTGATCGGCGTGCAGCGTAAAGATCCGGTCCATCGCGCGGCTGAGGATCGGGTTGACCTCATGCTCTTCGGCCGGAACGGCAAAGCACATGCGCAGGAAGTTCGACGCATAGTCGAGATCGTTGCGCGGATAGACGAAGGGCTGGCCGATGGTGTATTTATAGGCCATCGCCGCGATGGTCGGCATCTTGGCGATCAGGCGGATCGTGGCGACCTCACGCTGGTGCTCGTCGTTGATGTCGGTGCTGTCGTGATAGAAGGCCGACATTGCGCCAACCACGCCCACCATGATGGCCATCGGATGCGCATCACGGCGGAAGCCGCGGAAGAAATTCATCATCTGCTCGTGCAGCATGGTGTGGTTGGTCACCAGACACTCGAAATCTTCCAGCGCCTTGGGAGAGGGCAGCTCACCATAAAGCAGCAGGTAGCAGACTTCGAGGTAATGCGACTTCGAGGCCAGTTGTTCGATCGGGTAGCCGCGATGCAGCAGCACGCCTTTGTCACCATCAATGAAAGTGATCGTGCTGTCGCAAGCCGCGGTCGAGGTGAAGCCCGGGTCGTAGGTAAAGACACCCGCCTGCGCATAGAGCTTGCGGATATCGACGACATCGGGCCCGTCAGTGGGGCTGTGAATCGGCAGATCGAAGCTTTGATCGTCGATCGTCAGCGTTGCGGTTTTATTGTTATTGGTCATGAAATCCCTTCCCGAATGTAGGCTGCGGAGATGCCCCCGCCGTCTGGGCCTAGCCCCATATGGGGCTGTCCCGTTCAGTTATACCTGCCGCCCAAAGAAGTGGTGAACCAAAACTTAGGCCGCGGCGTCCGTCAGTCGGGCAAGGGTCTCATCGCGCCCCAGCACCAACATCATGTCAAAAACCGATGGGGTGACTGCCCTGCCAGCCAAGGCCGCCCGAAGCGGCCCCGCCAGCTTGCCAAATTTGGTGTCATGCGCGGCAGCAAAGCCGTTCAGTACCTCCTCCAGCGTTTCTTTGTTCCAGCTAGCATTTTGCAATTGCGGCGTCAATTCCGACAGTATGCCACGGGATACCGTATCGAGATTCTTTGCCGCTTTCTCATCTGGTGTGATCGGGCGTTCGGCCAAGACAAAGGCCGCTTTTTCAAGCAGTTCTGGGAACTTCTTCGCGCGATCTTTCAGGCAGTACATTGCCCGTTCCAACCCCTCGGCCTGACCTTCGGTCAGCGCAGGCTCTCCTGCCGCTTCAAGATAGGCTTCGATCTCGCGCCGCAGCGCGGCATCATCGGCCTGTGCGATATGCTGACCGCAGAGGTTTTCCAGCTTTTTCAGGTCAAACTGTGCGGGGCTTTTGCGGATGCCGTCCAGATCGAACCACTCCTGCGCCTGTGCATCGGTAAAGAATTCGTCATCCCCATGACTCCAGCCCAGACGGGTGAGGTAGTTGCGCATGCCCGCGGCAGGATAGCCCATCACCTGATATTCCTGCGCGCCCAAGGCGCCGTGACGTTTCGACAGCTTCTTGCCATCCGCGCCGTGAATCAGTGGGATATGCGCCCAGACCGGCACGTCCCAGCCCATTGCCTCATAGATCATCATCTGGCGGGCGGCGTTGTTGAGGTGATCGTCGCCGCGCACCACATGGGTCACGCCCATGTCGTGATCGTCCACCACCACGGCCAGCATATAGACCGGCGTGCCGTCCGAGCGCAGCAGGATCATATCGTCGAGCTGGTCGTTGCGGATGGTGACATCGCCCTGCACCTGATCGCGGATCACGGTAGTGCCTTCCAGCGGCGCCTTGATGCGGATGACATAAGGCGCGTCCGGGTGGCTCGCCGGATCGGCATCGCGCCACGGGGAGCGGTAGAGCGTGCTGCGCCCTTCGGCCTTGGCGGCCTCCCGGAAGGCGGTGATTTCTTCTTGGCTGGCAAAGCACTTATAGGCTTTTCCTGAGGCCAGCAGCTCCTGCGCGACTTCGGCGTGGCGCGGGGCATTTTCGAACTGGCTCACGATCTCGCCATCGTGGTCGAGGCCGAGCCACGACATGCCCTGAAGAATCGCCGCCGTCGCTTCGGGGGTGGAACGCGCGCGGTCGGTGTCTTCGATGCGCAGCAGGAATTTACCCCCCCGGCCACGCGCATAGAGCCAGTTGAACAGGGCGGTCCGCGCCCCGCCGATATGCAGGAACCCGGTGGGAGAAGGGGCGAAACGGGTCACAACAGGGGCGTTCATGGCGGAGGGCCTTTCGGTCAGAGATATGCTGTTTGGAGCGGCGTTTACCAATTGGTAACCATCCCGGTCCTAGGATTTGACGCCTGTCTACCCAGTGCGATCCGCGGGGGCAAGCATGGGCCTTTGGAACCAGTTCAGCGCCGTGATGCTGCGCCAGCGCGGGCATCTGTTTTGCTGGGTGCCGGTCTGCCTCGCCTTGGGGATCGGCTCCTATTTTTCGCTGCGGGCGGAGCCTTCGGGGGCGATGCTGGCGGCGGTCGCATGTGTCGTGGTCGTGCTGGCGGTCGTCGCACGGGCGCTGCCTGAGGTCACGGCCCCCTTTGCTGTCGCCGCGGCTTTGGTCCTGCTGGGAGTGCTGCTGGCGGCGTTTCGGGCGCATTCGGTGGCGGCCCCAGTTCTCGGCTGGCGCTACTATGGCCCGGTCGAAGGGCGTGTCGTGGCGCTTGACCGAAGCCAGTCCGACGCGCCGCGCGTGACGCTCGATCAGGTGCGGTTGGATCGGGTGCCGCCCGCGCGCACGCCGCCCCGGGTGCGCGTCTCGCTCCATTCGACGCTCACCGGCGCGATCACGCCCCGGCCCGGGATGCAGGTGATGACCACGGCGCATCTGTCGCCCCCCGCAGGCCCGGTCGAGCCGGGCGGCTTTGATTTCCAGCGCCATGCTTGGTTTTCCGAGTTGGGCGCGGTGGGCTACACCCGCGTGCCGCTCTTGGGCATGGCAGATCCTGTGGAAGGGGGCATCGCGCTGACCCTCTTCCGATTGCGCATGGCCGCCTCCGCGCGGGTACGCGCCCATCTTCCCGGCGATATCGGCGGTTTCGCCGCCGCCATCACCACCGGTGACCGCAGCGCCATCTCGCAAGATGCCCTGCAAGACCTGCGCAGCAGTAATTTGGCGCATCTATTGGCGATCTCGGGCCTGCATATGGGGTTGCTCAGCGGAGTTGTCTTCGGCGCAGCGCGCCTGCTTCTCGCGTTGCATCCGGTCACCGCCACCCGCTGGCCCAGCCGAAGCATCGCCGCGGGGGCCGCTCTGATCGCCGCCACCGGATACCTTGCGCTGTCGGGCGGAAATGTCGCGACCGAGCGCGCGTATATCATGTGCGCCGTGGCTCTATGCGCCCTGATGATCGGGCGGCGGGCGATCTCTCTGCGCGCGGTCGCCATCGCGGGCATCATCGTCCTGACCCTGCGGCCAGAGGCGCTGATGGGGCCGGGGTTTCAAATGTCATTCGCCGCGACCACGGCGCTTGTCGCCGTCTTTGGCTGGATCCGCGATTTCGAAGGTGAGGTCATTCCCAAACGCCTCCGCCCCGTCGCCGCGGTAGTGATTTCTTCGGCCGTCGCGGGCATCGCCACCGCGCCCATATCCGCCGCGCATTTCAACACGATCGCGCATTACGGATTGGTGGCGAACCTGCTCTCGGTCCCCTTGATGGGGGTCTTGGTCATCCCCGCCGCCGTGCTGGCGGCGATCCTTGCGCCCTTCGGCGGTGAAGGAATACCGCTTTGGGCGATGGGTCTGGGCCTTGAGTGGATCCTTTCGGTCGCGGATGTGGTGGCACATCTGCCCGGCGCGCGCAGCTTCGTGCCGGGGCCGGGGGGATGGGTGCTGCCGCTCCTGTCGCTCGGGTTTCTCTGGCTCGTCCTGTGGCAAGGTCATCTGCGTTGGTTCGGCCTGCCCGCGATCTTGCTGTCTTTCACCCTCTGGCAAGGAACCACACGCCCTGACGTGCTTCTCGCCGACACGGGAACGCTCGTGGGCGTCATGACCCCGGCGGGCAGGGCGCTCAGCAAAGACAAAGCCGCAGGTTTCGTCGCGCGCAATTGGTTGGAGAATGATGGCGACGGCGCGGATCAAGCCGTGGCTGCCCAAAGATGGGCGGGCCAAGAGGAGGGTATCATCCATTTGTCAGGAAAACGGGCGGTCGCCGCCTTTAGCGGCTGCCAGCCCGAGGAAGTTGTGGTTGCGTCCGTCGATATGGAGACCGCCCGAAATTGGGGCTGCCAAGTCTACGATCCCTTGCGCCTGCGTGAAACCGGCGCAATCGCGCTGAACAAATCGGCGCAGGGTTGGGAAATCACCACCGCGAAAGACCGCGCCGGGACACGCTTGTGGAACAGCCGCCCGCAGAGTCAGTAGGTGCGGATCAACCCGACCAGTCGCCCCTGAACCTTTACCTTGTCCGAAGGCAGGACCCGCGTTTCATAGGCGGCATTGGCGGCTTCCAAGGCGACTGACGACCCTTGTCTGCGGAAACGCTTCAGCGTCGCCTCCTGATCTTCGACCAAGGCCACCACGATATCACCATTGTCGGCGACGGAGGTTTCGCGGATCACCACGATATCGCCATCGTTAATACCCGCCTCGATCATCGAGTCGCCGCGCACTTCAAGGGCGTAATGCTCCGCCTGACCAGCGATCATCCCGCCGGGCACCGTGACGCTATGGGAAACTTGGGAGATCGCCTCAATCGGGACACCGGCAGCAATCCGGCCCATGACCGGCACATCGAACGCGTGATGCGCGGTGACCGGTTGCGCCGCAGGCGGCGGCGGGGCGTCGGGCCGATCCCCGTCGATCACGCGGGGGCCGAAACCAGGCGCACCGCCTAGGCTCTCGGGTAGCTTGACC
Source organism: Sulfitobacter sp. R18_1 (assembly GCF_017743915.1). NCBI lineage: Bacteria > Pseudomonadati > Pseudomonadota > Alphaproteobacteria > Rhodobacterales > Roseobacteraceae > Sulfitobacter > Sulfitobacter sp. R18_1. The sequence continues at coordinate 94,535 of NZ_JAGHRG010000005.1, forward strand.
ACTTCGATCGCACGGGCGCGGTGGGCCAGGCGCCGGATGAAGCCACGCTCCTCCAACGCTGTGATCAGCCGGTGGATGCCGGATTTCGACCGCAAGTCGAGCGCCAATTTCATCTCATCAAAGCTGGGCGGGACGCCGTCGCGCTGCACGCGCTGGTGGATGAAAGAAAGCAGATCGAGTTGTTTTTTGGTCAGCATCGCGCGGCCCCTGAAGCTTTTATTGCTTTTGTTCTAGTGATGTTCTTGTTTTGTGTCAACCGTGGGTTGGCGTTAAATCAAGATGTACTTTTGCAAATCGCCCGCCTTGCGCGCCGGTTCATTAGGCGGGCGGATCATCAGTGCATCGGCCTGCGCGAGCACGGATAGAAGAGACGAATCCTGCCGATCATCCGGCTGGAGCGCGCCATCCCGAAGATGGGCGCGCATGTAATGCGCACGCGGCCCATTCGGGTCAATCTCGCGTCCAAGGGGGGCTTCGCGTATGACAGCATGGAGTTCGGTCAGCCCAAGCATGCGCCGCAGCATCGGCAGCACGAAGATCGCACCGCAAACCATTGCGGAAACTGGGTTTCCCGGCAGCCCGATCATCGCGGCATCACCGATCTTGCCTGCCATCAACGGCTTTCCGGGCCGCATCGCGACCTTGTAAAATGATTGCTCCATGCCAAGCTCAGCCGCCACGGGCGCGATGAGGTCATGATCGCCCACCGACGCGCCGCCGATGGTGACGATTAGATCCGCGCCGCGGGCCAGGGCGAAGGCCTGTTTGACCGATGCTGTGGTGTCCCGCGCGATGGGCAGCATGCGCACTTCGGCGCCCGCCTCTTCGAACATCGCGGCGAGGCCGTAGCTGTTAGAGGCGATGATCTGGTCGTGGCCGGGGTTTTCACCGGGCTGCACCAATTCATCCCCCGTGGCGAGGATCGCGATGATTGGTTTGCGGGTGACGGGCACCTGTGCCACGTTCATCGCAGCCAGCAGCGCCACATCGGCGGGGCGCAAAATGCGCGGGGCGGTTAGGTATTCGCCTTCGGTGAAGTCTCCGGCGGCGGGGCGAATATTGTCTTTGTCATCAATACTGTGGCCGAGGGTGATAAGGTCGCCGCGCCGGGTCACATCCTCTTGGATCACCACGAAATCGGCGCCTTCCGGCACCGGCGCGCCGGTGAAAATGCGGACGGCTTGTCCGGCCCGCAGCGTACCCGCGTAGCTATGGCCCGCCGCGGCTTCGCCGACGACTTTGAACATCGCATCCGGTTCGACTTCGGCGCGGCGCAGGGCGTAGCCGTCCATAGAGGAGGCGGCGAAAGGCGGCTGGCTGCGCTGCGCGCGCACGGGCTGCGACAAGACACGGCCATTGGCGGCGCGAAGGGCGACTTCTTCGGTTTCCAGAGGAGCGACAAGGTTCAGGACGGCTTCCAAAGCCGCTTCGACGCTGATCATGTCGCCTCGTAACGGCCTGATTTACCGCCATCTTTCAGAACGACCCGCGTGCCGCCAATCTCCATCGCCTTATCCACCGCTTTGGCCATGTCATAGACGGTGAGGGCGGTGACGGAGGCCGCAGTGAGGGCCTCCATCTCAACCCCAGTTTGGCCGGTGGTTTTGACGGTGGCGAGAATTCGGATGCCGGGCAGTGCGGTGTCGGGGGTCAGATCGACGCTGACCTTGGTGATCGGCAGAGGATGGCAAAGCGGGATCAGGTCTGCCGTCCGTTTGGCCGCCATGATCCCGGCAAGCCTTGCGACACCCAGAACATCACCCTTCTTAGCGCGCCCTTCAGTTATGATATCAAGGGTTTCCGGCGCCATCTTGATGTAGCTTTCAGCCTTAGCCACCCGCGAAGTCACGGCTTTCTCCGAGACATCGACCATATGGGCATCGCCCTCGGCGTCGAAATGGGTGAGCGCCATTACATCCCTCCGGGAACGAGCGGGTTTGCGAGCAGATCGCGGGTGGCCTGTTCGACATCTTCCTGCCGCATCAGGCTTTCCCCGATGAGGAAGCAGCGCGCGCCGTAGGCCGCCATATCGGCGAGGTCCGCGGGGGTGTATAGGCCGGATTCACAGACCAGCATACGGTCGTGAGGGACGGCCTCTGACAGTTGACGCGTCACATCAAGAGAGGTCTCGAAGGTGTTGAGATTGCGGTTATTTATCCCGATCATGCGGCTGTTGAGCTTTTCGGCCCGGGCCAGTTCCTCCGCGTCATGAACCTCAATCAGCGCGTCCATGCCCCATTCATCTGCGGCTTGCTCAAGTTCCGCGGCCTGCGCGTCTGAAACTGAGGCCATGATGATCAGGATGCAGTCGGCACCAAGGCTGCGCGCTTCGGCGACCTGGTAGGGGTCGTAAAGGAAATCCTTGCGCAGGACCGGTAGATCGCATTCGGCGCGGGCCTCGACGAGGAATTCCTTCGCGCCCTGAAAACTCGGGGTGTCGGTGAGGACCGAGAGGCAGGTCGCGCCGCCTGCGGCATAGGCGCGGGCGAGGGCGGCTGGTTCGAAATCTTCGCGGATCAAACCTTTGGAGGGGCTGGCTTTTTTGATCTCGGCGATCAGGCCGTAGCCTTCGCGGGATGCTTTGTGCAAGCTTTGCGCGAAGGGGCGGACCGGCGGGGCGGCGCGGGCTGCGGCCTCGACCTCTGCCTGCGATTTTTCGGCCTTGGCAGCGGCAATTTCGTCCAGCTTGTAGGCTTTGATTTTTTCAAGAATTGTGGCGGTCATGGCTTCCTCACGGCTTTGTCCAATGTATGCCGGGCTTGCCTTGGCCCTGCAACCAGTCATTCACGCGGCTGAAGGGGCGTGAGCCGAAGAAGCCGCGCCTTGCCGATAGTGGTGAAGGGTGCGGCGTCTCTATCTTCAGGTTCCGCGCCGGATCGACCTCTGCCGCCGCCTTTTGCGCATGCGCCCCCCAAAGCAAGTAGGCGCGGGGGCGATCAGAAAGACGGTTGAGCACCTGAGCGGTCAACTTTTGCCATCCGAGCCTCGCATGCCCATGCGCGCAGCCCGCCGGAACGGTCAGCACGTTGTTGAGCAGCAGAACCCCTTGATCGGCCCAGAACCGCAGGTCTGGGTCTTGCGGTGATGCGCCAAAATCGGCGTCTAACTCTTTGAAGATATTGGCAAGGGAGCGAGGAATGGGGCGCACATCCGGCTCGGCCGAAAAGGCGTAGCCATGGGCGTGGCCGGGTGTGGGATAGGGGTCTTGGCCAAGGATCACCACCTCTACAGCCGACGGTTGCAGATGCTCAAGTGCGGCGAATATCTGCGGGGCGGGCGGTAGGACCACCCTCGTTTCTGCGGCAAGCTGGTCGGCAATACGCGGCCAATCCTCGGCAAAAAAGGGCAGCTCGGCCCATGCGCCGAGGGCAGTGAGGCTGGGTAGCGTCATGCCGACTGGCTGATCTGCGCCACTTTTTCGATCCGGTCACGCGCCGCGCCGCTGTCGATGCTTTCGCGGGCCATCTCGACGCCGGTTTTCAGATCCGGGGCCACATCGGCCACCACCAAAGCAGAGGCTGCGTTCAACAGCACCGCGTCGCGGTAGCCTGATGGAGCTCCGTCAAGGAGCGCTTTGAAATGTTTGGTGTTTTCGGCGGGCTCCCCTCCGGCGATGGCCTCGAACGGATGGACCGGCAGGCCCGCGTCTTCGGGGTGCAATTCGCGCAGGTTGACGACACCGTCTTCCAGTGCTGCGACCCAGCTGACGCCGGTGATGGTCAGCTCATCCGTGCCATCGGAGCCATGCACCAGCCATGCTTTTTCCGAACCGAGCTGCTTGAGTGTCAGCGCCATCGGTTCAATCAGATCGCGGGTATAGGCGCCGGTCAGCTGCCGTTTGACCCCTGCCGGATTGGTCAGTGGCCCAAGGATGTTGAAAATCGTGCGGGTGCCAAGTTCGGACCGGGTCGGCATGACATGGGCGACGGCGGGGTGGTGCATGGGGGCCATCATGAAACCGATACCGGCCTCAGCCAACTCACGCTCGACCACCGCGGGGCCGACCATGACGTTGATCCCCAGTTGCGACAGCGCGTCGGAAGCACCTGATTTCGAGCTGAGGTTGCGGTTGCCATGTTTTGCCACGACAGCGCCCGCGCCCGCGGCCACGAAAGCGGCGGCGGTTGAGATGTTCAGCGTGCCCTTGCCGTCACCGCCGGTGCCAACGATGTCGATCGCGCCTTCGGGCGCGCGCACGGCGTTGCATTTGCTGCGCATGACCTGTGCCGCGGCTGCATATTCGGTGACCGTTTCGCCGCGTGTGCGCAGCGCCATGAGGAACCCGCCGATCTGGCTGGGGGTCGCTTCGCCCTCGAACAGAATTTCAAAGGCTTCAACGGCCTGATCCGAGGTCAGCGGCCCGTTCGCGGCGGCATCCAGCAGGGGTTTCAGCGCGCTACTCATGCCGGGACCTTCATCTCGTTCAGGAAGTTTTGCAGCAGGGCGTGGCCATGCTCGGACCGGATCGATTCCGGGTGGAATTGCACGCCGTGTAGCGGCAAGTCGCGGTGTTGCAGGCCCATGATGGTGCCGTCTTCAAGCGCTGCGGTAATCTCAAGGCAGTCGGGCAGGCTCGCGCGTTCGACCACCAGCGAGTGATAGCGCGTGGCCCCGAAGGGCGAGGGAAGCCCGGCTAAAACGCCGCGCCCGTCGTGCTGCATCTGGCCCAGTTTACCATGCACGATATCATCCGCGCGCACGACCTTGCCGCCGAAGGCTTGGCCAAGCGTCTGATGGCCAAGGCAGACCCCCAGAAGCGGCAGGCGCGCGGCGGCGGCGGCATGGGTCAGCTCTAGGCAAATTCCTGCTTGGTCGGGGTCGCAGGGGCCGGGAGACAGCAGGATACCGGCGGGGTTCATGGCCATCGCTTCGCCCACGCTGAGCGCATCGTTGCGGTGCACCTGCACATCCGCCCCGAGGCTGCCCAGATAGTGGACCAAGTTATAGGTAAAGCTGTCGTAGTTATCGATGAGCAGCAGCACAGGCAGGCATTTCTTTGTATTAGGACTGGAGAAACCGCGCCGGAGCGCGGTATAGGTTTTCGCATACATGTTCAGGCTTGAACCCCATCGTCAAGAGTTTGGGGCAAGCCAATTGAGGGGAACGCCGGGCTTTCTTGCCATGGCGCAGACAGCAGGAGTAGCGCAGATGGCACGCGGAGTTCTGAGCGGGCTGATTTGGGGCGGTGTGGCAAGCATCGGTGTGGCCGGTGCGGTGTCGCTGATGATGCCTTTGCCACTGCCGCCGCAGGTGGGCGATGCGCCCGGATCTGGCCCCGCGCCAGCGCGGATCAACGTGACGGATGCAGGCGAGCAGGGGCGCAGCCGCGATAGCGCGCCGGTGTTGAACGCCCCCGCGCCGCGCGCGGATGTGCCGCAGCAAGACAGCCTCGCCGCGCTCGACCCCGACACACAGACCTCGGCCAGCCTGCCAGAGACTGGCGGTGCGGAGGGGCTCAGCACCCCCGCAGCCCCCGAGGGGCAGACGCCGATGTCCCCCGGCGCGGAAGAGCCTGTCATGCCCAATCCGCAGGCCACGGCGCCGGATGCGCCGCCCGCGGCGGATGAGCTTTCGATCAGCACCGAACCCGCGCAGCCGCCCGCGCCGGATGTGGCGGATATCGAAGGGGCCTTTGACGCGCCGCAGGGCATGGCCGCGCCGGAGGTCGAAGAGGAGGAGGCGATCACCCTGCCGGCGGAGGAGGTTGTGATCGAAGAGCCGGAGGTTGAAGCCGATGCGCTTGAAGACGCGCCTCGCGGTGAGGCGGAGGCCGCTGAGGCTGATCTGTCTTTCCCGATGCCTGAGCCGGAGAGCATCGAGGGGGCGAGCCCCGCGCCGCTGGAAGAGACGGAGGTTGCCGAAGCCACCCCAGAACCTACTGAAACCGAAGCCGACAGCCGCCCGGCCATCGGCACACCAGCGACCAGCCTGACCGAGCGAGACACAGGCGTCGTGATCAACCGCCCCGGCGCAGAGGGGGCGGCAGAGCCCGCTGAAGCTGACGAAATCGTGAATGAAGACCCGCGCCCCGTAGTGGTCAACAGCCTCGCCGTGGACCTGCCCGAGGGCAAGCCGCTGATGAGCGTGGTGCTGATCGACGATGGCACCTCGGTCACCGCAGGCAGCGCCGGGCTGGCCGCATTGCGCAGCTTTCCCTATCCGCTGAGTTTCGCCGTCGATAGCACCCTGCCGGATGCCGCCGAGCGGGTGGAAACCTACCGCGAGGCCGGGTTCGAGGTCTTGGCCATGGTGGACCTGCCGCAGGGCGCGCAGCCCAGCGACGCCGAGACTACATTTGGCGCCACGCTCGACCAGATTGGCCCGGTGGTGGGGGTGTTGGAAGGCACCGAAAGCGGCTTTCAAGGCAGCCGCGCGCTGGCCGATCAGGTGACGGATATCCTCGCGCAATCCGGCCACGGGCTGGTCACGCAGGACAAGGGGCTTAACACCATGCCCAAGCTGGCCCGCAAGGTGGGTGTGCCTGCCGATCCGGTTTTTCGCGATTTTGACAGCAAGGATCAATCGGCCCGGGTGATCCGGCGTTTTCTGGATCAAGCGGCTTTCAAAGCGGGGCAGGAGGGTGCTGTGATCATGCTGGGCCGCCTGCGGCCCGATACCGTCTCCGCCCTGTTGCTCTGGGGTCTGCAAGACCGCGCGAGCGATGTTGCCTTGGTCCCGATCTCGGCGGTGCTGCTGCGCGAGGAGTGACCCCGCGCACGGCGCGCCGTGGCGCTAGATAATCTCGTCCTCGTCGAAGAGCGGGTCTTCCTCCAACTGGCTGGCGAGTTCGTCCACCGTCGCCTCCGCCGCGCGGGGGCCGAGTTTGGCGAGGTGAAAGACCGCATCGCCTTCGTTAACAATGGGCAGCATCGCCCGCCCGATGAGGATGCCGGGCCCATCGGCCAGAAGCTCGGCCTCCTCCTTGCCGAATGGGCCCGAGACGATGGCCAGAAGATCGCCCTCGGCGACGGTTTCCCCCTCGGCCCGGAAGGTGCGCAGCAGGCCCCCTGCGGGGGCGCGCAGCCAATGGGAAGCGGTGCAGATATAGGGCGCGCTGCGGGCGCGGGCGATGCCCTTGGCGGGCAGCATGTCTTGCCCGCGCATGACCCGCAGGATGCCCGCCAGACCCGCCCGCACGGCCATCTCGTCAAAGCGCAGCCCTTCGCCCGCCTCGTAGAGCAGGATCGGCGTGCCTTGTTTCGCGGCGACCGCCCGCAGCGATCCGTCGCGCAGGGGGGAGGTCAGCACCACCGGCGCGCCGAAATCCAGCGCCATTTTCTGGGTCACCTTATCCGCCGGAGAGACGCGCACCTGCGGCAGGTTCGTGCGGTGGATCGCCGCCGAATGCAGATCGACACCAAAGTCGCAGCGCAGCACCACCTCTTGCAAAAAGATATGCGCCAGCCGCGCGCCGAGGCTGCCGGTGGGCGAGCCGGGGAAACAGCGGTTCAGATCGCGTCGGTCTGGCAGGTAGCGCGAGCGGTTCAGGAAACCGAAGGAGTTCACGACAGGCACGACAATGAGTGTGCCGCGCAGCGCCGAGAGTTGCGGCGCGCGCAACAGGCGGCGCAGGATCTCCACGCCGATCACCTCATCCCCATGCACCGCTGCTGAGACGAACATCGTCGGCCCGGGCCGTTTGCCGTGGAAGATTTCCAGCGACAGATGCACCGGCGTGTGGTCCGGCAGGATCGAGACGGGCAGATCAACAGCAAGGCTGCTGCCGGGGGCGACGGAATGCCCCGCGATCTGGAAGGGCGCGCGGGGGGCCATGGTCAGCCGTTGCCCTTGCCACCGAAACGCGACGCATCCGCAGCCGCGCGGCGGATCGCGCCGGATTTATGCACGGTTTCCATGAACTCGGCCTCGGGGTCGCTGTCATAGACCACGCCGCCGCCTGCTTGGATGTAGAGCGTTTCGTCCTTCACCACGGCGGTGCGCAGGGCGATGCACATGTCCATGTCGCCACCCGCGCTGAAATAGCCCACGCCGCCGCCATAGACGCCACGTTTCTCGGGCTCCAACTCGTCGATGATCTCCATCGCGCGGACCTTTGGCGCGCCGGAAACGGTGCCTGCGGGCATCCCGGCGAAGAAGGCGTCGAGCGCATCCTTGCCCTCTTTCAACTCGCCCACCACGTTGGAGACGATGTGCATGACGTGGCTGTAACGCTCCACGATGAACTCTTCCGTCGGGCGCACGCTACCGATCTTAGCAACCCGGCCCACGTCGTTGCGGCCCAGATCCAGCAGCATCAGGTGTTCTGCCAACTCCTTGGGGTCGCTGAGCAAATCGGCTTCCAGCGCGCGATCTTCTTCCGGGGTCGCGCCGCGCTTGCGGGTGCCTGCGATGGGGCGGATGGTCACTTCGTTGCCGAAGACCCGCACGAGGATTTCGGGGCTGGCGCCCACCACATGGAAGCCGCCGAAGTTGAAATAGAACATGAATGGCGAGGGGTTGGTGCGCCGCAGGCTGCGGTAGAGCGCGAAGGGCGGTTGGGTGAAACCTTGGGCCCACCGCTGGCTCGGCACCACCTGAAAGATATCGCCCGCCTTGATATAGTCGCGCGCCTTTTCCACCGCGGATTTATAGCCCTCGCGGGTGAAATTGCTGACCGGCTCCGGCGCGTCTTCGGCCTCTCCCAAATCGCGGGAGGTTTGTGGCATGGCGCGTTCCAGATCGCGCACGGCATCCATCACCCGCTCAGCCGCTTGGGCATAGGCGGCACGCGCCGTCTGGCCTTCGGAGACCCAAGCGGGGGAGACGATGGTCACCTCGCCTTTGACCCCGTCAAGGACTGCGACGACCGAAGGGCGTACCATCACGGCGTCGGGCAGGCCCAGAGGGTCGGGGTTCACATTGGGCAGATGTTCCACCAGCCGGATCATGTCATAGCCGAGGTAGCCAAAAAGCCCGGCGGCGGCTTGCGGCAGATCGTCGGGCAGGGTGATCCGCGATTCCGCGATCACGTCGCGCAGACGGTCCAGCGGGTCACCGGGCATATCCTCAAAGGCATCGGCATCATAGCGCGCCGCGCGGTTTAGCGCGGAGGTCTTGCCCCGGCAGCGCCAGATCAGATCGGGCTTCATGCCTATGATCGAATAGCGCCCGCGCACATCGCCGCCGGTGACGGATTCCAACACAAAGGCATTCTCCGCCGCGCCGGTGAGTTTCAGCATCAAGGACACAGGCGTGTCGAGATCGGCGGCAAGGCGGGTGTAGACGATCTGATTCTCGCCCGCCTCATAGGCGCGGGCGAAACTATCGAAATCCGGGGTCAGGGCCATCAAAATTGCCTATCAGGGAAAGTTCACATGCACGGCATTGATCGCGCGCTGGTCGATCTGGGGATCGGCGTCGCGCATGACGGCATTGCTGTAGATATCGAAAAGACCTTGGGCCAGCGCTTGATCCAACTGCTGCGAGAGGCGGTCCATCAGCGCTTGGGTCTGGTCGTCTTCGCCCGCCGGTGTCACGGCATCAAGGCGCAGAACCACGACGCTATCGCCCGCAGGCAGGACGGCCACGCCGCCTTCGTCGAGGTCAAAGACCTGATCCATGAAATCGTCCGGCGTGCCGTCGACATAGGAGCTGCGGGTCAGCCCTTCGCCAAGCTGAGGCGAAAGACCGGCGGCTTCAAAACCCCCTTCTTCGGCCAGCGTCTCGGTCAGGCTCTCGGCCTTTTCGGTCAGCGCCTCGACGATCTGAGCGTTGCGCCATGCGGTCTCAACGGCCTCGCGGGCCTCTTCGAAAGGTTCGGGGCGCGCGTCTTTGGTCTCATCCAGACGCATGGCAAAGATACCGCCGTCTTCGAGTTGATCGATCTGCGGGAAGTCATTGGCACTCAGCCCCGCCGCGGCCTCGCGGAAGGCGCCATAGGCGGCGATGCCCTCGCTGCTGTCTTGGGTCCAATCGATGGTGCCAAGGCGCATTTTGGTCTCTTGGGCCAAGTCTTCGAGCGTGGCACCCCCGGCAAGCTGGTCGTCAATCTCTTGCGCGCGGGCCTCGACAGCGCGGGTGGCGCGGGAGATGGCAAGGGTCTCTTCCAGCACGTCACGGGCCTCTTCAAAAGGCACATGCTGCGCGGGAAGGATGGCGTTCACACGGAACAGGGCCGGCCCAAGCGAGCTGGGCAGCGGGCCTACGATATCACCGCTTTCGGCGGCAAAGACCGCATCGCCTGCATCAGCAAGATCGGATTTCGCGACATCGCCCAGATCGACATCCGCCAAGGCCAGGCCGCGCTCTTCGACCAGTGCCTCGAAAGTGGTGCCGTCGACCTCAAGCGCTGCGGCGGCGCGGTCTGCGGCCTCCTGATCGGCAAAGACCAGACGTTCGACCAAACGCCGCTCGGGCTGGTCGTACTCGTCGCTGCGGGCGTCATATTCGGCGCGCAGTTCTTCTTCGGGCACCTCAACTTCGTCCAGCAGGTCTTCGGGGGCGAGCCAAGCGTAGGTGATGCTTTTGCTGGCGGGCAGCATGAAGTCATCGGTGTTGGCGTCGTAATAGGCGCGCAATTCGTCTTCGGTGGCGGCGGGCAGGGGCGCGTCGAGGTCATCCTCGCTCAGCCGGGCCCAAGTGAAGCTGCGCTCTTCGGCAACGTAATCGACCAGCGTGCGGGCATAGGTGTCGGGCATGGAGACGCCGCCCAGAATGGCGCGTTGGAGCAGGCCGCGCGCGGCTTCTTCGCGGATCGAGCGTTCGAACTCAGCCTCGCTCATCCCGCTTTGCTGAAGGGCAAAGCGGTACCCTTCGCGGTCAAAGTTGCCGTCGATCCCTTGGAAGGCCGAGATCGCCACGATCTCATCGCGCAGGGCGGCGTCCCCGATGGAGATGCCCATTTCGTCGGCTTCGTGGTCCAGCGCGCGGTTGCGCACGATCCGTTGCAGCACGGCGCGGTCCAGCCCCATTTCTTGGGCGCGGGCGAAGGGCAGGCTCTCCCCCGTTTGCGCTTCGATCGCGCGGATTTCCTGCTGTAACTGGCGGGCGTATTGATCGACCGAAATGGACTTGTCGCCCACGGTGCCGATGCTGCGCAGATTGCCGCTGAGGTTGATCGCGCCAAAGCCGCCCAGACCCAAGATCAGAAGAGCCATCAAGGCCCAGACGGCGGTTTTCGAAAAGCTGAAGCCCTTTTTGGCCATGACACGGTCCCTCGTTGATTTCGGACCTGTCTATGCGTTGCGTGGCAGGGCTGCAAGCCTGTCGAAAAGCACCTTTAGACCGGCCGCGTCGAGGTTGGCAAAGGCGATGCGCAACTGGCTTTCGCCGCGGGCGTCACCCTCGGGCTGGAACATCGTGCCGGGAAGGCAGAGCACGCCCGCGTCGCGCACCAGATCGCGCGCCAGATCGGCCGAGGAGAGCTCGAAGGGGTGGCGCATATAGGCGAAATAGCCACCCAGCCCCAGAAGCTCCCAGCCCAGCGGTTCAAGCCGGGGCATCAGGTCGGCAATGGCGGCGCGGCGGGCGAGGATTTCCTCGCGTTCTTCGGCGAGCCATGCGCTGAGGTTCTGCATCCCCCAAAGCGCGCCGTGTTGGCCGATCTGCGCGGGGCAGATGGCGACGGTGTCGAGGAATTTCTCGACCTCGGCCAACCGTGCGCGGCTGGCGATCAGCGCGCCGACGCGGTGGCCGGTCAGGCGGTAGGCTTTGGAGAAGGAATAGAGGTGGATGAGCGTGTCATGCCAATCGGGGTCGCGGAACAGCGCGTGTGGCGCGCCGGGACGGCTGTGGAAATCGCGGTAGGTCTCATCAAGGATTAGCGCGATGCCGTGGCGACGCGCTAATTCGAAGAATTCCTGCACGAGGGCGGCGGGATATTCCACGCCGCCGGGATTGTTCGGCGTGACCAGCGCGATGGCACGGGTGCGCGGGGTGATGGAGGCCGCGGCTTTTTCGGGGTCGGGCAGCATGTCGGCCTCGACGGGCAGTGGCACCGCGGTGACGCCGCTCATGTCGAGCCACATCTTGTGATTGAAGTACCACGGCGTCGGGATGATGACCTCGTCGCCCTCGCCGCAGAGCGTGGCGATGGCGGCGGCGAAAGCCTGGTTGCAGCCGGAGGTGATGCAGACCTGTTCGTCGGTCACCACGCCCGCGTATTTCTCCGCCGTCTGCCGCGCCAGTTCGGCGCGCAGCTCCGGCAGGCCCAGCACCGGCCCGTAGAGATGCGCCTCATCGTTGTTCAGCGTGACCTCGGCCATCGCCCGGCGCAACCCCTCGGGGGGCGGATCGACGGGCGCGGCTTGGCTGACGTTAATAAGCGGACGGTCAGGCGGGAAGTCGACGCCATCGAGCCAGCGCCGCGCCTCCATCACCGGGGGGAAGAACGTGGTGGCGGTGCGCGGAAGCGTCATGGGGGTATCCGGTCAGATAGGGGCAGGGCAGGTGGCGCGGGGCCGGTCAGTCCTTGCCGCGGTAGGGTTCGACATATTGCAGGGCCATGTCCCACGGGAAGAAAATCCATGTGTCCTGGCTGACGCCGGTGATGAAGGTATCGACCTGCGGTTCGCCCTCGGGCTTGGCGTAGACAGTGGCGAAATGCGCCTGCGGGTAAAGCTCGCGCACCAGTTCGATGGTCTTGCCGCTGTCGACCAGATCATCGACGATCAGGATGCCGGTGCCGTCGCCCATCATCTCGGCATCGGGGGATTTCAGCACTTTTGCCTCGCGGCGCTGGTCGGCGGCCCCGCCGCCCGAGTGGTAGGACATGACCGAGATCGTGTCGACGGTGCGGATGTCGAGTTCGCGCGCGACGATCATCGCGGGCGCCATGCCGCCACGGGTGATCGCCACGACCGCACGCCACGCGCCATCATCGGGGCCCAAACCATCGAGCCGCCAGGCCAGCGCGCGGCTGTCGCGGTGGATCTGATCCCAGGAAATGTGAAAGCCCTTTTCATGGGGCAGGCGCGAGGCGTCCTTGGATTTGGTCATGGTGGTCCTTTGCAGCAGCTGGCGCGGGCACCCGCGCGAATTAATTTGGGCGGCTTATTCCTTGGACATGTCGGGCGCGTCAACCGCCTTCATGCCGACGACGTGATAGCCCGCGTCGACATGCAGGTTCTCGCCCGTGGTGCCGCTGCCCAGATCCGACAGCAAAAACAGCGCGGCCTTGCCCACGTCCTCGGTGGTGACGTTGCGGCGCAGGGGCGAGTTATACTCGTTCCATTTCATGATGTAGCGGAAGTCGCCGATGCCGGAAGCCGCCAGCGTCTTGATCGGCCCCGCCGAGATCGCGTTGACGCGGATGCCGTCCTTGCCCAGATCCTCGGCGAGGTATTTAACACTCGCCTCCAACGCCGCCTTGGCCACGCCCATGACATTGTAATGCGGCATCACCTTCTCGGCGCCGTAGTAGGTGAGCGTCAGGGCGCTGGCCCCGGGCGACATCATCTTCTCGGCGCGCTGCATCACGGCGGTGAAGGAATAGACGGAGATGTCCATCGACATGGCGAAATTGCCGCGGCTGGTGTCAACATAGCGGCCGCGCAGCTCGCCCTTGTCGGAAAAGCCAATGGCGTGAACGATGAAATCCAGCTCTCCCCAACGTTCTTTCAGGCTCTCGAAAAGCGCGTCGATCGATGCTTCATCGCCCACGTCGCAGGGCAGAACGATGTCGCTGCCAAGCTGCTCGGCCAGTGGGCCTACGCGTTTTTTCAGCGCTTCGCCTTGGTAGGAAAAAGCAAGCTCCGCCCCCGCATCGGCCAGCGCTTTGGCCACGCCCCATGCGATGGATTTGTCATTCGCCAGCCCCATGATGAGCCCGCGCTTGCCCTGCATCAGTTCGTTTCCCATTCCGCCGCCTTGTCTATGTTCTTGTCTATGTTCCGTTGAGGTTGTCTTGGTCTAGGCGATTGCAGCGCTACCATCAAGACTGCACTGGCGCCTTCACCCCCGAGATTTGCCATAAGATCGGCGGCTAACTGTCGGAAATCGGGTGAGGTTGTCCTTTGAGTTGCCGATTGTTAACAAATGCCATACCGAAGAGATCGGACCCCGGCGTAGAACCGGTGACAGGCAAAGCACTCTGAAGGAGATGCCGAATGGAGACGCGGACTGGTATTTTTGCGGGGGATGATCCCTTTGCAATTGCGCAGCGTTGGCTTTCCGAAGCAGAGGCGAGCGAGCCTAATGATCCCAATGCCATCGCGCTCAGCACGGTAGATTCGCAAGGTCTGCCCAACGCCCGCATGGTGCTGCTGAAAGAGATCGAGCCGGAGGCTTTTGTCTTTTACACCAATTACGAAAGCCAGAAGGCGCAGGAACTGGACGGCACGGGCAAGGCGGCCTTTGTCATGCACTGGAAATCCCTGCGCCGTCAGGTGCGGGTGCGCGGCTTGATCAGCCGAGAGGACGGACCGCAGGCCGATGCCTATTACGCCTCGCGCTCGCTCAAAAGCCGTCTGGGGGCTTGGGCCTCGCGTCAATCGCAGCCGCTCTCAGGCCGCGGTGCGCTGATGGCCGAGGTGGCCAAGGTGACCGCGCAGAAAGGGGTGAACCCTGAGCGCCCCCCGTTCTGGGGCGGCTACCGGATCACCCCGCTGGAAATCGAATTCTGGGCCGATGGCGAGTTTCGCCTGCATGACCGTTTCCAATGGCGGCGCGCAGATGTCGCGGCACCCTGGGCCGTGACCCGGCTCAACCCCTGATCTGACGGCGCGATACCCCATGAAAGATGTGTCTGAAACCCAAGCGGAACCAGCGGCGATAGATGACCCCCTCGAAGGCGTGGTCAAATGGTTCGACCCGGTCAAGGGCTTCGGCTTTGTCGTCGCGGATGCGGGCGGGGCGGACATCCTGCTGCACGTCAATGTCCTGCGCAATTACGGCCAAAGCTCTGTCGCGGATGGGGCGCGGGTGGCGGTGCGCATCCAACAGACCGAGCGCGGCGCGCAGGCGGTCGAAGTGCTCTCTGTCGAGGCGCCCAGTGAACTGCCTGCCGCCGTGGTGGAATTCGCCGGTTTTGACCCCGAGCAACTGGCCACCGCCGAATTTGAGCCCGCCCGTGTCAAATGGTTCGACAAGGCCAAGGGATTCGGGTTTGCAAATGTCTTTGGCTGCGCGGAAGATGTGTTTTTGCATATCGACGTGCTGCGCCAATCCGGACTTTGTGATTTGCAACCGGGCGAAGCACTTGCCATGCGTGTGATTGTTGGCGATCGGGGCCATCTGGCGGCGGAGGTAAGCTCATGGGACGCAGTGATAGACGGCTAAAGGTCGGGCGACTGGCAAGGTATATGTCAGGGGCGGCACTGGCTGGCTTGTTGCTGACCGGCGCGGCGGTGGCCGAGGTTTGCCGTATCGATTCCGTGACGCTCCGCGGGGAGTGGGGCAAGGCCCGCTTCTCTGTCGAAGTGGCCGATGACACGGCGGAACGTGCCAAGGGGCTGATGCATCGGCGTTCGCTGCCGCTGAGCGCGGGCATGCTCTTTATCTACGAAAGACCTCAGCCGCTGAATTTCTGGATGCGCAACACGTTGATCCCGCTGGACCTGCTGTTCATCGACGAAAGGGGCGTGGTGCAGAAGATCCACCACTCCGCCAAACCGCTGGACGAAACACCGATCCCGGGCGGCGACGATCTGCTGTCGGTGCTGGAGATTAACGGCGGCTTGTCAAAACGCCTTGGCATCACCGAAGGCAGCGAAATCCGCCATCCGGCCTTTGCCGGGAACGCCCCGGCTTGGCCCTGCTAAAGACTTCGCGGATTTTCCGATTTTAAGGTCAATCGGGGCTTTTCAATTGGCGGGCTTATGGCTAAAGAAGCCCCAGTCGGAGCGTGGCGCAGCCTGGTAGCGCACCTGTTTTGGGTACAGGGGGTCGGAGGTTCGAATCCTCTCGCTCCGACCACTTTCTTCCAGCATCGCTGATGTAGCGCTTCCCGCTTCGGTTGAGGCGCGCCCGTTGTCCTTTCCTCATTCTGCACAAGATATAGTAGCTGCCGCCGCCGCATTGGCAGGTTTGCGCCTGTGCGCGCCAAGATCGTGATGATTCTGCCGCGGTTTTAGACGCGGACATGGGGCAGAGGGCTTGGGCCGGGTGATCGTGGCACATAGCCCACTTTCGGCGGCCTGTCGCCCGGTGGGTGGTCTTGGGCTGTGGATGAATTCAACCAATCTCTCAAACACCTCCGCTAACCCGGCCCCGGCAATGGATTATTTCAAAGCCGCCCACCAATCGGACTTGCGGGTATCTTTGGGGATATCCTGAGGCTGAATCACTGGGGTAGGGCGCGGGGCAAATCAGGGGGCTTCGGTCAACTCCCCGCCCCGAAATAATTCCGAAAAAAACCGTTGACCAAATAGTGCGATCTACGTCAGTTTGTGGGGGTCAAGTAAAGCGCCACAATATGTTGTGGTTAACGCAACAGGGCGCTTGGGCGGCGGGGACAGAGTATAGAGCCAGTGTTTTAATCGGTTTCGGGCCGCTTGCGTCTGCAGGTGGCGCGGGGAAGCTTTGTTCAAACTGCCAGCACATAGGGGTGAGACGGCCTGCCGTGGGCATGTCGGCTCAGGATTTTGAGAGTTTGAAAAAGGGTAGCGACGATGAAGATTGAACGGAATTTCACCAAGGCCGGGCAGGATGCCTATGCGGATTTGGACTTTGTCACCACGGTGTCAGAGATCCGCAACCCTGACGGTTCGGTGGTGTTCAAGCTCGACAACGTCGAAGTGCCCAAATCTTGGAGCCAGGTCGCCAGCGACGTGATCGCGCAGAAGTATTTCCGCAAGGCAGGCGTGCCCAGTAAGACCCGCAAGGTCAAAGAAAAGGACGTGCCTGAGTTCCTGTGGCGTTCTGAACCCGCCGAAGGGTCCGAGATAGGCGGTGAAACCTCCTCCAAGCAGGTCTTCGACCGTCTGGCGGGCGCTTGGGCCTACTGGGGCTGGAAGGGCGGCTATTTCACCACCGAGGAAGACGCCCGCGCCTATTACGACGAGATGCGCCACATGCTCGCCAGCCAGCGCGCGGCCCCGAACAGCCCGCAGTGGTTCAACACTGGCCTGCACTGGGCTTACGGCATCGACGGTCCCGCGCAGGGGCATTACTACGTCGACTACAAGACCGGCAAACTGACCCGTTCGAAATCCTCCTATGAACATCCGCAGCCGCATGCCTGCTTCATCCAGTCCGTGGGCGACGATCTGGTGGGCGATGGCGGCATCATGGACCTCTGGGTTCGCGAGGCGCGTCTGTTCAAATACGGCTCGGGCACGGGCACCAATTTTTCATCGCTCCGCGGAGAGGGCGAGAAGCTGTCGGGCGGCGGCAAGTCGTCGGGTTTGATGGGGTTCCTCAAGATCGGGGACCGCGCCGCTGGCGCCATCAAATCCGGCGGCACCACCCGCCGCGCGGCCAAGATGGTGATCGTCGACGCCGACCACCCCGATATCGAAGATTTCATCAATTGGAAGGTGCTTGAAGAGCAGAAGGTGGCAAGCATCGTCGCCGGCTCCAAAATGCATGAGCAGAAGCTGAACCTGTTGTTCGACGCGATCAAGGCATGGGACGGCGCCGCGGCGGATGCCTATGACCCCGCAAAGAACGACCAGCTGAAGGCCGCGATCCGCGAGGCCAAGAAGGTCGCGATCCCCGAAACCTACGTCAAGCGCGTGCTGGACTATGCCAAACAGGGCCACACCGGCATCGAATTCCCGACCTATGACACCGATTGGGACTCTGAGGCGTACAGCTCGGTCTCGGGCCAGAACTCCAATAACTCGATCCGGGTCACCAACGCCTTCCTCAAGGCGGTGGAAAAGGACGCCGATTGGGAATTGATCAGCCGCACCGAGAACCGTGTGGTGAAAACCATCCGGGCCCGCGATCTTTGGGATCAGGTCGGCCATGCCGCATGGGCCTGCGCCGATCCGGGGATCCAGTACCACGACACGGTGAACGACTGGCACACTTGCCCCGAAGACGGTGCGATCCGCGGCTCAAACCCCTGTTCGGAATACATGTTCCTTGACGACACGGCCTGCAACTTGGCGTCGATGAACCTGCTGACCTTCCTCAAGGACGGCGTTTTTCAGGTCGAAGATTACATGCACGCCTCGCGTCTGTGGACCGTGACGCTTGAGATCAGCGTGATGATGGCACAGTTCCCCTCCAAAGAGATCGCGCAGCGGTCTTATGACTTCCGCACACTGGGGCTTGGCTATGCGAACACCGGCGGGCTGCTGATGAACATGGGCTATTCCTACGACAGTGACGAGGGCCGTGCCCTTGGCGGGGCGCTGACCGCGATCATGACCGGCGTGGCCTATGCAACGTCGGCGGAAATGGCGGGCGAATTGGGGGCCTTTCCGGGCTATGCCAAGAACGCCGAGCATATGCTGCGCGTCATCCGCAACCACCGCACCGCAGCCTATGGCAAGGCGGATGGCTATGAGCAGCTTTCGGTTACGCCAGTCCCGCTGGATCATGGCAATTGCCCACAGAACGGGCTGGTCGACATCGCCAAATCCTGCTGGGACGAGGCGCTGAAACTGGGTGAGGTGCATGGCTACCGCAACGCCCAGACCTCTGTCATCGCGCCCACCGGCACCATCGGTCTGGTGATGGATTGTGACACCACGGGGATCGAGCCCGACTTCGCGCTGGTGAAGTTCAAGAAACTCGCCGGGGGCGGGTACTTTAAGATCATCAACCAATCCGTGCCCGCAGCGCTTGAGAAACTCGGCTACGGCTCGGCCCAGATCGAAGAAATCGTCAGCTACGCGGTGGGCCACGGCACCATCGGCAACGCGCCTGCAATCAACCATACCACGCTGGCGGGCCACGGCTTTGGCGCGAATGAGTTGGCCAAGGTGGATGCCGCGCTGAAGCAGGCATTTGATATCCGTTTCGTGTTTAACCAATGGACGCTGGGCGAGGCGTTCTGCACGCAGGTGCTGGGCATCCCGACCGAGAAACTGAACGACCCGACCTTCGATCTGCTCCGCTCCCTCGGTTTCAGCAAGGCGGATATCGAAGCGGCCAATGACCACGTCTGCGGCACAATGACGCTGGAAGGCGCGCCGCACCTCAAGGCCGAGCATTACGGCATCTTCGATTGTGCCAACCCCTGCGGCAAGAAGGGCAAACGCTATCTGTCGGTCAACAGCCACATCCATATGATGGCGGCGGCGCAGAGCTTCATCTCGGGGGCAATCTCCAAAACGATCAACATGCCGAATGACGCCACCATCGAGGACTGCCAAAAGGCCTATGAGCTAAGCTGGTCCTTGGGCATCAAAGCCAATGCGCTTTACCGCGACGGCTCAAAGCTGAGCCAGCCGCTGGCGGCCGCGCTGGTCGAAGACGACGATGACGCCGCCGAGACACTGGAGAGCGGCAACGCGCATGAGAAAGCCGCCGTGTTGGCCGAGAAGATCGTCGAGAAGGTGATCGTCAAAGAGATCATCAAATCGCACCGCGAGAAGATGCCGCAGCGCCGCAAGGGCTATACCCAGAAGGCGAATGTCGGCGGGCATAAGGTCTATCTGCGCACCGGCGAATACGAAGACGGCAAGCTGGGCGAGATCTTCATCGACATGCACAAGGAAGGTGCGGGCTTCCGGGCGATGATGAACAACTTCGCCATCGCGGTCTCGGTCGGTCTGCAATACGGCGTGCCGCTGGAGGAATTCGTCGATGCTTTCACCTTCACCAAGTTCGAACCGGCGGGCATGGTGCAGGGCAACGACAGCATCAAACAGGCGACCTCGATCCTCGACTATGTGTTCCGTGAATTGGCGGTGAGCTACCTCGACCGCACCGATCTGGCGCATGTGAAGCCCGAGGGCGCGACCTTTGACGATCTGGGCCGGGGCGAGGAAGAGAACCTCTCGAACGTCAGCGAGTTGAGCGAGGGGGCCGCGAATAAGTCCTTGGAAGTGCTCAAGCAAATCAGCTCCACCGGCTATCTGCGCAACCGCCTTCCGCAAGAGTTGGTGGTGTTGCAAGGCGGGCAGGGCGTCGAGCCGAGCACCGCTTACGCGCCCCAAGTGAGCGGCGGCGACGTGGCGGTCGCGGTGCAACCCTCGGCCTCTGCCAGCACCGGGGCGGTCAGCCTTGATGCGCGGGCCAAGGCCAAGATGCAGGGCTATGAGGGCGAAGCCTGCGGTGAATGCGGCAACTACACATTGGTTCGCAACGGCACCTGTATGAAGTGCAACACCTGCGGCGGCACCTCGGGCTGTAGCTGATGAGATGTGCCCCGAATGGGGCGCGCAGGGGCAGGGCCGCAAGGCCCGCCCCGACGAGGCTGCCGGGGCGCCTCAGGCATGATTGCGCGAAAGGGTTAATTTCCGCGCTGCGATCCAGATTACGTTAACCAAAATTAAACCAGTCTCTCCCTATCAAGGTCGTGAAAGGGAGAATTTGATGAAACGTCTTATTATATCGGGATTTCTCGCCGGATCGCTGGCGGGCTGTGTGGAGCCTCCGGCCTCACCGATGGAGGCCGCGGCGCGTAAAGCGGCGGCGGCGGAGTTGACGGCGAAACAATGTGCGGGTTTTGCGGGCGGCTATGAAAGCGTACGCAAGCTGCGGCATGACGCGAACCAGAACATTGCCACCGCGCGGCGGCTTGGCGCGACGGATGCCACCATCGCCAAGGCGCGGGCGGATGTGCGCATGGCCTTTGATATGCAGGTCGCCTTCTCGACCCCGCAACAGGCCTGCAACATGATGGTGGGCGAATTGGCTTGGGCCACGGGGTGAGTGCGTCTAGTGATGCGCCACATCGAGCCAGATCGGCAGATGGTCCGAGGCGCGGCGGGTCTGGGCCGTCTCGACCACGCCGCCTTGGCGCACGGTAAGATGTTGGTCCAAGGCGATGCGATCTAGAAAGGCCACGGGCATCCGCGCGTGATAGCTCTTGCCCGGCGCATGGATGGTGAACCGTTTCGCCAGACGCCCGAGCCCCACCTTCTGCGACCATTCGTTCAGGTCGCCCGCGATCAGCGTCGGGCAGGCGGCACAGGCGTCGAGATGGGCGATCATGGCGCTCAACTGCTCCTTGCGCGACGGGCGCAGCAGCCCCAGATGCGAGGCGATCACGCGCAACTGGCGCGCGCCGAGATGCAGGTCGGCCACCATGGCGCCGCGCGGCTCCACCCCCGGCAGGGTCAGATGCGCCACCCGGTCGATCTTGGCCGAGGGGCGGACCAGAATGGCATTGCCATGCCAGCCGATGCTCACGTCGCTCGGCGTGGGCAGAGGGCGCAGGCCCGTCACCTCTTCGACCCGGTCGAGCGGCAGGGCCGAGGGGCGCGGCGCGCGGCGGCGGTCGGCCTCTTGCAGCACCACCACATCGGCATGCAGACTGCGGATGATCCGCATGATCCGCTCAGGGTCGCGGCGCCGGTCGGTGCCCATGGCCTTACGGATGTTATAGCTCACGATGCGCAGCGATTGCGGGGCGACGGCGGGGATCATAGGACGGGCGCTCCTAGACGAAACAGCCCTTCGGCCACCTTGCGGAACATCCCGCTAGGCGGTCTTTCCATGGCGCAATGCGCCGAGAGATGTTCGAACCAATCATGCAGCTTCGCGACCGAGGCCGCGTCATAGACGAAAAGCGTGACCTCGAAATTCAACAACATGCTGCGCACGTCGAAATTGGCCGTGCCCACCAGCCCCAAATCGTCGATGATCCCGGCTTTGGCGTGGATCATGCCAGGCTGGTAATAGAGCACATGGCCGCCCGCCTCATGCAGATCGCGCAGATAGGCGCCCCGCGCGAAATCGGCCATCCGTTGGTTCGAGCGTTCGGGGACCAGAACCCGCACATCCACACCCCGCCGGGCCGCAGTGGTCAAAGCCGAACCGAGCGCCTCGGTCGGCACGAAATAGGGCGTCACCAGCCAAATCCGCGCCTCGGCCAGATGAATCGCGCGGATCAGACCATCATGCAGCGGGTCTTCGGCGATATCGGGGCCGGAGGGCACGAGCTGCACCGTTGCCGTCCCGCCCGTATGGGCCGCGACCGAGGGGGCCGGGTCCAAAGCCTCCCCACTGGCGACGCCCCAGTCTGAGCGGAACACATCGCCGAAACTCTGCACTGCGCGGCCTTCGAGCAGAAAGGCCAGATCGGTCCAGCCATCCTCCAAGGCCGCAGGCCCGAGGTAATGCGCGCCGATGTTCATGCCCCCGGAAAAGACCCGCGCATCATCGGCGATGATCATTTTGCGGTGGTTGCGCAGGTTCAGATGGCCCGAGCCCGGGAGTTGCAACAGCGGAGAGTAAAAGCGCACATCGCCGCCCGCGTCGCGCAGGCGGCGCAGGGCGGCTGTCGGGCCACGCAGGGTGCCCAAACGGTCCATCAGCAGCCGAACCTTTACGCCCGCCTTGGCCCGTTCGGTCAGCGCATCGACGAAAATGCGCCCGGTGTCATCATTGGCCACGATGTAAAAAAGCACGTCGAGCCGTTTCTCGGCCCCTTGGATCAGCGCCATCACCGCCTCATGGGCCGCCGTCGGGTCGCCCAAGAGCCGCAGGTCTTGGCCATGGACGGCGGCGGGCAGGCCGAAATACTGCATCGTCGCGTCGAGCGTATGCACAGGGCGGGGTGGCGGGCCGCCGGTATCGCCTTTCAGAAAGTGCACCGGCGTGTAGCGCGAGGATTGTTTGCGAAAGCCAAGCGCCAGAAACAGCGGCACCGCGACCCATGGCAGTACGATGATGAACAATAGCCAAGCGGCGGTCGATTGCGGCGTGCGGCGTTGTTGCAAGATCACGATCGCCGCCAGCAGCGTCAGGATCACAATAATGACGACTTCCAGATGGGTGGTGATCCAAGACATGGGGTGGGGCCTGCTCCTTCTTGCTGACAATACAAGCAGATA
The DNA here is from genome assembly GCF_017743915.1 of Sulfitobacter sp. R18_1. Taxonomy (NCBI): domain Bacteria; kingdom Pseudomonadati; phylum Pseudomonadota; class Alphaproteobacteria; order Rhodobacterales; family Roseobacteraceae; genus Sulfitobacter; species Sulfitobacter sp. R18_1. Next base: position 117,370 of record NZ_JAGHRG010000005.1, read on the forward strand.
ACGCGTTCAGTGGTGACAGCAAGCCTCGGACGGGGTCTGGCGTGAGGGAATGGTACGGGGCCGGGGGCGTTTTAGTGCCTTTTGATCGGGGAGCCTCTTTTGCGCAGTTGCTTGGGGGTCGTTTCTCTGGCGGAACTTTCGCTGCGGTGAGGGCAAACCTGGCCGGGAATTCGTGTTGCGGCATCAACCCTCTGATTTAACGGGGTAAAATGCGGCTGAGCGGTGACCAGTTCGACACATGATACATAACTTAAGCGGCCTCTAGCCGAGGGTATGTTGCAAATGTGCGACAATCAGCGCATCGCAATTCTGTGATGTGAAAAACCTGAAACCCAACCCTACATGGGGCGTTGCGTGAGTGACCCTGCGGCGAGGATCGCGGGGTCACCTGTATTTAAGGAGCAGAACATGAAACGCACGACAACAATCGCCAGCATCGCCCTGATCGCATCCAGCGCCTTCGCGGGTGCAGCAGCAGCTGGTTCGCTGGAAGACACCACCGTTGAAGCACCGGTTTTCACACCGGCGCCGACACCCGTGGCCGTTGATGGCGACTGGACAGGCTTCTACACCGGTCTTCAGGTCGGCCAGACCGACGTCGATAGCGACAGCGGCAACCTTGACGGCGACGACACGTCCTACGGTTTCCACGCCGGTTACGACTATGACTTCGGCAAATTCGTTCTGGGTGGCGAACTCGACTACGACAAGACCGACATCGATCTGGGCAACGGCGCAGGCGATGTGGACTCCGTGGCACGCGCCAAGGTCAAAGCTGGCTACGACTTCGGCAAGACACTGGTTTACGCGACAGCAGGTGCGGCCCGTGCCGACACAAGCGCTGGCGATGAAACCGGCCCCTTCGCCGGTCTGGGCGTCACCTACAAAGTGACCGACCGCTACACCGTTGGTGGCGAAGTGCTGCAGCACAAATTTGATGACGTAGGCGGCACAGGCGAAGATCTGGACGCGACCACGATCTCCCTACGCGGTTCCATGCGCTTCTGATCTGTCTTGGCGGGAGGACCCGCTTCGATGAAGGGCCGGCTTCCGAAAGGAGGCCGGTCCTTTTTTGTTTACGCGGCGCGGCTGGCGCGCCCTTCGGCAAAGCGGCAGAGGTCGCGCAATGCCGCCTCAAACGCGCTGTCTTCGATCGTCATGGCCACGCGCACATGGCCCGCCGCCGCCGCGCCGAAACTCTCGCCCGGCATCACCGCGATCTGCTTATCTTCCAGAAGGGCATCGGCGAATTCGCTGCCGCTGAGGCCCGTGGCGCGGACATCCAGCATCAGATACATCGCACCTTGCGAGGGCACCGACCGCACCACGTTTTGAGCGCTCAAGACCCGCTGCGCCAGCGCGCGGCGGCGGGCGAAGGGGGCGCTAATTTCCTCTTCGAAAGCGGCGCCCTGGGCGAGGGCATAGTCGCTCGCGTCCTGAATGAAGCCCGGTACGCCGTAGTTGGTATGGGTGGCAAGGTCGATCAGGTCGGCGATGATGTCTTCAGGCCCGATGATCCAGCCACAGCGGCTGCCGGTCATCGCGTGGGATTTCGACATGGAGCCGATGACCAGCGTCCGCTCCTCCATGCCGGGCAGGGCGCGGGGGCTGAGATGTGCACCCTCCCAAATCTGCGTGTCATAGACCTCATCCGAGACGAGCCAAAGGTCGTGATCTTGGCAAACCTGCGCGATCTCTTCCAAGGTTTCGCGGCCGTAGATCACGCCGGTCGGGTTGTTGGGCGTGTTGATCAACAGCGCCTTTGCGCCCTCGGCGGCTGCCGCCAGATCCGCCCTGCGGGGCAGGAACCCGTGATCGGCCCGCGCTTCGACCGCCACGGCCCGTGCCCCGGCAGCACGCAGGGTTCCGGGGTAGGTGGCATAATAGGGGTCGATGTAAAGCGCCGCATCACCGGAGTCGCAGACCGCCATGAACGCCGCGAATAGCCCCGCTTGCCCGCCCGGGGTGACCACCACATTGTCGCGGGTCGTTGGCACGCCGGTCCGCTCTTCGGCGCGTTTTGCAATCCGGTCGCGCAGGGCATCGGTGCCCGGCACGGCGGCATAGCCGGTATGGCCGCCGAGCGCGCTGCGGTGCATCTCTTGCAGGATCGGGGCGGCGGTGCGGATGTCATGCTCGCCGATGGTAAGCTCGGTCACCGGCACCCCCGCCGCGATCATCGCGCGCGATTTGTGAAACACTTCCCAGCCGTCGGACCCTCCGGCCAGAACCCCTTTGATGCGCGATGATCTATCCATGATGCCTCCGAAATTTTCCGCACAAGGGGGCAGAGCATTGGGGCTTTGTCAATCCGCGCCGGCAAGGCGGAGGGCGGGCTTGCATAAAACTTCACCGGACAAGGGGCTTGGCGCAGGGCGGCGCGCTTGCTACAACCCGGTCATGAACACCGCAACGCTCATTATTTGCTGCATTACCCGCTGAGACATCCTCGCGGGCCGCTGTTCACGTCATTCCCATTCTGACAAAACTATGCCAAGCCCGCGTCACACCCGCGCAAGGACGCCTGCCCATGACCCGTGACCTGACGATCAAGCTGCACAATACCGCCACCCGGAAGAAAGAGGATTTCACCCCGATCGATGCGCAGAATGTGCGGATGTATGTCTGCGGCCCCACCGTCTATGACCGGGCACATCTGGGCAACGCACGGCCCGTGATCGTTTTCGATGTGCTCTACCGCTTGCTGCGCCATGTCTATGGGCCGCAGCATGTGACTTACGTGCGCAATTTCACCGATGTGGACGACAAGATCAACGCCCGCGCCGCTGAGAGCGGGCGCAGCATCGGAGAGATCACCGCCGAGACGACGCAGTGGTATTTGGACGACATGGCCGCCGTGGGCGCCTTGGAGCCCGATCACATGCCGCGTGCCACGCAGTACATCCCCCAGATGGTCGCGATGATCCGCGGGCTGATGGATGAGGGTTACGCCTATGAGGCCGAGGGCCATGTGCTGTTCCGGGTGCGCAAATATGCCGAATATGGCGCGCTTTCGGGCCGGTCGGTCGACGATATGATTGCTGGTGCACGGGTCGAGGTGGCGCCTTATAAGGAAGACCCGATGGATTTCGTGCTATGGAAGCCCTCGGACGAAGACACCCCCGGCTGGGATTCCCCATGGGGTGAGGGGCGTCCGGGCTGGCATATCGAATGTTCCGCCATGGCGCATGACCTGTTGGGGGAGCGTTTCGACATCCACGGCGGCGGTATCGATCTGCAGTTCCCGCATCATGAGAATGAGATCGCCCAGTCGAAATGCGCGGGCCACGGGTTCGCCAACTACTGGCTGCACAATGAGATGTTGCAGGTCGAGGGCAAGAAAATGTCCAAGAGCCTTGGCAACTTCTTTACCGTCCGCGACCTGCTCGACCAAGGCGTGCCGGGGGAGGTCATCCGTTTCGTGATGCTCTCGACCCATTACCGCAAGCCGATGGACTGGACCGAGAAGAAGCGCGAGGAGGCCGAGAAGACCCTGCGCAAATGGTATCTTCAGGCGGCCGAGGCCGAGGCCGCGACACCCGGGCCTGAACTGGTGGCGCTATTGGCCGATGATCTTAACACCCACGGTGCGTTGACCGAATGCCACCGGCTGTCCAACGCGGGCGATACGGCGGGCTTGCGCGGGGCGCTGTCGCTTTTGGGGCTGCTGGACGATCTGATCCCCGAATGGGCCGCGGTTCAGGCGCTGGATCTGACCGATATCGAAGCCTTCCTCAGCGATGCCCGCGCCACTGCGATGGAGACCAAGGATTTCGCCGAGGTGGACCGGATCAAGAAAGCGCTGACCTCGGTCGGGATCGAGGTGCAGATGAGCAAGGATGGGGTGAAGCTGACCCCACCGCCGGGCTTTGACCGGGGCCAGTTGGAGGGGTTGTTGTGATGTTTCGCCGCCGTCCTAAGAACGGCGCTCGACCGCGGGCGGAAGCGAAGCGCCCGCCCATGGGGGCGGTCGGGCGCTGTTCGTGCCGCGGGCACGAACGGGAGTGTGACGCGGACGGAGGCAATCTCTCATGACCCGCGCCCGCCTCACCCTCTACGACACCACCCTTCGCGACGGGCAACAAACCCAAGGCGTGCAGTTCTCCACCGATGAGAAACGTCAAATCGCCAGCGCGCTCGACGCGCTTGGCGTGGATTACATCGAAGGCGGCTGGCCCGGGGCCAACCCGACCGACAGCGCTTTTTTCGACGCCCCGCCGCCGACGCAGGCAAGGCTCACCGCCTTTGGCATGACCAAACGCGCGGGCATGTCGGCTGAGAATGACGACGTGCTGGCCGCCGTGCTCAACGCAGGCACCAAATCCGTCTGCATCGTCGGCAAGACCCACGACTTCCACGTCAAAACCGCCCTCGGCATCACGCTGGCCGAGAACACCGACAACATCGCCAAATCTGTTGCCCATCTTGTCGCCCAAGGGCGCGAGGCGCTCTTCGACGCCGAGCATTTCTTTGACGGCTACAAGGCAAATCCCGACTACGCGCTGGAAGCGGTCCGCGCGGCCTATGACGCGGGCGCGCGTTGGATCGTCCTTTGCGACACCAATGGCGGCACGCTGCCCGATGAGATTGGCCGCATAACCCGCGCCGTGATCGCGGCGGGCATCCCGGGGGATCATCTGGGCATCCACACCCACGACGACACCGAAAACGCCGTCGCCTGCACGCTGGCTGCCGTCGACGCGGGCGCGCGGCAGATCCAAGGCACGCTCAACGGGCTGGGGGAGCGTTGTGGCAACGCCAACCTCACCACCCTGATCCCGATCCTGCTGCTGAAAGAGCCCTATGCCAGCCGCTATGAGATCGGGGTGAGCCCCGAGGCGCTGCGCGGGCTTACACGCACCAGCCGCATGTTGGATGAGATCCTCAACCGCGTGCCGATGAAACAGGCGGGCTTCGTCGGGTCTTCGGCCTTTGCGCATAAGGCGGGGCTGCATGCCAGCGCCATCGCCAAAGACCCCAGCACCTATGAGCATATCGACCCCGCACTGGTCGGCAATACGCGCGTCATTCCGATGTCAAACCAAGCCGGGCAATCCAACCTGCGCAAACGGCTGAGCGATGCGGGCCTCTCGGTCGCCAAGGGCGACCCGGCGCTTGGCCGGATCTTGGAGGTGGTTAAGGACCGCGAGGCGCAGGGCTATGCCTATGACACCGCGCAGGCGAGCTTCGAGCTGCTGGCCCGCGACGTGATGGGCCAGTTGCCGCATCTGTTCGAGGTCGAGCGCTACCGCGTCACCGTCGAACGCCGCCGCAATGCCGAAGGCCGGATGGTCAGCCTTTCCGAAGCGGTCGTGGTGATCGATGTGGACGGGGAAAAACGGCTCTCGGTCTCGGAATCGCTGGACGAGGATGGCGCGGACCGTGGCCCGGTCAACGCGCTGTCCAAGGCGCTGGCCAAGGACTTGGGCAAATACAGCAGCCTGTTGGATGACATGCGTCTGGTTGACTTCAAGGTGCGCATCACCCAAGGCGGCACCGAAGCCACCACCCGCGTCATCATCGACAGCGAAGACGGGCAGGGGCGGCGTTGGTCCACCGTGGGCGTCAGCGCCAACATACTCGACGCCTCCTTCGAGGCATTGCTAGATGCGATACGTTGGAAATTGATCCGGGACCGCGCCCAATGACAGATGATATGACCGCCTTTTTCACTCTCCACCGGGATCTGCCACGCGAAGGGCCGGGGGAGCCTGCGGATGTGAGCTGGGCCGTGGAGCAGGTCGACCTGCCCGCGCGCGCCGAGATTGCCGATGTGGCCTGCGGCCCCGGCAGCGACATCGGCGCCCTCCGCGCGGCGATCCCGCAGGGCCATGTGACGGCGCTCGATCAAACTGCACATTTCGTCGACACCGCGCGGGGCCGTTTCGTGGCCGATGGCAATGTCACCCTGCTGCGCGCCGATATGGCCGCCATCGCCAATGAATACGATCTCATTTGGTGCGCCGGTGCAGTCTATTTCCTCGGTGTGACCGAGGCGCTGACCCGTTGGCGTAAATCGCTGCGCGCGGGCGGGGTGGTGGCCTTCTCCGAACCCTGCTGGCTGACGGAAAGCCCGTCGGAAGAGGCCCGCGCGCAATGGGCGGATTACCCCGCGATGAGCGACGCAGACGGCATTGCCGAGCGGGTCCGCGCGGCAGGCTATGAGGTCGTGGCGACCCGTGTCCTGTCGGATGAGGCTTGGGAGAATTACTACACCCCCCTGGAGGCGCGGATCGAAAAGCTGCGCCCCGGCGCGGATGATGATCTGGCCGAAGTGCTCGATGCCGCTGAGGCGGAGATCGCCTGTTGGCGCGCGCATCGGGATGAGTTCGGCTATCTTCTGACGGTGGCGCGCCCCACATGACCTTCGACGCCGATCTGAACGCCTGCGCCGCCATGGTAGAGCGCGCCGACCCGTGGCGCTTTCGCGCCGCCATGGCCGCCCCCGTCGAGACGCGCAAGCTGCTCTTCCCGCTCTATGCCTTCAACGTCGAAGTGGCCCGCGCCCCATGGGTCACCCAAGAGACGATGATCGCCGAGATGCGCCTGCAATGGTGGCGCGACGCGCTGGAGGAGATCGCCAAGGGCGGCCCCGTCAGGCGGCATGAGGTGACCACGCCGCTGGCCCGTGCGATTGCGCCAGAGGATGCCGCACTGCTCGATGAACTCGTCGCCGCGCGGCGGTGGGACATCTACAAAGACCCCTTTGAGGATGCCGCGCATTTCGAGCGCTACATCGACCAGACCGCAGGCCATCTGATGTGGGTCGCCGCCCGCCGCCTTGGGGCGACGGATGAAGCAGTGGTGCGGGATGCGGCCTATGCCACTGGCATCGCCGCATGGCTCTGCGCCATTCCGAATTTGGAAGAGGCGGGCCGCGTGCCGCTGTTGGATGGCACGGCAGAGGGGGTCTCGGCCCTTGCCGAGGGGGCGCTCGACCGGCTGAAATCGGCGCGTGCCAATCGGGGCAAGATCCCCAAAGCCGCGCGCGCGGCGCTGCTGCCTGCCGCCCATGCGGGTCCGGTGTTGCGGGCCGCGGTGGATGCGCCGGAAAAGGTCTCACAAGCTGCGCTGCCTGACCCGCGCCGCCATTTCGCGCTGCGGGCCTTGGCGTCGCGCTGGTAGGCGCTTAGCTCAGCTGTGTCTCCTTGCGGCTGCGCAGCACCAGCCAGATCAGCGACCCGCCCGCGAGCACCAAGAAGGGCACCATGGCAAGGTTCACCGCCGCCCAGCCTTCCTGCGCCGTGCCGCCCGAACAGTTCATCAGCCCGCCCGAGGCCAGCGAGGCCACGGTCACGCCGCCGAACACCAGCAGGTCGTTCAAGCCCTGCATCCGCCCGCGCTCATGCGGCTCATGCGCGCCCGCGAGCATGGTGGTGGCCCCGATAAAGCCGAAGTTCCAGCCCAGCCCCAAAAGGATCAGCGCGACAAAGAAGTTGCCCAGTTCCACCCCCTGAAGCGCCACCAGCCCGGCCGCGGCAAGGATCGCGATGCCAAGGCCCATGATCCGCTCGACGCCGAAACGGTTGATCAGATGGCCGGTGAAGAAGGACGGCGCGAACATCGCCAGCACATGGCCGGTGACCACATAGCCCGCGCTGTCTTGGCTATAACCGCAGCCGACAACCGCCAGCGGGGTCGAGGTCATCACAAGGTTCATCAAGGCATAGGACACCATGGCGCAGATCACTGCGACCGCGATGCGCGGCGTGGTCAAAAGCTCCCACCGGCTGCGACCCTTGGGCGCGTCATGGGCCGGGATCGGCGGTTTCGGAATGTCGATGAAGAGAAACAGCAGCGCCCCGATAAGGTTGACCGCCACCACGGCCATATAGGTGCCAAGGAAGGGCACGACGAGGCTCATCGACGTGGCGGTGGCAAGCTGCGGCCCGATGATGGCCGAGACAAGACCGCCCGCCATAACATAGGAAATCGCCTTGGGCCGGAAATCATCCGAGGCGGTATCGGCGGCGGCGAAACGGTAGAAGCCCTGCGCAGACATATAGATGCCCGTCAGAAGCGACCCCAGCAGGAAAACAGGAAAGGACGCCAGATAAAGCCCGTAGGCCGCGACCGCGCCGCCCAAGGCACCGCCCGCGGCCCCCAGAAAGAACCCCGCCCGGCGGCCATAGCGCTGCATGATGGCCGAGACCGGCGCGGCCGAAAGCATGGAGCCCAAAACGATCATCGAGATCGGCAGGGTGGCGAGGCAGACGTTCGTCGCAAGCGACTGCCCGGCAAGACCTCCGACAAGGAAAATCATCGGCATCTGCGCGCCGAGAAAGGCCTGTGCTGCCACCAGCACCGCTACGTTGCGCCGCGCGCGTCTGTCGTCGATCATGTCTGAATTCCTCACTTCCCGCCAAGGGGTAGCCCTGCCCTTGGGTAAGGGCAAGCCCGGCATCGGTTTTTGCGCCGCCGATCCCGCTTGCGCCCGGCGGCAAGCTCGCCGATGATCGCGCCGATGACCGCCCCCGTTCGCCCTTCGCTGACCCTTCTTCTGCTCGCTGGCACCGCCGAAGCGCGGCAGCTTGCCCGTGCCTTGACGCAGGCCGGGCACCGGGTCACCGCTTGGCTCACGGAGCCGCCGCGCGGCAACAATCCGATGCCGATGGCCTTTGAGATGCGCGATGCCGGGGATGCCGCGGCATTGCGGCGCGATATGGCGGGCTTTGATGCGGTGCTCGATCTCAGCCACGGGTTCGATGCGGGGCTAAGCCACGCAGGCTATGCCGCCGCCACGTCTTTGGGCAAACCCTTCGTCAGCTTTTCGCGGCCCCTTTGGCCGCTGGACAACCCGTTGCTGCAATCGGTGCCGGATGTCGCGGCCGCCGCCCGTGCCGTGCCGCCCGCTGCCCGCGTCTTTGCCGCGACCGGTTGGGCCAGCCTGCCAGCGTTCCAACCGTTCAAGGGCGCGCGCGTCATGCTGCGGCAGACGAACCGCCATGACCGCGCCGCGCCCTATGACTTTGTCGACCTGATCTTTGGCGATCCGCCATTCACCGTAGAGAGCGAAACGGCATTGTTCCGTGACCTCGGCGTCGACCTGCTGATTTGCCGCAACCTCGGCGGGCAGGCCAGCCGCCCGAAGATCGACGCCGCCCTGTCGCTCGGCCTGCCGGTGATCCTGATCGACAGACCGCCACTGCCAAAGGGCGCACCTTGTCTAACCGATCTCGACGCGATGCTGGATTGGGTGGCACGGCTGTGAGCCTCGCGCCCCCAATCACCTGCGACGCCGATGTGGCCGAAGGCGCCGTCTGGCTGGCCGAACGGGAGCCGCGTTTCGCCATGGCGCTGGACCAGACCGGCCCGCTGCCCCTGCGCCTGCGCCCGCCCGGTTTCGCGGGGCTGCTCGACATCATTGTGGGGCAGCAGGTGAGCGTGGCCTCGGCGCGGGCGATCTATACGCGGCTTGTCGCGGCGGGGTTGGATCGGCCCGAAAACGTCCTGCGCGCCGGAGACGACGGCCTGCGCGCTTCGGGGCTGAGCCGCCCCAAGGCGCGCTATGTATTGGCTTTGGCGGAACGCGATTTCGACTTCGACGCGCTGCACGGGTTGCCTGATGACGCGGCCATCGCCGCGCTGGTCGACATGCCGGGGATTGGGCCGTGGACAGCGCAGATCTATGTGATGTTCTGCCTTGGCCGCCGCGATATCTTTCCCAGCGGCGACCTTGCGCTGCAAGAGGCGGCGCGGGGGCTCTTCGATTTGCCTGCCCGCCCTAGCCCGAAAGACCTCTTCGCCATGGCCGCCGCATGGTCACCTTGGCGGTCGGTTGCGGCGCGGCTGCTCTTTGCCTACTACCGGGTGTTGAAACAAAAGGAAGGATTGTCATGACACGGGTTTTGAACGCCGAGCGCCGCGCGCCGGTCTCTGGCACCACACGGTCGGTGGTGGTGTTCCTGCATGGCTATGGCGCGAATGGCGCTGACTTGCTGGGCCTTGCCGATCCGCTGAGCGAGCATTTGCCCGACACGCTTTTCGTCGCTCCCGACGCGCCCGAGGCCTGCGCCGGTGCGCCCATGGGCTATCAGTGGTTCCCGATCCCATGGATCGACGGATCATCCGAAGAGGAATCGATGCGCGGCATGATGAGCGCGGTCGAAGACCTCGACGCCTTCCTCGATGCGCTCATGGTCGATGAAGACGTGCTGCCCGAACAGGTCGTGCTCTTCGGCTTTTCCCAAGGCACGATGATGTCGTTGCATGTGGCCCCACGGCGCGAAGATGCGGTGGCGGGGATCGTGGCCTTCTCGGGTCGTCTGCTCAACCCCGAAGCGCTGGCCGAAGAGGCGCAGGTCAAACCGCCGGTGCTGCTGGTTCATGGGGACGCTGATGACGTGGTGCCGCCGCAATCCTTGCCGCAGGCCGCCGAAGCGCTGCAAGAGGCGGGGTGGCAAGACGTTTACGCCCATGTGATGAAGGGCACCGGCCATGGCATCGCGCCCGATGGGCTGAGCGTTGCGCTCGCCTTCATGCGCGACAAACTGGGGCTTTAACCCTTCATCTCGTCCCAGAGCCAGGGTTCGGCGAACTCGACCGAATTGCCAGCTGGGTCGCGCACATAGAGCGAGCGCGCCCCGTTGGGCCATTCAAAACTGGTGTCGATCTCGACCCCGGCGGCCCGCAGCCGCGTCTCCATCGTGGCGATCTCATCGCGATTCATCGCAAAACAGACATGCCCCGGGCCGCGCGCGCCATGAGGCGGCACGGGCATCTTCGGATTGCCGGGCGGCTGCGCCGTGGCGGTGGGGTTGAAGACCAGCAAGACCGAAGGGCCGAGCGCAAAGAACATATGCCGACCCGGCACCTCCTGAAACAGTTTCAGCCCCAGAATGTCGCGGTAAAACCCCCGCGCCGCGTCCAGATCATCGACATAGACGGCGGCTTCGAGCAGGAATTGCGGGGCGGGCGCATCGGGCAGGGCGCTTTTTGACATGCCACAAGGTTAACAAACTCTGCCCATCTGTCACGCCTCTGTCGTAATCTTTGGGCAAAACCGGCGACATCTAGTGGTTCACCTTTGTCTTGCCAGAGAGAAACCGCGAGATATAGTGACTAAAACGGGCAGAGGACGCGACCAGATGGACGGCGATTTCAGGACCGAATTTACCCGCCACCCGGCGGCGCTCAAACACCACCCCGCGTTGGTGCTCAACGCGGACTACCGACCTTTATCCTATTACCCGCTGTCGCTTTGGCCATGGCAGGAGGCGGTAAAGGCCAAATGGCTCGACCGGGTCGAGATCGTCGCCGAATATGACGAGGTGGTGCGCAGCCCCTCTACGGTGATCAGGATCCCCTCGGTTGTCGTTCTTAAAGACTATGTCAAACCTCAAAAGCGCGTGGCCTTCACGCGCTTTAATTTATTTTTGAGAGATGAATTCCGCTGCCAATACTGCGGCGCGAAGGGCGATTTGACCTTTGACCATGTGGTACCGCGCGCTGCCGGTGGGGTGACAAGCTGGCAAAACGTGGTCGCCGCCTGTAGCCCTTGCAACCTGCGCAAAGGCTCGCGGCCTCTGCACCGCACGGGGCTTGCCCTGCGCAAACCGCCGCGGCAACCCGCCGCCGAAGAGCTGCGCAACATGGGCCGCAAATTCCCGCCCGGCCATCTGCATGAAAGCTGGATGGATTTCCTCTATTGGGATGCCGAACTGGAGGCCTGACCTCAGATATCCAGTTCGACCCAGATGGGCACGTGATCCGACGGCTTGTCGCGCCCGCGCACGTCGCGGTCGATCTGGCAATCGCGCAGTCGGTCGGCCACGGTGGGGGACAGGAGGAAGTGGTCGATGCGGATGCCGTTGTTGCGGTTCCACGCACCCGCCTGATAATCCCAGAAGGAGTAATGCCCCGGCCCTTGAGTGCGTGCCCGAAAGGCGTCTGTAAGGCCAAGGTTCACCAGCCGCCGCCATGCGGCGCGGGACTCGGGGCGGAAGAGGGCATCTTCGCGCCAGCTGTCGGGTTTGGCGGCATCCTCGGCCTGCGGGATGATGTTGTAATCCCCCGCCATGAGGAAGGGCGTTTCCTCGGCCAGAAGCGCTTCGGCACGGGCTTGCAGCCGCGCCATCCATGCGAGTTTATAGTCATATTTCGGCCCCGGCGCCGGGTTGCCATTGGGCAGGTAGAGCCCGCAGACCCGCAGCGCCATATCGTTGCCCACAACCGTCGCTTCGATCCAGCGGGCCTGATCATCGGCATCATCGCCCGGCAGGCCGCGGGTCACATCCTCAAGCGGGAGTTTCGACAGGATCGCCACGCCGTTAAAGGACTTCTGCCCGTGGGTTTCGACGTTATAGCCGCGCTCTTCGAGCATGTCGCGGGGGAAAGCCTCATCCACCGACTTGATCTCTTGCAGCACGACAACGTCCGGCTGCGCCTCGTCTAGCCAATCGGGAAGGGCCGCCGCGCGGGCCTTGATACCGTTGATGTTGAAACTCGCGATTTTCATATCCGGCCCTCTTTCGACGTCCGAATGCTATCGCGCAATTGGCGTCGCGGAGCAAGGGGGAGGCTTGCGCGCTTAAGGTGATTCTTGGGTCAGATTTCTCGCTATTATAGAAAGTCCGCGAGGCGGTTGCCCGTATTGTCTCGATCCTGCCCTGTGGGCGGCATTTCTTTTTCTCCACAGGGCGCAAGAGAAATCGAGAATTAAGGCGAAACTGTGGCGCGATCTTAATGTGGATAAGTGTTTCAGTACAATGCGTTAGCCGAAAAATGCTTGGATAGACACGCTTAAAGTGCGTCAGTCGAAGAACTACATCTTTAAATTGCAAAGCCCTTTGAAAGGACCATACTATGACTGCTATTTTTGCACGCGACTTTGCCCCCGTAACAGCCCCTCAGACAGAGGACAATCCCATGGCGCTTGGCGCCGGTGTTGGCCTTTTCACCACCGGCCTCAACCGTGGGGGCGGTGACATGTTGTTGGGCGAAGGGGTCGAGATGTTCACCACTGGGCTACAGCAGCACGGCAGCAGCATCACGCAAGGGGGCGGCGTCGGCCTGTTCACCACTGGCCTCGCCCCGGCTGAGGTGCTGCCCTTCAGCGGCTGAAGCCTGTGCAAGCGGGCGGCTTTGTCGCCCGCCGTTCCCCCTGTCGGAGGCCATGTGATGACCAATGTTGTTCTGCTCAGACCTGACGAAAGCCAAGACCCGGCCTTGCAAACGGCCCGGCTGATCCGAGCCTTTGCAGAGAGGCGCCGCACGCAGGGGGATGTCTTTTGGCTGAAGGAAAACGCCGAACTGCTCGGGGCGCTGGCGAGCACGGGGGCCACGCTCGACACCGCGGCGCTTCAGCCGCTCGCGGCCTTCCATCGGGGCTGCCGGAACCTGCTGCGCGATTTTCCGCAGTATTACCGTTTCATCCTGGCGATCTGCCTTGATCTCGAAGACCTCGGACTGCCAAAGCACCACGGCGCGGCCCTTTGCGCCAAGGTTGCGCGGGCAGGGCTGGAGGGGGCGGAACTGTCGGATCTGCAACGGGCCGAGGCACGCCGTCTGCTGCGCCGTCGGCGTGTCGGGCCACGGGTGGAGGATGGGGCGCTCGGTCAACGGTTGCGCGATTTTATCGCCCGCAGTGCCACCTTCGCCATGCCCAATCGGAAGGCGGCCTATGAGTTGACCCATATCGTTTTCTACCTGTCAGACTATGGCCGCCGAACCCCCGACCTGCCTAAAGCGGCGCTGAAAAGCCTGCATTTCACGGGGCTGCTGGCTTTTCTCGATCAGGATATGGACCTGCTGGCCGAGGTCTGCGCCGCCCTGCGTTTTGCCGGGCAAGCCCCCAGCCCCCTGTGGGAGGATGCCATTGCCGCCAGCCACCGTGTCATGAAGGTCTACGCCGACGAAGGCGCGCCTTTGCAGGACGAATACCACGAATGGCTCGTCGCCGGCTGGGCCATGCAGATTGCGGGCTGCCCGATCCGATCTGCCGATATCCCAAAAGGCGCATTGCGTTTTCACAAAGGCCGAAAGGGGGCGGGGGCCCTGCGCCCGCTGGCGGCCTGTCTCAACGACATGGGCGCAAACCGCCGGGCTGACTGGGGGCAGATGCGCCCGCATGTGCTGTCGTATCTTTGCCCGGAAAGCCATGCGACCCTGCTGCGCGCCGAACGCGCCGGGCCTTATTTCGAAGAATTTTTCCAGGGGTTCGCCCGGGCGCGCGGTTAGCCGCGCCCGACAGACCTACATCGAAAAGGACGTGCCGCAGCCGCAGGCCGCCGTCGCATTGGGGTTCTCGATGGTGAAACGTGCGCCGATCAACTCTTCGGTGAAATCGATCACGGCGTCGGCCAGAAACGGCAGGGAGACGCTATCGACCACCACCTTCTGACCGCTGCCTTCGAGAATGAGATCATCTTCGGCGGGCTCGTCCAGCGCGATGTCGTATTGAAAGCCCGAGCAGCCGCCGCCTTCGACAGCGATGCGCAGGGCCTTGCCTTCGTCTGCGGCCCCGATCTCGGCGAGGCGTTCAAAGGCGCGGGGGGTGACTTTGGGGGGCAGGTTCATCTGCGGGCTCCGATGCATCGGTTTTCTTTCGCGTTCCTCTAACATATAGAAAGCACAAGGACAGGTCACAAGGACCGCGAGAGAGGACCAGCCGCGATGCGCGCAGAATTCGCCTCTGATCCGGACACCGCCAAGGGACGGTTGGTGCCGGAAGAGGAAAGCACTTTTCGCTCCTGTTATCAGCGGGATCGGGACCGGATCATTCATGCCTCCGCCTTTCGGCGGCTCAAGCACAAGACGCAGGTCTTTGTTGAGCATGAGGGCGACTATTTCCGCACCCGTTTGACCCATTCCATCGAGGTGGCGCAGGTCGCGCGGACCATCGCAGGCGCGCTGCGTCTGAATGGCGAGCTGACCGAGGCCGTGGCGCTGGCCCATGATCTGGGCCACACGCCCTTTGGCCACACCGGCGAAGATGCACTTCATAAGCTGATGGAGCCCTACGGCGGCTTCGATCACAACGCGCAGGCGATCAAGATCGTCACCACGCTGGAACGGCACTATGCCGAATTCGATGGGCTGAACCTGACGTGGGACACGCTGGAAGGCATCGCGAAACACAACGGGCCGGTGACGGGCGAGGTGCCCCATGCGCTGGCCGATTACAACGCGCGGCACGATCTGGAACTGCACACCCATGCCAGCGCCGAGGCGCAGGTCGCCGCGCTCTCCGATGATATCGCCTATAACAACCACGACCTGCACGACGGTCTGCGCGCAGGGCTGTTTACCGAAAGTGAGATTGCCGAACTGCCCATGGTCGGCCCCGCCTATGCCGAGGTTGACCGGCTCTACCCCGAGACCGACAGCTACCGCCGCCGTCATGAGGCGCTGCGGCGGGTCTTTGGGGTTATGGTCGGCGATGTGATTGAAACCTCGGCCAAACTGCTGAAGGATTCGGGGGCGAAATCCCCTGACGACATCCGTCATCTGGGCCGTCCGGTGATCCGTTTCTCAGACCCCGTCTGGCAAGATCTGCGCGAGATCCGCAAGTTTCTTTTCACCCGCATGTATCGCGCCCCCTCGGTGATGGAGAATCGCGAGAAGGTGACCAAGGTGGTCGAGGACCTGTTCCCGCTGTTCCTGTCCCAGCCCAACCTATTGCCGCGCCATTGGGCGGCAGCGATCGAGGCGGCAGAGGATGAAACCACGCTGGCGCGGATGGTGTCTGATTACATTGCAGGCATGACCGACCGTTTCGCCCTGCAAGAACACGCCCGTCTCTTCGACAGCGACCTGCGCAGCTTCCGCTAGTCTTCGCGGCATGGTAGTCTTCTTTTGATGATCCATAGGTGACATGACATGATACAAACCCCAGTTCTGCCGGAAAGTCTGGCCGGTGACGCGACCTTCGCGATCCTCTCGGCGGGGCAAGCGCCGGGGCCTGCGGTGGCCAAACGCGCGGCGGATCTGGGGGCGGAAGTCGTGGCGATGGACCGCGATCCTACGGTGCTGGCGCGGTTGATGAGCCAATCGGCCGAGCGTGTCGAAGCGCTGGCGCTGGCCGGCGATCTTGTCGCGCGCTTTGAGCCGTTGCACCGCAATTGGGGCGGCACGCCGCTGCATATGGTGCTGAACCTGTTGCCGCTCGACCCCGACGATTACTGCAAAGGCACGGATGCGCAGATCCGCGGGCTTTCGGCAATGATGCGTGCCTTGGGCCGGGGTCTGGTGGCCGGGCAGGGGGCGGTGGTGACCGTTCTGCCGCGGCCAAGCCAGCCCTTGGCGCTGGCCGGGCATGCCATGATCGGTGCGTTTGAAGCGGCCAATGCCGCGCTCGACAAGGTGTTCGGGCCGCGGGGGCTGCACTTCCACCTCATCACCGTGCCAGAGGGGCAGGCAGAGCTTGCAGCGGAAAGCGCGCTGTTCCTTGGCTCCGAAGCGGGGCGACGGCTCCGATCTGGGCGTTTGGACCTCGGCTGAGCACGCCGTTTCAAACGCCACTCCCCAACTTGGGCCGCGACGGCCCGACGCTTGATTGACTGCACCCCCGCACATGATAAACGGGCGGGGAACAAGGATACCCGACATGAACCTATTTGCCGAAATTCGCCATCTCATCATTGCGACGCTGGAACAGATGGTCGCGCAGGAAGCTCTGCCTGCGACCCTGAACTTTGACCCGATCACCGCTGAGCCGCCGCGTGACGCGGCCCATGGCGACATGGCCACCAATGCCGCGATGGTGCTGGCCAAACCTGCGGGCATGAAGCCGCGCGACATCGCCGAAGCACTGGCCGCGCAATTGCAAAACGATCCGCGCATCACCTCTGCCGAAGTGGCGGGACCGGGGTTCATCAACCTGCGCCTTGCGCCTTCGGTCTGGCAAAACGTGGCCCGTCAGGTGCTGAGCCAAGGCACCGACTTTGGCCGCGCGATCCTTGGCGCCGGGCAGCGGGTGAACGTTGAATATGTCTCGGCCAACCCGACGGGGCCGCTGCATGTGGGCCACACCCGGGGCGCGGTCTTTGGTGATGCGCTCGCGAGCCTGCTGGACTTCGCGGGCTATGATGTGACCCGGGAATACTACATCAACGACGGCGGCGCGCAGGTCGATGTGCTCGCCCGTTCGGTCTATCTGCGCTACCTCGAAGCCAATGGCAAAGAGGTGGCCTTCCCCGATGGCACCTATCCCGGCGACTACCTGATCCCGCTGGGCGAAGCGCTGGCCAAGATGTACGGCGACAAGCTGGTCGACCAGCCGGAAAGCGAATGGCTGGACGATATCCGCGAATTCGCCACCGATGCGATGATGAACCTCATTCGCGACGATCTGGCGGCACTGGGTGTCGAGATGGACGTGTTCTATAGCGAAAAATCGCTCTATGGCACGGGTCAGATCGAAGCGGCCATCGCCTCGCTCGAAGCCAAAGGGTTGATCTACGAAGGCGTGTTGGAGCCGCCGAAGGGTAAGAAACCCGACGATTGGGAACCGCGCGAACAGACCCTGTTCAAATCCACCGAACATGGCGATGATGTGGACCGCCCGGTCAAGAAGTCCGACGGGTCTTGGACCTATTTCGCCCCCGACATCGCTTATCACTATGACAAGGTCAGCCGTGATTTCGACATGCTGATCGACGTCTTTGGCGCGGATCATGGCGGCTACGTCAAACGAATGAAAGCGGCGGTTTCGGCGCTGAGCGACGGGCATGTGCCGCTCGACATCAAGCTGACGCAGTTGGTGAAGCTCTTCAAAAACGGCGAGCCGTTCAAGATGTCCAAACGGGCAGGGACTTTCGTGACCCTGCGCGATGTGGTGGATCAGGTCGGCCCGGATGTGACGCGCTTTGTCATGCTGACGCGCAAGAACGACGCGATGCTCGACTTCGATTTCGACAAGGTGTTGGAGCAAAGCCGCGAGAACCCGGTCTTTTATGTGCAATACGCCCATGCCCGGGTCGCGTCGATCCTGCGCAAAGCCGAAGAGGCGGGGGTCGAGGTGGCGGATGCCACGCTGCTGGACGCGGACCTGTCCAAGCTCGACCACGAGGCCGAGATCGGCCTGCTGCGCAAGCTTGCCGAATGGCCCCGTCTGGTCGAGACCGCCGCGCGCAGCAATGAGCCGCACCGGGTGGCCTTCTACCTCTATGAATTGGCCTCCGACTTCCACAGCCTCTACCACTTGGGCCGGTCCGAGGATGGCTTGCGGGCGCTGCAAGAAGGGGACGCGGCCACGTCGCAGGCAAAAATCGCGCTGTCGCGTGCCGTTGCGATTGTAATTGCGGCGGGTCTTGGTATTCTCGGGGTCACACCGGCGCAGGAGATGCGGTAACCGCACCAGCGCGCCGAAAACAGGCAACCCCATGACCAGACCCGCGTGGCGATGTATCACGCCGGGCAAAGAGGCAGAGATGGCAGATTTCACGTCTTCCCCGACGACGGCGGGCTATGCGCCCGATTCCGCGCATAGCTACGCAGTGGGCAGCGCGCCCAAGACCCTGACAACGCTCACCAATATCGCGGGCGCCGTGGTGTCCTTGGCGCTGGTGGCGGGGATCGGTGTTTGGGGCTACAAACTGCTTGTGCGTGACGTGACCGGCATCCCGGTGGTCCGCGCGATCGAAGGCGAGATGCGCGTGCGCCCCGAAGAGCCGGGCGGTGAATTGGCCCGTCATCAGGGGCTTTCCGTCAATGTGGTCGCCGCCGAAGGCAGCGCCGGGCGCCCGGCGGATGAGCTGCGCCTCGCGCCGCGCCAGATCGAATTGCAAGACGAAGACCAGCCCGTCAAAGTGGCAATGGTTGCCGCAAAGACACAAGGCAACGCGACCCCAGCCGTGGCGCGTGAGGATGACGGTGATCTGATCGACGCCTCCGAAGCGATCCGCTCGGGCAATGTGCAAGACCTCGTGGCGCAGCTGACCAATGGCGTGGCCCCGCTCACCGGGGAGGAGGCCGCCGCTGGCGATCCTGTCGATGCCGCCGTGGCAATGGCGCTGGCCGATACCTCCGTGCAGCCCAAGGTGGTTAAGGCCGTGCTGAACGCGCCGGGCGTGCGCAACTCCCTGCGTCCGCGCCGCCGTCCGGCGGGCGGTGCTGTGGTGACACCCGCCGCCGTGCAACCTAATCCAGTGGCCGCGGCCACCCAAGAAGTCGATCCCGCATCGCTGCCCGCTGGCACCCGCATGGCCCAGCTTGGCGCCTTTGACAGCCCCGAGGTCGCGCGTGAACAATGGGACCGTTTGCAGGGCCGTTTCGGTGCCTATCTCGAAGGCAAGAGCCGCGTCGTGCAAAAGGCCACCAGCGGCGGGCGGGTCTTCTACCGCCTGCGTGCCATGGGCTTTAACGACATCGCCGACGCACGCCGCTTCTGCTCGGCCCTCGTGGCTGAAAACGCGGATTGCATCCCGGTGGTGATGCGCTGATGCGCCCCTTCGGGGCCACGATCCTCGACGCGACGGGCCATCGGCTCAGCGTCGAGGAAAAGGCGTTCTTTCGGGACGTGCGGCCCTTTGGCTTTATCCTCTTCGCCCGCAACATCGACAGCCCCGACCAGCTCCGCGCGCTCTGCGAAGAAATGCGCGAGGCGGCGGGGCATGACGCCGTCATCACCATCGATCAAGAGGGCGGCCGCGTGCAGCGCATGCGCGCGCCCCACTGGCGCGATTGGCTGCCGCCGATGGACCTCGCTGCCCGCGCCGGCGATCAAGCGCGCCAAGCCTTTTACCTGATGTACCGGATCATCGCCCACGAGCTGCACAGCGTCGGGATCGACAGCAACTGCGCCCCGCTGATCGATGTGGCCGGGCCGGACACCCACCGTTTTCTGCGCAACCGCTGTTACGGCGAAACGCCGGGGCAGGTGGCCGAGATTGGCCGCGCCGTGGCGGATGCGCTGCTGGCCGGAGGGGTCTTGCCAGTGATGAAGCACATGCCCGGCCATGGCCGCGCGACGCTTGACAGCCACCACGATCTGCCCCGGGTAGCGGCCCGCCGGATCGATCTGGAGGCGGTCGATTTCGCCCCCTTCCGCAGCCTCCGCGACCTGCCGATGGGGATGACCGCACATCTGGTCTATGACGCGCTGGACAATGCCCCGGCGACCCTGTCGCCCGAGGTGATGCGGCTGATCCGAGAAGAGATCGGCTTCGACAACCTCGTGATGACCGACGACATTTCGATGAAAGCGCTGCAAATGACCCCAGCGGAAAGCACCCGCGCCGCCATCGCGGCGGGCTGTGACGTGGCACTTTTCTGCAATGGCCCGCTCGAAGACCGCCGCGCCGTGGCCGAAGCCGCGGGCGAGATGACCCCCGCCGCCCAAACCCGCGCCCTGCGGGCCATGGATGCGCGGCAAACCCCCGATGACGTTGACATCGACGCCCTCAGCGCCCAGCTTGAGACGCTTCTGGGCGGGACATTGCATGGCTGACACGACATTTCAGGAAGACCGGGGCGGGGCGGGCAGCACCGTGGCCGACCGGCTGGCCGCCGAAGCCTTCATCATCGATGTCGAAGGCTATGAAGGGCCGCTTGATCTGCTGCTGTCGCTGAGCCGCACGCAAAAGGTCGATCTGCGCAAGATCTCGGTGCTGCAACTGGCGCGGCAGTATCTGGCCTTTGTCGAACGGGCAAAGGAGTTGCGGCTGGAACTGGCGGCGGATTACCTCGTCATGGCGGCGTGGTTGGCTTTCCTGAAGTCGCGTCTGCTGCTGCCCCCGGACCCGACCGAAGAGGGCCCATCGGGCGAAGAAATGGCCGCGCATCTGGCCTTCCAACTGGAACGTTTGCAGGCCATGCGCGACGCCGCCGCGCGTCTGATGGCTCGGGATCAGCTTGGCCGAGACTTCTTTGCCCGCGGCCAGACCCAAGAGATCACCAGCGTCAAAAAGGTCACCTATACCGCGACGCTGCTGGACCTGATGCAGGGCTATGCGCGCACCCGCACGCGTGAGGATTTCCGCCCCTTCGTGATGGACCGCGACAAGGTCTTCACCATGGAAGAGGCCCTAGACCGCATGCGCGGGCTGATCGGCTATGCGGGCGATTGGGGCGATCTAAACAGCTACCTGCCCGAGGGTTGGGAAAGCGACCCAGAACGCCGCCGCTCGGCCACGGCGGCGACCTTTGCCGCCTCTTTGCAACTGGTCAAAGAGGGACATATGGAGATCCGGCAAAAAGAGATTTTCGCCCCCATCCAACTGCGCAAGAAGGATTGATGCGTGTCGGAAGAGATTGAAACTAAAGAAAAGAAACTGTTCGACGCGCCCTCGCTCGCCGAGCAGGAGCGTATGATCGAAGCCGTGCTTTTCGCCAGTTCCGAGCCGATCACCCTGCGCGAACTCGAAGAGCGTTTGCCGCGCGGCTCAGACGTGGGCGAGGCGATGGCCTTCCTGCGGCACCGGTATCAGGGGCGCGGCGTGCAGGTGATGAAAGTCGGCGACGCCTATGCCTTTCGCACCGCGCCGGACCTTGGCTTTCTGATGCATAAGGAAACGGTCGAGACCCGTAAGCTCAGCCGCGCGGCGATCGAGACTTTGGCGATCATCGCCTATCACCAGCCCGTCACCCGCGCCGAGATCGAAGAGATTCGCGGCGTATCAGTGTCGCGGGGCACGGTGGACCAGTTGCTTGAGATGGAGTGGATCCGCTTTGGTCGCCGCAAGATGACTCCGGGCCGTCCAGTAACCTTTGTCGTCACGCAGGAGTTTTTGGATCACTTCGGTCTGGAAAGCGCGCGGGACCTGCCGGGGCTGAAAGAACTGCGCTCTGCCGGGTTGTTGGAGAACCGTCCGCCCGCCGGTCTGTTGCCCACCGTCGGCGATGGCGAGGACGAGCCGGAAGCGAGCGAAGGGCAGAGCGAGCTGTTCGAGGATTGACCGGCGCCGCGTCTTTACGCGGAGCGGAAATGCTTCGACAGTTTCAGCCCCTGACCTTGGTAGTTTGACGCGATGTCGGCGCCGTAAAGCTGGCTGGGGATCTGCGCCATATGCTCATAGACCAAACGGCCCACGACTTGCCCATGCTCCAGCACAAAGGGGGCCTCGTGACAGCGCACCTCCAGCACCCCGCGTGAGCCTGCGCCGCCCGCCTCGGCATGGCCAAAGCCCGGATCGAAGAAGCCCGCGTAATGCACGCGGAACTCTCCGACCATCGCCAAATAGGGTGCCATTTCAGCAGCATAGGCAGGCGGGATCGTCACCGCTTCGCGGCTGACGAGGATGTAGAAGGCGCCGGGGTCGAGGATGATCTGACCGTTGGTGCTATGCACCTCTTCCCAATAGGCGGCGGGATCGTAATGGCCAATCTTGTCGAGGTCGATCACCCCGGTATGCGGCTTCGCGCGGTAGCCGACGAGGCTGGTGCCGGGCAGCCGCAGATCGACGGAGAAGCCCAGCCCCTCGTCGATCACAGCGGTCCCGTCAACGAGCGGCGTCTTGGCATGCAGCGCGCGCAGAGCGTCGTCATCGAGGGTCGCATCCCCGCTGCCGAAACGAATCTGATTGAGCCGCATGCCGGGCCGCACCAGCACAGAGAAAGAGCGCGGGCAGATCTCGGCATAGAGCGTGCCGGTGTAGCCCGGCGCGATGCGGTCGAATTCGGTGCCACCATCGGTAATGGTGCGGGTCAGCAGGTCGAGCCGTCCGGTGGAACTTTTGGCATTCGCAACGGCAGAGACACCCTCGGGCAGCGCCAATTGCTCCATCAGCGGCACCACATAGACACAGCCTTTTTCCAGCACGGCCCCATCGCTGAGGTCGACCCGGTGCATCTCGAATTCCGCCAAACGATCCGAGACCTTGGCCCCATGCCCGGCAAGGAAAGACGCGCGGACGCGATAGGCGACGCTGCCGAGGCGGAGGTCAAGACTGGCGGGCTGGATCTGGGCAGAGGTGACCGCGGGATCGGCGGCAATGGCGCCGCTTTCGATCATCGCTGCAATCTGCTGGTTGGGGAGCACCCCGTTCATCGCATTGGGCATCGGGCGCGGCCTTCTTAAATGACAAACGCCCGCGCGTTACCGGCGCGGGCGTTTTGTTGTAGTCGGTTGGTCGGGCTAGCAGGACTCGAACCTGCGACCTTCCGTCCCCCAGACGGACGCGCTACCAGGCTGCGCCATAGCCCGACTACGTGGGCTTCATACCCGATCTCGCAGGGGGTGCAAGAGGGAATTGCCAATCTTTTCATCGCGATTAGAAATTTGTTTCCGCGCCGGCTTCTGCGGCCATGCGCGCGCGCAATTCAGCCAAATCCAACAGCAGACCGGCGACCTGCGGTTGCACGTCACGGGGCAGGCGATGGACACGCGCACCGACGCTCAGCAGCCCCGGACGGGCGGGGAAATCGGCTTCTAGAGTGAAATCGGGAAGGTCGATGATCGCGGGTTTCGGCCTGTCGTCCTCGGGGTCTTCCGCCTCGGCTTCAGCGGGGGCGGGCGAAACCTCTGCGGTCTCCTCCGGCTCAGGCGCCAGCGGGCGCTTGAGGAACTCGGGCAGGCCGGTCTCTGGTGTAGGTTCCGGCGCGGGTTCCTCTTCGGGCTCAGCTTCGGACGCAGGGAGTTGCGGCGCATCGGGCGTGCTGCTGTCAGAGGGGGCCAGCGGATCGGGCGTGGCGCGTGGATGATCGTCGGCGGGCGGCATGGGCGAGGGGCGCTGTGCTGCCGCAGGGGCGGGCTCTTCGACCTCCGCCGTGTTCTCCTGCCGCGTGTCTACCGTCTCAGCGCTCACCTCATCCCCGCGCGCTTCCGTCTTCGCGCCAAAGTTCAGAACCACACCTGTCTCAGGCCGGATGATGTCCGGTTTCGGCGCAGGGCGCGGCTCCACGAAGTCCAACTCGTCAAGCGGGGCGGAGAGGGCGGAGACATGGGTCATCCCTTCCTCACGCAGGATCTTTTGGACGCCTTTGATGGTCAGCCCATCGTCATGCAGCAACTTCTTGATCCCGCCAAGCAGCAGCATATCGGCGGGGCGGTAATAGCGCCGCCCGCCCGCCCGTTTGATGGGTTTCACTTGGGTGAACTTACTCTCCCAAAACCGCAGAACATGGGCTTGGATACCGAGCCAGTCAGCGACTTCGGAGATGGTGCGAAAAGCGTCCGGCGATTTGACCATGGGTCAGGACTTGTTGCCTTCGGCAACCCGGTCTTTCATCAAATGCGAGGGGCGGAAGGTCAGCACCCGGCGCGGGTTGATCGGAACCTCTTCGCCGGTTTTCGGATTGCGGCCCACACGCGCGGTCTTGTCGCGTACCGAAAAAGTGCCGAAAGAGGAAATCTTGACCTGTTCCCCGTCGACCAGAGCGTCGGACATATGCTCAAGCACGGCTTCGACCAGCTGAGCACTCTCATTGCGAGAAAGACCGACCTCACGAAATACAGCTTCGCTTAAATCCATGCGCGTCAATGTCTTGTTCGGCATTATATCCCCCATGCTTTCCAATAGCATATGCTGCTCAGATTTTTAGAGTCAACATCAATGCCCGGATCGAGCACGATTCGGCAGAGATTTTCCGCGTTAGCTCAGGGACTTACCAGCGCAGGACAACAGAGCCCCAAGCCAGACCGCCGCCAATAGCTTCGGTGACGATCAGATCACCCTTGTTGATCTGGCCGCGCTCACGGCCCACCGACAGCGCCAGCGGGATCGAGGCGGCAGAGGTGTTGCCGTGGTCCTGCACGGTCACGACAACGCGCTCCATCGGCAGGTTCAGTTTCTTCGCGGTGCCTTGGATGATGCGGATGTTCGCCTGATGCGGCACGATCCAATCGACATCCTCGGCGCTGACGCCGGCGCGGTCCATCGCGGTATTGGCGGTGGCAGCGAGCTTTTCGACCGCGTGGCGGAACACCTGATTTCCCTGCATCCGCAGATAGCCGGTGGTGCCGGTGCTGACGCCACCATCGACGTAGAGCAGATCACGGTAGCGCCCATCGGAATTCAGATCGGTCGCGAGGATCCCGCGGTCCTCGGGCGTGCCTTGCCCATCCTGCGCCTCAAGCAGCAGCGCGCCCGCGCCGTCGCCAAAAAGCACACAGGTCGACCGGTCGGTCCAATCCATGATGCGGCTGAAGGTCTCGGCCCCGATCACCAGCACATTGCGGGCCTGACCGGAAACGATAAGCGCGTTGGCGTTCGCCAGCGCATAGACAAAACCCGCGCAGACCGCCTGCACGTCAAAAGCGAAACCATTGGTCATGCCCAATTCGGCCTGCACCATGGTCGCGGCCGACGGGAATGTCAGGTCGGGGGTGGAGGTGGCCACGACGATCGCGTCGACATCGGAAACATCGCGCCCCGCGTCTTCAAGCGCCTTGCGTGCGGCGGCGCTGGCCATGGAAGAGGTCGTTTCACCTTCGGCGGCAAAGTGGCGGCGTTCGATGCCCGAGCGCGAGCGGATCCATTCGTCATTCGTGTCGAGGGTCGCTTCAAATTCGGCATTTTCCACGACACGGGCGGGCAGATAGTGGCCACAACCAGTGACAACGGCGCGCAGGCTCATTTGACGGACTCCTCAGCTGGCAGCGTCGCGGCGACGCGAGCGGCTAGCTTGTCATTGAATTTATTCTGCGACAACTGCGCGGCGAGTTTGATCGCAGCGGAGATGCCGGTCGCATCGGCGGAGCCGTGCGATTTCACCACCGTGCCGTTCAGGCCCAGAAAGACGCCGCCGTTCACACGGCGCGGGTCGATCTTTTTGCTGAGACGGCGCAGCGAGGTATAGGCCAGCAGCGAGGCGAGGCGCGACAGGGGTGAGTATTTGAACGCTTCGCGCAGCCGGTCGCCGATCATGCTGGCCGTGCCTTCGCCGGTTTTGATCGCGACATTTCCGGTGAACCCATCGGTCACGATGACATCGGCGCGGTTGCCCGAGATATCGCCGCCCTCAACGAAACCGACGAATTCAAACCCGGTGGCATCGCCTTGGGCGCGAATCAAATCATAGGCTTCTTTGAGTTCGGTGCGGCCCTTATGCTCTTCGGTGCCGACATTCAGCAGCCCCACGCGGGGGCGCTGCAAATCCATACCGTTGCGGGCATAGGAGGTGCCCATCAGCGCGAAACGCAACAGATCATCGGCGTCGGCGCGCACATCGGCGCCCACGTCGAGCATCACGTTGAAGCCCTGCGGGTTGGAAGAGGGGTAGAGCACGGCAATTGCAGGGCGATTCACGCCCGGCAATTTGCGCAGCCGTATCATCGACATCGCCATCAGCGCGCCGGTATTGCCGCAAGAGACAGCCACAGCCGCCTCTCCGCTCCGCACGGATTCGATGGCAGACCACATGGAACTGTCTTTGCCGGTGCGCACGACTTGGCTGGGCTTGTCGTCCATCGTGACGACATCCGTGGCGTGACGTATCTCGCAACGGCCCGACAACTCACCACGCTTGGCGATCAAAGGCTCCAACTGATCACGGGGACCATGCAGGATAAAACCGATATCGGGATTTGCTGTCGCAGAAAGCGCACACCCGGCAACAACTGCTGCCGGGCCTTCGTCACCCCCCATCGCGTCGACCGAGATCAGGGTGTGTCCGGCTTTCGCGTTGGGGTGATCGGGCTGGGCCGTCATCAGTGCGAATGCCTCACTGCCTAAGAGAAAACCTTAAAAACTACCGCAGCTTATGCTGCGTCGTCTTCCAGGTCCACTTCTTCGGTCAGGGCGACAACTTCGGCGTCGTCATAGTGACCGCAAGCCGCGCAGATGTGGTGGGGGCGCTTCAGCTCACCGCAGTTCGAACATTCGTTCGGGTTCGCCGCAGAGAGCGAATCGTGGGCGCGGCGGTTGTTGCGGCGGGATTTGGATACTTTATTCTGTTGGACAGCCATGTCTGGTGCCTTTGCCTTCGGGGTTGCTGACTTGGCAAAGCAGGCCGCAACCGTGTTTCAATTCGGACCCCGTTTCGGGCGTGACGACGCTTTAGGGCCGCAGCCGCGCAATGTCCAACCTTAATTCGGGTGAGGGCGGCAAAATAACGCGAAACCGGCGCGATGCAAGCGCGAATTTCCGCGGTTTTCCGCTTGTTTCCTTAGGTTTCGTCTTTCTTCAGCGCATCGCGCAGTGCGCCCAAGCCCGCAAAGGGCCGCGCGTCTTCGTCCGTCATCGGCTTTTGGCCCGGTTCGGCATGGACCATCTGGCCCAGTTCCGCATCGCCCTTGCGGGGATATTCCGGCACTTCCAGCGCCAGCGCCTCGATCATGACCTGCGCGGGGTCGATCCATTGGCCCAAAGGCTCTGTCGTGTCGTCCTCGGGCATTTCGACCTCCTCTTCTTCGGGGAGTTCGAAATCATGGATGAAGCGGCGGGTAATATCGGCGTCGATCCGCGTGGTCACTGGCTCAAGCGTGACGACGCAGGGCTGCACCACGGTCGCGCCCAGTTTCCCGTCCAACTGCCAGTCTTGTTTGCCGAGCGGTTTGATGCTGCCCGAAAAGCTAAGTTTGCGCAGGGCTGAGAGATCGAGTTCCTCGGCGATCTGCGCCAGCGCTTCCGCCTCAGGGCGCAGCGCGAACGCGTTTGGCTCCGTCTGGGACAGGTCCGCGACCCGAAGAGCGGTTGGCGTAGGTGATTTGCGCGACATGAGATCCGACTTTCGTTTCTTGTACACTTGGGGTGCCTTGGTGTATGCGAAATAAAAGCCATAATCCGTCAGGGCAAGAGGGCAGACCAAATGCGCAAAACCAAACAGACCGGCAAGACGCACCTCCGGATCGCGGGTATGGGCCTTGCACTGCTTCTGACCGCCTGTAGCCCGCAGTATGAGAACCACGGCTATGTGCCGCCGCAAGACCAGCTTGAGCAGGTCGTTGTGGGCAGCGATACCAAAGAGAGCGTCGCGCAGAAGATCGGTGTGCCCACGGTTTCGGGTGTTTTGAGCGATGATAGTTACTATTACGTTAAGATGCGCAAACGCGCTCTGGGCTTCATGGCCCCGAAAGAGATCGAGCGTGAGGTGGTGACCGTCAGCTTCAACGAAGCCGGTGTGGTGTCGAATGTCGAACGCTTCGGGCTTGAGCGCGGGCAGGTCGTGCCGCTGTCGCGCCGCGTGACGACATCGCCTGTGGCCGACAACACCTTCCTGCGCCAGCTTCTGGGCAACCTTGGCCGCTTTAGCCCGTCGGCCTTCGGCAGCTAAGTTCCCCTTGGCATGCCCCGGCAGCAGGGCAGGGCCGCGGATAAGCGAAGGCGACCTCGCAGATGACCCAATCGCCCCCGGGCCGATATCTGACGCGCGAAGCCCTCACGCCCGGGGACATCACCCGGGCGCAGGCGCTGCGGACGCAGTGTTTTCAGACCGGGACCGCCGACCGTGATGCATTCGACGCGGCGGCACGGCATTTTCTGATAGAGGATCGCGACAGCGGCACATTGGTCTGCTGCTTTCGCCTGACCCGGTTTCAGGGCGCGGAGCTGGCCCAGAGCTATGCCGCGCAGTTTTACGATCTGAGCCGTTTGGAGCGCATGAAAGGCGCCATGCTGGAACTGGGCCGCTTTTGCATCCATCCAGAATGGCAAGACCCCGATATTCAACGCCTCGCTTGGGGGCAATTGGCCCGGGAAGTCGAAGACAGCAGCGCGGCGCTTTTGTTTGGCTGTTCCTCTTTCACGGGCACCGATCCGACCCGCTACCGCGATGCCTTTGCCCTGTTGAAACAACAGCATCTTGCCCCCGCGGAATGGCGCCCCGGCGTCAAGGCGGCTGAGGTCCACCCCTATGCCCGCGACCGCCATAGCCCCGATCCCCGGCGCGCGCGCCAGCAAATCCCGCCGCTGTTGCGCAGCTATCTGGCGATGGGCGGCTGGGTCAGCGATCACGCCGTGATCGACCGGCAAATGGGCACGCTGCATGTCTTCACCGGGCTGGAGATCGCCGCGATCCCGCCCAACCGCGCGCGGCTTTTGCGGGCGTTGGCCTGAGGCCGTATCGCCTTTGGACATTGACCTTGCCCGCGCCGAAAGATAGCTGGCAGGCATGGCACGCGCACCCCTTTTACAACTCACCGACATTTCGCTGACCTTTGGCGGCGATCCTGTTTTCGAAGACCTCTCCCTCGTGGTTCAGACCGGCGATCGGTTGGCCTTGGTGGGCCGCAACGGCTCGGGCAAATCGACGCTGATGAAGGTCATGGCCGGGCTGGTAGAGCCCGACAGCGGGGCGGTTGTGGCCGGGCCCGGCGTCTCGGTCGGCTATATGGAGCAGGAGCCTGACCTCTCGGGCTTCGAGACGCTTGGCGACTTCGCGGCCCATGGGCTCGATCCGGGTGAGATGTATAAGGTGGAACGCGCCGGCGAGGGGCTGAAGTTTGACCCGGCGCGCCCTGTGGCCACCGCATCGGGCGGGGAGCGTCGCCGCGCGGCACTTGCGCGGCTGATGGCCGAAGAGCCGGAACTGATGCTGCTGGACGAGCCGACCAACCACCTCGACATCGAAGCCATCGCATGGCTCGAATCCGAGCTAAAGGGCACCCGCACCGCCTTTGTCATCATCAGCCACGACCGCGCCTTCCTGCGCGAGCTGACCCGCGCGACTCTCTGGGTCGACCGCGGCACCGTGCGCCGTCAGGACATCGGCTTTGAAGGGTTCGAGGCATGGCGCGATCAGGTCTGGGAAGAAGAGGACATGCAGCGCCACAAGCTGAACCGCAAGATCAAGGCCGAGGCGCGTTGGGCGGTCGAGGGGATCTCGGCCCGGCGCAAACGCAATCAGGGCCGGGTGCGCGCGCTTCAAGAGTTGCGCGCCGAACGCTCGGCGCAGATCAAACGGCAGGGCACCGCGGCCATGGCGCTGGAGGCCGGGCCGAAGTCAGGCCGCAAGGTGATCGAGGCGAGTGGCATCGCTAAGAAGTTCGGTGACAAACAGATCCTGCGCGATTTCTCGATCACGGTGCAGCGCGGCGACCGAATTGCGTTGGTCGGGCCAAATGGTGTTGGCAAGACCACGCTGCTGAACATGCTGATCGGCAAAGAACAGCCCGACGCGGGCGAGATCAAACTGGGCACCAATCTGGAACTCGCGCTGTTCGATCAAGCGCGCGCGCAGCTTGACGGCGACATGACCCTTTGGGACAGCCTCACCGGCGATCCCGAGATGCGCGTCTCGGGCAAGGCCGATCAGGTGCTGGTGCGGGGTCAGCCGAAACATGTGGTCGGATACCTCAAGGAATTCCTTTTTGACGAGGCACAAGCCCGCGCGCCGGTGCGCTCGCTCTCGGGCGGCGAAAAGGCGCGGCTGCTTTTGGCCAAGATCATGGCGCGCTCCTCGAACCTTCTGGTGCTCGACGAACCGACGAACGATCTCGACGTTGAGACGCTGGACCTGATGCAGGAACTCTTGGGCACCTATGACGGCACCGTGCTGCTGGTCAGCCACGACCGTGACTTCCTCGACCGGGTGGCGGCGACCACCATCGCGATGGAGGGCGATGGCCGCGCCACGGTCTATGCAGGCGGCTGGTCCGATTATCTGGCGCAGCGCGGGCAGGATGATTTCGCACAAAGCGTGGTTAAACCCAAGCCGAGCAAGGCCGAGCCGAAGGCGGAGAAAAAGCAATCCGCGGGCGGGCTCAGCTTTACCGAAAAACACCGGCTCGAAGCCTTGCCCGCTGAGATCGAGCGGTTGGAGGCCGAGATCGGCAAGCTCGAAGAACTGCTCAGCGATGCAGAGCTTTTTACCCGCGAGCCGGTGAAGTTTCAGAAAGCCACCGATGCGCTGGTGCAGCGGCATGAAAAGCTCTCTAACGCCGAAGAAGAGTGGATGGCGCTTGAGGAGAAAGCGCAGGGCTAACCCCGCGCTTCCGCAAAGGCGATCTGCGGGCCGTAGCCGTTGCGGAATGCCGCGACGATGCTCGGCGGGGTGAGCAGGGTGACGCTGCCCTGCGGGCGTCGCTGCGCAGCCCTGTAGCCCTCCGGCGCATAGGGGTGAAGGGCATCGCCGAGAAACACGCCGCTCTGGCCGTCGTGATCCAAGACGAAACTGCCGTCGGGCAGGTCCTGCGCTTCTACATCCCCATGGCGGCGCTGACGAAAAACGCGCGGCACGGCCCGTTCGGCGTGCAACTGACGGTCCAGATCCGCGGCGGGGCCGGGGAGGTCGCAACACGCGCGAAACCGTCGATAATCCGCGGCTCGGCATTCCGCACAAGGGCGGTGACCGGCGGCAAAGGCCACGGCCTCATCAAGAAAGAACAGCTCGGTATAATGGCGGGGCGCCATCAGCTTGCGGCGGCGTCCCTTGAAGCTGAGCCGACAACAGACCCAATTCTGATGCGCCCAACGGCGTTTGGGGTGCAGTCCGTTTTCGTCATGCAGGATGCCACGGTTGCCCATGAAGCTGCCCCGCGCCGGATGGGCGATGATCTCCCCATCCGGTTGGACGCGGTTTTGCAGCGGCATCAGCGCATCCTGAGCGCGCCGTCGAGGCGGATCACCTCTCCATTGAGATAGCCCATTTCGACGATGAACCCGGCCAGCCGCCCGTATTCCGCCGGATCACCAAGGCGCGGCGGGTTGGGCACATCCTTGGCCAATTCGGCCTGCACCTCTTCCGGCAATCCGGCCAGCATCGGCGTTTTGAAAATGCCCGGCGCGATGGTCATCACGCGAATCCCTTCCTTGGCCAGATCCCGCGCCATCGGCAGGGTCATGCCCGCGATCCCGCCCTTGGAGGCAGCATAGGCGGCTTGGCCCTTCTGCCCGTCGAAGGCGGCGATGGAGGCGGTGTTGATGATCACCCCGCGCGCGCCGTCGTCTTCGGGGGTGTTCTTGGCCATGGCCACCGCCGCCAACCGCGCCACGTTGAAGCTGCCGACGAGGTTGATGTCGATGGTGCGTTGAAAGGCGTCGAGCGGATGCGGCCCGTCGCGGCCCGTGGTTTTGATCCCAAGTGCGATGCCCGCGCAATTCACCGCCGCAGTGATCCAGCCCATCTTTTCTTGGGCATAGTCCACCGCTTCCTGCACCGACGTCTCATCCGTTACATCGGTTAGGACGTAGTGGCCGCCGATCTCTTTCGCGATGGCTTCGCCTCGGGCAGCGTCACGGTCCAACAGGGTGACCTGCGCGCCCTGCGACGCAAAATAGCGCGCCGTGGCTTCGCCAAGCCCCGATGCGCCCCCGGTGATGATGGCGGCTGTACTGTCTAGTTTCATGATGGCTCCCCCCCGATATGAACGCTTGTTCAGTTCAGCACGAAGTCTCACCCCATGCAAGGGATGCCGTTGCGGCGGGAGGAGGGCTGCGGGAGTAGGGAAGACGGGGCAGACCGAAGCCCGCCCCGTGAAGGATCAGCCGACCTGCACCAGCGCGTGGCGCTTCTTGCCCGCGCTCAGCTTGACCGGAGAAGACAGCGCGCCCGCATCCAGCATCAGGCCCGCATCGGTCAGTGGCTTGTCGTCGATCCGTGCGCCGTTCTCGGCGATCAGGCGCTTGGCTTCTTTGCCAGAGCCGGCAAGGCCCGATTTCACCAGCAATTGCACGATGGAAACCCCATCGCCCACATCCGCCGCCGACAGGGTCAGGGTGGGCAGGTCATCGCCCACACCGCCTTTTTCAAAGACTTCGCGCGCGGTGGCTTCGGCGTTGCGGGCGGCCTCTTCCCCGTGGAGCAGGCCGGTGACCTCATTGGCCAGACGCACCTTCGCCTCGTTGATCTCGGACCCCGCCAGCGCGCCCAGACGGTCGCATTCATCGACTGGCAGCTCGGTGTAGAGCTTGAGGAAACGGCCCACATCGGCATCGGTGCAATTGCGCCAGAATTGCCAGAACTCATAAGGGCTCAGCATATCGCCATTGAGCCAGACCGCACCGCCCGCCGATTTGCCCATCTTCTTGCCGTCGCTGGT
This sequence comes from Sulfitobacter sp. R18_1, assembly GCF_017743915.1. Lineage (NCBI taxonomy): Bacteria > Pseudomonadati > Pseudomonadota > Alphaproteobacteria > Rhodobacterales > Roseobacteraceae > Sulfitobacter > Sulfitobacter sp. R18_1. The sequence continues at coordinate 150,167 of NZ_JAGHRG010000005.1, forward strand.
GGTCAAGAGCGGTGACGTCAGGCCGTACACCTCCCCGTCGATCACCCGGCGCGTCAGGTCGATGCCGTTGACGATATTGCCCCATTGATCCGACCCGCCCATCTGAAGAATGCAGCCATAGCGGCGGTGCAGCTCCATGAAGTCATAGGCTTGGAGAATCATGTAATTGAACTCAAGGAAAGACAGCGACTGCTCGCGGTCCAGTCGCGACTTCACGCTCTCAAAGCTCAGCATCCGGTTGATCGAAAAATGCCGCCCGATGTCGCGCAGGAAATCGAGGTAGTTCAACCCGTCGAGCCATTCCGCGTTGTTCAGCATCAAGGCGCCAGTCTCGCCCTCGCCGTAATCGAGGTATTGGGCAAAGACCTGACGGATGCCTTCGATATTGTCGTCGATCGCCTCGGGCGTCAGCAGCGGGCGCTCGTCCGAGCGGAAGGATGGATCGCCCACCTTGGTCGTGCCGCCACCCATCAGGGTGATCGGCTTGCCGCCGCATTTCTGTAGCCAGCGCAGCATCATGATATTGACCAGATGCCCAACATGCAGAGACTTGGCCGTGGCGTCATAGCCCACATAGGCCGGGGCCGCGCCTTTCAGCAGGGCTTCGTCCAACCCCTGATAATCGGTGCAATCGGCCAGAAAGCCGCGCTGCATCATCGTGTGGATGAACTCCGATTTGGGATGGTATGTCATGGTGACTTGCCTCAAAACTGTATTGCGGGGCAATCTATATGCGCACGAGCGGCAAAGGAAAAGGCCATGAATAGGGCCAAGCACAGGCAAGATGCCGGAACCGAAGTGGTGACGGCTTTGGGAATGATGTCGGGCACCTCTCTGGATGGGGTGGACGCCGCGATTTTGCGCACCGATGGGCATGACATTGCCGGCTTTGGCGGCAGCGCCTATCGCAGCTATTCCGCCGAAGAGCGGCGCGTGATCGCCGCGGGGTTCGGCAAGTGGCACGGGGCCGAGGTTGAGGAGGCCGCCAAGGCGGTGGAGGCCGCGCATCTGGCGCTCTTGGCCGACCTGCTGAAAGATGCGCCTGAGGTCGACCTCATCGGTTTTCACGGCCAAACGCTCGCCCATGCCCCACGCATGCAGGGCACGCTGCAAGTCGGCAACGGCGCGCTGCTGGCGCGAGAGATTGGCCTGCCCGTGGTCTGGGATTTCCGCAGCGCCGATGTTGAACTGGGCGGCGAGGGCGCACCGCTCGCCCCCTTCTTTCACCACGCCTGCGCGCGCTACGCCGGGCGAAAGGGGCCGGTGGCCTTCCTGAACCTCGGCGGCGTGGGCAACCTCACGTGGGTCGACCCGCGCGTGGCCCGCCCGGAGGAGGACGGCGCGTTGCTGGCCTTTGACACCGGCCCCGCCAATGCGCCGATTAACGATCTGATGCAGGCCCGGCTTGGCCAAGACTATGACGAAGGCGGCAAGCTGGCCGCGCGGGGCAGGGTGGAGCAGGGCGCCTTGGAGCTGTTTCTGGCCGAGCCTTATTTCGCACGCATGCCGCCCAAATCCCTCGACCGGAATGATTTTGCCGAGATGGTGGCCCTTGTGGGTGAGCTTTCCGATGCCGATGCCTGCGCGACCCTTACCGCCATGTGCGCCGCTGGTGTGGCCGAGGCGATGCAGCATTGCCCAGCCCCGCCCGAACGCGTCTATGTGACGGGCGGCGGGCGACATAATCCGGTGCTGATGCGGATGTTGGATGTCAGCCTCGATTGCCCCGTCGCCCCGGTGGAGGAGATCGGCCTCGATGGCGACATGCTGGAGGCGCAGGCCTTTGCCTATCTGGCAGTACGCGTGGCGCGCGGGCTGCCCACCTCGTGCCCCGGCACGACAGGCGTCCGCGCCGCCGTTGGCGGGGGCACCGTCAGCCGGGAGTGAGGTGGCCGGGCCGTTGCCTAACTTTGACGGAAAGGTGCCGGAGAGGGATTTTAAGGCCCCAACGTGCAGCCGCTATGCCATCATATCGGCAAGAACGCCAACTTACTAACAAAGTTGCGAAAAATACACCTATAGCGCAATTTTCTTGAAACATCGTTGCGACTTCCCGCGTAGGTTCCCTGTGGGGGCCAAGGGTCGAAGGCATTCGACCGGCTTAGAGAAGGAGATTCGCTATGACTATCTTTCACACAGGTGCTTTCAAAAACAGCCTCGCCGTTACGGCAGTGACGCTCATGCTGGCGCCCGCGGCGCAGGCTGAAATCGGCCTCGGGGTTGGGGTCAGCGTCGGGGGCCATGGCGACCATGGCGGCGCGGATGTCGGTGTCGGTGCTTCGGTCGGCGGCAGTGACGGCATCGGGACCGGAGTTGGCGCTTCGGTCGGCGGGGGCGACGGTGTGAACGCAGGCGTCGGCGCTTCGGTGGGCGGCGGTGACGGTCTGGGGGCCGGGGCTGGCGTCTCGGTCGGCGGGGGCAGCGGCCACAGCGGGACGGATGACCCCGATAGCACCCCCACGGCGACCGCAGGCCGGGCGACCACCGGCGCCGACAACAGTGCCACCACCCCAAGGCCGATCAACATCGCGACCCTCATCGGCGCGCCGGTCTGGAGCAAAGACAGTGTCTTGGTCGGCATGATCGAAGAGGTCGCCCCGGGGCCAAACGGCAAGGTCGACGCGGTGCTGCGCCTCAACGCAGCCCTCGATACCGACCGGGACATCATCCGCATGCGCATCGCGCCGCGCCTGTCGGACCGTGGGGCGCTGAAGCTGGGGTATTCGAAGCAGAAGTTCCTACAGCTCTTCGCCGGGTAAACCGTGCGGCAATGAAAAACGGGGCGGCAATCTGGCCGCCCCGTTTACGCTATTCGGCAGGCGCGGCCACGTCCCTCAGCGGCATCTCGAAGAAACAGATCGCATCCCGCGTGAAATCCGGCATCGGTTGATAGGGCCCGCGCTCAACAAACCCGAGCGAGCGATAGAGCGCGCGGGCAGGGGCGAAGCCCACGGAAGTGTCGAGATAGACCTTCTCGAACCCATCCTCCCGCGCTTGATCGACAAGGCGCTGACAGATCGCCCGGCCCGCCCCCGTGCCACGGGCCGCATCGGTGACGAAGACGCGTTTGATCTCGCTCTCCGTCTCGGTCAGCGCATGTGACATGCCGCAGCCCAGGGGGATGCCATCCCGCTCGGCCAAGAGGATGATGCCGCGCGGACGGGCGTGTTCCTCGGGCAGGCGCGCCATCAGGGCGCTGTATTTGTCTTGGGGGTAGAAGGTCTCAACGATCCGCTGTTCGGTCGGGCCGAAGTGGTAGAGGAAGTCGCGATAGGCCCAGCAAAGGTCCACCACCGCCGCGAGGTCCGCAGCGGTGGTGACAGGGCGGATGGTGAGGGCCGACATCAGCCGCGCAGGATCGAGCGGCCCGCGTATTGAGCGGTCTCGCCCAGCATTTCTTCGATACGGATCAACTGGTTGTACTTCGCCAGCCTGTCGGAACGCGCCAGCGAGCCGGTTTTGATCTGGCCGCAGTTGGTGGCGACTGCAAGGTCGGCAATCGTGGCATCTTCGGTCTCGCCCGAGCGGTGCGACATGACGTTGGTGTAGCCCGCGCGATGCGCGATATCCACGGCTTTGAGGGTCTCGGTCAGGGTGCCGATCTGGTTGACCTTGACCAGCATGGAGTTCGCCGCGCCGCGCTGGATGCCATCGCTCAGACGCGCAGGGTTGGTGACGAAAAGGTCATCGCCCACCAGTTGGACCTTGCCGCCCAAAAGGTCGGTCAGCGCCTTCCAACCGTCCCAATCGTCTTCGGCCATGCCGTCTTCGATGGAGATGATCGGGTAGTCGTTCACCAGCGCCGCGAGGTAGTCGGCGTTCTCTGCGCTCGACAGGGTTTTGCCTTCGCCGGAGAGGACATATTTGCCGTCTTTGTAGTATTCTGTCGCCGCGCAATCGAGGGCGAGATACATGTCTTCACCCGGTTTGTAGCCCGCTTTTTCAATGGACTTCAGAATGAAATCAAGCGCATCGCGCGAGGAGTTGATGTTGGGGGCAAAGCCGCCCTCGTCGCCGATCCCGGTCGAGAGGCCCGCGGCGGAAAGCTCTTTCTTCAGCGTGTGGAACACCTCGGCCCCCATGCGCACGGCTTCGCGGATGTTCTCCGCGGCGACCGGCATGATCATGAATTCCTGAATGTCGATCGGGTTGTCGGCATGTTCGCCGCCATTGATGATGTTCATCATCGGCACCGGCAGAACCCGTGCGGTGGTGCCGCCGATGTAGCGGTAGAGCGGCTGCGCGCAGTAGTCCGCCGCCGCCTTGGCCGCGGCCATCGACACGCCCAAGATCGCATTGGCGCCGAGGCGGGATTTGTTCTCGGTCCCGTCGAGTTCGATCATCATCTCGTCGATCTCGACCTGTTCGGTCGCCTCGACCCCAACGAGCGCCTCGGCAATCTCGCCATTGACGGCGGCGCAGGCTTCGAGCACGCCTTTGCCCAGATAGCGCGACTTATCGCCATCGCGCCGCTCGTTCGCCTCATAGGCGCCAGTCGAGGCACCGGAGGGGACAGCGGCGCGGCCCATGGTGCCGTCTTCGAGGATAACGTCGACTTCGACCGTCGGGTTGCCCCGGCTGTCGAGGATTTCGCGGGCGTGGATGTCGATGATCGTGCTCATGGGCTTTGTCCTCATGTTCGGGTTCGTGGCGGTTTACCCCGGCAGGCCCGGCTTGGAAAGACCGCGGCGGGGCCGGGGGGTGATTTTGCGTTCGCGCAGCAGGGTATAGACCCCCGAGGCGATGATGATCGCGGCCCCGACCAGCGTCAGCGTGTCGGGGGATTCGTCGAAAACCACGATCCCCGCCACCAGCGCAAAGAGCATGCGGGTATAGCGGAAGGGGGTGACAAAACTCACCTCGCCCACGCGCATGGCGGCGACGATGGCGTAATATGCCAGCACCCCGATCACCATCGCCCCGGCGAGATAGAGCACCTCGGCCCCGCCGGGCATGGCGGCGGGCGTGCCTGCGGCCAGCATCAGGATCAGCCCCGCGGGGACCAAGACGATAAAGGCCAGAAAGCTAAGCTGCATGGAACTGATGCTTTTGGGAACTTTGCGTGTCGCCAAGTCGCGCAAGGCGAGGCCGATGACACCGGCCACGGCGAAAAGCGACAGCGCGTTGAACCCCTCCAGCCCCGGGCGCACGATCAAGAGCACGCCAAGGAAGCCCACGATGATCGCGCTCCAGCGCCGCCAGCCGACCGGCTCGCCAAGGAACAGCGCCGCACCGAGTGTGACCGCCAACGGGGTCGCCTGCAAAATAGCCGAGGCCGAAGAGAGCGGCGTCAGCACGATGGCGGTGACGAAACAAAGCGTGCCCAGCACTTCGCCCACGGCACGCAGCAGGATCGGCTGCGTCAGCATATCGGCAGAGAACAGGCGCTTTCCCTGAATGCGCAGGATCACGGCAAAGATCGCCCCGCCGCCCGCGCCCAAAAGCGCGATGATCTGACCGACGGGGAGCGCATCGCTCGTCAGTTTGACGAACATGTCCTCGACCGCGAAACCGGCCATGGCCAGCACCATCAGCATCGCGCCGCGCAGATTGTCCATGATCACGCCCCTTCATCCCGTGGTATTGCCAGTCGCCCATGAACCTTTTGCGACGAAAGGGCAAGGGCGCGCGATGCGCGTCATGCGTGTGGCACTGGCGTAGGCTCTACCGGAGTGCTAGCCCTACCGCATGAGATGGCCGATCCCCTCGCTCGCCCCGCGCGACACAGTGCTGACCCTTGCGGTCGGGGCCTTTGGGGCGCTGCTGTTCTGGTGGCTGAATGCGCCGGTCTATATGCTGCTAGGCCCGGTGATCGCAGTGAGTGTCTTAGGGCTAATGGGGGTGCGCACGGCGGTCGATCCGCGGCTGCGGGATGCCTGTTTCGTCGTGCTGGGCATCGCCGTGGGGGCAGGGTTCAACCAAGATGCGGTGAACGCCATGCTGCGCTGGCCACTGGCCTTTGTCTTTATGACCGGGGTGATTTGGGGGATCATGGCGCTTTGCCGTTGGATGCTGGCGCGGTATTTTGGCTTTGACGCCCGCTCCGCGCTTCTGGCCTCGGCCCCCGGACATCTGAGTTTCGTGATGGCGATTGCCAGCGACAGCGGGTCGGACGTGCCGCGCATTTCGATCACGCAATCGGTCCGGCTTTTGGCGCTGACCATCGTCGTGCCTTTCGCCGCCCTTCTGATGGGCGTCGACATGACCGGCAATATCGCCCCCGCGGGGGCGGGGATGAGCCTGCTGTCGATCCTCGTGATGATCGGCGTCTCCGTCGTCGTGGGGATGATCTTTGCCCGTCTTTCCGTGCCCGCGCCGCTCTTGATGGGGGCGATGGTGGTCTCGGCCATCGCGCATCTGACTGGGCTAGAGACTGGCGTTCTGCCGGGCTGGCTGACCCTTGTCGCCTATCTCGTGCTCGGCAGTCTCATCGGTACGCGGTTTTCGAGCATCACGCCTGCGCGTCTGGCAAGCGGGCTTGGCGCGGGGCTGGCGATCACGGGCGTTGCGGTGGGGCTGGCGGGCCTTGGCGCGGTGCCGGTGGCCTGGGCGCTTGGCATGCCGCTGGGGCATGTGCTGGTGGCCTTCGCGCCCGGCGGGCTGGAGACGATGATCGCCCTCGGCGCCGTGCTGGCGGTGGTGCCGGGCTTCGTGGCCGCCTGCCACATCATGCGCCTCGTGGTGCTGAGCCTGCTGTTGCCCGCCATGCTCGCCCGTGTGGCGCGGCAAGAGCAGCGCGCCGCCGAGTGATCCGGCGTTAGCTTTTCAGGCGAACCATCAAACGGTTGCCGTCCTTCCGCGTTTCCAAGGCTTTGAGGTCGGCCGCTAAGGCGCTCAGCTTGCCATGGCCATAGGTGCGGCTGTCGAAATCGGGATGCGCTGCCTGAATGGTCTGGCCGATCTGGCCGAGGTTGTACCAATCGTCTTCGGTGTCGATCTTGTCCATCGCGGCTTTGAACAGGGGCAGGGCATCGCCCACCTTGGCCTTGGCCCGCGAGGGGGTGTCGGGCTCTACCTCGTCGAGGTTCTCGATCAGGATGAAGCGGTTGTAGACGTTGCGCAGCGAATCGTGGGTCTTCTTCTCGCCGATGCCGATAACGGTCACCCCGTCTTCGCGCAGGCGATTCACCAGCGCTGTGAAGTCACTGTCAGAAGAGACGATCACGATAATATCGAAGCGGCGGCTGTGCAGGATGTCCATCGCCTGAATGACCAGCCCGATGTCGCTGGCGTTCTTGCCCTTGGTGTTCGCAGTTTCCTGATGCGCCACCAAACCCAACTCGCGGATCGGGGCTTTCCAACCCTTGAGGTGGTCGTTCGACCAATCGCCATAGACCCGGCGCAGGGCGGGCTCTCCGATGGTTGTGACCTCCCGCATGATGGCTGCGGCATGTTTTGCGGGCACGTTGTCGGCGTCGATCAACACGGCCAGCAAAGGGCGGTCACGTTCTGTCATGGGTCATCCTTCTTGATCGGCACACCGTAGAGTTCCATCCGGTGGCCCTGTAATTTGTAACCCAGCTTGCGCGCGATGCGTTCCTGAAGCTCTTCGATTTCCGCATCGACGAATTCAATGACCTCGCCTGAGTTCACGTCGATGAGGTGATCGTGATGCGCCCGCTGCGCGTCTTCATAGCGCGCCCGGCCATCGCCGAACTCCAACTTGTCCAGAATGCCCGCTTCCTCAAACAGCTTCACCGTGCGGTAGACCGTGGCGATGGAGATGCCGCTGTCGATCACGCTGGCGCGGGTCAGGATCTCTTCGGCATCGGGGTGGTCTTCGCTGTCGTGAATCACCTGAGCGATGACCCGGCGTTGACCTGTCATGCGCAGGCCCATCGCCTCGCAGCGTTTGATGATCGGGTTGCGCATCGTCTCGCCCTTCGTCCGTCGGACTACGGTCCTAGCATTTTAGCACCGCCGGACGCCACCGGAATTGACCGCGCCGGTTGACTTTTGCGCCCGCACCGCCCATGTGAGGATCAAGCGAAGCCTTCTGCCGCGTGAGCAGTATCAGCGCCAAGCCCCATGAGGGGCCTCTGGGACGCTGACGACAAGGCCCGCCGATGTTCCCAAAATCACGCGTGGGGCCAAGCGCGACAGACGGGTGTGAGGCATGTGGCCTGCGCCCGCGATCTGGCTTGCGCGACCCCGTGGCGCCTGTTGAGTGGCGCGGCGAAAGAGCATGGCGCGCGTTTTCGCGGGCCGGAAAGTGAACGAATGAGCGATTTTGACATGATGGGCCTGCCTGCCAAACTGGTGGCCCGATTGAAAGAGATGGGGCTGAACGAGCCGACCCCGATCCAGAAACAGGCGATCCCCCATGCGCTGAACGGGCGCGACGTGATGGGCCTTGCCCAGACCGGCACCGGCAAGACCGCCGCCTTTGGCGTGCCGCTGCTGGCCCAGATGATGGAAATCGAGGGCCGCCCCGCAGCGCGTTCCGTGCGCGGTCTTGTACTGGCCCCCACGCGCGAGCTGGCGCAGCAGATCGCCGTGAACCTGCGCGGTTATGCCGAAGGCACGCCGATCAAAGTGGCGATGGTGGTGGGTGGTCAGTCGATCAACACCCAGATCAAACGTCTGGAACGGGGCGTCGATCTGCTGATCGCCACACCGGGTCGTCTGCTGGACCTGCTCGACCGCCGCGCGGTCAAGCTCGATACGACGACCTTCCTCGTGCTGGATGAGGCCGACCAGATGCTCGACATGGGCTTCATCCATGACCTGCGCAAAATCTCGAACATGATCCCGAAAGAGCGGCAGACGATGCTCTTCTCGGCGACCATGCCCAAGCTGATGAACGAGATCGCCAACAGCTATCTCAACAGCCCGATCCGCATCGAAGTCTCGCCTCCGGGCAAGGCGGCGGATAAGGTGACGCAAGAGGTGCATTTCATCGCCAAGGCCGAGAAGACCGAACTGCTGAAAGAGCTGCTGGCCAAGCACAAGGGCGAACGCGCACTGGTCTTTGGCCGCACGAAACACGGCTCGGAAAAGCTGATGAAGACGCTGGTGAAGGCCGGGTTTGACGCCGCTTCGATCCATGGCAACAAAAGCCAAGGTCAGCGGGATCGCGCGATTGCGGGGTTCAAGAATGGCGATATCACCGTGCTGGTGGCCACCGATGTGGCGGCGCGGGGTTTGGACATTCCGGATGTGAAACACGTCTATAACTTCGACCTGCCGAATGTGCCGGACAACTACGTCCACCGCATTGGCCGGACCGCGCGGGCGGGCAAGGACGGGGCCGCCGTGGCCTTCTGCGCCCCCGATGAGATGGGCGAACTGAAGGCGATCCAAAAGACCATGGGTATTTCGATCCCCGTGGCCTCGGGCCGCCCTTGGGAAGTGATTGATGAGCCTGCGAAACCCAAGGGCCGGGGCCGCAGACGCGGTGGCCGTCCCGGTGGTGGTGGCGGTCGTCCCGGTGGCGGCGGCGGCGGTGGTGAAGGCGCGGGCAAGCCGAGCGGCGGGCGCCGTCGCAGGCGTGGCGGCGGCGGCGGCAAGTCGGGCGGCCAGCAGGCGGCCTGAGCCGAGGCACATCACTAAGACAGCGAAATGGCGCGCCCGGAAAATCGCGGCGCGCCATTGACTTATCTGATCCGGGCGGCGCTTCTGTCGGGATGGAACGCAAATCACATATCGACACATTCGGCGCCGTGGCACTGGTGCTTTTCGCGCTGAACCTCGGCTTTAACCAAGTCGTCATCAAGGTCAGCACCGGCGGCTTCAACCCGGTCTTTCTGGCCGGGCTGCGCTCTCTTGGGGCGGTGTTTTTGCTGCTGATCTGGATGCGGCTGCGGGGCGTCAGCCTGTCGATCCCGCGTGCTGCGCTATGGGGCGGTGTGGCCGCGGGGCTTTTCTTTACGCTAGAGTTTGTCTGCCTGTTCCTCGCGCTCGATCTGACCACGGTCAGCCGCGCGTCGATCCTGCTGTATTCCATGCCGGTTTGGCTTGGCATCGCCGCGCATCTGTGGCTACCGGGAGAGCGGCTAAGCGGGGCGCGACTCATCGGCATGGGGCTGGCCATGGGCGGTGTGGTGCTGGCGCTGAGCGATGGTGGAACCGAAGGGGCGCATTGGCTGGGCGACCTTCTGGCGCTTTTCGCCGCCCTCTGCTGGGCGGGCATCGCGCTTTGCGTTCGTGTCACGCCGCTGGCCAAAGTACCGCCCGCGCAGCAACTGATGATGCAACTGGTGATCTCTGCCCCGATCCTTCTGCTGCTTGCGCCGCTTTTTGGCCCCTTGCTGCGCGAGGTGGCCCCGGTGCATCTGGCGGGGCTTGCCTATCAGATCATCGCGGTGGCAAGCTTTGGTTTTCTGGCGTGGTTCTGGCTGCTGACGATCTATCCCGCAGCCTCCGTCGCCTCGTTCAGCTTCCTGTCGCCGGTCTTTGCTGTGCTTCTGGGCTGGCTGATCCTCTCGGAAGAGGTGGGGCTGAGCATTTGGGCCGCATTGCTGCTGGTGGCGGCGGGGATTTACCTGATTAACCGTAAACCCCGCGGCCACTAGGATCAGGTGCCGCAGAATGTGGCGGGCACGATCTCGTCCTCGGTTGGCGGGCGCTGAAGCTCTGGGTCCGTCTCGACAAAGGGGGTGGCTAGGGCTTTCATCAACCGCTCGAAACGGGCCATGTCGCCCGCAACGGCGGCCTCGATCATCTCTTCAATTCGGTGGTTGCGGGGGATCACGGCGGGGTTCGCCGCATTCATCACCGCTTGCGGATCGGGTTCCCCTTCAATCCGTGCGCGCCAGCCTTCGGCCCATGTGTCAAAAGCGTCGCGGTCGGTGAACTGATCGCGGGCTTGATCTGTGGGAAGCGCGCGGAAGGCATTGGTGAAGTCGGCACCATCCTTTTGCATCAGCCCCAGCAATTCGTTGATCAAGTCGACATCCTCAGCCCGTGGCGTCGAGATGCCGATCTTCGCCGCGAAACGGCGCAGCCATGCGGCTTCGATCAAGTCGGGCATGTCGTGAACGATCTCGGTGGCCTCTTCGACGGCGCTCTCCTTGTCCTCCATCTGTTGCAAGAGCGAGGTCGCCAGCTGCGCCATGTTCCAGACCACGATCTGCGGCTGGTTCCCATAGGCATAGCGCCCCTGCCGGTCGATGGAGCTAAAGACACGGCCCTGATGGAAGGCATCCATAAAGGCGCAGGGGCCATAGTCGATCGTTTCGCCCGAGATGCTGCAATTGTCGGTGTTCATCACGCCGTGGATAAAGCCTAGGGCCATCCACTGCGCCACCAGTTCCGCCTGCGCGGCACAGACCGCGCGCAAAAGGTCAAGCGGGCCATCGGCCTCGGGGTAATGGCGCGCGATGGCATAGTCGGTGAGGGTTTTGAGCGCCTCCGTTTCCCCGCGATGGGCGAAGACATGAAAGGTGCCGACGCGCAGGTGGCTGGCGGCGACGCGGGTCACGATGGCACCGGGCAGGGGACCGCTTTCGCGCAGGATCGGCTCACCAGTGGCGACGGCGGCCAAGGCGCGGGTGGTGGGCACGCCAAGGGCATGCATCGCCTCGCTCACCAGATATTCGCGCAGCACCGGCCCGACCCATGCGCGGCCATCGCCCATCCGCGAATAGGGCGTGGGGCCTGAGCCTTTCAGCTGGATGTCGCGGCGCTGGCCGCTCTGATCGACGACTTCCCCCAGAAGGATCGCCCGGCCATCGCCAAGCTGCGGGTTGAAGTTGCCGAACTGATGCCCGGCGTAAAGCTGCGCCAGGGGATCGGCCCCCGCAGGCACATCGTTGCCGGCAAAGATCTGCGTGATTTGCGCAGGCTCCGCCCCTTCGATACCCAGTTCCACCGCCAATTCGGCGTTCCATGCCAAAAGCTGGGGCGCTTTGACAGGCGTGGGAGCCAGCCGGGTAAAGAACCCCTCTGGCAGGGCGGCATAGCTGTTATCGAAAGGAATACGCATCACAGGGTCCGGGACATAAGCATGTAATCCTCGCGCGGGCGAAAGCCCGCACGGGTATAGAGTTTCATCGCCGCGGCATTGTTGCGATCCACCTCAAGATGCACCGCCCGCAACCCGCCCGTCGCCAGCGCCCGGGGCAGCGCGATCAGCGCCTCCGAGGCGATGCCGCGGCCCCGCACGCCGGGACGGACGTAGATTTCATCAATGATGGCGTCCAACCCGCCGAATTCAACCGACCAGCCGAAACAGATCACCACATAGCCGATGGGCGCGCGGGGCGGGCCGATAAGATAGGCCGCGCCATGTGGGATGCCATCCAACAGCGGCGCCAGCCCGCGGCGGCGCTGTTCATCGCTCATCTCGATCCGCGCTTCGGCGTGAAATGCCGCGACAAGTGCTACAAGCTTGTCGAGATGCTCAGGCGCGCCGAGGGTGAGATGTGCGCTCATAGGCGGGCCAGCCTTTCGGTGAGCAGGGCAAAGAACCCGTCGGCATCAAGATCGCCTACGAAGAGCGCGTTGGGCGCGCGGTCGGTCACGCGCCACCAGTCGGCGACGGTCATGCCCATGGTCAGTTCCGACTGGGTTTCGATCTCGACATTGATATGACGGCCTTGGAAAAGATCGGGGTTGATCAAATAGGCGGTGACGCAAGGATCATGCAGCGGCGCGCCTTCGGAGCCGTATTTCTCTTTGTCGAACCGCTCGAAGAAATCGGTCATCTCGGCCACGGCGACGCCTACCTTGGTGCCAAGCGCGCGGAAAGCATCGATGCGCGGTTTGGTGACCAGCGCCTTATGGGTGACATCAAGCGGCATGACGACGATCGGAATGCCGGATTTGAAAACGATATCAGCGGCATGGGGGTCGACGTAAATGTTGAATTCCGCCGTGGGCGTGATGTTGCCCCCCTCGAAATAACCGCCGCCCATCAGCACGACCTCTTGCACCTTCTCGGCGATGTCGGGCGCTTTTTGCAGGGCGGTCGCGATATTGGTCAACGGCCCCAAGGGGCAAAGGGTTACGCTACCTGCGGGATGAGCGCGGACCTGTTCGATGATGAAATCCACCCCATGCCCTTCGGCCAGCGGCATGGTTGGATCGGGCAGGTCGGGGCCGTCGAGCCCGGTCTTGCCATGCACATGTTCCGCGGTCACCAGATCGCGCCCCAGCGGGCGGTCGCAACCGGCAAAGACTTTCACATCATCCCGCCCCGCCAATTCGCAAACGATGCGCGCGTTTTTCGAGGTGAGATCCAGCGGCACGTTGCCCGCGACACAGGTGATGCCTAGAACGTCGATCTCTTGCGGGCTGGCGAGGGCAAGGAGAATCGCCACGGCGTCGTCCTGTCCGGGGTCGGTGTCGATGATGATTTTGCGCGGGGTCATGGGCTTACTTTCGTCGAATTGCTTGGGGCAGAGCCTTGCCGGAGGGGCGGGTCTTTGTCCAGCCGCAGACCCGGCGATTAGCCGCGTTCCGCCAGTTTCACCGCCCCCCACAGCGCGTCCATCTCGGCCAGATCACTGTCTTGCGGGGTTTTGCCCATGGCGGCGAGCCGGGCCTCGACCCCTTCGAACCGGCGGGTGAATTTGGCATTGGCGGCGCGCAAAGCGGCCTCCGGGTCCAGCCCCAGATGGCGGCCCAGATTGGCCATGACGAAGAGCAGATCGCCGTATTCTTCCTCGACCTCCGCTTGGCTCAGCTGGTCTTTCGCCTCGACCAATTCGGCGGCCTCTTCGGTGATCTTGTCGAGCACCTGCGTTGTCTCAGGCCAGTCAAAGCCCACACGCGCCGCGCGTTTTTGAAGCTTCATCGCCCGCAAGAGCGCTGGCAGGCCGATTGCCACCCCGTCCAAGGTGCCCCCCTGTGCCTTGCCCGCACGTTCGGCGGCTTTGATCTTCTCCCAATCGGCGGTCTGCTGTTCGGCGCTCTTGTCGCGGGATTCGTCGCCAAAGACATGCGGGTGCCGCGCCACCATCTTGTCGCTGATGTTGCGCACCACGGATTGAAAGGTGAAATGCCCCGCTTCTTCACCCATCGCCGTGTGATAGACCGATTGCAGCAGCAGATCGCCCAACTCCCCCTCAAGCTCGCCCCAATCACGCCGGGCGATGGCATCGGCGACTTCATAAGCCTCTTCGATGGTATAGGGGGCGATGCTGTCGAAATCCTGCTCGATATCCCAGGGGCAGCCCGTCTCAGGGTCGCGCAGGCGGCGCATGATTTCGAGCAACCGTTCGATCCCGGCATCTGAATCGTGAATGAGATCGGCTTTTGTGTTGTCCGGCATTGCAGGCCCCGTATGTCTGGTGTCAGATGCACCCTGACCAAACCAACCCCAAGGAGTCCAGCCCATGCCCGTGGTGAACCGCATCAACGCCTTTGCGGAGGATATGACAGCATGGCGGCGCCATTTGCACGGGATCCCCGAACTGGCGTTCGACTGCCATGAGACGGCGGCTTTCGTGGCCGAGCGGCTGCGCGAATTTGGGGTGGATGAACTGCACGAGGGCATCGCGACAACCGGTATCGTGGCGATCATCGAAGGGCAGGGCGAGGGCCCGACCATCGGCCTGCGCGCTGATATGGATGCGCTGCCGATCCAAGAGGCAACGGGCAAGGACTATGCCAGCACGCGGGAGGGCAAGATGCACGCCTGCGGCCATGACGGGCACACCACCATGCTTCTGGGCGCGGCGCGATATCTGGCCGAGACACGCAATTTCGCGGGGCGGGTGGCGCTGATCTTTCAACCCGCCGAAGAGGCGGGCGGCGGCGCGGGCGTGATGGTCGAAGAGGGCATCATGGAGCGGTTCGAGATCGCGCAGGTTTACGGCATCCACAACGTGCCGGGCTTTGACGAAGGCGCATTCTATACCACGCCGGGGCCGATCATGGCGGCGGTGGATGAATTCCACATTCATATCAAGGGCAAAGGCGGCCATGGCGCGATGCCCCATGAGAGCCGCGACCCCGTCGTGGCGGCCTGCGGCATCGCCACTGCGATCCAGACCATCGTCAGCCGCAACCATGTCGCGGCGCAGGATTTGGTCGTCTCAGTCACGCAGATCCACACCGGCACCGCCGATAACATCATCCCCGAAACCGCCTATATCAACGGCACCGTGCGCACCTTTGACCGTGATGTGCAGGCCATGGTCATGCGCCGGATGCAGCAGATCGTGGACGGGCAGGCGGCGAGTTATGACGTCACCGCCGAGTTGGACTATGAGGTCGGCTATCCCGCCACGGTCAATGATCCGGCCAAGGCCGAGGCCGCCATCGCGGCAGCGACCGAGGTGGTGGGCGCGGCCCAAGTGCACGGTGACTATGGCCGCGAGATGGGTGCGGAGGATTTCAGCTTCATGCTTGAAAAACGCCCCGGCGCCTATCTCTTCCTCGGGGCCGGGGAAGGCGCGGGGCTGCACCACCCGGAATACGACTTCAACGACGAGATCGCGCCGCTTGGCGCATCCTTTTTCGCCCGTATCGTTGAGCGGGCACAGCCAGCAGGAGGCAAATAATGGCATTGGAAGACGCGGCCAAACAGATGGATATGGCCTTTACCCGCGAGGACCTCAAAGGGCCGAGCTATGAGTTGACCTTTGGCGGGGCGACCTCCTTCCTGCGACGGAAATACACCAAGGATCTGACCGGCGTCGACATCGCGGTGACCGGCGTGCCCTTCGACCAAGCGGTGACCAACCGCCCCGGCACCCGCCTTGGCCCCCGCGCCATCCGCGAGGCCAGCGCGCTGCAAGCGCCCGACGCGCCCTATGGCTGGGATTTCGACGTGCTCAGCGAATTCGCCATCGCGGACTATGGCGATCTGGCCTTCGACTATGGCCATGTCAGCCAGTTTCCCGCTGCCCTGACGGCCCATATCAAGACCATTCTGGATGCCGGCGCGGCCTCTGTCGTGCTGGGTGGGGATCACTATATCTCATTCCCGATCCTCAAGGCCTATGCCGAAAAATACGGTCCGATCAGCCTGTTACAGTTCGACGCTCACACCGATACGTGGGAAGATGACGACATGGACCGGATCGATCACGGCACGATGTTCTACAAGGCCGTGAAGTCCGGTATCGTCGATCCCGCGACCAGCGTGCAGGTCGGCATCCGCACCACCAACGAAGACACAATGGGCGTCAACATCATCGACGCGCGCGAGGTGCATGAGAAGGGGCCGCAGGCGACCGTGGCCAAGATCAAAGAGATCCTTGGCGATCGACCTTGCTATCTGACCTTCGACATCGACGCGCTTGATCCGGCCTTTGCCCCCGGCACCGGCACGCCGGTCTGGGGTGGGCTGACCTCGGCGCAGACCTCGATCATGCTGCGCGATCTGGCCGGGATCAACATCATGGGCGGTGACGTTGTCGAAGTCTCGCCCCCCTTCGACACCACAGGCGCCACGGCGGTGGCGGGTGCCCATGTCGCGACCGAAATTCTGTCGCTGTTGGGTCACCGCATGAGAACCGCGTGAGCGAATGCCACGACATCACGCGCCGGTCCGCTGAAAGGCGGGCTGGCTTGCTTACTGCGACCTCCGTCGCCCCTGACCGCCGAGTTTTGAAAGGTGTTTAAAATGCTGTTCTGGATCATCGTGATCGCCCTCGTCGCCTTGGTGGCCTATATCCGCCTTGCGCCCACCGACACCGCGCGTTGGCATGTTCAGGCCGAAGGGCAGAAGATGGGCAAGACCCAAGGCACCAACAGCTATGTCTGGCGCGCGCCGGTCGAGGGCGACGGAGCCGAGACCTTGGCCCAGCTTGACCGGGTGATTTTGCAAACGCCGCGCACCGAAGTCGTCGCCGGATCGCTCGCCGAGGGGCAGGTCACCTATGTCACCCGCACCAAATTGATGGGTTATCCCGATTTCACCACCATCGGCGTCTACGGTGACAACCCGCGCTATGTCGAGGTCTATGGCCGCTCGCGTTTTGGCCGATCAGATCTGGGGGTCAACGCCAAGCGGGTCAACGGATGGCTCGATCAGATCGAGGCGCGATGACAGGCAGCCTTGCTGCACCTCCCGCCACATCGGCACATTGAGCGACATCTGGCATTGCGCCATGAACATGCGCCCATCCACTTGCAGGCAAATGGTCTCACCCAGTTCCACACGGGCACCGCTGCTGTTGGTGCAATAGCAATCAATCGTCTTGCCGCCCGGCGCTTTGACATCCGCAAGGGCAGGGTGCAGGGCCGTCAGGCCCATAAGGCAGATGAGCGGCATAAGACGTGTCATAGCCCATGATAGCACAAGCCGCCTCTTGACCAAAGCATTTGCATAAGCGACAGGAACCCCATGATCCCGATGCACCGCCTCGCGCAAATCTCGCAACGCTTCCAGTTTCTGGAGGCCAGCATGTCTGCGGGCTCCGATGGGGCCGATTTTGCAGCCCTCGCGAAAGAATACAGCGATCTCAAGCCCGTGGTCGATCAGATCGAGATCTACCAGCAGCTCCAGCGCGACCTTGAAGAAGCCGAAGAGATGCTGAAAGACCCCGAGATGGCTGAGCTTGCGCGGGATGAACTGCCGCGCCTGCGCGCCCGTCTGCCGGAGGTCGAGGAGGGGTTGCAACTCGCACTTCTGCCGCGCGACGCGGCGGATGCGAAACCCGCCATGTTGGAGATCCGCCCCGGCACGGGCGGCGATGAGGCGGCGCTTTTTGCAGGTGACCTTCTGCGCATGTACCAACGCTATGCCGAGGCGCAGGGCTGGGGGTTTGACCTGATCGAAAGCCAGATGACCGAACTCGGCGGCGTGAAAGAGGTCGTGGCCCATATCACCGGTCAGAACGTCTTTGCCCGGCTCAAGTTCGAAAGCGGTGTACACCGGGTGCAGCGCGTGCCCACCACCGAAAGCGGCGGGCGTATCCATACTTCGGCGGCGACCGTGGCGGTGCTGCCCGAGGCCGAGGATGTGGATATCGAGATCAACGCAAATGACCTGCGGATCGACACGATGCGCTCTTCGGGCGCGGGGGGGCAGCACGTCAATACCACCGATTCCGCCGTGCGGATCACCCATATCCCGACCGGGATCGTCGTCACCTCGTCAGAGAAGTCCCAGCACCGCAACCGCGACAAGGCGATGCAGGTGCTTAAAGCGCGGCTCTATGATATGGAGCGCAGCCGGATGGACAGCGAGCGCTCTGCCGACCGCGCAGCGCAGGTGGGATCCGGCGACCGCTCCGAGCGGATCCGCACCTATAATTTCCCCCAAGGTCGTATGACCGACCATCGGATCAACCTGACGCTTTACCGGCTCGAAGCCGTGATGCAGGGCGATCTGGATGAGATCGTCGATGCGCTGACCGCTGACGCCCAAGCGCGGCAATTGGCGGAGATGGAGGGGTGAGCCCACAGACTGCTGCCCAAGCCATGGCCGCCGCCGCCGGACGGCTGCGTGCCGCCGGTGTGCCCGATCCGGCGCGGGATGCGCGGCTGTTGCTCGCCCATGCCGCCTCTGTCGATGCCGCCCGCGTGACCCTCATCGCGCCCGAGGAAATCGCCCCCGAGGTTGCCGAACGCTTTGACCAGCTCATCGCCCTGCGCGCCGTGCGCGTGCCAGTCTCGCAGTTGATCGGGCGGCGGGCCTTTTATGGCCGCGATTTCGCGATCAGCCGCGATGTGCTTGACCCGCGGCCCGAGACGGAGACCCTGATCGACCTCGCCCTCGGCGAAGATTTCACCCGCATTC
Organism: Sulfitobacter sp. R18_1; assembly: GCF_017743915.1. Lineage (NCBI taxonomy): Bacteria > Pseudomonadati > Pseudomonadota > Alphaproteobacteria > Rhodobacterales > Roseobacteraceae > Sulfitobacter > Sulfitobacter sp. R18_1. Next base: position 168,804 of record NZ_JAGHRG010000005.1, read on the forward strand.
TGGACCTCGGCACCGGCTCGGGCTGTATCCTCGTCACCCTGCTGGCCGAACGGGCAGCGGCGACGGGGCTGGGCGTGGACCTCTCGGAAGCTGCCTGCCTTCAGGCCAGCGCCAATGCGGTGCAGCACGGGGTGGCCGACCGCGCCGATATGCGGCAGTCCGATTGGTTCAGCGCCGTTGAGGGGCGGTTTGACCTGATCCTGTCGAACCCACCCTATCTGGCCGCCGAGGAAATGGCCGATGTCTCCCCCGAATTGCGCCAGCATGAGCCGGAAATGGCGCTGACCGATGGCCAAGACGGGCTGAGCATCTACCGCATCATCGCCGCCGAGGCGCAGGGCTACCTCACGGCTCAAGGCCGCGTTATGGTCGAAATCGGCTGGCAACAGGGCGAAGCAGTACAGGAAATCTTTGCCGCGGCGGGCTGGGGCCGGGTCACGCTGGCGCATGATCTCGATGGGCGGCCAAGGGTCGTTTCAGCCGATAAACCGGCGTGAAATCGCGAAAAAACGGCCATTTGACAGGCTAAGCGGCAGTTTCTTCTTGCCCAAGCCTTTCTGTCATGGTTAGTCAGGGGTGTTGCAGCGGTGGATGCCACAGGCGGTCCCGCGCGGCACTATGCCCAACATATCGCTTAGGCCGGGTTCAAGACGTGCTTTGCACCCCCGGTGAACGACACACAGCACACAAGGCTGACATCATTCCATGAATTCTCCCAGATCACGCTCCCGGTCGAAGAATAACCGCAAACGCTCGTCGCAAGGTGGCGGCGGCAATGTCGTCAACCGTGTTTTCGACAGCTCCGGCCCCGAGGGCAAGGTGCGCGGCACGCCGCAGCAGGTTATCGAGAAATACAACCAGCTGGCCCGCGATGCCCAGTTGAGCAATGACCGTGTGGCCGCCGAGAACTTTCAACAGCATGCCGAGCACTACCTGCGCCTGCTGAGCGAGGCACAGCGCGAAGTGGACCAGCGCCGCGAGGAGCAGGAGCGCCAGAACCGTGAGCGTCAGGCCGAGCGGGATCGCGAGCGGGCCGAGCGTCAGGAGCGCGAGGCGCAGCAGGGCGGCCAGTCGCAGGGCGAGCAGCCGAAAGCCGACAAACAGCCCGAGCAGCAAGAGCCCGCGCAGCAGCAGGCCGAGGCCGAGCCGAACAGCGAAGAGAGCACGCTGGTCGACACGCCCGAGAGCAAGCCCAAGCCAAAACGCGCCCCGCGCCGCAAGCCCAAGCCGAAAGCGGCAGAGGCACAGCCGCAAGAGGGTGGCGACAGCAAGAGCGACACCGCAAAGGTCGCAGAATAAGAAAAGCCCCGCGATTTGCGGGGCTTTTTCGTAAGCGGTGATGGTGGCAGCGCGGGGCAGGTTTACCCTTCCATCCCCGCCTGCACATATCTGATCCGCCCGTTGCGCCGCAGCACCTCTTCGCGGGGCGCCCAGTCATACCGCGGGTCGCTGGTGACCGGCGACCAGAACAGCTCGCCCCCGCGCCGCCAAGGGTCAAGGACAAGCCCCGCCTGCATTGGTGCCCCGGCGGCCGAGATGATGGCGGTGGAATGATCCAGCAGGATCCGCGAGTCGCCATTGGCGATGGCGCGGTGCAGGTCGAGCGTGGCGAAACCCTCGGCCTTTAGGCGGTTCTCCAAATCCTCTGCCCAATGCCAACACAGGCCGCGCGGCTTGCTGCCGTTGTTGACCTTCACGTTATGGATCAGCGGCGGGTCGGTGATCTGATAGGCGATCGCCAGTTCATGGGTATGCCGGTAAGCGATCCGCGCGGCCCGGGCGGCCTCTTCGGGATTTACCTCCGGCGAGAGGTTTTCGATAGCGCGGGTGAGTTCCGTGATCTCGGCCTCGGTGCCCAGAGGTGGTGGGCCGTTGCGCGGCAGGGCGCAGGCGGAAAGCCCCAGCAACAGGGCAAAGACGAGCATTAGTCGGTAGAACATGGTTACCCCTTGGCAATCTCGCGGGCGAGGGCGCAGAACCCCTCAAGCGGCACCTGTTCGGCGCGGTCGGTGGGTTTCAGCCCCGCGGCGGTCAAACGGTCCTCGATATCCGGCGCGGCACCTTTAAGCGCCGAGCGCAGCATCTTGCGCCGCTGGTTGAAGGCCATCGCGACCACATGGCTCAGCACCTTCGGATCGGCAGGGAAGCGCGGCTCGGGCAGGGCGGTCAGATGCACCACGCTCGACGACACTTTGGGTGGCGGGGTGAAGGCGCCCGGCGGCAACTGCATCACAATCCGTGCATCGCTGCGCCACTGCGCCAGCACGGCCAGCCGCCCATAGGCTTTCGACCCCGGCTGCGCCACGATCCGCTCCGCCACCTCGCGCTGGAACATCAGCGTCAGGCTTTGCCAAAACGGCGGCCACTCGGGCGGGGTGAGCCAGCGGACCAGCAGTTCGGTCCCGACGTTATAGGGCAGGTTGGCGGCCACCCGGATAGGTGGCGTCAGATGGCTTAGCGGGTCGATCTCAAGCGCGTCGCCTTCGATCACGGTCAGGCGACCGGGGTAATGTTCCGCCACCTCGGCCAGCGCGGGCAGGCAGCGGCGGTCCTTTTCGATCGCCAGCACATGACGCGCGCCTTCAGCCAGCAGCCCACGGGTGAGACCGCCGGGCCCGGGGCCGATCTCCAACACGTCGCAATCGGCCATATCTCCGGCTTGCCGCGCGATCTTGGCCGTGAGGTTCAGGTCCAGCAGAAAGTTCTGGCCGAGGGACTTCCGCGCGGCCAATTCGTGGGTGTTGATCACCTCGCGCAGCGGCGGGAGATTGTCGATTGCACTCATGTCTTTTGGCCCATCTGCCATGCCAATTTGATCGCTTCGATCATGCTGGTCGGGTTGGCGCGCCCTTGGCCCGCGATGTCAAAGGCGGTGCCGTGATCGGGCGAGGTGCGCACAAAGGGCAGCCCCAACGTCACATTCACGCCCCGGTCGAAATCCAAGGTCTTGATCGGGATCAGCGCTTGGTCGTGATACATTGCCACCGCCGCGTCATAGCCTTCGCGGGCTCGGGCGTGGAACATCGTATCGGCAGGCAGCGGCCCGGTCAGCGCGAAGCCTTCGCCCTGCATTTCAAGGATCAGCGGCGCGATCCAGTCAATCTCTTGCCGGCCCATGCTGCCGCCTTCGCCCGCGTGCGGGTTCAGCCCGGCGACGGCGATGCGGGGGCGGGCGATGCCAAAGCGGTTTTGCAATTCCTGCGCGGTGATCTCAATCGTGCGGCGCAGGCCCATCGGGGTCAGCGCCTGCGGTACCTGATCCAGCGCGATATGGATCGTGGCAGGCACGACGCGCAATTGGTCAGAGGCGAGCATCATCACCACGTCATCGACACCTGCAAGTGCTGCGAGGTATTCGGTATGGCCCGGATAGGCGAAACCGGCCCCGTCTTGCAGGGCCTTCTTGTGGATCGGCGCGGTGCAGACGCCGCAGGCGGCCCCCGTCTGCACCAGATCGACCGCCCGGGCGATCACGTCGATCACCCCCTGCGCATGGCCGGGCTGCGGCACGCCGGGCAGGGCGGCGCTGTCGAAGGGATGGGGTAGCACGGGCAGCGCGTCGGCACTGGGCGCGCTCACCTCATCCGGGCTTTCGATCACGCGGTGCGGGACATCCTGCGGCAGATGACGCGGGTCGCCGATCCAGACCATCGGGATATCATTCGAGAGGGCCGCCCAAGCGCGGGCGGCAATCTCGGGGCCGATCCCGGCGGGTTCACCGCAGGTGATGGCCACCGGCCGGGACGGGCGGCTCATTGGCGGGTGATGCGGGCTTCGGCGCGGGCCTGTTCCAGCAGCTGTGTGGCATAGCCCTCAAGCTTGCGCTGCCGGATCGAACTGACCACCGCCTCGCGGTTGACGTCGGCATTGGCCGCCGTGGTGCGGTTGCAGAGCATCAGGAAAACCAGCGTCTCGCCATTCGCACGGGTCAGCGCGGTGGAGACTTCGCCGGGGTCGAGTTTCGCCAGTTCAATGGCCACATCCTGCGGAATCTCCGCCGGGGCCTTGGTGCCACGGTCCAGCACATTGGCGGGCTGGCCCTTGGCCACGCCATAGAGGTCATCACATTGATCCACCTGACCGCGCAGCTGTGCCGCGCGCGACAGGGCAGCCTCGGAACGGCCACCGGGGATGTAATAGGCGGCATAGTCGATCTCGGAATACTCGACGCTCGGCTTGCCGGTCTCTTCGATGCCGCGCAGTTGGAACAGGGCCACAGCATTGGGGATCGGCAGCGGCGCTGTCACCTCACCCGGGGCGAGGGCCAAGAGGATGGGCCGCAGGCTGGCGGGCAATTTTTCAAGCGGTGTCCAAGGCATCCGACCGCCGCGCCCGCGCGAGGCGGTGGCGGAATGCTTGCTGGCATAGGACGAGAATTCGGCTTCCGAGCGGCTTTCCGAAATGCGTTCGGCCAGCGCGTTCACCTGATCGGCATTCTGCGGCGGGGCGGGAATGATGATCTCCGACAACAGCACGCGCAGACCGTTATTGCCCCGGCTGCTGCCAAGCGCGCGGTCGACCTCTTCGTCGGTGATGTTAACGCGGCCATTATAGCGCGCGCGAATAAGGTCACGCCAAGCGGCGCTGATCACGATAAAGTCGCGAAAGGTTTCTTCGGAAATCTGGGCTTGGCCCAGCACTTTCAGGAATTCTTCGGTCGTCAGATCCGCGCGGCTGGCAAATTCCGCCATGCCCGATTGAATGCCCTCGGGCGTAACTTCGAGCCCGGCTTGATCAAGGATCTGCCCACGCAGACGGTCGTCGATCAGACTGTCGATCACGCTGTCGGTATCGGCCCCGGGGGCGCCGATCAGCTGCATAAAGCGCTGGCGCTGCTGCACTTCGTAGCCGGTGATCACCTCGTCATTGACACGGGCCACGGGCGCAAAGAGGTTCTGCGCCGCTGCGGATTGGCCGATGACCAGAGCAAGGGCGAGTGCCGCAGTGCCACGGATCCCGGTGCGGACGGTCTGTTTCGTTACTTCCCACATGAGCGTACGTATCTTTCTGTTCCGGTGTTTGCGGCAAAGCCCCTGAGGCCGATGTTAAAACCGATATCCGTTGAGGGCTCAACACTTGTTGAGGATGAATAGCTGCGGTTCACCGAAAGGTCGACCTGCACGCATTCATTGTTGTAGCTCAGGCCAAGACCCGCCGTCGCGGCGCGTTCGTCAGCAAGGTCGAACCGCCATTCGGCGGACGCCTGCCACTGGCTGTTGATCGAATAGCTGCCGTCGAAGGTGATCTCAGACACGTTTTCATTGCGGTCCTCGGCAGCGTCTTCATGCAGCCAGACATAGCTGCCCGAGATCTGCCCGCGTTTGAAATCCCAGACCCCGCGCAACTCGGCCTTGGCGACCTCGAAGTCATCATCGACCAGCCCGCGCCCGATGAGCGCCAGACCGTTGTCGCTGCGCAATTGCCCGGCCAGCAGGAAATCGGAATAGGTGCCTTGCAGACCTGAGCTAAAGCTAAAGGCATCATCCGCATCGGCGCGGATCACCTGACCGAAAGACAGGCTGGCATCCATGCCGTTGGGATCGAGCCGCGCCCAATTCACCCCGATGGCCGCCACAGCACCCCGTTCGCGCCGGTCGGGCCGGGGGAAACGGCTGAGCGCCAAAAGGTTTCCCTCATCATACTCCACCAGCGTGCTTTCCTCATTCGGAATGTCGAGCCGATCACCGCCAGTCCAGCCCAATTGCACCAGCGGTTCAAGCTGTTGCACCACGCCTGCGGCCTCGCGGCGCTGCATGGGGTAGCGCATGGTGACGGCAGCATGGGGCACGAGGTCGGAGTAGCGCCCGTCATAAACGGCATCCTGCGCGATGTTGAACAGACCAAAGCTCGCCCCCGCCTCGACGTCGGTCACCAGACCGTTACCGAAGGTAAAACGCCGCAGCCAAGCGGCCTCCCCGTTAAGCCGCGACACATCGCGCCCGTCGGCTTCGCCATCCCCATTACCATCGGTGCTGAGGTCCGACGACCGGCGGTGGCTATGAGCCTCAAGCGTCAGGCGGAGTTCTCCGCCCACGGAAGTCAGGAAATAACGCCGCTCGAATTCGCCATCCAAAACCAGATTGGGCAGCAGATCATTGTCTTCACCATCGCGGAGCGATTGGTAGTTCAGCAGTGTTGCCCGCATATATTCATCGCGCCGTGCGCGGCTGACGGTCAATTCGCTGGTCAGACGGTCCTTGCCCGAATAGCCATAGTCGCTGAGATAGGAACTGTCGCTCGTGGTCTCGATATCGAAATACAGTTTGTAGTCGCGCCGCAGATCGAAACTGCCGGTGCCGAAAAGGTAGCCACGGGTCTTGCCGGGGTCCAACTCATCATCGGTGATCGCCCCTTCGAACTCGATCCGTCCCGAAACGAAAGCCTGACGGTAGCGGAACTCAAGCGTTCGGGTTTCGGCGGAAAGATAGGGGGTCAGCGTCAGATCGCGGTGATCGCCGATCTTGATGAAGTAGGGCAGTTTCAGCCCCACGCCCAATTGCGAGGTCGAGCGGACCGTGGGCGCGAGAAAACCAGTCGCGCGGTCCAACGTGGGGTCGGGCAGGCGCAGGCGGGGCAGATAGGCAATGGGCACGTTCTTGATCCGGAACTGCGCCTCGTCAAAGTAAAGCTGCTGCGCCACTTGGTCATGCACCACCCGTTTCGCGCGGATTTGCCAAAGCGGCGTTTCGCCATCTTCGCAGACTTTGCAAGAGGTTACGGCGGCTTTGTAAAGTTGGCTATAGCGCCCTTCGACCCGGTTGATCTGCACGGCGGCAAGCTGCAACTGCTGCTCAAGGATCATCCGCGCGCCGCGCAAAAGGCCGGACTGCAAACCCGCATCGAGCGAGGCCGCATCGGCGAGGATCGTGGTATTCTCCCCCTCAGACAGCACGATCGGCCCTTCGATGCTGAGCGCGCCGGTGGCCTGATCATAGCGGATCGCCGTGGCGCGCAGCCGCGTCTCCCCTTGAAAGGCTTCGACATTTCCCTGCGCGACCAAGACCTTATCGCGTGTAATGAAGACCTGATCGGCCACCAGAACGGCGGGGCGGTCGCTGGCGGGCGCGGTCTGGGCGGCAAGGCTCAGAGGCGCGAATGAAAGGGCAAGTCCAACAAGGGCCGCGCGCATGTCAGCCGTCCTCCGCATGCAGTAGCAGGCCTAGCGCCAGAAAGATCGCCGCCACGGGCGGCGCCCAAGCGGCAAGGATCACGGGGATCTGGCCATTCTCGCCAAGGATCTGTGCGAAACTGCGAATGAAATACAAACCGAACCCCAGCAAAATCGAGGCCAGCACAGCGACGCCGGTCCCCCCAAAGCGGGTATGGCGCATGGTGAATGCGCTCGCAACCAGAACCATGGCCACCAGAAAGAAGGGCCGCGCAAGCTCGGCCTGAAGCCAGACCTCATGCTGGCGCGTGCTGAACCCGGCCTGTTCCAATTGCCGGATGAACTCGGGCAGTTCATAGATCGAAACGGCAGCGACACGGCCAATGCTCTCGCGGATACGCTCGACGGTGAGGGAAGAGGGGATCGTCAGGGTCTCATGCACCTCCGCCGCGCCTTCGGCGTTCACCCCGGCCGCCAGCGGCCAAATCTTTGCCCCGGTCAGTTCCCAATCGCCGCTGCTAAGTTGTGCGCTTTCGGCTTCGATGCGCCGGATCGGGCCCTTCTCGGCATCATAGCTGATGATCGTGACGTTATAGAGGACAGAGGCGTCGGTGTTGGTGCGCCATGCGCGAATGACCGATTGGCCTTCCTCCGTGCCTTGCCGAAGCCACAGCCCCTCGTCGCTGACCGAGAGCGCCGCGCGGCCATTGGACCGGTATTCTTGGGTCAATTGCTCGGCCCGCTCACTGGTCGCCGCGACGATGGGGTTGAGCATGGCCACGGCCAGCGTGCCGATGATCAACGCCACCACCACCGGGGCCACCAGCGCGCGCAGGGCCGAGCGGCCCGCGGCCCGGGTCACCACCAGTTCGGAGGACCGGGCAAGCCCAATGAAAAGCGCCACCGTGGCGAGGATCATGATCAGCGGCAGGATCATGTTGATGGTCTGGGGCATATGCAGCAGCGTCATGCCCAGCACTTGATCCCAGCCCACATCGTCATCGGCGAAACGCCGGGCCTGATCGACACCATCGACCAGCATCACCAGCGCGGCCAGCACCCCGGTGATGACGAGAAAGCTCATGAAAAAGCGGCGGGCGAAATAGAAATGCAGGATCATGTGGCGGCCCTCTTGCCACGCAGACGCCGCCTTATCCAGCGCGGATGTGCGGCTTGCCAAAGCATCGCCAGCGTCAGCACAGCCCCGATGAGCGAGGGCAGATAGGCCAGCGGCCAGAGCGCCGCCGCCTCGCGGATTTGCACCACCATCGTGCCCCGCAGCCCGTCGATGGCGATGAGCAGGCCAAAAGCGATCACCGCCTCGCGCCAGACGCCAAAGCGGGAGAAACCGCCGAGGATCAAAGTCGCAAAGCCAATCATCGCGGCGACGAGGCAGAACAGCGGCTGCGCGAAGCGGCCATGCAGCTCTTCGGCCACCACGCCCGGCGAGGTGTCGGTCGCCGCTGCGACCCCGTCCCAATCCCAGAGCAGGTCGGGCGTGACCATGGCGCTGACCGACGGGTCGATCGCATCGCCACTGCTCACCAAGGGAGAAATATCAAAGGAAAAGTCGCGGAATTTGGCCGTGGCCAAACGGTTGCGTTCGGTGTCCAGCCGCTGCGCCATACCGCTGAGCATGATCAGCGTCGTGCTATCGCCATTGCGCGCCAGATAGGCTTCGGCGGCGGTATAGATCACCCCCTCATCGGCCTTGCGCCGATCCGACAGGAAAACATCACGCAGTACTCCATCGTTGTCGATGGCCCGGGTGTAAAAGGTCACATCGTCGGAAGGGTGTAGAAAAGTCCCCTCTGTCAGCAGTCGCGCGGTGAGGTTGCGCGAGATCTCAGCCTCGCGCTGTTTCAATTGACCCTGCGCCATGGGCACTAAAAAATGGCTGAGCACCGTCATCATCACCGCCACACACAGCCCGAAGACAAAGACAGGCCAAGCCAACCGCCAAGGGCCCGAGCCTGCGGCCTGCAGCACGGTCAACTCAGATTCGCCCGACATGCGGTTGGTCACATAGACCGAAGCGGCAAAGGTCGCGATCGGCAGAACGGTGACAATGAGCTTGGGCAGGCCAAGGGCCGTGAACTCCAAAAACACCAGTGCAGATTGACCATCGCCAATTAGCCGGTCGAAAAGGACCACCGCACGGTTGATCCAGAACAGCGCCACAAGCACCAGAGCGAAAAAGCCGAACATAACCAGAAGTTGCGACAGCATGTAGCGGTCAATTCTTGCCACTCTGATCCCCCGAGATGCTCTGACGGCCTTTGCGCAGATCCTAAAGCAATTCGCGGGGCGGGAAAACTGCTATCTGGCCATGGGCCGCGCGGCGCGCTAGGTCTGGGGCAAAATCAACCATGAGGCATGCCATGACCGATCTGACCCCCATCACCTTCGCCGAGACCGACATCGACCGTATCGCGGGGCATTCCGGGCGGATCGCGGTGTTTCTGGAGCCTGAGGGCCGCTTGGATGCCGGGGCGCGGCGGGTGAACCGTCTGACCAAAGGCGCTTTGCAGCGCTTGGTAGAGAGTGAGCGTTTCGCGGCGCTGAAACCCGGCGAGGTTCTCAGCATGGGATATCCTGCGGGCATGGCGGCAGAGGCGGTCGACGTGATCCATATGCCCCGCCGGGCCGAGGTGATGACCGCGCGCAAAGCCGGGGCCGCACTGGCCAAGCGCCGGGGTGACAGCGATCTGCTGATGCTCGCCGCCGCGACACGCCGGGTGGCCGATGTGGCCTTTGGTCTGGCAATGCGGGACTACGGGTTCGAAGATCACAAATCCGCGCCCAAGGCGCGCAAAGGCACGGTTGAGGTCATGTGTTCCAAACCCGACGACGCGCGTGAGGCCGCCGCACCGCTCATGGCCGTGGCCGAGGGGGCCTTCATGACCCGCGATCTGACCAATGCGCCCGCCAACATCCTGACCACCACCAATTTCGCCGAACGACTGGCCGAGATGGAGAGCTTGGGCCTGAAAGTTGAAGTTCTGGATGAGGAAGAGCTTGCAAAGCTTGGAATGCGCACGCTTTTGTCTGTAGGCCAAGGGTCGGACAGCCCATCGAAAGTGGTCGTGATGCGGTGGGAAGGCGGCGCGGATGACGCAGCCCCTCTGGCGCTGGTCGGCAAGGGTGTGGTCTTTGACACCGGCGGCATCAGCCTTAAACCCGGGGCTGGCATGGAAGACATGACCATGGACATGGGCGGCGCGGGCGTCGTCTCGGGCGTGATGCGCACACTTGCACTGCGCAAGGCCAAGGCGAATGTCGTGGGGCTTGTGGGCATCGTTGAGAACATGCCCTCGGGCAATGCCACCCGTCCGGGCGATGTGATCACCACGATGAAGGGCGACACGGTGGAGGTGATCAATACCGACGCCGAGGGGCGTTTGGTGCTTTGCGATGTCATGTGGTACGCGCAAGACCGCTTCAAACCCGCGGCGATGATTGATTTGGCCACGCTGACCGGGGCGATCATCATCGGGCTGGGCCATGAGAACGCCGGGGTCTTTTCGAATGACGACGGGCTGTGCAACGATTTCCTAAAAGCCGCCGAGAGCGAAGGCGAGGGCGCGTGGCGGATGCCGCTGGGGCAGGGCTATGACGATTTGCTGAAAAGCCGCGTCGCCGACATGAAAAATATCGGCGGGCGTCCGGCGGGGTCGATTACTGCGGCGCAGTTCCTCAAGCGCTTCGTCAAGGATGAGACGCCTTGGATTCACCTCGATATCGCCGGTGTTGCCTCGCTGAAATCCGAAAGCACGCTGGCGCCTGCAGGCGCGACGGGCTGGGGCGTGGCGGCGTTGAACCGTCTGGTCGCTGACCGTTTCGAGAAGGGCTGAGCGACTGATGGGGGCGGCTTACTTCTATCACCTGACCCAGCGACCTCTGGTCGAGACGCTGACGATGCTGCTGGAAAAGTCGCTCGCCAATGGCTGGCGCGTGGCCCTGCGCGGGACGGACCGGGCGGGGCTACAGGCGCTGGACCGGGCGCTTTGGACCTATGCGGATGACAGCTTTCTGCCCCATGGCATGGCGGGCGGGCCGCAGGACGCGGATCAGCCCGTGCTGCTGACGCTGGAGGATGGCGCCCCCAATCGGGCGGATTGTCTGATGACGGTGCATGGGGCGGATGTCACGGCTGCGGAGGTGGCAGCGCACCAGCGGGTCTGTGTGTTGTTCGACGGGCACGATCCCGTGGTGCTGGATCAGGCGCGCGGCCTGTGGAAGCGGCTGAAATCCGACGGCGCCTCGGCCCAATATTGGTCAGAGGAAAGCGGTCGCTGGGAAAAGAAGGCCGAAACCTAAAGGACGGCAGTGCAGGGGCAGGGGCCGAAAGCCCGCCGCCCCTGAACGCGGCTTAGGCTGCTTTGTCGAGCGCGGGTTTCGCGGCAGCGGCGGATTTGCTCGCCTCGGCCTCCGGCGCGGCGGGTTCGACCTTGCTGACATAGGATTTGGCCGCTTCGATCGCGCCGTTGTTCACGGGCGCGATCGTGTCCAGCAGGGCGCGGGTGCGCTGGCTGTCGACGCTGCGCTGCGCTGCGGCGCGGGCAAAGGCCTCGTCATCCGCGGTCGTGGCCTTTTGGGCCGTCTCAACTGGCTTTGCCTGCGCCACGGCCTGCACCGTTTCGGTCTTAGCAGGCGCTTGCACGGCTTGAGGTTTGGATGCCTCCTGCGCCGCCGCGCTGTTCTGCGCGTTCTGCCCGTCATTGGCGGGTTTCGCCTGCGCCTGAGATGGCTTGTCCTTGGCCTTTTCAGCCTCTTGCGGCTTTTCAGCCTTCTCCGCCTTGGCGGGCTTGTTGCTTTGTTGGTAGGAGGATGACCCACCAAATATGTTCATCAGCATAGCAGCACTTTCTCCAAAATTGGGTATAGTTGTACCCTGCAGATATCCGCTCAAAAGGGCGGGAACCTGTTCAATTCACGGCGAATGCGGCGTCATTTTGCGGCGTATTTGATGTTTTGCCGCGTATTTCCGGCAAGGTCTTGCCCTATTCCGTCAGCGGCTCAGGCGCAGTTCACCGCCGCTGATCTCGATCCGGCCCCAACGTTGCAGGTAGCCCATGCCCAAAAGCGATTGCGACATGATCCCGTCATTCACCACCGCGGGGACGTTGTGATCGACCGCATGGCCTACCACCACCTCGTCGAGGCGCACGAAAGCGGTGCGCGTTTCGCCATTGGCGGTGCCCGCGCGGCCAAGGTAATCCAGCCCCTCGGGATCGATGCCAATGCGCGCCGCGTCGGATTTGGTCAGCACGATGTCCGACGCGCCCGTATCGACGACGAAGCGCACCGGCGCGCCGTTGATCTGGGCCGTCAGGTAGTAATGCCCATCGCGCCCGCGGGGTAGGACGATGTCACCCTCTTCGCTGATGGTGAGATGTTGACGGGCGCTGTCGCGGGTGATGTCTTGCCACAGGCCGACGCCCGCCGCGGCACCGGTAAAGATCAGCCCCCAGACCGCCGCCTGTTGCAGAGTTTTGTTCATATTCGGGCGGCTGTGCATGAAGAACCAGCCCGCCACCATGGCCAGAAGAACGATGAGATAGATCAGATGTGCTGTGTCGATTTCGGCCATGAACGCGCCCCCTTACATCTCATATAGGAAGGCCGCGCGGAAATGTCAGCCGGGCGTGGGGCCGGGGCCAAAGCCAAAGGCCGCCAAGCCATCGAGCACAAATTGAACCGAGAGCGCCGCCAGCAACATGCCAAGCAGACGGGTCACGATGTTAATGCCCGTCTTGCCCATCGCCCGCTCAAGCACGCCGCTGACCTGCATGGTCAGCGCCATGACCACCAGTGTCAGCGCGGTGATCACGATAATGGTCAACAGCCCTTCGCCGCCCGGTTTTTCTCCCGTCAGCAGGATGACCGAGGCGATGGAGCCGGGGCCCGCAATCAAAGGAATGGCCATGGGGAAGACGGAAGGGTCGTCGTGGTCATCCTCATCCGCGCGGTCCTCGCGCCGTTTGGTGCGGCGGTCGAAGAGCATGTCGAGCGCGGTGATGAACAACAAGATGCCGCCTGCCACGCGGAAAGCGGGCATGGAGATGCCGATGAAGCCCAGCACCGCTTCGCCGAAAGCGGCGAAGATCAGCAGCACCAATCCGGCCACGCCTACCGCGCGCCACGCGATCTTGCGCCTCTCTGCGTTGCTCATCCCGCGGGTAAGCGCGAGGAAGACCGGCGCGATGGCGATGGGGTCGATCACCACGAACATCGTGACGAGGGCGGTGATCATATAGGCGGTGTCGAGGGTCATGGGGTTTCCTTGGCGCGGGGCTTCTTGCCAGAATGCACGAGGGCCGCCCTTTAGGCGACCCCTGCGATGTGATAAAGTGAACGCTTCCGGGTCAGGCCGTGGCCTTCTCCAGCTTTTCCTGTGCGCCCATCCAAAGCGATTCCGCGCGGTCCAGCGCCTCCATCACCTCGGCGTATTTCTTGTTCCAGACCTCAAGCTCACCGGTTTTAGCGTCCTCATAGAGCGCGGGATCGGCGAGTTTCTTGGCGAGCTTGTCGCGCATCTCGTTGATCTTTTCCATCCGCGCTTCGGCCTTGCGGACCTCGCTGCGCAGGGCCAACACCTCATCGCGGCTGGCGCGTTTGGGCTTGGGCGCTTCTTTCGGCTTGGCGGGGTTCTTGCTGACAGGCTTTTCCGGCGTCAGCAGCATCTTGCGATAGGCTTCGAGGTCTTCCTCATAGGGTTTGACCGTGCCTTTCGACACCAGCCACAAACGGTCGGCCACCAGCGACAGCAGGTGCATGTCGTGGCTGACGAGGATCACCGCGCCCGAGTAGCGCGTCAGCGCCTCCACCAGCGCCTCGCGGCTTTCGATGTCGAGGTGGTTGGTCGGCTCGTCGAGGATCAGCAGATGCGGCGCGTGCAGGGTGGCCAGCAGCAGAGAAAGCCGCGCCTTTTGCCCGCCCGACAGCCGCCCGACCTCGGTCTCGGCCTGTTCGGGGCCAAGGCCGAAGCCCGCAAGCTGCGCGCGCAGCTTGGATTGCAGCACGCCGGGCCGCGCCGCGATCATGTGTTGCAGCGGGGTTTCCTCGACGATCAGCTCATCCACCTGATGCTGGGCGAAGAAACCCACGCGGAGTTTCGAGGAATTGACCTGCCGCCCGGCCATCAGGGGCAGGCGGTCTGACAGAAGTTTCGCCAGCGTCGATTTGCCCTGACCGTTCTTGCCCAGAAGGGCGATCCGGTCGTCTTGGTCGATGCGCAGGTTCAGGCGCGTGAGCACCGGGTTGTCGTCGCTATAACCGACTGCGCCGTTCTCGATATTGATGATCGGCGGCGAGAGTTCCTCGGGCTCGGGGAAGGTGAAGACCTTGCGCGCCACGTCCTCGGGCGCGGTGATCATGTCCATCTTCTCGATCATCTTGAGACGCGATTGCGCCTGCTTGGCCTTGCTGGCCTTGGCCTTGAAACGGTCGACAAAGGCTTGCATGTGATCGCGCCGGGCCTGCTGTTTCTTGGCCATCGCCGCCTGCAACGCGCGTTTCTCGGCGCGCTGGCGGGCGAATTGATCGTAGGGGCCTTGGTAATAGGTCAGCTTGCGGTCTTCGAGATGCAGGATGCCGCCCACGGCGCGGTTCAACAGGCCGCGGTCGTGGCTGATGATCAGCACCGTATGGGGGTATTTCGCCAGATAGCTTTCCAGCCAGAGCGCCCCTTCAAGGTCGAGGTAGTTGGTCGGCTCGTCCAAAAGCAGCAGATCGGGCTGGGCGAAGAGCACGGCGGCGAGCGCCACGCGCATTCGCCAGCCGCCGGAGAAGGCGGAGCAGGGCATCTGCTGTTCTTCGTCGTCGAAACCAAGCCCCTTGAGGATCGACGCCGCGCGGCCTTCGGCGGACCAAGCGTCGATATCGGCCAGACGGGTCTGGATGTCAGCTATGCGGGCGGGGTCCTCGGCAGTCTCGCTCTCTTTCATCAACCGGGCACGTTCAACGTCGGCCTCCAGCACCGTGTCGATGAGCGAGGTCTCTGACGAGGGCACCTCTTGCGCCACACCGCCGATCTTGGCGCGGGAGGGCAAAGAGATATCGCCGCTGTCGAGTGACAGCTCACCACGGATGATTTTGAACAACGTCGTCTTGCCCGCGCCGTTGCGCCCGACGATGCCGACCTTGTGCCCCTCGGGGATCACGGCGGAGGCTTCCTCGAACAGGGGGCGGCCTTCGACGGAGTAGTTGATTTCTGAAATGCGTAACATGCACGCCGTTTGGAGCAAGCGGGGCCGAAGGTCAATCACGGCTTTTCATGGGCCAGACCCCATGCTAGGGAGCGCGCAAATCAACACCCGCTATGGAGTACAGCCAATGGCCCTCGAACGCACCTTCTCGATCATCAAGCCCGACGCAACCCGCCGCAACCTGACCGGCGCCATCGTCAAGAAATTCGAAGACGCGGGCCTGCGCGTTGTCGCACAAAAGCGCATCCACCTGACCAAAGCGCAGGCGGGCGAGTTCTACCAGGTGCACGCCGAGCGTCCCTTCTACGACGAACTGTGCGAGTTCATGGCTTCCGCGCCGATCGTGGCCCAGGTTCTGGAAGGCGAAGACGCCATTGCGAAGAACCGTGAAGTGATGGGCGCGACCAACCCTGCCGATGCGGCAGAGGGCACCATCCGCGCAGAATTCGCTGAAAGCGTTGGCGAAAACTCCGTCCACGGTTCCGACGCGCCGGAAACCGCAGCGGTTGAGATCGCATACTTCTTCTCCGGTCTGGAACTGGTTGGCTAAGCCACCCGTTCTTCGGAAAGACTGAAAGGGTCGCCTTGGGGCGGCCCTTTTTCTTTGGCGATCAGTTGTTGAGCGTCGGGTGGTGCGAAGACACGCGCCCTTCGACATCGCCCATCGGCGGGGCTTTGGCAGCTTGGTCTTTTAGGTGACGCTCCAGCAAGTCGACGTTGCGCAGTTTCGACTTCCAACCGATATCGAAGAGGTCACCGACCAGCGGGACGGAGCCGATCACATAGTCGACCCCGGTGTTCACCAGCATTTTCGCCAGCACACTCTTCGGCGCGCCCATGCGGTGCGATTCTTTCAAAATATAGGCTGCGGGCAAAAGGGCGAGCGTATCGCCCACCACCGGCACCAGGCCCAGAATCGAGTCCCATCCCATCCGCACGCCGACGATCGGCAGCTTATAGGCGCTGTCCATGCTGACGGCCAAACGGCGCAGACGGGCGAGGTCAGCCTCGTGAGAGGGGGTATGGGGTTTCATATCTGTCCTTGCGTGTTGCTCTAGGCGGCAAACGCATGGTCCGGCCCCAAAGTTCCCCCCATCCACCGGCCCCATCCGGTGCGCGGGGCGCGCCGTTCAAAGACTGGCGTAGTCGGTGATCAGCGGCGTGGGGCGCTGTGGTGGTTGGGCCGAGGTGCCGTTCGGCTTCGGCGCAGGCTTTGGTTTTTGCGGTTGCGGCGTTCTGTCAAGTCGGGCCATCGGGTAGCTCCTTTGCTGCTCGCTGGGGTTTGATGTCTCTCACCCCCGCAACCAGCTTGGGCACGTTTCGGGTCCATAAAGGGGCCAGATTGCGCCCAGAATGGGGCATTTGTTGCGATTTTGCGACGGAAACGCGCGTATTCCCCTATGAGTTGAGAGTGAAACGCGCCTCTGCCTGCAAGGTGCCCTCCGGGGCTACGCGCCCCCGGCCGGTCAGATCGACCAGATGCGCCAGCACGTTTCGCGTGGCCGCGCCTAAGAGCGCGGCAGGCGTTTCGGTATAGATGGCGCGGGCGAGGTCCTCTGCCGTCGCGGGCCCGTCGGCCAATGCGTCGAGGATCGACACCTCCCGCGCGCGGCGATGCGCGACCAACCAGTCGAGCCGCGCGTTGGGGTCGCTGACCGGGGCGCCGTGACCGGGATAGAACACCCGCCATTGCCGCGCGCCCAGCTTCTGACAAGAGGCCATGAAATCGGTCAAATCCCCATCAGGGGGCGAGACGAGGGAGGTCGCCCAGCCCATGACGTGATCCGCTGTCAAACAGGCATCCCCCCAAGCGAGGCTGACGTGATTGCCGATATGGCCCGGCGTGTGCAGCACCTCCAGCGCCCAGCCGTCCCGCTTCAGCAGATCACCATCGGCCAGTGTGTGATCGGGGCGAAACCCGTGGTCCACACCTTCACCGCCGCCCATCAACCCCGCCTCGGCCAGCCCCTGCATCACCGCCGAACGGCCCGCTGTGGCATCGCCAAAGGCCCAGACCTCGGCCCCCGTACGCGTGGCCAGCGGGCGGGCGAGCGGGGAGTGATCCAGATGCGTATGGGTCACGATGATATGGCTAATGCGCTGCCCGGGCTGGATTGCGGCGAGGATCGCCTCAAGATGTGCGGGGCTCTCGGGGCCGGGGTCGATCACCGCCACATCGGTCTCACCCAAGAGATAGGTATTGGTGCCGCGATAGGTCATCGGTGAGGGGTTGGGCGCCACGATCCGCCGCAGCCCGGGTTCCAAGGTTTCGGCAAGGCCAATCTCGGGGTCGAAGTTGTCGGGCGGCAGCATGGTTTCACCTTTCGCTGGGGCAGGGGGCTGGCTAAGGTCTAGCCATGAATTTTGCCTGGCTCAAACGATATGTGCCGCGCGGCATCTATGGACGCGCCGCGCTGATCCTGCTGTTACCAGTGGTGTTTTTGCAGTTGGTCGTCGTGGTGATCTTTGCGCAGAGGCATTTCGAAGGTGTCACCGGCCAGATGACCGATACGGTCCTGCGGGAACTGGAACTGGTCATGCTGGCGGTCGGCACGGCCCCCGATGCGCAATCCGTGCCCACGGCGGTTGAGGCGCGGGCGGGTCCGCTTGATTTCGTGGTGACCCCCGCCAACCGTCCGCTGCCCGAAGAAGACAGCATGCTGTGGTACGATTACTCGGGCCGCGTCCTCATTCCCCGGCTACGCAGCAAGATGGACGGGATCGAAGCGGTGGACCTCAGCGATGACGATTTCGTCGTGCTCTATATCGAAAGCGTGCATGGGCCGCTGCGCATCCAGTTCGAGCGGCGGCGCATCTCGGCCTCGAACCCGCATCAGCTTTTCGTCTACACCGTGTTTTTCGGCGTGCTTTTGAGCTATATCGCAACGATCTATCTGCGCAATCAGCTGCGCCCGATCAAACGTCTGGCCCGCGCGGCGGAGGCCTTTGGCCGGGGGCGGCATGAGCCCTATACCCCCACCGGCGCCATCGAAGTCCGCGCGGCGGGCAATGCCTTTGTCGACATGCGCGCCCGGATCGAGCGGCAGATTGAGCAGCGCACGCTGATGCTCTCGGGCGTGAGCCACGACCTGCGCACACCGCTGACCCGCATGCGCCTTGGCCTGTCGATGATCGACGAAGAGGACGCAGCCCCGCTGCTGGCCGATGTCGATGATATGCAACGGATGCTGGACGAATTCTTGAACTTCGCCAAGGGCGCCGCCGAGGGTGAGCCCGAAGAGCTGGCCCCGCATGGGTTCGTCAGCGCCATCGTCGAAGACGCGCAGCGGGCCGGGCGCAGGGTCACGCTGCTGCCGCCCGAGGGCGCGGGCGAGGGGATCGTGAAACTGCGCAGGGTCGCGATGCGCCGGGCGGTGGACAACCTGATCTCCAACGCCGTGCGCTATGGCTCGCAGGCCGAAGTCTCGGTCATGCTAAGCGACCGCACCCTGCGCATCCGGGTCGAAGACGACGGCCCCGGCATCCCGGAAGAGCGACGCGACGAGGCGACGCGGCCGTTCTCGCGGCTTGATCCTGCGCGCAACCAAGACAAAGGCGGCGGCGTGGGCCTTGGCCTTGCCATCGCCTCCGACATCGCGCGCGCCCATGGCGGGGTGCTGCGGCTTGGGGAATCGGAGCGGCTCGGCGGGCTGCGCGCCGATATCGTCATCGCGCGGTGACCCGGCGGCATGATTGTGCCGCGGGCCGGGCTTTGCCACAGTGAGGTGACCTTAATACGGAGCGCAGCGATGACCCCCTATGACATGATCAAAGCCCATCTCGACACGGCCGTGCCCTTTGCCGCCCATGTCGGGGTGAAACTGCTTGAGATCGGAGACGGCACCGCCAGCGCCGAATTGGTGCAGCGGCATGAAACCTCGAACCACATCGGCACGCAGCATGCGGGCGCGATGTTCACGCTGGGCGAAGCCGCATCGGGGGCTGCCATGGCCGGGGCCATCGCGCCGGTGATCATGGACATGCGCCCCGTGGCGGCCATGGGGCAGATCACCTTTAAAAAGATCGCCGAAGGCACGCTAACCGCCCATGCCAAAACCTCGCGCCCCGGGGCCGACCTGCTGAGCGCGCTGCAAGAAGACGGAAAAGTCGCCTTTGACGTGGCGGTCGACATCCAGAATGAGGCGGGTGAGACGGTGGTCGAGATGCAGGTGAACTGGCACGTCAGCGCCAAACGGTGAAGGCCACAAAAGGCGGGGGCGGAAGTATGGTAGGCCCGGCAGGACTTGAACCCGCAACCAAAGCGTTATGAGCGCTCTGCTCTAACCAATTGAGCTACAGGCCCGCCATGGGCGTTTGGGTATGACGCCGCAGGCCGAGCGTCAAGACATTAGCTGCACCAAATGATTGCAGTGGGCCGCGCAATACTCTAACTCCGCGCGCAAGGGAAAATGCGCGCCGGGGGCCATGACCATGACGAAATCCGACAACGGAATCACCTATGCCGAAGCAGGCGTGGATATTGACGCAGGCAATGCGCTTGTAGAGCGGATCAAACCGGCGGCGAAATCCACCGCGCGGCCCGGTGTCATGTCCGGCCTAGGCGGCTTTGGCGCGCTGTTCGATCTTAAGGGCGCAGGCTTCACCGATCCGGTGCTGGTCGCGGCGACCGATGGCGTGGGCACCAAGCTGCGCATCGCGATTGATACGGGCAATGTCGACAGTATCGGCATCGATCTGGTCGCCATGTGTGTCAACGATCTGGTCTGTCAGGGGGCCGAGCCGCTCTTCTTCCTCGACTATTTCGCCACCGGCAAACTCGAACTCGACAGTGCCGCGCGGATTATCGAAGGCATCGCCAAGGGCTGCGCCGATTCCGGTTGTGCCTTGATCGGGGGCGAGACGGCTGAAATGCCGGGCATGTATCACGCGGGCGACTTCGACCTCGCTGGTTTCTCGGTCGGCGCGATGGAGCGGGGGACGGAACTGCCGCGCGACGTGAAAGAGGGCGACGTGCTCTTGGGTCTGCCGAGCGACGGGGTGCATTCCAACGGCTACAGCCTTGTGCGGAAGATTGTCGAGCGTAGCGGTTTGGGCTGGGGCGACGATTGCCCATGGGGCGAAGGTGATCTGGGCAATGCGCTGCTCACACCCACGAAACTCTACGTCAAAGGCGCTGTGGCGGCTCTGCGCGCGGATGCCGTCTCGGCTCTGGCGCATATCACCGGCGGTGGCCTGACCGAGAACCTGCCGCGCGTGCTGCCCGTAGGGCTCGCCGCTGAGATCGACCTCAATGCATGGGAGTTGCCGCCGGTCTTCAAATGGCTGGCTGCCCAAGGCGGCATGGCCGAGGCCGAGTTACTCAAGACCTTCAACGCCGGGATTGGCATGGTGGCCGTGGTTTCCGCCGATAAAGTCGAAGCCGCCAAAGCCGCCTTTGCCGAGGATGGCCATGCCGCCATCGAGATCGGGCGCATCACCACCGGCAATGGCGTCACCTATTCCGGCGCGCTGCTTTGACCAAGCGGGTTGCGATTTTCGTCTCGGGTGGCGGCTCCAACATGCGGGCGCTGGTCGAGGATATGACCGGCAACCATGCGGGCCGCCCCTGTCTGGTGCTTTCGAACAACGCGGATGCGGGCGGGATCGCTTGGGCGCAGGGGCAGGGGATCGCGACCGAAGTGGTCGATCACCGCCCTTTCGGCAAGGACCGCCCGGCCTTTGAGGCGGCGCTAAGTGCCGCGCTTGAGGCCCATGCACCCGACATCATCTGCCTTGCCGGTTTCATGCGTAAATTGACCGAAGGGTTCACCGATGCTTGGGCGGGGCGGATGATCAACATCCACCCCTCGCTATTGCCGAAATACCGCGGCCTGCACACCCATGCCCGCGCGCTGGAGGCTAGCGATACCGAACATGGCTGCACCGTGCATGAGGTGACCGCCGCACTCGATGACGGTCCGATCCTCGGTCAGGCGCGCATCCCCGTCCTGCCCGGCGACACGGCCGAGAGTTTGGCCGAGCGGGTGTTGGTGCAGGAACACCGCCTTTACCCCGCCGTGCTGCGCCGTTTCGCCGCCGGTGAGCGGGAGCCGGTCCTGCTCACGGGCTGACGCTGGTCAAACCCGCCCGCGTGATGTACCTCTTTGGCAAAGCCCGATGACCGGGCGTGCAACATGTCAAAGAGCATATATGAAAACCATCACCACGACCGCCGACCTCGCGCAATTCTGTGAAGAGGCTGCGCGCCATGATTACGTGACCGTCGACACGGAATTCCTGCGTGAGCGGACCTATTATTCCAAACTCTGCCTTGTTCAGCTTGCCATGCCCGGCACCGATGACAGCAACGCCGTGTTGGTCGACCCCTTGGCCGATGGCATCTCGCTTGAGCCGCTATACGATCTGTTCCGCGACACCTCGGTGGTCAAGGTCTTCCACGCCGCGCGGCAGGATCTTGAGATCTTCTATGTCGATGCCAAGGTCTTTCCCAAGCCGCTGTTCGACACGCAGGTCGCTGCGATGGTCTGCGGCTTTGGGGAACAGGTGGGTTATGAGACTTTGGTGCGCAAGATCGCGCATCAGTCGCTCGACAAAACCTCGCGTTTTACCGATTGGTCGCGCCGCCCGCTGACCGAGGCGCAGAAGACCTATGCGCTGGCCGACGTGACCCATCTGCGCCAAATCTACGAATTTCTGGCCCGCAAGCTTGAACAGACCGGACGGGCGCGGTGGGTGGCCGAAGAGCTTGAGACGCTGCTCAGCCCCGACACCTATGTCACCCAACCGCAGGACGCTTGGAAACGGGTCAAGACCCGGACCAATTCGCCAAAGTTTCTGGCGATAGTCCGCGAGTTGGCGGCCTTCCGCGAGGATTACGCCCGCAACCGCAACATCCCGCGCAACCGGGTGTTCAAGGATGACGCGCTGGTCGAATTGGCGAGCCTCAAGCCCTCGAATGGCGAAGAGTTGAACCGCGCCCGGCTGCTGCTGCGCGAGGCCCGCAAGGGCGAAATCGCCGAAGGCATTCTGAAAGCCGTGGCCGCAGGTGTGGCCTGCAAGCCTGCCGACATGCCCCAGCCCGACCGCAAGCGCGACAAGTTGCAGGTGAACCCGGCGCTGGCCGATCTGCTGCGCGTGCTGCTCAAGGCCAAAACCGAAAGCGCAGGCGTCGCGGCCAAGCTCATCGCCTCGGCCAGCGATCTCGACATGCTCTCGGCGGGGGAGCGTGACGTGCAGGCGCTGCGCGGCTGGCGGCATGAGGTCTTTGGCGCCGATGCGCTGCTGCTCTGCGAGGGCAAGATCGCCTTGGCCGCTGACGGAAATGACGTGAAGGCCGTCAAAGTCTGAAACGAAAAGAGCCGCCCGATCAGGGGCGGCTCTTTCTCAATAGAGGGCAGGCGGCGTCTTAGCGGCGAGAGACCAGCGCGTTTAGCTGCCCTTTGACGCGAATCTCACGCACCCCGGCCAGCATCTGATCGGTCAGGCGACGCCCGGCAATCACTTCGCGGGTGGGGCGGCTGCCTTGCGGGGTGGCCTTATCGGGCCGGACCCCTTCCAAACGATAGGTCAAAACACCGTCGACGGGCGTCTCATCCGGCGTCGCGGGGGTCAGGCGCACTTTGTAGATGCCTTGGCGTGCCGCCAGCCCGGTGGCGCGCAGAATCGCACCGCCCGGCACCGGCTCAATGGTCAGATCGGTGATCTGCTCAAAGGGGCGCCCCTCATAGGTGTCGACCTCAACCGCGCGCCGCGCGAACAGCCCGCTGCGCTGCGGGATCAGGGGGTTCGTGCTCTCCGCCGGGGCGGTCTCAACCGAACGGGCGGGCCCGAACCAATTCAGCGGATTGATGCGGCTGTCACGGACCGTGCCGCAGGCGGATACCAAAAGGGTCGAAGCCAAAAGAGCGAGGATTGTCTTGCGCATGGGAACCGCCGTTAAGTTTACTTGCCTTGTGCTACCCCATCCCGCCAGCCTTGGGAAGGGGGTGGACCTTTGCCCATGGGCATCCTACCTGTCAGGCAATGGAATTCACCCGAAGAGAGTGCACAGATGGCCACGCCCGCCTTTGAAGAACTGGTCGAGGATTTCGAGTTTCTGGACGATTGGGAAGACCGCTATCGCCATGTGATCGACCTTGGCAAAGCGATGGAGCCGCTGCCCGAGCCGCTGCGCGTCCCTGCGACCAAGGTCGACGGCTGCGCCTCTCAGGTTTGGCTTCATGCACAGTTTGACGGCGGCAAGCTGCATTTTGACGGGGCAAGCGACGCGATGATCGTCTCGGGGCTGATCGCGGTTTTGCGCAACCTTTACAACGGCTTGACGCCTGCCGAAGTGGGCGGCGTCGACGCCAAGGCGGAACTGGCGCGGCTGGGGTTAAACGACCACCTCTCGGCGCAGCGCTCGAACGGGTTGCGCGCGATGATCGAGCGGGTGCGCGAGACGGCAGCGCAGGAAGCGTAACGCTCAGAGGGCGCGCAACGCGCTCTCCAAATCCCCGTAGCCCGTGAAGCGCCGCTCGAAGGCAAGGCCGAGCCGCGCGGCGCAGTCTTGGGCCTTTTCGGTCAGCGCCGGGTCGTCAGTCTGCGCTTGATAGACCAATTTCTCGTAATTGCCGAAATACATGTCGCGCAGTTCCGGGTGCCGGTCGAGGCCCATAGGCTTGATGATGAAAGCCTCAAACTGCCGCACCAGAAAATCGGTGAGGTAGAAGGTGGTAATCTCATCCTCTGAGGTTTTGGCGAAACTCTCGTTGCCCTGAAAAAAACTGTAGCAATGCGGCCCGGCGACCATTTGCACGCCGAGTTCGGCGCAGGCACGTTCCAGCCCGCCGCCCGTGCCGCAATCGGCGTAGACGACAAAGAAATCGTCGTAATCCGCACGGTGCTTGGCGACCGTATCACGCACCGCCTGCGTGATCTTTTCCGGGTAGAGGTGATATTTCGCGGGCAGGCAGGTCAGATCCAGATGGGTCCAACCATTGGCGGCTTTCAGGTCCAAAATCTCACGCGCCAGCGCCCCGCAGGCGATCAGCAAGATACGGCCCGCGCGGGTGGGCGCGAGCCCGTCTTGGGTCAGGGTCCGGTCATCTGGCAGCGGGGTGTCATTCATGCCGATACCATCGCATGTCACCGCGCCCCAAGCCAAGCGGGCAGGGGCGAGGCGGTCAGGCGTTGGCCGAATTATGTCGACGGCCCATCCAGTCTTTCGCCGTCTCCACCGCCACGGCGGCATCCCGGCAATAGGCATCGGCACCGATGGCCTTGCCGAATTCCTCGTTCAGCGGCGCACCCCCGACCAGCACGATATAGTCATCGCGCTTGCCCTGTTCGACCAGCGTGTCGATCACCACTTTCATATAGGGCATGGTCGTGGTCAGCAGAGCCGACATGCCAAGGATATCGGCCTTTTCCGCTTCGAGCGCTTCGAGATAGGCTTCGACCGCGTTGTTGATGCCCAGATCGACAACCTCGAAACCCGCGCCTTCCATCATCATGCCGACGAGGTTCTTGCCGATGTCGTGAATGTCGCCTTTGACGGTGCCGATCACCATCTTACCGACACGCGGCGCGCCGGTTTCCGCAAGCAGCGGCTTGAGGATGGCCATGCCGCCCTTCATCGCATTGGCAGCCAGCAGCACTTCGGGCACGAAGAGGATCCCGTCGCGGAAATCGGCGCCGACGATGGTCATCCCGCCGACAAGCGCTTTGGTCAGGATCTCATAGGGTTCCCACCCGCGGTCGAGCAGGATTTGCACCCCTTCTTCGATCTCTTCCTTGAGACCGTCATAGAGGTCATCGAACATCTGCTGGACCAGTTCTTCGTCGTCCAACTCGGCCAGGATGATATCGTCTTCTTCCGACATGGTGTTTCCTTCTGCTGGGCGTGCAGGTGCATGACACTTGAGCCCTTGTCTCACGGAATGTTAGCGCCGGGGTCGCGGTTTGCGACATCGGCCGCGCCTTGCGCGACGCCTTGGGGGCAAACTACTGCTTTTTGCGGTGTAAGGACAAGGGTTTGCACGAGGTTACTTGCCGATGTTCGCGCAATGTTCTAACCTTCTTTCATGGATAGGGAAGACCAGCGATTCCGCGTGCTTGGCCGCGCGGCAGGCAGCAATGATGCGGGCCGGTTTGAGCGTCATACCCGCGTCGCCGAAGACGACGGTTGGGCGCGTGACGAGGTGCTTCCGGTACTGCGCACCCAGACCAGTATCGAGGTGCCGCGCCGGGTGATCACCTATATCCGCTCGCCGGATTTACCTTTTGATCGGTCGATCAACCCCTATCGCGGCTGCGAACATGGCTGTGTTTACTGTTTCGCGCGGCCCAGCCATGCCTACCTCGGCCTATCGCCGGGCTTGGATTTCGAAACCCAGTTGATCGCCCGCCCCGAAGCGCCGGACGTTCTGGCGCGGGAGCTGCGGTCGAAGCGCTATCAAGTCGCGCCCATCGCCATCGGCACAAACACCGATCCCTATCAACCGATCGAAAAGACCCATGGCATCATGCGAGAATGTCTTGAGGTATTATCCGCGTTCAATCACCCGGTGGCGATCGTCACAAAGGGCAGCCTGATCGAACGCGACATCGACATCTTGGGCGACATGGCAGGGCGCGGATTGGCGGCGGTCGGCATTTCGGTGACCACGCTGGACGCAAAGCTGAGCCGGTTGATGGAGCCACGTGCGCCCGCGCCGCAGCGGCGGTTGCAGGTAATCCGAAAACTGTCGGAAGCAGGAATTCCGGTACGGATCATGGCATCGCCGATGATCCCGGCGCTGACCGACCCGGAGTTGGAGGCGATCCTGACCGCGGGGCGCGATGCCGGCGCGGGGCATGCAAGCTGGATCATGCTGCGCCTGCCGCGAGAGGTGTCGCCGCTGGTGCAAGAGTGGCTCGCCACCCATTACCCCGATCGGGCCGAGCGGATCATGGCGCGCTTGCGCGATATGCATGGGGGCAAGGAATATGACGCGGGCTGGCACAAGCGGATGCGGGGCGAGGGGCCATATGCGCAGATGGTGGCGCGACGCTTTGATCTGGCGGTGAAGCGTCTGGGGTTGGCCCGTTCTGGCGTGCCGCTGCGCTGCGATCTGTTTCGACCGCCCTCCGAAAGGGGCGATCAATTGAGCTTGTTCTGAGCCTCAGCCCCGGCGGCGCCCGCGGCGCGGCGCGCGCGTCGGGCCTTGGCCATCGGTGCCATCGCTTTCGGAAGAGAAATCACCGATCTCTTCGCGGATCTGCTCCAGCGTCGGGGCCGGGCCTTTTTCGGTGCTATCGAGCGCCTCGCGCATGGCGACCAGATGCTCGGGCAGGGTGCCGCAGCAGCCGCCGATGATGCTCGCCCCTGCGTTGCGGGCCATCACCGCGTAGCGCGCCATCAACTCGGGCGTGCCGTCATAGTGGATGTGGCCTTCGACGTATTTCGGAATGCCTGCGTTGCCTTTCGAGATGATCGGCAGCGTGCCGTTCTTCGCGGCAAAGCCAAGCACGGTGCGCAGCAAGTCAGAGGCGCCGGTGCCGCAGTTGGCCCCATAGGCCAGCGGCATGTTGTCGAGCCCATGCACCAAGTCGACCATCCCTTCAGAAGTCAGCCCCATCATCGTGCGGCCCGCGGTGTCAAAGCTCATCGTGCCACACCACGGCAGACCGGCAAGCTGAAAGCCCTCAGCAGCGGCGCGGTATTCTTCGGGGGCGCTGATCGTCTCCAGCCAGCCGATGTCGGCACCACCTGCCTTGAGCCCATCGGCGGTCTCGTGGAACATCTCAACGGCGAGGGAGTGGGACAGGGTGCCCACAGGCTCCATGATCTCACCCGTGGGGCCGACGGAACCTGCAACGATCACCTTACGCTCGGCGGTATCGGCCACCTCGCGCGCCAGTTCGGCGGAGACGCGGCTCAACTCGTGCACGCGGTTCTGCGCGTCGTGCAGTTTGAGGCGGGCGGCATTGGCGCCGAAGGAATTGGTCAGGAACAGATCGCTGCCCGAATCCACCGCAAAACGGTAAAGTTTGGTGATCTTTGCGGGCTCGTCGGTGTTCCACAATTCGGGCGCGTCGCCCGACATCAGCCCCATGTTGAACAGATTGGTGCCCGTGGCCCCATCGGCGAGCAATGTGCCCTTTTCAGCGAGAAGATCGGTGAATGCGTTGCTCATGGGGGCTCCTGTTGGGTCTGGGAATTTCGCCTGATGTCACGCTGGCCACTTGGGGGCAATCTCATAATATTCATCTTCATTATGAGGGCAGGCGGGAAGGCTGCGCCCCGGCGCCGAGACCGGGGCGCAGGGTATCAGCTGGTTTCGCTCAGCAGTTGCGCCTTGGCCTCGGCCATCAGGCTTTGCATCTTCCCGCGGATCGTCGCCTCATCCGCGCGGTCGCCCAGATCGCCCGAGACTTTGCGATAAACGTCTTCGTCGCCCGCCTCTTCGAAATCGGATTTCACGACCTCTTTGGCATAGTCCTCGGCATCGCTGCCGGATTTGCCCAAAAGTTCAGCAGCCCAGAGGCCCAGAAGCTTGTTGCGCCGCGCCTCGGCGCGGAATTGCATGTCCGCATCGTGGGCGAACTTGCTTTCAAAGGCATTTGCACGGTCGTCAAAGTTGCTCATGGCCGGTCTCCGATTGCTGCGGTTACCCTTTCGATATGCGAACGCAGGCCCGTTCTCGCAAGTGGTGGGGCAAAGGTGGCGGGCCATGCTTGCAGCAGCGGGGTGCTTGCACTAAGAGAAGCGCAAGCGGCGGGGATGTTCCCGGCCCCCTGTTGGAAAGGATGCCCATGGCCCGGCGCAACAAGATCTACGAAGGCAAGGCAAAGATCCTCTATGAAGGTCCCGAGCCCGGTACGATCGTTCAATATTTCAAAGACGATGCCACGGCCTTTAATGCCGAGAAGAAAGCCACGATCGAAGGCAAGGGCGTGTTGAACAACCGCCTGTCCGAGTTCTTTATGACTGGCCTGAACAGCATCGGCGTGCCGACGCATTTCATCAAACGCCTGAACATGCGCGAACAGCTCGTGCGGCAGGTTGAGATCATTCCGCTGGAAGTGATCGTGCGCAACTATGCCGCCGGTTCCATGTCCAAGCGCCTAGGCATCGAAGAGGGCACGCAATTGCCGCGTCCGATTGTCGAATATTGCTACAAGGACGACTCGCTCGGCGATCCGCTGGTGACAGAAGAGCATATCGCTGCATTCGGTTGGGCCAGCCAGCAAGACATGGACGATATCCTGAGCCTTGCGTTGCGGGTCAATGACTTCATGTCGGGCGTGATGATGGCCGTGGGCATCAAGCTGGTGGACTTCAAGATCGAGATTGGCCGCGTTTACGATGGTGATTTCCAGCGTCTGATCGTTGCCGATGAGATCAGCCCCGACAGCTGCCGCCTGTGGGACATCGAAACGGGTCAGAAGCTCGATAAAGACGTGTTCCGCCGCGATCTGGGTTCGCTCACCGATGCCTATACCGAAGTGGCCAAACGCCTTGGCGTCATGCCCAAGAACAATGCGCCGGTGACCAAGCCGACGCTGATCAACTAACGCGGCTTCGCCGTTTAATTTGCAGATGTTACAAAGGGGTGTCGCGCCATGAAAGCACGGGTGCATGTGATGCTGAAGAACGGGGTGCTCGACCCTCAGGGCGAAGCGGTTCGCCACGCGCTCGGAGCCTTGGGCTTTGACGGGGTGAACGGTGTGCGTCAGGGCAAGGTGATCGAACTTGACCTCGCCGAAGGCACCTCCGAGGCCGATGTGAACGCCATGTGCGAAAAGCTCTTGGCCAATACGGTGATCGAATCCTATTCGGTGGAGCTGGCCTGATGCACGCAGCGGTAGTTGTCTTTCCCGGGTCCAATTGCGACCGCGACCTTGCCGTGGCTTTCAAAGCCGCGGGCGCCAAGGTTTCCATGGTCTGGCACAAGGACAGCGAACTGCCGCAAGGCGTTGATATGGTAGGCATTCCCGGCGGGTTCTCCTATGGGGATTACCTGCGCTGCGGGGCCATCGCCGCGAATTCGCCGATCTGCCGCACAGTGGCGGCCCATGCGGAACGGGGCGGCTATGTGCTGGGCATCTGCAACGGTTTTCAGGTGCTGACCGAAACCGGTCTTCTGCCCGGCGCACTGCTGCGCAATGCGGGATTGAAATACATCTGCAAAACCGTTGGTCTGAAGGTCGAGACTACAGCGAGCGATTACACCTCTGGCTACACAGCCGGTCAGGTCATCGACATTCCGATCGCCCACCACGACGGCAACTATTTCGCGGATGACGAGACGATTGCGAAACTGCGTGGCGAAGATCGCGTGGCCTTTAGCTATGCCGAGAATCCGAATGGCGCGCGCGATGACATCGCGGGCATCCTGTCGGAGAACCGCCGCGTGCTGGGCATGATGCCGCACCCTGAGCGGGCGGCGGAAGCGGCGCATGGCAATACGGATGGGGCGGCGCTCTTCCGCGCATTGACCGGTGCTTTGCAAACCGCCTGACTTGAGTGCGGCGCGCGGAGCGCGTAGGTTGCCGCGATGAGTGATACATCCGGTTCCGAAGGCAATAGCATGGCCGTATCCTGGCGGGTGCGGTTCGCCATCGCGTCGCTGATGATCCTCGCCGTGGTGACGATTTCGATCACCAACAAACTGCTGACCGACCGTTTTACCGAGAGCACCCGCAACCGCGCCGAACTGCGCATCGCGCTTTATAGCGGCAACCTGCTGGCGGAACTGCGCCAGAATGCCATCGTCCCGCAGCTTTTGGCCCGCGACCCCACCTTGATCGGGGCGCTGCAAACGGCGGATTATTCCCTGTCGACGCAACGGCTTATCTCCTTCGTCGAAGAGATCGGCGCGGCCTCTTTGATGCTTTATGACATCGACGGACGCACGGTGGCGGCGACCGACCGCAACCGTTTAGGCTCTGCACACAAATCCGAGCCATATTTCGTCGACGCCATCCGCTCCAACGCAACGATCTTTTCGACGATTGAGCGTGAGCAGGGCGGCTATCGTTTCCTCTATTCGCGGCGGATGCAGTCGGGCGGCACGACGCTGGGGGTGATCGCGGTCGAGGTCGACTTGCAGAAGTTCGAGCGCGCATGGGCCGGGATTTCCGATGCGGTGATTGTCATGGACAGCACCGGCCAGATCATCCTCGCCACTGAGCCGCGCTGGCGCGGGCTGACCGAACCCGAAGCCCTAGCCAACCACACGCCGCAAAGCGCCATTGAGCGCGCCATCCAAGCCACCACCGATTGGACCGCGCTGCCGCCCGATGCCTATTTGCAGGGCGAAGCGGTGATGCGTCTGGAAAACCGGATTCCGTTCCGCGGCTGGCGGATGAGCAGTTACACCACCTATGCCTCCGTGCGTGAAAAGGTGAACGGCGTGCTGGCGCTTGAGGTCATGGGTTTTGCGATCCTGCTGGCCTTGGCGTTCTACTTCCTCAGCCGTCGCACGGCGGGGCGGTTGGCGATCTTCCAACGGGAATCGGCAAAACTGCGGGCGCTGAACCTTGCCCTGCAACGTGAGATTGCCGAACGAAAGCGCGTGCAACAGACCCTCGCCGTGGCCGAGCAGACCCTTGAACAGTCATCGAAACTCGCCGCCTTGGGCGAGATGTCTGCCGCCGTCAGCCATGAGTTGAACCAACCGCTTGCCGCGATGAAGACCTATTTGGCGGGCGCGCGGTTGTTGCTCAACCGCAACCGGCAGGATGAGGCGCTGTCGTCCTTTGGCCGCATCGACGATCTGATCGAACGGATGGGTGCAATCACCCGACAGCTGAAATCCTATGCCCGCAAGGGGCAGGAAGCCTTCTCTCCGGTCGACATGGGCGCGGCCTTGGCCTCATCCCTGTCGATGATGGAGCCGCAATTGCGCCAACGACAGGTCCAGATCAGCCGGATTCTGCCCGATAATCCCGTCATGGTGATGGGAGACCGTATGCGGATCGAGCAAGTTATGGTAAACCTGTTAAGAAACGCATTGGACGCAACAAAATCGGAACGAAACCCTCAGGTGGACATTATACTATCAGCGGGGGAGACGGCGACATTGACCGTGCGCGACAATGGCCCGGGGATCGAAGACTTGGACGCGCTGTTCGAACCTTTCTACACGACCAAACAGCCCGGCGATGGCGTGGGGCTGGGTCTTGCCATTTCATCGGGGATCGTCAACGACCTCGGCGGGAGGCTGACGGCGCGCAACGGACAGAACGGTGGCGCTGTATTTGAAATGCAGCTGCCCATATTGGCAGATGAAACGAAGATAGAAGCGGCGGAGTGAACGCATGGCTCAGGCAATGAAAATCGCGATTGTAGATGACGAACAGGACATGCGGCAGTCGATCAGCCAGTGGCTGGCCCTTTCGGGCTATGACACGGAAACT
The DNA here is from genome assembly GCF_017743915.1 of Sulfitobacter sp. R18_1. NCBI lineage: Bacteria > Pseudomonadati > Pseudomonadota > Alphaproteobacteria > Rhodobacterales > Roseobacteraceae > Sulfitobacter > Sulfitobacter sp. R18_1. The sequence goes on from NZ_JAGHRG010000005.1 coordinate 200,469, forward strand.
TTCGGCAGCGCCGAGGACGCGCTCAAGACATTGGGGCCCGATTATCCGGGCATCGTCATTTCCGACATCAAGATGCCGGGCATGGACGGGATGCAATTTCTGAAAAAACTCATGGGCAGCGACTCGGCCCTTCCGGTCATCATGATCACCGGCCATGGCGATGTGCCGATGGCGGTTGAGGCGATGCGGGTGGGCGCGTTTGATTTCCTCGAGAAGCCCTTCAACCCCGACCGGATGAGCGAGTTGGCGAAGAAAGCCACCAACGCGCGGCGGCTGGTGATGGACAACCGCGCCCTGCGGCGTGAACTGTCAGACGGCGGCCAGTTGATGAAAAAGCTGATCGGGCAATCCCCGGTGATGGAGCGCCTGCGCGAGGATATTCTCGATCTGGGGCAGGCCGATGGGCATGTGCTGATCGACGGGGAGACCGGGACGGGCAAGACTTTGGTCGCCCATGCGCTGCACGCCGTAGGCTCGCGTGCGGGCAAGAAATTCGTGCTCGTTTCCTGCGGTGCCTTGGAGGAAGAAGCGCTGGCCAAACGGCTTTTCGGCCCGATGCAGCCCGAAGACGCGCAACTGCCCGCCATCGAAGAAGCCCGTGGCGGCACTTTGGTTTTGGAGGATATTGAAGCGCTGTCCGAGCAACTCCAAGCCCGGCTGCTGAGCGCGATCAACGAGCAGGGCACCCCGGCGGAGACGCGGATCGTCGCCATCTCGAACCTGCAAGAGGCAGGGCGCACCTCGGAAGACGCGCTGCGCTCGGACCTGTTTTACCGTCTGGCGGCGCTGCGCATCACCGTGCCCCCATTGCGCCAGCGGGGCGAGGATATTCTGACGCTCTTCACCCGGTTGAGCGATCAATTCGCGGATGAATACGGTTGCGAGGCGCCTCAGGTCAGCGCGCAAGAGGCGGCACAGCTGTTGCAGGCGCCTTGGCCCGGCAACGTGCGGCAACTCATCAACGTCGCCGAACGCGCCGTGCTGCAATCGCGCCGCGGCTCGGGCACCATTGCCTCGCTGTTGATGAGTGACCATGACGAAATGCAGCCAGTGATGACCACCGAGGGCAAGCCGCTGAAGGAATATGTCGAAGCCTTTGAGCGTATGTTGATCGACAACACGATGCGCCGCCACAAGGGCTCGATCGCCAGCGTCATGGACGAGCTTTGCCTGCCGCGCCGGACCTTGAACGAGAAGATGGCGAAATACGGGTTGCAGCGGTCAGATTACCTCTGACCGCGCCCCACAAGCAGCGCGGCTTAACCGTTCCGCTGCTCTGCGATCTCGACCGCTTTGCCATTCGGATCGGTGATGCAAGACCAGCTCGCCGCGCCGGGCACATCTACGATATGGCGGTAAAGCTCAACGACCGGACGGGTGGTATTGATCGCAACCCCCGCCGCTCCGGTTTGCTGGGCCACCGCAGAGATACAGCTTTTCTGCCCGCGCAATTCCGCCAGCGCTGCGGGGTCGTCGGCCACGGCGATCTCATCACAGGCGGCGAGGCCCAGAAGGGTCAGGCAAAGCGCGGGGCGCAGAAATTTAGGCATGAAAGCGGTCCTTTGAAACTCTGGGCCGCATCGGCGGCAAGGCAATTCTATGGTGTCGACCGGCGACAGCCGCTGCGACAGTCTGAATGTTTCCAAGCCCATGCGCCTTGTCAACCGACCGGGGATAAAGCGCATTTGACTGTTGCTCATTCGATTGACCATTGTGTTTCACCCCTTAAAGCCCTTAACTAGCCGGATAAGTCCTGTAACGCCCGACTGGCGTATGGTGACTTTTGACAGTTTCGCTGCCGTGCCAGCCCGACACCGGGGGGCCAGCAGACCGATTGGGCCGGAAACGGCCGAAGAACCGCTGATATTCGCGAGGGTTAGCCCGACCGAAGCACAGCTAATTAATGGATGGGAGAGGCCGCAGAGCCCTCGCATCGGAGAAGAACCGCGATGACGCGCGCAGATGCTCAGAGCAGACAGTCGGGGGCCATTCGTGGCCCTGCTGTTGCCGCGTCCTCCATCGCCCTGACAAGTCACACCTCCCAGCCCGAAGCCCCGCCAGGGGCCTTTTGTGCGCGGGTGCTGTGCATAATGGATCTATGTCTAAGAAAATGCTTATCGATGCCACCCACGCCGAGGAAACTCGGGTCGTGGTCGTGGACGGAAACAAGGTCGAAGAATTCGATTTTGAATCGGAAAACAAACGCCAGCTTGCTGGCAATATCTATCTAGCCAAGGTTACACGGGTCGAACCGTCGCTTCAGGCGGCCTTTGTCGACTATGGCGGCAACCGTCACGGTTTCCTCGCTTTCTCGGAAATTCACCCCGATTATTACCAGATTCCCGTGGCCGACCGTCAGGCGCTGCTGGAAGAAGAGCGCGCCTATGCCGAAGCGCAGGCCGCCAAGGATGACGAGGAAGAAAAACCCAAGCGGACCCGCTCGCGGTCGCGCAGCCGGTCGAAGAGCCAAGCGGCCGAGACCAACAGCGATGATGCCGTAGCCACCGCCGAGGTCGCCGAGGACAACAGCGATCAGATCGCGGGCATGGAAACCGTCGATCTCGACAGCGAAGAGGGCAGCTCGCCCATGGAGCGGGTCGCGGAAACGCCGGTCGAAGAGCCCGAGAATGATGCGGCGGAGGGCGATGTCGCCAAGGCCGAGGACGCGGCTCCCGCCACGGCGGATGACGCGGCAAAGGTCGAGGATGTCGACACCAAGGATGACGCGCAGGCCGACGGTGAAGACGCCGATGGCGAGGACAAAGGCAGCGATGCCACGGCGAAGGACGATTCCATCGAATCCGTCGCCGATGAAGACGACAGCGAAGACATCCGCCCCGTGCGCAAACCGCGCCCGCGCCGCTACAAGATTCAAGAAGTCATCAAGGTCCGCCAGATCCTGTTGGTGCAGGTCGTCAAGGAAGAGCGCGGCAACAAGGGTGCGGCGCTGACCACCTATCTCAGCCTCGCGGGCCGCTACTGCGTGCTGATGCCCAACACCGCCCGCGGTGGCGGCATCAGCCGCAAGATCACCAATGCCGCCGACCGCAAGAAGCTGAAAGAGATCGCGACCGAGATCGAGGTGCCGAAAGGTGCCGGCCTCATCGTGCGCACCGCCGGGGCGAAACGCACAAAGGCCGAGATCAAGCGCGATTACGAATACCTCCAGCGCCTCTGGGAGCAGATCCGCGAGCTGACGTTGAAGTCCATCGCGCCTGCCAAGATCTACGAGGAAGGCGATCTGATCAAACGCTCGATCCGCGACCTCTACAACCGCGAGATCGACGAGATTCATGTTGAGGGCGAGCGCGGCTACCGCATCGCCAAGGACTTCATGAAGATGATCATGCCGTCCCACGCGAAGAACGTGAAGCTCTACAACGAGAGCCTGCCGCTGTTTGCCCGGTACCAAGTCGAGAGCTACCTTTCGGGCATGTTCAACCCCACGGTGCAACTGCCCTCGGGCGGCTATATCGTGATCGGCGTGACCGAAGCGCTGGTGGCGATCGACGTGAACTCGGGCCGGGCCACCAAAGAAGGCTCGATCGAACAGACCGCGCTCAAGACCAACCTTGAAGCCGCCGATGAGGTCGCCCGCCAGCTGCGTCTGCGTGACCTTGCCGGGCTCATCGTGATTGACTTCATCGATATGGACGAGCGCAAGAACAACGCCGCCGTCGAAAAGCGCATGAAGGATCGGCTCAAGACCGACCGCGCGCGCATTCAAGTGGGCCGCATCTCGGGCTTTGGCCTGATGGAAATGTCGCGCCAGCGCCTGCGCCCCGGCATGATCGAGGCGACGACCCAGCCTTGCCACGCCTGCCACGGCACCGGCCTCGTGCGCTCGGACGATAACCTCGCCCTGTCGATTATCCGCCAGATCGAGGAAGAAGGCACCCGCCGCCGCTCCCGCGAGGTATTGGTACGCGCCCCCGTGGGCATCGCCAACTTCCTGATGAACCAAAAGCGCGAGCATATCGCCCATATCGAAATGCGCTATGGCATGTCCGTGCGGATCGAAGGCGATCCGTCGCTGGTGAGCCCCGACTTCCACATCGAGAAGTTCAAGACGGCCACCCGCACCGTGCCGCCCGTCTCGGATCACGTCGTCTCGGTCGATACTTCCCTCATGGATCAAATCGACGAGGATGAGAGCGCCGCCGAGGCCGAAGAGGCCCCCGCCGCACAGGACGCCAGCCCCTCCGACAACGGTAACGGCAATGGCAATGGCAATGGTGAAGAGGGCGAGGGCAAATCCAAGCGCCGCCGCCGTCGTCGCCGTAGCCGGGGTGGCCGTGGCCGCAATGGCAATGGCGATCAGCAGAACGGTGCAGAGGATCAAAACGGTGCTCAGCAGCAGGACGAAGCGAAATCGGACGAGGGTGAGAAAACCGCGCCGGTAGAGGCGGAAGCCCCGCAAGCCGAAGCGGAACCCGCGCCTGCTGCCGAGGAGAAACCCAAGCCCAAATCCCGCAGCCGCTCGCGCAAGCCTAAGGCCGAAATCGCTCCCGAAGCGGAACCCGCGCCCGAAGCCCTTGCCGCCGCAGAAGGCGAAGCGCCGAAGGTCAGCGCAGAGGCCGAAGGGGAGGAGACGCCCAAGCCCAAGGCCAAGCGCAGCCGTCGGACCAAGAAACCCGCAACCGAAGCGGCGGAAGAGACCGTGAGCGCAGACGCCGTGGCAAGTGAGGAAGAGGCCGCACCCGCGCCGAAGCCCAAGCGCCGCAGCCGCGCCAAGGCCAAGCCGGTCGAGCCGGTCGCCGAAGCCACGCCCGATGCGATGGCCGAAGCCTTGCCGAGCGAAGCGCCCATCGCGGCCCCGTCACCGGAGACGGCGACGCCCGTCGCGGAAGCGCCTCAGCCTGAGCCGCAGCCCGACCCCGCGCCGCAGCCGGTCGAGGCCGAGGCACCCGCTGCCGAAACCGCTCCTGAGCCAGTGGCCGAAAAGGTCGAAGAGCAGCCCGCCGAAAAGCCCAAGCCCAAACGGCGCGGCTGGTGGTCGCTGGGCAGCTAAAGCGCTCTAGATAAAGGAAACGGCGGGCTCTCAGGCCCGCCGTTTTCAGTTTGGCGATAGGGTAAGAAAGACGGCGCGACCGCGCCCGTTCAGCCGCCCTTGGTGATGATGTAAAGCTCTGCCGCGCCCTCGGTCCGGGTTTCGGTCAGCTGATGGCCCGCCTCGGCACAGAAATGCGGCACATCGATCACGGCGGCGGGGTCATCCGCCGTCATGTGAAGCTGATCGCCCGGCGCCAGCGCGGCCAAACGTTTCCGTGCTTTCAGCACGGGCAGGGGACAGAGAAGCCCCGTGGCATCCAGTTTTTCGATTTTCATAAGATCAGTTAAGCCAAGCCGGTCCCGAGGTCCACGATCTTGTGACAATATGACAGGTGACGCCGGGGCCATGTCGGTCTAGGAGTCGGTCATGTTTGAAATAAGCCTCCTCGACGCCGGGATCCTGCCGGCCATGACCATCGCCCTTGTCGCCGGGATTTTCAGTTTCCTGTCGCCCTGCGTGCTGCCCATCGTGCCGCCCTATCTGGCCTATATGGGGGGCGTGTCGATCAATGACATGTCGAGCCAATCCAGCGCGCGGCGGCGGGCGGTGGTGGCAGCGCTGTTCTTCGTGCTGGGGCTAAGCACCGTCTTCGTGCTCTTGGGCTTCACCGCCTCAGCTTTTGGGATGTTCTTTCTTCAGAATCAGGCGCTTTTCGCTAAGATTTCCGGCGTGGTGATCATCGTCTTTGGCCTGCATTTTATCGGCCTTTTCCGGATTCCCTTTCTGGACCAAGAGGCGCGGTTGGACGCGGGCGACAAGGGCGGTTCCAGCTTTGGCGCCTATGTTCTGGGGCTGGCCTTCGCCTTTGGCTGGACGCCCTGCATCGGCCCGCAGCTTGGCGCGATCCTGTCGCTCGCGGCGAGCGAGGCTTCCGTCTCTCGCGGTACGCTTTTGCTGGGCGTCTATGCAGCAGGGCTGGGCATTCCCTTTCTGCTGGCCGCGATGTTCATCACCCGCGCAATGACGCTGATGAACCATATCAAGCCGCATATGAAGCTGATTGAGCGGATCATGGGCGGGCTTCTTGTGCTCGTCGGGCTGGCCTTGCTGACCGGTGCTTTCACGGCTTTCTCCTTCTGGCTGCTCGAAACCTTCCCGATCCTCGCAACCGTGGGTTAAGCCTTATTCTCGCCCCGAATTACGGCTAGACTATGCCGAAGAAGAGGGTGGGCATGGTAAGCAAAGCGCAGGGAAAGACGGTGAAAACGCGCCGGGTGTTCTACATCCCCGGCTACGATCCGATTCACCCGCGCCGCTACCGCGAGCTGTACCGCAAGGAAAGCGCCGCGCAGGCGGCGATCTCGGGCTATGAGATCGGGCTGAAGCCGAAGGCAGGCCGCGGCAATTACGGCTGGCAGGTGAACGCTGAGATCGACGGGCAGCGGGTGACCGCGCAGGTGGAGGTGCTGGTCTGGTCCGACATCGTGCGCGAAAGCATGAGCAGTTCGATCCCCGCGACCTATTGGCAATTGCTGCGCACCGCTTGGGTCTACATCGGATCGGGCGCGCTTTGGCGGTTGATGCGGCTGCGCAAGGGGCCGGTGATCGCCGCACTCTACCCCGTTGGCATGTTGATCGCGCAGGCGCTGCTGGCGGTGGCACTTGGCCTGTTGGCCTATGCCGCACTTGGGGCGCTCAGCGATCATTGGGCCGCGCGGCTCGCCTTCGCGGCACTGGGCATGGGGTTGGGCGTTGCCCTGCTGCGCTGGTTCAAAAAGAAGGACGGCAAGTTTTTCGCCTATTACCTGATGCATGACTACGCCTATTCCGCCGCCACCAAGGGCGCGAATCCACCGCAGCTTGAGGCCCGGATGGCGACCTTTGCCGATGCCATCGCCGCTGCGCTGACTGATGATGTCGACGAGGTCTTGGTCGTCGGCCATTCCTCGGGCGCGCATCTGGGGGTATCGGTGCTGGCCGATCTGATCCGGTCGGACAGGGTGGCCGAAGGCGGGCCTGCTCTGGGTTTCCTCACGCTGGGGCAGGTGGTGCCAATGGTGTCTTTCCTGCCCCGGGCCGAGCGGTTGCGCAGCGATCTGCGCTATCTCTCGGCACGTGATGAATTGGCTTGGGTCGATGTCACCGCGCCGGGCGATGGCTGCGCCTTTGCGCTTTGCGATCCGGTGTCGGTGTCCGGCGTGGCCCCCGAAGGGAAACGCTGGCCGCTGGTCTTCTCCGCCGCCTTCACGCAAACGCTTAGCCCCGCGCGTTGGAAAGCGCTGCGCTGGCGCTTCTTCCGGCTGCATTTCCAGTATCTCTGCGCCTTTGACCACCCGCGCGACTATGATTATTTCCAGATTACCGCCGGGCCCCAGACACTTGCTGCGCGCTATGATGGGCGGCCCGCGTCGAAATCGCGAATCGACCAGGCAGTCAGCAAATACACCTCTGTCGCCGCATGAGCCATCCGCCCAAACCCTCTGCGCGGCCCGACCGCGTGTCGCTCTGGCGCTATGCCAAACTGTTCCGCGCCGACATCCTATCGGCCCAGCCCGCGCGGCTCTATCGGGCATGGATGGCAGAGTTTAAAACGCCCTTCTTCCGCAGCTACCTGATGAACCAGCCCGAGCTGGTCAAAACCGTGTTGAAAGACCGGCCCGAAGATTTTCCCAAATCCGACCGCATCGGCGAGGGGCTGGGGCCCCTCTTGGGCAACTCAGTCTTTCTGACCAATGGCGAGACATGGAAACGCCAGCGCCGCATCATCGACCCAGCCTTCGAGGGCGGGCGGCTGCGCGAGACCTTTCCAGCCATGTGGGACGCGGCAGAGGCGGCTGCGGCAAGGCTGGACCCCAAGGCGGGTGAGGTGGTCGAGATCGAGGCTGAGACAAGCCACGCCGCCGCCGATGTGATCTTTCGCACGCTGTTTTCGCTGCCGATCGAACATGAGGTCGCCCGCGCGGTTTTTGACGAGTTTCGCAACTACCAGCGCAGCCAGCCGATCCTGAACCTCGGGGCGCTTTTGCCGCTGCCGCGCTGGATGCCGCGGCTGTTTCGCCGCGACACGCGGGCCAGTTCGGCGCGGATCAGGGCGCTGATCACCGATCTGACTCGCGCGCGCATGGCGCAGATCGAGGCGGGCACCGCGCCCGACGATCTTGCCACCAAAATCATGACCCAAGCCGATCCCGAAACCGGAGCGCGCTTCGACACCCAAGAGATGGTCGATCAGGTCGCGATCTTCTTTCTTGCAGGGCATGAGACCAGCGCCTCGGCCCTTGCTTGGGCGCTGTATTTGATGGCCACACATCCCGCGTGGCAAGAGCGGCTGGCTGAAGAGGCGCAGGCGCTTGATAGCTGCGATTTCGCGGTGATGTCGAAACTCAAGCTCAGCCGCGATGTTTTTCGCGAAACGCTGCGCCTTTACCCGCCCGTGCCGATGATGGTCCGCGAGAACCGCTGCCCCGAACGCTTCCGTGATCGACAGGTGAAACAGGGCGCGCAACTGGTGCTCAGCCCGTGGCATTTGCACCGGCACGAACGGCTCTGGGACAACCCCGACGGCTTTGACCCAACCCGCTGGCAGACCGAGAATGGCAAACAGTGCCAGCGCGACGCTTTCATCCCATTCTCCGCCGGGCCGCGGGTCTGCACCGGGGCGGGCTTTGCCATGGTCGAGGGGCCGCTGATCCTGTCGCGCATCCTGCGCGACTTCCGCGTGACGGCTCAGTCGGGCCGCGTGCCAGTGCCTGTCGCACATTTGACCGTCCGTTCAGATAAGGGCATTTGGTTAGCGCTATCAAGACGCTAGCTGCTATCATCGGCTTTGCGTTTCAATTAGAAACGCAGCGAACGGAATCAAAATAGGACCTGGGTGACATGGGCTACGACAAGGCGCAACTTGAGCAAATGGACAGCGGCAAGGGCTTCATCGCGGCGCTTGATCAATCGGGTGGCTCCACCCCCAAGGCGCTGAGCCTCTATGGCGTGGAATCGTCGGATTACAACGGCGACGAAGAGATGTTCAAAGCCGTCCATGACATGCGGGCGCGGATCATTCTGGCCGATGATTTCACCTCTGAAAAAGTTATCGGCGCGATCCTTTTCGAGCGCACGATGGATGACACGATCAACGGCAAACCGGTCGCGCAACTGCTCTGGGAAGACCGCGGCGTGGTGCCTTTCCTGAAGATCGACAAGGGTCTGGAAGAGACCAATAACGGCGTGCAGATGATGAAGCCGATCATGGAGATCGACGATCTGCTGGCCCGCGCGGTAAAGCACGGCATCTTCGGCACCAAGGAACGCTCTGTCATTCATGAGGCCAATGAAAACGGCATCGCCGCCGTGGTGGCGCAGCAGTTCGAGCTGGCCAAACAGGTCTGCGCCGCCGGTCTCGTGCCGATCATCGAGCCCGAGGTGAACATCAACTCAGAGAGCAAGGCCGAGGCCGAAGAAATTCTGCACGGCGAGATCGCGAAACACCTGAAGGCGCTCCCCGAAGGTGAGATGGTGATGCTGAAGCTGACGATCCCCGAGAAGGCCGGCCTCTATGACGATCTGGCCGAACATGCCAATGTGCTGCGCGTCGTGGCGCTGTCGGGCGGCTATTCCACAGCGGAAGCCTGCGAACGGCTGGGCAAGAACCGGACCATGATCGCCAGCTTCTCCCGCGCTTTGACGGAAGGGCTGAACGTCAAGATGACGGACGCGGAGTTCAATGAGGCGCTCGGGCAGAACATCGAGAAAATCTACCAAGCGTCGATCTGTTAAACGGAATTTTTTGAAAATTCCGGGGCCGTTTTCTTTCAAAGAAAACGGCTACACGATCCGCCGGATGGGTTCACGATTGCAAAATATGATGACCTGTCCGGCGTTTTCCACCGCTTGATACCCGCGGCGCTTCAATTCCGCTTCGAATGCCCGGCGTCCGACGAATTTCTCGATATCCCGCGCTTTGCGCCGGATCACTTGACCGCTGATTGCGGCGCGGGAGGCAAAGAGGCTGTGGAGCCACGCCTGTGGCGAAAGGGGAGAGGCCAAAGTCATGGCCGGACACTAATCCGCTTTTGGTAAACGTTCCTTTAACGACCGCAGCACAAACAAGCGGATCGCCCCGGCCAGCCCGATGTCCAGCCCACGGGCGGCGTCAATCTCGGCCACCAACGCGTTGATCGGCACGCCCCGCGCGGCGGCGATGGCGCGGAACTCATCCCAAAACTCGTCTTCGAGGGAGATCGATGTCCGGTGACCCCTTAGGGTCACCGAATGTTTGCGGGGCCGTGCGCTCATGTCTCGCGCTTATGCGCGTCGAGCGTGGCCTTGGCTTGGGCGGCGCTTTTGCGCGCCGCCTCCTTCTCGGCCTTGCTACGGCCAAAGCGCAGCGCATTCTCATCCGCCTGAGCGCGGCGGGCCGCAAGATCGCGTGCCTTTCTCGCCTTGTTCAGGTTGATGGGCTGGCTCATTTCGGGCCGATCATGTTCTCGGGGCGCACCACACGCTCGAATGTCTCGGCATCGACGAAGCCCAAGGCAATCGCCTCTTCCTTCAACGTGGTGCCGTTCTTATGTGCGGTCTTGGCGACCTTGGTGGCGTTGTCATAACCGATCTCGGGGGCCAGCGCGGTCACCAGCATCAGCGACTCGCGCATGAGCTTCTCGATCCGGTCCGCGTCAGCCTTGAGGCCATCCACCAGATTGTCGGTAAAGGCCGAGGCCGCATCGCCCAAAAGCTGCATGGATTGCAGCACGTTATAGGCCATCATCGGCTTGTAGACGTTGAGCTCGAAATGGCCCTGCGAGCCGGCGAAACCCACGGCGGCATCATTGCCCATGACATGGGCACAGACCTGTGTCAGTGCCTCGCATTGCGTTGGGTTCACCTTGCCCGGCATGATCGAAGAGCCGGGCTCGTTCTCCGGCAGGATCAGTTCGCCCAGACCGCAGCGCGGGCCGGAGCCCAGAAGTCGGATGTCATTGGCAATTTTGAACAGCGAGGCCGACACGGTCTTCAGCGCGCCGGAAATCTCGACCATCGCGTCATGGGCGGCAAGTGCTTCGAATTTGTTGGGCGCGGTGACGAAGGGCAGGCCGGTGATCTCGGCCATGTTATGCGCCACGGTTTCCGCCCAGCCCTGTTTGGTGTTCAGCCCGGTGCCCACGGCGGTGCCGCCCTGTGCCAGCTCATAGATACGGCCAAGTGCGTCGCGCACGCGGGCGATGCCCATGGCGACCTGATGGGTATAGCCCGAGAATTCCTGAGACAGCGTCAGCGGTGTCGCGTCCTGCGTATGGGTGCGGCCGATTTTGATGATGCCGTCGAATTCCTCGACCTTTTTCTGCAACGCGCCGTGCAGCTTCTCCAGCCCCGGCAGCAGCACGTCACGGGCCGTCATCGCGGTAGCAATATGCATGGCGGTGGGGAAGGTGTCGTTCGAGGACTGGCCCATGTTGCAGTGATCGTTGGGGTGCACCGGGTCCTTGGAGCCGATGGTGCCGCCCATGAGTTCAATTGCGCGGTTGGCGATGACTTCATTGGCGTTCATGTTCGACTGGGTGCCGGAACCGGTCTGCCAGACCACCAGCGGGAAGTTATCGTCGAACTTGCCCTCGAACACTTCGCCAGCGGCCTGAATGATCGCGCGACCGCGTTCCTCGTCCAGCGAGCCCTGCGCCACATTCGCCTGCGCGCAGGCCTTCTTGATCACGCCGAGCGCGCGCACGATGGCGATGGGCTGCTTTTCCCAGCCAATCGGGAAGTTCATGATCGAACGCTGCGTCTGCGCGCCCCAGTATTTATCGGCGGGGACTTCGAGCGGACCAAAGCTGTCGGTTTCGGTGCGGGTATCGGCCATTCTGCGGCTCCTGCTGTGACTTATCGTTGTCCAGCGGTGTACCTGCGCCTTACGCGCTGCGCAATGCGGGGATGGCGCTAACGGCCATTCCGCCGCTACTTCCGAAAGGAATCGAGCGAGACGATCTCAGCATCTTTGACCGGCTCTTCCGCGACTTCCAACTCTGCCTCATCCGTCTGGTCGAGCGTGGCCTCGTCTTCCGCCACGTCTTCCTCTTCGGTTTCTTGCTGTTCGAACCGTAGGCCGAACTCAACCGAAGGGTCCACGAAGGTGCGGATCGCGTCGTAAGGAATATAAAGCGGCTCCGGCGCATCGCCGAAGTTCAGCGTGATGGCGAAACCGTCTTCACCCACATCAAGGCCGTCATACCAATGCTGCATCACCACGGTCATCTCATCGGGATAGCGGTCGGACAGCCAATCGGCCAATTCCGCATCCGGATGCGAGGTGTCGAAAGTGATGAAGAAATGGTGATTCCCCGGCAGTCCCTTGTCCGATACGTCTTGCAAGACCCTGCGGATCAGGCCCCGCATGGCTTCGTGCATCAGGTTGCCGTAATCAATGCTGCGGCTCATTCTTCTCTCCGGTCCGGGCGTTGGGCAGGGGTAAGCATACCCCATTCAGGGGCGAGTGAAAGGGGGTCCCGCGCTAAATCGCGTGAAGGATCAGCGCCAGCGTGGCGAGCAGAACCATCGTGAGGACAAAACCACGCTTGAGCGCCAGCATCAGCACGGCAGCCAAAAGGGTGAGCGCGGCGGCCATGGGGTTGAAACTGTCCCAAACGGGCAGGGGCAGGGCGAGCGGGCCATCAGCGCCCACCCGGTCAAACAGCACATGCAGCGCGAACCAAACCGAGAGATTGGCGATGACCCCCACCACAGCCGCCGTGATCGCCCGCAGCGCGCCTGCGATGCGCGGCTGATCAGAGAGCGCCTCAAGATACGGGCCCGCAAGGAAAATCCACAGGAAACAGGGCGTGAAAGTGACCCAAAGCGCCAGCAGCCCGGCAGCCATCGCCCCCGCGGGGCCGCTTTGCGCAAATCCCGCCAACATCCCGACGAATTGCGTCACGAGGATCAGCGGGCCGGGGGTTGTCTCAGCCAAGCCAAGCGCGTCGATCATCTGATCGGTCTCAATCCAGCCGAAATCCTGCACCACGGTCTGGGTCATATAGGCCAGCACCGCATAGGCCCCGCCGAAGGTCACCACGGCCAGTTTGGAAAAGAACAGCCCCAGTTGCAGCAGAAAGTCGTCGCCGATGAGGGCAAGGAACAGAAGCGGCGCGGCCCAGAGACCACCCCAGATGAGCAGGGTGCGGAGGCTATGCGCCGGCGGCAGGTTGGCGGCTTCGGTCTCGGGAGTTGGGCTTCGGGTCAGCATCCCAATGGCCCCGGCCACCAGAATGATCAGCGGAAACGGCAGGCCCAGCACGAAGAGCGCGATGAACGAGCCAAATGCCAGCGCCCAGCCGAGCCGCCCGTGAAGCGCCTTTGAAGAAACCTTCAGAAGCGCTTGGAATACCACGATAATGACAGCGGCCTTGATGCCCAAAAACGCGGTTTGGACCAAGGGCATCTGCCCATACCACGCATACAGCAGCGCGAGTGCGGCGATGAAGACCGCCCCCGGCACGACGAAAAGCAACCCTCCCAGCAACCCGCCCGCGACCCCGCGCAGGCGCCAGCCTGCATAGGTCGCCAGCTGCATCGCCTCCGGTCCGGGCAACAGCATACAGAGCGAAAGGGCCCGCAGGTAGGTCTGCTCGCTCAGCCACGGGCGATGCTCGACCAGCTCGCGGTGCATCACGGCGATTTGGGCTGCAGGGCCGCCGAAGGACATCAACCCGATCCGGCCAAACACGCGAAACATATCGGGCCAACTGGGCGGGGTCATCGGGGCCATCCTGCGTCATCAAAGCCACCACGGCTTCGTCTCGTCACGGATAGGGCCAGAGGAAAGCGCGGTCAAGTGAAGGCAAGAGCGCTGTCTAACGGGTATGAAACTGAAAGGAAAAGTGCAGGTTTCTGTTGCCAGGTACCTGCGAACCCCGCCTTAAGCTGCAAGGCCTAAGGACTTAAGATTTCAGTCGCTGAAACCGCTTACGCGGCCATCGCAACTGGAGCACGATTGTCATTTGCAATTGTACAGTTTGAACCGATAACGGTGGTATCTCACCGAGACAAAGCAACCCCTTTAGACGTTCGTCGATCCTATTTCGGCCCCATGATCCCCAAATGAAGGATGTTTGGTGGAGCCGCCGGGTACCGCCCCCGGGTCCGAACCGCTTATTACGAGCGCGTTTATGTCCATAGTCCCGAAGGACAGGATTAAAGTAGGGCTGCCATGGGTGAATTGCAAGGGGTGGGATGCGGCGAATTTTTCACGTCAAGAGAAGCGCGTATCGCGTTGTTTTATATCATCGAACCTAGCTTCGGCCCGCAGTTTCGGCATTCCGCGCCGCACGCGCGGCGAAAACGCTTTGGGCAAGCTGTTGCGTCTCCGCCTCCAGCGCGGTCAACCCTGCCGTCACCGCCCTGCCGTCATGGGCCTCTGCCGCATCCGCGATCTCTTGATGTAGAGCTACGATCCGTGCGCGATCCCGCGCGGTGAAGGTGATCATATTCATCAGGGGCTGCATCGCCTCAACCGCGCCTGCAAGTTGATAACTCAGGACCGGATTGCCCGCACCATCGACCAGCGCCCGGTGAAATGCCACGTCGGAGGTGCAAAAGGCCTCATCGGTCAGCCCCGGCTGCGCTTGCCGGTGAATTTCCGCGCGCATGGTGGCAAGGTGGTCCGCTGTCCGCCGCTCTGCCGATAGCGGGGCGCAGGCGCGTTCCAAGGCGAAGCGCGCCTCGCAGGCGGTCTCAAAACTCACCGCATTCATCGACAGCAGCAGGGTCGAGGTGGTGATCTGCTGCGCATAGGCATCCGGGAAGCTCAGCCGGTTGACGAAAGCACCCCCCGTGGCTCCGCGCTGCGTGCGGATCAGCGATTGCGCGGCCAGCCGCTTTAACGCCTCGCGCACCGTGGGGCGGGAAACCTCGAACTGCTCGGCAAGCTCCGCCTCGGAGGGCAGGCGCTGGTCGACGATCAGATGCCCGCCGATGATGGCGTCGCGAATGGCCGTGGCGATCTGGGCCGATAGATCGGCGGGGTTGCTTGGGTCGATTTTCATATGTCTTACAATTAGTGTTTGCGAGGACTTTAATTGTCTGACATTAAATCTACAAGAGCACGCAGGGGAGGGCGGCGATGACCGGGATGGTACGATCAACACTATGGCTCGGGTTTTTCGCCCTAATTCTCGCCGCTTGGTGGATGATGTACAGCATGGCGATGCAGATGGATCTTGATCTGCTGGGCCGCCCCGGTGCCATGGGTGAACGCATGCGGCAGATGGATCCGGGCATGGATATGTATATGCCCATGGCGCGTTTCTTTCCACTGTTCGTGATGTGGGGCGCGATGATGGCGGCGATGATGGTCCCGACAATGGTGCCGACGCTACGCGCATACGAAGACCTCATGACTTCGGCCAATGGCACGCGCGCGGGTTGGCTGGCGGTGCTGGCGGGCTACCTCGCGGTCTGGCTGATCTTCGCGGCGGGGATCGCGGGTTTGCAACTGTTGCTGCTGCACGGCGGCGTCATCGACATGCTCGGCATCGCGAAATCGCGTTGGACGGCGGCGGCGCTGCTTTCGGCTGTGGGTCTCTTCCAATTCACCCGCGCCAAGGAGATTTGCCACGGCGTCTGCCACTCTCCGATGATGTATTTCATGGGCCACTGGCGCCCCGGCGCCGCGGGCGGTTTTCGGATGGGGCTGGGCCTCGGCGCCTTTTGCGCGGGCTGCTGCTGGGGCTTTATGCTTCTGGGCTTTGCCGGCGGGGTCATGAACCTTGCTTGGATGGGGCTGGCCACGCTTTTCATGGTCATCGAAAAACTGCCCCAGATCGGGCATTACGCAACAAAACCAATGGGTTTCGCCCTGATCCTCGGCGCAGGTCTCGTGGCGGGTTGGCCCATGATCACAGGAGGATGATATGCCAAACAGAGAGATGACACCCGCCGATTGGGCGATCAAGGGCGAGCTTTTCCTGAACTGCTCTTGCGATGTTTTCTGCCCCTGCGTGGTCAGCCTTGGCGCGCATCTGCCAACCGAAGGCCACTGCCATGCATGGATGGGCATCGTGATCGACGAGGGCCATTTCGAGGGGGAGGACTTGGCCGGTCTGAACGTCGGGCTGTTGGTCGACATCCCGGGCCGCATGGGCGAGGGAAATTGGAAGGTCGCCGCCTATGTGGACGACCGCGCGAGCGAGGCGGCCTATGACGGGTTGCTGCAAATCTTCTCGGGCGCTGCGGGCGGCACCACGGGGCTTTTCACCATGTTGGTGAGTGAGATCATCGGCGCCGAACGCGCCCCGGTCGAAATCATTCGCGACGGCAACCGCCGGGTCATCAACATTGGCCGAAAGATCAACGGCGAGATCGAGATGCTGGCCGGGGCCGAACCGGGAGAGCCGGTGACGATCACCAATTCGAAATACTGGATGGGACCGAATATCGTCGCCGCGCGTGGCGTGAAATCCAAGGTCCGCGACTATGGCCGCGTCTGGGATTTCGGTGGCAAATCGGCTGAGGTCTGCGCGATCGATTGGCAGGGGGCGCGGTGATCACCCCCGCCTATGCCAAGGAGATGGCGCGCTACAATGCGTGGCAAAACAGAC
This sequence comes from Sulfitobacter sp. R18_1, assembly GCF_017743915.1. Classification (NCBI taxonomy): domain Bacteria; kingdom Pseudomonadati; phylum Pseudomonadota; class Alphaproteobacteria; order Rhodobacterales; family Roseobacteraceae; genus Sulfitobacter; species Sulfitobacter sp. R18_1. The sequence goes on from NZ_JAGHRG010000005.1 coordinate 217,047, forward strand.
AGTTGTTGAATGTCGTTCAGACTTTGGATGAAGCATCGTTAACGCAGGATCGCGGGGCGTTCTTCGGCTCCATCCTCGGCACGCTGAACCATCTTCTGTGGTGCGATCAACTCTGGCTGTCGCGGTTCGACCCTGCCGCGCCAAAACCGGAAGGCAAAGACACCGAGCTTTGCCCCTCCGGTGACGCTTGGGTTTTGGCGCGAGGGCAATGCGACCTTGCTATTTCTGAGTGGGCGGCGGGGCTCGACCAGTCGATGTTGAATGGAGATTTAACTTGGCATTCCGGTATCTTGCAGCGCGATGTTTCTAAGCCGATGGCGGGATGTGTGGTGCACTTCTTCAACCACCAAACCCACCACCGCGGCCAAGTGCACGCCATGCTCACCAACGCAGGATGTGACGCGCCGGTGACCGATTTCATCTTTATGCCGGAGGAGGGCTGATGGCCGAACTCTCTCCCTCGCGCCGGATCAGGCGCACGCCATTCTCTGCCGGGGTCGAGGCGGCGGGTGTGAAAGCCTATACGGTCTACAACCGGATGCTGCTGCCGACCGTATTTGAGAGCACCGAGGCGGATTATCACCACTTGAAGAAAGCCGTGCAAGTCTGGGACGTGGCTTGCGAAAGACAGGTTGAACTGCGCGGGCCGGACGCGTCGCGGCTCATGCAGATGCTGACGCCGCGTGATCTGCGCGATGTGGCGCCGGGCCGCTGTGTCTATGTGCCAATCGTGGATGAGACGGGTGGGATGCTCAACGATCCGGTGGCGGTGAAACTGGCTGAGGATCGTTGGTGGATTTCCATCGCCGATAGCGATTTGTTGTTGTGGGCCAAGGGGATATGCAACGGATATCATCTTGACGTTTTGGTCGATGAGCCCGATGTGAACCTGCTGGCGGTGCAGGGGCCGAAGGCCGAAGATCTGATGGAACGCGTCTTTGGCGCGGCGGTGCGGGAGGTGAAGTTCTTCTGCTTCGGGGAATTTCAGTTTCAAGGCCGCGCCATGAATGTTGCGCGCTCCGGCTACTCCAAACAAGGCGGCTTCGAGATCTACACCGAAGGGGCCGATATCGCGATGCCGCTTTGGGAGGCGCTTTTCAAGGCGGGGCGCGATCTGGATGTGCGGGCGGGCTGTCCGAACCTGATTGAGCGGATCGAGGGCGGATTGTTGAGCTATGGCAATGACATGACCGACGACAACACGCCCCACGAATGCGGTCTTGGCAAGCTCTGCGACACGCAGGCGGCGATGGGCTGTATCGGCAGAGATGCGCTGCTGCGGGTGGCGAAAGAGGGGCCGGTGCAACAGGTACGTCCCCTAGAGATCGCAGGCGATCCGGTGCCGCTTTGTGATCGTGTCTGGCCCTTGATGGCGGGCGACAAGCGTGTGGGGCAGGTGACCTCGGCGGTGTGGTCCCCTGACTTTGGCGTGAATGTCGCCATCGGAATGGTGCGGATGACCCATTGGGACCCGGGCACGCGGTTGCGGGCGCATACCCCCGATGGCGAGCGTGACGTGACCGTACGTCAAAGTTACTGGGCCTGAGGCCCGGTAGATTTCAACCTGAAAAGGAGATGAAAGATGAGCTTTAATGCGCTGATTGTAAACAAGGATGACGAAGGCAAGACCCAGGCGGAGGTCACCCAGATCACCGAAGACCAACTGCCCGAGGCCGAGGTGACGGTCGCGGTCGAATATTCCACCGTGAACTACAAAGACGGGCTCTGCATCGGGCCGGGTGGTGGCTTGGTCCGCAACTATCCGCATGTGCCGGGCATCGATTTCGCCGGCACGGTCGAGGCCTCGAATGACGACCGTTACAAGCCCGGCGACAAGGTGGTGTTGACCGGTTGGCGCGTGGGCGAGGCGCATTGGGGCGGCTATGCGCAAAAGGCGCGGGTCAAGGCCGATTGGCTGGTGCCACTGCCCGAAGGGCTGGACACGCGCCAAGCGATGGCCGTGGGCACGGCAGGTTTCACCGCGATGCTGGCCGTCATGGCGCTGGAGGATCACGGCATCAAGAAAGGCCCGGTTCTGGTCACGGGTGCTGCGGGGGGCGTCGGCTCGGTCGCCACGGCGATCCTTGCCAACCTCGGCTATGAGGTGGCGGCGGTCACCGGGCGGCCCGAGACCGAAGATTATCTCAAGAGCCTTGGGGCGGCCCGGATCGTCGCGCGGGACGAGATCAACGAGACGGTGAAGCGCCCCCTTGAGGGCGAGACATGGGGCGGGTGCGTCGATGCTGTGGGCGGCGCGATGCTGGCCCGCGTGCTGGGTCAGATGGAATATGGGGCGAGCGTGGCGGCCGTGGGCCTTGCGGGCGGTGCGGCCCTGCCTGCCACGGTGATCCCCTTCCTGCTGCGCGGCGTGAACCTCTTGGGCATCGACAGCGTCATGCAGCCCTATGACAACCGTCTGCGCGCCTGGGAGCGGGTGGCCAAAGACCTGCCGATGGACAAGCTGGAAGCGATGGTCCAACCCGCCGGGCTCAGCGATCTGCCGCAATTGGGGGCGGACATCCTGAAAGGGCAGGTCAAGGGCCGGGTGGTCGTCAACGTAAACGCTTGATATTGCCTCGGCGCGGGGCGGTGTGGTTAATGGTCCGCGCCGCCCCGACCGCCAGAAGGAGAGCATGATGGCCAGCTACGACGACGACAATATCTTTGCCAAGATCCTGCGCAAAGAGATCCCCAGCTTTAAGGTCTATGAAGACGACAAGACCTATTGCTTTATGGACATCATGCCCCGCGCCGAAGGGCATTGTCTGGTGATCCCGAAGTCGCCCTGCCGCAACATGCTCGACGCCAGCCCCGCACAATTGGCGGATTGTCTGGCGACGGTTCAGAAAGTCGCTAACGCCTGCCTGCGCGCCTTTGGCGCCGATGGCATCACCGTGCAGCAGTTTAACGAGGCTGCGGGCGGGCAAGAGGTCTTTCACCTCCACTACCACATCCTGCCACGGCATGAGGGCGACAAGCTGCGCCCGCCCGGTGTGCAGGGGGATATGGACCGGATTCGCGAACAGGCTGATGCGATTGCAGCCGCGCTCGGGACAGGGTAGTCCCCCCAAACTTACGTCGCAGCAGGTACCGAAACGGTCGTTTTAGCCAAGTTTCCAAGGGGGCTTGGCCGCAATGGCTTGCCCAATGGCCGCAGGCCTCTATCCTGTTGAGCACGGATGAGAAAAACAGAAGGCCGCGTTTTGCGCGGTAATCTGTCATCAAAGAGGGAACAGATTATGAGCGATACCAATTCGCACGGCATCCCCGAGCCTGAGGGCAAGGCGGATGTGATCGATACCGATTATGAGATCGGTCAGGACAATATCGAACGGCAGATCGGGCCGTTCGGGCTGGATATTCACAACCCGGTCTTTCTAATCTCGGGGATCGCGGTCGTGGTCTTCGTGTTCTACACCATCGCATTGCCGGAACAGGCCGCCGCAATTTTCTCGGCCATGTTCAACTTTACCACCAAGAACTTCGACTGGTTCCTGATCGGCTCTGCCGACCTGGTGGTGATCTTTGCACTTTTGTTGATCGTCACGCCCTTTGGCAGTGTCCGCCTCGGCGGCAATGAAGCGGTCGCGGATTATACCTATCTGGGCTGGTTTGCGATGCTTTTCGCGGCGGGCATGGGCATTGGCCTGATGTTCTACGGCGTGTCCGAGCCTTTGACCCATTTCTCGACCTCCATGGGCGAGATCACGACAGAAAACGGTTTGCGGACCGACTGGGCCCCCTTGGGTGCCGCCACGGGTGACGAGGCTGGTTCGCTGCGCCTTGGCATGGCGGCGACGATCTATCACTGGGGTCTGCACCCTTGGGCGATCTATGCCATCGTCGCGCTGGCGCTGGCGTTGTTTACCTATAACAAGGGTCTGCCGCTGACGATCCGCTCGGCCTTTTACCCGGTTCTGGGCGAACGTGTTTGGGGCTGGCCCGGGCATATTATCGACACCATCGCTGTTTTCGCCACGCTCTTTGGTCTGGCGACGTCGCTCGGACTGGGAGCCACGCAGGCGAACGCGGGTCTGAACGAATTGTTCGGCATCCCAACCGGCACCACCTCCGAAGTCGTGCTGATCTCCTTGATCACCGCCGTGGCGCTGGTCTCGGTTCTGCGCGGCCTTGATGGCGGTGTGAAGGTGCTGAGTGAGATCAACATGGGGCTGGCCGCCTTGCTGGCACTCTTCACGCTCTTTGTGGGGCCGACGATCTTTTTGCTGTCCTTCTTCTGGGACTCGCTGGTGGCCTATATCGAATACCTGCCCGCACTGGCGAACCCGTTTGGCCGTGAAGACGTGAACTTCTCGCAGGGCTGGACGGCCTTCTACTGGGCATGGTGGATCAGCTGGTCACCCTTCGTCGGCATGTTCATCGCCCGCGTCAGCCGGGGCCGTACCGTGCGGGAATTCGTGATCTGCGTGCTGCTGATCCCCTCGCTGGTCTGCGTGCTCTGGATGTCGATCTTTGGTGGCACCGCGATCCATCAGGTGCTGAACGACGGCTACACCGCGGCCCAAGATGCGGGCCTGCCGTTGCAGCTGTTCAAAATGCTCGACGCACTGCCGCTGGCTTCGATCACCTCTTTCATCGGCATCGTGTTGGTGGTGGTGTTCTTCGTCACCTCGTCCGACTCCGGGTCGCTTGTGATTGACACGATCACCGCAGGCGGCAAGGTCGACGCGCCGGTGCCGCAGCGGGTGTTCTGGTGCATCTTTGAGGGTGCCGTGGCCATCGCGCTGTTGATCGGCGGGGGCCTCGCGGCGCTGCAATCCATGGTGATTTCCACCGGTTTGCTGTTCACGCTGCTGCTGCTCTTCATGTGCTTCTGCATCTTCCGCGGTCTGCAGGACGAGCGTAAAATCCGCTAACCTGCACAGCCTTTAAGACACGGATGACGGCGGCCCTTCGGGGTCGCCGTTTTCTTTGGGCGCTTGACCTTGGCCGCGCTGCGGTCAACCTTCGCGCCATGCATATTGATTCCGAATGGGTCCGCGCCCAATTTCCCGCCTTCGCCGAGCCGAGCCTTCAAGGGCAGGCTTTCTTTGAGAACGCCGGTGGGTCTTACACCTGCCGCCAAGTCATCGACCGGCTGCATCGCTTCTACACCCAGCGAAAGGTGCAGCCCTACGGCGCCTATGAGGCCAGCCGCCTTGGTGGGGAGGAGATGGACGAGGCCCGCGCCCGCATGGCCGCGATCCTTGGCGTGACACCGGAGGAGCTGAGCTTTGGCCCCTCGACCACGCAGAACACCTATGTGCTGGCGCAGGCTTTCGGCCAGATGATGCAACCCGGTGAGGCGATCGTCGTGACCAATCAGGACCATGAGGCCAATACCGGCCCGTGGCGCAGGCTGGCCGAGCGGGGGATCGAGATCCGCGAATGGCAGATCGACCCAGAGACCGGGCATCTCGATCCGGCAAAGCTCGAAGACCTCTTGGACGAGAATGTCCGGCTGGTCTGCTTTCCGCATTGCTCCAACGTGGTGGGGGAAATCAACCCGGTGACCGAGATCACGGCGCTGGCCCATGCGGCCGGTGCTTTCGTCTGCGTCGATGGCGTCTCCTATGCGCCGCATGGCTTTGCCGATGTCGGGGTGCTGGGGCCGGATATCTACTTATTTTCCGCTTACAAGACATTCGGGCCGCATCAGGGTGTCATGGTCATCCGCCGGGCGCTGGCCGAACTGCTGCCGAACCAAGCGCATCACTTCAATGGAGACGTGCTTTACAAGCGTTTCACCCCCGCCGGGCCGGATCACGCGCAGATCGCAGCCAGCGCGGGCATGGCGGATTATATCGACGCTTTCCACGCCCACCATATCGGCGGCACTGCCGGGGCCACGGCGCGCGGTGTTGCTGTGCATGACGCGATGCGCGCCCATGAGACGGCTTTGCTGCAACCGCTGTTGGATGCCATGGCGGCGCGCAACTCTGTGCGGGTCATCGGCCCCACCGAAGCGGCAACCCGCGCGCCCACGGTGGCATTGGCACTTGATCGACCGGGGGTCGAGATGGCGCAGGCACTAGCCGCGCGCGGCATCATGGCAGGGGGAGGCACCTTCTACGCAGGCCGGGCGCTTGGTGCGATGGGGCTGGATGCGGCCAAAGGCGTGCTCCGGCTCAGTTTCACCCATTACACGACGCAGGATGAAATGGACAAACTGCTGAATGCGCTGGATGATCTGCTCTGATCCTTGACCCCGGCGCAGGGGCGCTATGTTCCGGGACAGGTGCAGGAGCAAGACCCCGAACGTGAGCGACAATTCCCCGATTATCATGTGGTTCCGCCGCGATCTGCGGCTGAGCGACCATCCCGCCCTGACGGCGGCCTGCCAGTCGGGCCGCCCGGTCATCCCGCTGTTCATCCACGACGCACAATCGGAAGCTTTGGGCGCGGCCCCAAAATTCCGCCTCGGGCTGGCCTTGGGCTGCCTTGGGGAGACTTTGGCCGAGAAGGGCAGCCGCCTGATCCTGCGCCGTGGTGATGCGCTTGAGGTGCTGCGCGAGGTGATCGAGACCACCGGCGCGGGGGCGGTCTATTGGAGCCGCCTTTACGATCCCGCCGCGATCGACCGCGACGCCAAGGTCAAAGAGGCGCTGAAGGGCAATGGGGCCGAAGCCTGTAGCTTTGCCAGGCATCTGATGTTCGAGCCTTGGACGGTTGAGACCAAGACCGGCGGCTTTTACAAAGTTTTCACCCCCTATTGGAAGGCGGTCCGGGGCCGCGATGTGGCCGCCCCTTCGGCCACCCCAGGCGACATCCCAGCCCCACAAAGCTGGCCCCAGAGCGACGCGCTCGACGATTGGCAAATGGACGCCGAGATGCGGCGCGGGCGCGACGTGGTCCGCCCCTATGTCCGTCTGGGGGAGGCCGCGGCACAGGCCCGGCTTGGCTCATTCATGGCCCATATCGTCGAAGGCTACGACGAAAGCCGCGACCTGCCGGGCGAAGATGGCACCTCGGCCCTGTCGGAAAACCTGTCATTGGGTGAGATCAGCCCGGCCCAGTGCTGGCACGCGGGCCAGCGGGCGATGCAGGAGGGCAAGCGCGGGGCTGAGACCTTCCTCAAGGAACTGGCATGGCGCGAGTTTGCCTATCACCTCATGTATCACACGCCGCGCATCCTCGACCAAAACTGGCGCGAGGAATGGCAGGCCTTCCCATGGAACGAGGACGAGCGCCGCGCCGAGGTGCTGGCATGGAAACAGGGGCGCACCGGGGTGCCTTTCGTCGACGCGGCCATGCGCGAATTGCAGGTCACGGGGCGCATGCACAACCGGGGCCGCATGATCGTGGCGAGCTATCTGACGAAACATCTGATGTGCCATTGGCGGATCGGGCAAAAGTGGTTCGAAGAACATCTGATCGACTGGGATCCGGCCAATAACGCGATGGGCTGGCAATGGGCCGCAGGATCTGGCCCCGATGCGACGCCGTTCTTTCGCATTTTCAACCCCGAGACCCAGCTTGATCGTTTCGACAAGGGGCGCGACTACACCCGCCGTTGGATCGCCGAGGGGCGTGCGAAACCGAGTGACGAGGCGCTGGCCTATTTCGACGCGATCCCACGCCGCTGGGGCCGGAGCCCAGAGGACGATTACCCCGATCCGATCATCGATCTGTCGGAGGGGCGGGAACGCGCGCTCGACGCCTATCGCAACCGCGATTTTTAACTTTTTGCGAAACAGCAGCCTGCGGTTACAGTAGGCGTCAAGAACAAGAACGGAACCGAGGTATGAAGCTTACGACCACCGAGGGGCAGAAAGGTCTGCCGCGCTATTTCCCACAGGTCTTCGCCATGGCGCAGGAGATGCAGCACGGGCGGGTGGACTTTGTCCTACCCGATGGCCGCGTGTTCCGTGCCGAAGGGGCCAAGCCCGGCCCGGTGGCGGAACTGCACATCCATAACGATGACCTTTTCGCACGGTTGATCCGCGAGGGCGATCTGGGCTTTTGCGACGCCTATCTGGACGAATGGTGGTCAACGCCGGACCTGCAAGCCTTCATGGATTTGGTTCATGCGGGGAATGAGACGGTCTATGACGGTTTCCCCGGCCAAGGGCTGCTGCGTCAGTTCGAGAAGTTCCGCTTTTGGCTTCAGCGCAACAACCGCAAACAGGCCAAGCGCAACATCAGCTATCACTACGATCTCGGCAATGCCTTCTACAGCCTCTGGCTGGATGATACGATGACCTATTCCTCGGCCATTTTCGAGGGCGACGCCCAGCAGTCGCTGGAGGCCGCGCAGCGGGCGAAATACAAATCCATGGTCGATCAGATGGGTGTGCAGCCCGGCGATCATGTCTTGGAAATCGGCTGCGGCTGGGGCGGTTTTGCGGAATATGCCGCCGCCGAACGCGGGTTGAAGGTGACGGCGCTGACCATCAGCCAAGAGCAGTTCAACTACGCGCAAGAACGCATTGCCAAGGCGGGCCTCTCGGACCGTGTGACCTTCAAACTGCAAGACTACCGCGACGAGACCGAAAGCTATGACGGCATCGCCAGCATCGAGATGTTCGAGGCGGTGGGCGAAAAATACTGGCCGGTCTATTTCGACACGCTGCACCAGCGCCTGAAACCGGGCCGCGCCGCGACCTTGCAGATCATCACCGTCGCCGACCGCCGTTGGGAGGTCTACAAACGCGGGGTGGATTTCATCCAAAAGTACATCTTCCCCGGCGGCATGTTGCCCAGCCCCACGATCCTGCGCCAGCAGGTCGAGCGTGCAGGGCTGGTGGTCGACCGGTCGATCGAATTTGGCAAAAGCTATGACATCACCCTGCGCCGTTGGCATGAGACCTTTAACGAGAAATGGGATCAGATCACCGCGCTTGGCTTTGACGAACGCTTTCGCCGGATGTGGAATTTTTACCTCACTTCCTGTGCCGCGACATTTGACAGTGGCAATTGCGACGTGACGCAGATTACGGTACGGCGACCTGTGTGACCGCCCCTGCGGTCCGCCCCCGCAAGGAGCCGAAAAATGCCGACTGGTGCACGACTTATGGCGGCGATCTCACTCGCCGTGCTGGCCTTTGTCCTGTCGGGCATGGTGGTGCCCCTGATGCCGGAAAGCACGGATTTCGGATATTTCCTGCCGCTTAACGTGGTGCTTGGCCTCATCGTGGGCTGGCGCGTGATGGGCCGGCGCGCAGGCCGGGGCATCGTGGCTGCGATCAACAACGGTTTTGCCGGGGTCTTCGTGCTGATGCTCTGGGCTATCTTCTTGCAGGCGGCGAATGAAATGGTCCGGCTGGCGCTGCGCAACCGTTATGACGATCCCTTCGAGGCCATCGTCGCCGTGTTCCAGATCGGCGCGGAATTCGGGCTGGTGATCGCCACCGTGCCTATCGGCGTGGCGCTTGTCGTTGGCGGCATGATCGCAGGGCTTTTGACCGAATTTGCTTACAACCGTTGGCCCTGATCCCCATGCGACATCTCTTTATCTACGGCACTCTGCGGCATCTGCCGCTGTTGGAAATTGTGCTTGGCCGCTCCGCCGAGGCGATTGACCTCAGCCCCGCCAATCTGTCCGGCTACCAAGTCTCTGCCGCCGCCGAAGGCCCGTTTCCCACGATTGAGACGCGCGATGGCGCGCAGGCCGAGGGCTTGCTGGTGCGGGGCCTGAGCGTGGATGATTTTGCGCGGCTCGATTTCTATGAAGGCGCGTTCGACTATGATTTGGTGCCGGTGACACTGGCAGACGGGCAGGGGGCTGAGGTCTATCTGCCCCAGCCCGGGCGCTGGACCGCGCAGGGGCCGTGGTCCTTGCCTGAATGGGAGCGTGATTGGGCCGCGCTTTCCTGTCACGCCGCGCGCGAAGTGATGAGCTATATGGGCAAGCGCCCGCGGGCCGAGGTCGATGCGATGTTTCCGATGATCCGCCGCCGGGCCCATCAGCAGGTGCTGGCGGCGCAGGGTATGCATGATCCGCTGGCGCTCGATGGCAAGGTCGAAGTGACCGACCGCCGCCGCGTTTACGCGAACTTCTTCGCCCTTGATGAAATCTCGCTGCGACATGAGACCTTTGACGGCAGCATGTCGGCGCAGATCGACCGCGCGGTTTTTGTCAGCGCGGATGCAGCTTTGGTGCTGCCCTATGACCCGCTGCGCGACCGCGTGCTGCTGGTTGAGCAAATCCGCATGGGCCCGCTGGCGCGCGGCGATCATACCCGCTGGCAGTTGGAACCCATCGCGGGCCATATCGACGCTGGCGAAACGCCGCAGGCCGCCGCGCGGCGCGAGGCGCGTGAGGAGGCGGGGATCACCTTGGGCACCTTGGAGCCGGTCGGAAACGTCTATGCCTCCCCCGGGAATGCGACGGAATTCTTTCACATTTTCGTGGGGTTGGCGGATTTGCCGGATCATATTATCGGCACCGGCGGTTTGGCTGCGGAGGGCGAGGATATCCGGTCGCATCTGATGTCATTCGATGATCTGATGGCCTTGGCCGATGCGCAGGCGCTTGCCAATGCACCATTGGTGGCAAGCGCCTATTGGCTGGCCCGCCACCGCGAACGCTTGAGGTCCGAAGGCGCGACAGCTAAACCGGACGGAACATGAACTGGGGGCAAACATGCAGGTTGCTAAAGATCTGGCCGAGGCCATTGGAAACACACCGCTGATCCGGCTGCGCGGCGCGAGCGAAGAGACCGGCTGCGAAATCTTGGGCAAGGCGGAGTTCATGAACCCCGGCCAGTCGGTCAAGGACCGCGCGGCGCTGTTCATCATCCGCGACGCCATCGCACGGGGTGAGTTGAAGCCCGGCGGCACCATCGTCGAAGGCACCGCGGGCAACACCGGCATCGGGCTTGCGCTGGTCGGTGCCTCGATGGGTTTCAAAACCGTCATCGTTATCCCTGAGACCCAGTCACAGGAAAAGAAAGACATGCTGCGGCTGGCCGGTGCGGAATTGGTGCAGGTGCCCGCCGCACCCTACAAGAACCCCAATAACTTCGTCCGCTATTCCGAGCGTTTGGCCAAGGAATTGGCGAAGACCACGCCCGAGGGGGTGATTTGGGCGAACCAGTTTGACAATACCGCCAACCGACAAGCACATATCGAAACCACTGGCCCCGAGATTTGGGAACAGACCGGCGGCAAGGTCGATGGCTTTTGCTGCGCGGTCGGCTCGGGCGGCACGCTTGTTGGCGTGGCCATGGCGCTGCAACCCAAGGGCGTGAAGATCGCATTGGCCGATCCCGATGGGGCGGCGCTGCACAGCTACTATACCGAAGGCGAGTTGAAATCCGAAGGCAGCTCCATCGCCGAGGGCATCGGACAGGGGCGGATTACCGCGAACCTTGAAGGGTTCAAGCCCGACTATTCCTACAACATCTCAGACGATGAGGCGCTGCCGGTCGTCTTTGACCTGCTGGAGAATGAGGGGCTCTGCCTTGGTGCCTCCTCGGGCGTCAACGTCGCCGGGGCCATGCGTCTGGCGAAAGAGATGGGGCCGGGCCATACCATCGTGACCGTGTTGTGCGACTTCGGCACGCGCTATCAATCCAAACTCTTCAACCCGGAGTTCCTGCGCGAGAAGGGGCTGCCGACGCCCGCTTGGCTTGATGCCGCGCCGCAATCCATCCCAGGTGTTTTCGAGGATACATGACCCAAATGCTCCGCTTCGCCCTTGGCCTTACCGCGTTGCTGGTCTGGCTGACCGGCGCTGCTGTCGCACAGGAACCGGTTCTGCCGGATTTCGACCAATGGGAAACCGTCGCCTCTTCGGCTGAAGAGGCGGTGGACGCCCCCGATACCACCGAAACCATGCTGGAGGTGCAGCGCGCCCGGCTGGTGGATTACCGCGCCGAGTTCGACGCGGCGCGCAACCTGAACGCGGCGCGGATCAGCGCGCTGCGCGAACAATTGGCCGCCCTCGGAACCCCGCCCGAGGGCGAGGGGGCCGAGCCGGAATCCCCCGAAGTCGCCGCCAACCGTGAAGAGTTGAACCGACAGCTCAATACCCTGCTGACCCCGGTCCAGCGGGCCGAAGCGGCATATCTGCGCGCCGATGCGCTGATTGGGCAGATCGACGTTGCGCTGCGCGAACGCCAGACCGAGCAGTTGATGGAGGTGGTGCCCACGCCGCTCAACCCCGTCCACTGGCGCAGCGCGATTGACGATCTGGCGACAGCGGCGGGTGAGATCGCCGCCGAAGCGCCTGACGATGCCGATACGGCACGGCGCAGCCTGCGCGCCTCTCTCCCTGCGGTTCTGGCCCTCACCATTCTGGGCTTGGTGCTGATCTTCCGCGGCCACCATTGGTCGACCGCGATTGTGGGACGGCTCCAGCAATTCGGCGCGCGCGGCTTTGGCATCTGGCGCTTTGTCGTGTCTCTTTTGCGGATCATCCTGCCCACGGTGGGTCTGGTCTTACTGGCCATGGCCGTCTTGGCAACCGATTGGCTTGGCCCGCGCGGCTCGACGCTTGTGCAGCTGATCCCGGTGATCAGCGGCGCGATGCTGGGTGTTCGCTGGGTCGCCGAACGGGTGTTCTCTCGCGATGAGGACGAGGCGCTGATCCTGCTTCCCGCGTCAGAACGCAAAGCGGTTCGTTTCTACGTCAGCATCATCACCGTCACCGTCATCCTTGGCGCCATCATCACCGCCATTTTCGACGGCAAGCAACCGGCAGAAACCACCGAGGCCGTGCTGCGCCTGCCGGTGATGCTGCTGAGCGCCTTTGCCCTGTTCCGCATCGGGAAAATCCTGCGCGGTTACAGCGATCCAGTGACGGAAGATATCTCCGCTGCCGAAGAGCCGCGGACCTCGACCCTGAACCGCGTCGTGCGCGGGCTGGGCTTGGGCGCGATGATCGTGGCCGTGGTCGCACCCCTCTTGCTTATCAGCGGCTATTACAACGCCGCCGTTTCGCTGCTGCCGCCCTATGTCACCACGCTGGTGCTTCTGGGGCTGGTGATGACGCTGCAACGCTTCTTGGCCGATGTTTACGGTGCCATGACCGGGCAGGGGGTGCAGGCGCGCGACGCGCTGATGCCCGTCTTCTTTGGCCTGATCCTGCTGCTGTTGTCGCTGCCTGTAATGGCGCTGGCATGGGGCGCGCGGATCACTGACCTGACTGAGCTTTGGGCGCTGTTCAGCCGGGGCTTCGCTTTTGGCGAGACGCGGATCCGTCCTACAGATTTCCTCTCCTTCGCGGTGATCTTCGTGATCGGCTATGCCGTCACCCGTCTGATCCAAGGGGCGCTGCGCAGCAACGTCCTGCCCAAGACACGGATGGACATCGGCGGGCAGAACGCCATCGTATCGGGGATTGGTTATGTGGGGATTTTCCTCGCCGCGCTGCTCGCCATCACCGGGGCGGGGATCGACCTTTCTGCGCTGGCCTATGTCGCGGGGGCACTCTCGGTCGGTATCGGTTTCGGTTTGCAAAACGTGGTGTCGAACTTCGTCTCCGGCATCATCCTGCTGATCGAACGGCCGATCTCAGAAGGGGATTGGATCGAGGTGGGTGGCCAGATGGGCTATGTGCGCGACATCTCGGTGCGCTCCACAAGGATCGAAACCTTCGACCGCACCGATGTGATCGTGCCCAACGCCGATCTGATCAGCGGCACGGTCACCAACTACACCCGCGGGAATACCGTGGGCCGCCTCATCGTACCCGTGGGCGTGGCTTACGGCACCGATACCAAACGGATTGAAGGTATCCTGCAAGAGATCGCCGAGGCGCAGCCCATCGTTCTGACCAACCCGCCCCCCGCGGTTCTGTTCTTGAACTTCGGCGCCGATGCGCTGGAGTTCGAGGTGCGCTGTTACCTGCGGGACGTGAACTGGATGATGAAGGTCAAGAACGACATCAACCACGCCATCGCCGCGCGTTTCAAAGAGGAAGGGATCGAAATTCCCTTTGCCCAACGCGACCTATGGCTGCGCAACCCTGAGACGTTGAAGGCCGAAGCAGCACCGAAAATAGAAGATGACGCAAAGCCGGAGCCGCAGGCATGACGGGCGAGCTGTACCGGACCGAGACCTACCTGCGCGACGCCCCGGCCCGCGTGGCCGCCCATACGCCCGAAGGTGGGGTGATCTTGGACAATTCCCTGTTCTACCCCACGGGCGGCGGCCAGCCGGGCGACAGCGGGTGGCTGACCTGGGACAAGCGAGAGCTCACCATCGCGACCACGGTGCGCGACCGCGACAGCGGCGGCATCGCGCTGGTCCCGGCAGAGCCGCGTCCCTTGCCGCCGGTGGGCGCTTTCGTGAAACAGGAGCTCGACTGGGACCGCCGCCACAAGCACATGCGCGTCCATACGGCGCTGCACCTTCTGTCGGTCGTGATCCCGCATCCGGTCACGGGGGGACAGATTTCGGCCACCCACGGGCGGCTTGATTTCAACATGCCCGATGCGCCGCAGGATCGCGAGGAACTGGAGGAGGCGCTGAACCACTTCGTCTCCCTCGATGCGCGGGTGAGCGAGGACTGGATCACCGAGGCCGAATTGGACGCCGCGCCTGAACTCATCAAAACCATGTCCGTCGCCCCGCCGCGCGGACGGGGGGACATTCGCCTGGTCCGCATCGGAGAGGCGCAGGACCCTATCGATCTACAGCCCTGCGGCGGCACCCATGTCGCCCGCACCGGCGAGATCGGCGCGCTTCGCCTTGGAAAGATTGAGAAAAAAGGCCGTTTGAACCGCCGGGTCTACGTTCATCTGGGCGGTTAGATAAATTTATCCTCTCTGGGGGGAATTCGCTCTTGCAACTCACTGCCCCCCCAAGCTAAACCCCGCCTCAACGGAGCGGTGGCCGAGTGGTCGAAGGCGCACGCCTGGAAAGTGTGTAGGCGGGAGACCGTCTCCAGGGTTCGAATCCCTGTCGCTCCGCCATTTTCCCTTTTTTCGCAGAAAGAAGTTGTTGCCCATCGGGCCATGCGGCTTCACATGTAGAAAAGCCCGGCACCTTTCGGGCCGGGCTCTCTCGGGTCTACCTATGACAGTTTAGCGGGAGTCGTTGCCCGCGCCATAACCACCATAGGCGAAACCTTCGCCCAAGCTGCTCACGGGACCGCTGGTTGAGAAGGTGGCGACCGGCGCGCGCTCGTCCGAGAATGTTTCCAAGCGCAGGTCAGCGGCGCGCTCATTAGGACGGGTTTCACCGGCATCCGCGGCATGGACGACATCAGCCGTTAGGGACGTATCCAAGCGCAGGTCTTCGTAGCGTGTCGACTGGCCTGCGAAGCTCGCGGTAGCGATCAGAGTGGCGGCGGCGGTTGCGATAAAGAGTTTCATTGTTCTGGTCCTTTCAGGTTTGGGAAAGGGCATCGGCTTTCTCGCTCTGGGGAGAGGCGGGGAGGTCGGGAGGCCCGTTCGATACAATGATATTAAGGCGCGGCGAGGGGCGGTTACAAAGCAACTCGGATCACGGCCCAGTGTTAGAGCGAGACCCGGCGCGATCAGATCGTAACAAATTGCCATAGCCGCATAAGATACTGTTTTTAATAAGTTCTCACCATGCCGCAGAACGGGACTTATGGCATTGGTCGGTCCCGCGAAAGGCGTTCAAGACCTGTTACACAGACGTCGCAGAAACGTGTGTACCGCCACCGCAGGCAAACCTCTTTGGCCCGTGTGAAATGTTTCAACCCTACTGGTCGAGCGAGAGGCACAAAAAAGCCCGAAGCGGATATTCTCCGCTCCGGGCTACTTGATGTGGCCGAAAGAAAGCTCAGCCGATGGGTTCGTAAAGCACCACGCGGGTGTTCATCGGCACGCGGTTATAGAGCTCGGCCATCTGATCGTTCACCAGACGGGCACAGCCGTTCGAGACGCGTTTGCCCAATGTGCTGGGGTCATTGGTGCCATGAATGCGCAAGAAGGTATCGCCGCGCTCTTCTGTGAAGAGATAGAGGGCACGCGACCCCAGCGGATTGTCCAAACCGCCGTCCATACCATCGGCGTATTTCTTGTATTTCTCCGGCTCGCGGTCGATCATACCCGGGGTCGGGGTCCAACTCGGCCATTCCTTCTTGGCACCAACGTAGAACTCACCGGATTCATAAAGACCGGGGCGGCCCACGCCCACGGTATAGCGCCACGCCATATTGTCGGGCAGTGTCCAGTAGAGCGCGAAATTGTCGGGATCGACGTGGATTTCATAGGGCGGCGCGCCCGCCGCGATCGGCACTTTGCGCGGCATCATCTCTGGCGGCACGTCATAGCTCGGCATTTCCTTGGGCGGATGCGCCAATGCGGGCGTGGCGAGGCCACCGCCGAATGCGGCACCGCTGGCGGCTACACCGGTGATGAAATGTCGTCTCTTCATTGCGTCGTTCCCCTATTCTTCAATCTCGTGTTGAAAGGGAAACCGTTTCAGCGCCTTGCCGTTCCATCGCGCGGGCCGGATCACAAACTGTTGTAGCCAAGCGGCAGCGTGTCAAACCGACAGCCTGTCGATCACGCCCTGCGCCCAACGGTCGGCGGATTGGCCAAAGCAATCGTGCAGGGAATCCACCGCCGTCACACTGCCGAGCGCCAGCCGCCCCAGCAGGCAAAGGCCGGGCACGGGGCGTCCGTCAGGGGCGCGCAGCGTCCCGTCAGGCGCGGTCGCTGCGGCCAGATCGGATGACAGCGGGAAGAGCAAACCTTGGGAGATGAGATCGGGCAGGGGCGGTGCTGCGATGCCCGAGAGGTTCGGCGCAGGCAGCACCGCGTCGACGATGACCGACACCTCCGTCGCGTGCCCCTCCGCCTGCAATGTCCAGCCTTGCGCGCTGTTCGTGATCTCTGGATTGGTGGCGAAGGACAGGTCGACCAGCCCTGCGTCGATCAGGGCCAAAAGCTCCCGGGCGGAGGCGAGGGGCGGGCCGTAGGAATATCGTTTCAGCCCCTCATCGAAGTCTATCAGCCGCTTGGCCGTCTGGGGCAACGCGTCGCGCGGGTTGAATGCCGCACGCCATGTGTCTTGCCATTTGCGCCAGACTTGGCCGAGCGTGTAGCCAATGCTCGGCGCGACCTCTCCAGTGGCCAGTTCTATCCCGTGGCGCAGCGCCTTCATTGGGGGCAACTGGTCCTGCGCGCCGGGGTCTGACCATTCCACCTTGAGCCAGTTCGCAATTTCCGCCATCCGCACATTGTGAGGCGCGAGGATGCGCGCGACCACGGGCAGGAGGGCGTCAGAGATCAACGAAGGCGCCGCCTCGGGTCCCGCATTAACCGCGGCCGTGGCGGCTTTAGAGAAGCCCGCGGTCTCTTCCGATGTGGGATTGAACAGCGCGTCGAAAGCGGCAGCCTGTGGCTTGGGGAAGGGGGGGTGCCCGTTGAGCGAGAAGGGCAGAATGCGGCAAGGCTCCCGGCCCGAGGCATGATAGCCCGCCGCGTCGAAACGCCCGCCCTGTGCCATGGTCAGACCACGCAACACATCATAGGTCGACAGCCCCAAGCCCCGGATCGCGACGTGCTTGCCCTGCCATGCCGCCGCCCGCGCGCGCAGATCTGCCGCCGGATAGGCCTGCGCGACTTCCGCCTCGCGCCGCGCTGCGTGCTCTTGCCAATCGGCCCATTGCGCGCCCGGCTCGACAGGGGGCTGCCCGAGGGTGAGGAGCACTTCGTCATATAGCGCCTCCGCCCCGCTTTCCGACTGCACGCGCCAGCCCGCCCCCTCGGGCGAGATGCGGGCCACAGCGGCGGGGATCACCCTGCAAGTCACGCCGGTTTTCGTAAAACCCCGGGCAAAAAGATCGTCCCGCCGCGCCATGAGGTAGCGGCCCATTTCGGCGCGGGAGGGAAAACTGTCGGGGTCGACGGAGCGATCTTGCCACTCCGCGAAATGTCCGACCCGCGACCCCTTTGGCGGGCGGATCGCGATATCGCGGTTAGGGATGTTCAGCAGACAATAGGCGGGCTCGGAGGGGGCGAAATTCGGACCCGCGCCGGGATGGGGGCCGGGTTCATAAATGTCGATCTGTATCCGCCCTCCGGTCCCCGTAAGCCGTTGCGACAGAGCCTCCAACGCGCCAAGGCCGCGCGGCCCGAAACCGATCACTGCAATGCGCGCCGCTTCTATCTGCATCTCTCTCCCCGGTATGTCTTTGGCGCGACCGTAGAGCCGTAGCACGGCCAGCGAAAGCCCACCGGCGACAGAATCGGGCAACAAAAAAGGCACCCGAAGGCGCCCTTAACAATTCACTCGTCTTACCGGAGAAGCTGCGATCAGCCGCCCCAGCTGCGCACTGTACCGCAGTCCATATGGGTGAAGTTCGAGCCGGAGTAGCGCCCGACACCGCCACCGCGGCAAGCCATCGCCGCGCGGGCCACCTGATGCACCGAGCGCGAGGCGAGGCGCAGGTCAGCGGCCTGACCTTTGAGGTGCAGCGAATTCTTGGCCACACCGCTGGAACGGGAGCGCAGCATCGCATTGGTTTTCGGGCTGCGGTAGCCGGAGAGGAGCATATAGGGCTCGTTCACATCCAGCAGATTATGCGACGCGGCCATGATATCGATGGTGCGCAGGTCCATGTTGATGACATCGTCGGTCCGCCAGTCGCGCATGAAGTGATTGATTTCGGCAAAGGCATCTTTGATATAGTGGCCTTCAATCCAATAGATCATGTCCAGCCGCTCACCGGTGCGGCCCGAATACATGCGGATGCGGCGAATGTCGCCTGCGCCCCGTAGAAAGCCTGCTGCGTTCGAGAAGGTGGGAGCTGCTGCAACGGTGGTTGCTGCGAATGCGCCGAGAAGGGCGCGCCGGGTCATCCCCGAGGAGCTTTTGCCTGTCATGTGTCTCTGTCCCGTCGTCTGCCTAAGTTACCCAAGATGTTACATGGGCCATTCATCTCATCCCCAGATGCAACATTGTTATTGCATAGCGGGAAAACCTGACCAAGGGCTGAATCGGAATGGTTCCCGAGTGGTTCAAATTTAGGCAAGTTTTTGCGCAATGCGGTTAAAAAACCCAATGTTTGCAGGGGCAACCGATGCGCAATCCGCACAGGCCATCACGCGTTTTTCCTGCGAACGGAAATTTGAATGGACTTGCGCGTAGTATTATTGGCAAACCGGGCAGGCAATAGGGTCGCGCGGCGGCAATGGTATATTCACGGGGTACGACATGGGTTTCAGCGCGACTTTTTCACGGCAACTGTCCACATTTATCGCAGGGTTTGCCCTGTTGATTTCGGCACTGGTCCTTGCCGCGCCTGCCACGGCGCAGGTCACCGCCTTCAAACAAGCCGTCGCCGAAGCTGCCGCCCAAGACGATGACATCGCCGCCTTCTACCGTGAGAACGATTATACCGCCATCTGGACAGGGGCAGCCGAAGAACACCGCGCGCGCCGGTCGGAACTGATGCGGGCGATCACCACGGCAGATGATCATGGCCTGCCGGTCACCCGCTACAACCCTGATGCGGTGTTGGAGATGCTGCGCACGGCCAAGACTCCGCGTGATCGGGGATTCGCCGAGGTGGAGTTGAGCCGCGTGTTCCTGCGCTATGCCCGCGACGTGCAGACCGGTGTGCTGATCCCCAAACGGATCATCAGCCAGATCGTGCGCGAAATTCCGTACCGTGACCGCAAGACCTATCTGCAAGACCTGCCCAAATCCACGCCCGCCGCTTATTTCCGCGCCCTGCCGCCGCGCAGCCTTGAGTATAATGCGCTGCTGAAAGAGAAGATCGCGATGGAAAAGCTGCTGTCGCAGGGCGGCTGGGGTCCTTCGGTGCCCGCGGGCAAGCTTGAGCCGGGCGATACAGGGAATGACGTGATTGCCCTGCGCAACCGCCTAATCGCCATGGGCTTTCTGGAGCGGTCCAATGCCGTGGGCTATGATGCCAGCCTGACCGAAGCCGTGCGCCAGTTCCAAGAGGCCCACGGGCTGAACACCGATGGCGTTGCTGGTCCGGCCACGATGAAACAGATCAACATCGGCGTTGAGCAGCGACTGCAATCGGTCATGGTCGCACTTGAGCGTGAGCGTTGGTTCAACACCGACCGCGGCAAACGCCATATCCTTGTGAACATCCCCGATTTCTCGGCCAAGATCATCGACGATGGCAAGATCACCTTTCAGACCCGCTCGGTCGTGGGGGCCGCTCGCGAGGATCGTCCGACGCCCGAATTCTCGGACGTGATGGAGCATATGGTGGTCAATCCCAGCTGGTATGTGCCGCGGTCGATCGTCACTGGAGAATACCTGCCGCAGCTCAAGCGCAATCCCTATGCGGTCAACCATATCGAGATTACCGACAGCCGGGGCCGCAAGGTGAACCGCGGCGCGGTGAACTTCAACCGCTACACCGCGCGGACCTTCCCCTTCGCCATGCGCCAACCGCCCAGCAAGACCAATGCCTTGGGTCTGGTGAAGTTCATGTTCCCCAACAAATACAACATCTACCTGCATGACACCCCGGCCAAGAGCCTGTTTGCTCGCGATGTGCGTGCCTTCAGCCATGGCTGCGTGCGTCTGGCCGAGCCGTTTGAATTTGCCTATGCGCTGCTGGCCCCGCAATCGGCGGACCCGGAAGGTGAGTTTCAGGCCATTCTGCGCAGCGGACGCGAGACGCGCGTCGTCCTCGAAGAGCAGGTGCCGGTGCATCTGATCTACCGCACCGCCGTGACCAACGCCCGCGGCCATACCGAATACCGCGATGACGTATATGGCCGGGATGCGCTGATCTGGAACGCGCTCTCCAAGGCGGGGGTGGCCTTGCGCGGCGTTCAGGGGTAACTCTCGGGCGCGCAACAAGTAAGGGCCGCCCGAAATGACCTATAGTGTTCAGCAAATCGCCAAAGCCGTCGGCGCCAGCGCCGAGGGCGACATCGAACTCAAGGTAAGTGGCGTCGCGGAACCCGCCAGCGCCAAATCGGGCGAAATGGCGCTGGCGATGGACCCGCGCTATGCCAGCAGCCTTTCCGATGGCGCCGCCGAAGTGGCGATGCTTTGGGAAGGGGCCGATTGGCGCGCTCTGGGTCTCAAGGCCGCGATCTTGCCCAACCGCCCGCGCTACGCGCTTTCCGGCGTGACGCGGATGCTCGACAAGGGGCAGGGGTTCAAGCCGGGCATCCACCCCACCGCCGTGATCGACCCCGAGGCGGTGCTGGGCGAGGGCGTCTCGGTCGGCCCCTTGGCGGTGATCTCTGCCGGGGCGCAGATCGGCGCGGGCAGCGTCATCGGGCCGCTGTGTTTTGTCGGCGTGGATGCGACATTGGGCGATGGCTGTTTTCTGCGCGAACATGTCAGCATCGGCGCGCGGGTCACCATCGGATCGGGTTTCATCGCGCAGTCGGGTGTGCGCTTGGGCGGCGACGGTTTCTCTTTCGTCACGGCTGAGCTGTCCACCGTGGAAAGCGCGCGGCAAACGCTGGGTGATCAGGGCGATGCCTCCCCGCAGCCTTGGACCCGTATCCATTCGCTCGGCGCTGTGACCATCGGCGCGGATGTCGAAATGGGCATGGGCTCCACCATCGATAACGGCACCATTCGCGACACGCAGGTCGGCGACGGCACGAAAATCGACAACCTTGTGCATATCGGCCACAATGCGGTGATTGGCAAAAATTGCCTGCTCTGCGGGCAGGCGGGCGTTGGCGGCTCGACCCGCGTGGGCGACAATGTGGTGCTCGGCGGACAGGTCGGTCTGGCCGACAATATCACCATTGGCGACCGGGTGATCGCGGGCGGGGGGACCATCGTGCTCTCCAACGTGCCCGAGGGGCGTACCATGTTGGGCTACCCCGCCACCCAAATGAGCAAGCAGACCGAAATCTACAAAGCGCTGCGCCGTTTGCCCAAGCTGCTGCGTGATGTCGCGGCTCTGCAAAAGGTGGTTTCCAAAGCCGACAAGGCTGACTAAACCTGCCGCGGACATATGTTGGGGGACGCCGCATGAGCACTCAGGATCAGGTCATTACCATCCTCGCCGAACAGGCCATGATAGAGCCGGAGGATGTCACGCTCGACAGCACGCTCGAAGACCTCGGGATCGACAGCATGGGGGTTGTGGAATGCATCTTTGCGATTGAAGAGACATTCGACATCAACGTGCCTTTCAACGCCAACAGCCCCAGCGAAAGCGATTTCGACATCTCGACCGTGCGCAGCATCGTCGCCGGGGTCGAACGGCTGCAAGCCGAACAGAGCTAGGCGATGCGGCGCGTTGTCATCACCGGCGCGGGCACGATCAACGCTCTGGGCCTGTCGGTGCCCGAGACCTTGGCGGCCATGCGCGAGGGCAAATGCGGCATCGGCCCGCTAGAGTTCCGGGATGTGGAGCGGCTGGCCATCCGCATCGGCGGTCAGGTGCGCGGGTTCGAGGCCGAGGGCCGCCACAACCGCCAGCAAATCGCGCTTTATGATCGGTTCACGCAATTCACCCTCACCGCCGCCCGCGAGGCGATCGAGCAATCGGGCCTGACCTTCACCGATGACTTGGCCGCCCGCGCAGGGGTGGTGCTGGGCACGGCGGGGGGCGGTGTCTCAACATGGGACGACAATTACCGCGCGGTCTACGAAGAGGGCAAAAACCGGGTGCATCCCTTTGTGGTGCCCAAGCTGATGAACAACGCCGCCGCCAGTCATGTCAGCATGGAATGGAACCTGCGCGGGCCGTCCTTCACCGTCTCCACCGCCTGTGCCTCGTCGAACCACGCCATGGCGCAGGCCTTTGCCATGGTCCGCTCCGGCATGAGCCCGGTGATGGTGACGGGTGGTTCCGAATCCATGCTCTGCTTCGGCGGGGTGAAGGCTTGGGAAGGGCTGCGCGTGATGAGCCGCGATGCCTGCCGCCCCTTCTCGGCCAATCGCAACGGAATGGTGCAGGGCGAGGGGGCGGGTATCTTTGTCTTTGAGGACTATGAACATGCCCGGGCGCGGGGGGCTGAGATCCTTTGCGAGGTGGCCGGTTTTGCCATGACCTCGGATGCCAGCGACATCGTGATGCCCTCCAAGGCCGGGGCCGCGCGGGCGATGGAAGGGGCGCTGGCCGATGCGGGGATCAACCGCGATGAGGTCGGCTATATCAACGCCCATGGCACCGGAACCGCGGCGAATGACAAGACCGAATGCGCCGCCGTGGCGGATGTCTTTGGCACCCATGCGGACCGGTTGATGATCTCTTC
Source organism: Sulfitobacter sp. R18_1 (assembly GCF_017743915.1). Classification (NCBI taxonomy): domain Bacteria; kingdom Pseudomonadati; phylum Pseudomonadota; class Alphaproteobacteria; order Rhodobacterales; family Roseobacteraceae; genus Sulfitobacter; species Sulfitobacter sp. R18_1. The sequence continues at coordinate 240,137 of NZ_JAGHRG010000005.1, forward strand.
CACCAAGTCGATGCATGGTCATATCATCGGTGGCACCGGCGCGGTCGAGCTTTTGGCCTGTATCATGGCGCTGCGCGACGGGGTGATCGCGCCGACCATTGGCTATGAGGAACCCGACCCGGAATGCGCGCTTGACGTGGTGCCCAATGAGGCGCGCGAGGCGCAGGTCGATGTGGCGCTCAGCAATGCTTTTGCCTTTGGTGGGATGAACGCCGTGCTGGCGCTGCGCCGCGCCTGATCCACGCGCGGCCATAAAAAATGCCGCCCCCGAGGTCGGGCGCGGCATTCAAATCGGTAGAATCCAGTCTTACTGCTCGATCACCGAGACTTCGTCGTAGCTGGCGGTGAAGCCGTCGAGCGAGAGGGTCAGCTTCACTTCCTGATCCGGTGCGAGAGCGGGCACGATGGTCAGCACCGCTTCCTTGCCGCGTTTGAAAGCACCGATATCGGCATCGGTCAGGCCCATGCGCACATAGCAGCCCACGGGGTTGCAGAAGGCATAGGGATAGCGGCGGGCCTTGCCACCGTCGACCGACAGGGTCAGCTGCGCGGGCAGGGCGGTCTCAAGCGGGACGACAACCGTGGCACCGGCTTTGGCCTGCCCCCCGTCGGGCAGACGGAAGAGCGAGACTTCGGCAACCGGCGCGCCTTCGCCATCGGCGAGGAGTTGATACATCTGGCAGGGGTCGACCTCTTCCTCGGTCTTGATGCAGCGCATCTCCCAAGCACCGATCTCCTTCTTGGTGTAGGGCTTGCCCAGATCGGGGTCTTTGTCCGCATCTTCACCAAGGCTCAGCTGCTCTTCGATCTGCGAAGCATTGCCGCTGGTGCCGGGCTGGGGCTGCTGCTCTTCGGTCTGGGCGGTGTCTTCTTCGGTGGCGGTCTGGGCGAAAGCCGTCATTGGGGCCGTCAGTGCAAGCGCTGCACAAAGCGGCAGGGCGGTCATAAACTTGCTCATGTCATATCCACATTTGTTGCGTTACCGCCCCTTACCACGCCGCCCCGGGATTGTCAGTGGCCAGGGCCGCATTTCGATCAAGGTTCGGGCAATTTCATGCCGACCCCGACGAGGATGGTTTCCTCACGATGTCAGAGGCTTACAGAGCAGAAATGCAAAAGGGGACGCAGCGCGCCCCCTTTCCGTGTACTTTCTCCCCGTCGGACTGGGCCGACTTATTAATGCCACGTTAGGCAAGCGCGTGATGCCGGTCAACAGGAAAAATGCGACAATCTGTCAGGGTTTTAGCACGGCCCCGGTCAGAAAAAGGGCCGCACCCGAAGGCGCGGCCAAGTCTAACAGGGAGGAAGTACACCCACCCGATGAAAGGACATGCGAGCGGGATGCCTTCACTATGGCGCGCAAAGGTTAAGTTTGTATGCTCTAGTGGAACGGACGAATGGCTAAAATTGACAGAAAGGCCCCAGCGTGAGCAGTGACATCTTTATCGGCGGCGGCGGTCCCGACCATGCGACAAAGCAATTCCTCGATCTTGGCTATGCCAACCGTCACGGGCTGATCGCAGGGGCGACGGGCACGGGCAAAACGGTGACGCTGCAAATCCTCGCCGAAGGCTTTGCCAATGCCGGGGTGCCGGTGTTCCTGTCGGATGTGAAGGGCGATCTGTCCGGCCTTGCCGTCGCGGGGAGCGAGGCCGCCAAACTGCACGGCGCTTTCACCGAACGCGTGGCCAAGATCGGCTTTGACGACTATCGCTATCAATCCTTCCCGGTGACCTTTTGGGATCTCTTTGGTGAGCAGGGCCACCCTATCCGCACCACGGTTTCCGAGATGGGGCCGCTGCTCATCGCGCAGTTGCTCAGCCTGTCGGAGGCGCAGGAGGGCATTCTGAACATCGCCTTCCGCGTGGCCGATGAGGAAGGGATGCCGCTTTTGGACCTGAAAGACCTGCAATCCCTGCTGGTCTGGGTCGGCGAGAATGCAAAGGACTTGGCGCTGCGCTATGGCAATGTCTCGACTGCCTCCGTCGGCACCATTCAACGGCGGCTGCTGGTGCTTGAGAACCAAGGCGGCGCGCAGTTGTTTGGCGAACCGGCGCTGGCACTCTCGGACCTTATGCGCTGCGATGCCGACGGGCGCGGGCGGATCAACATCCTCGCCGCTGACAAGCTCATGGCCTCGCCCAAACTCTATGCCACCTTCCTCTTGTGGCTCATGTCCGAACTGTTTGAGGAACTGCCCGAGGTCGGCGACCCCGACAAACCCAAGCTCGTGTTCTTTTTCGACGAGGCACATCTGCTGTTTGACGATGCGCCCAAGGCGCTGGTCGATAAGGTGGAACAGGTGGCGCGGCTCATCCGCTCCAAAGGCGTCGGGGTTTATTTCGTCACCCAGAACCCCGCCGATGTGCCCGACGATATCCTTGGCCAGCTTGGCAACCGTATCCAACACGCGCTACGCGCCTTTACCGCGCGGGACCGCAAGGAACTGCGCCAAGCCGCCGAGACCTACCGCGAGAACCCGCGCTTCGACACCGAAGAGGCGATCCGCGAGGTCGGCGTTGGCGAGGCCGTGACCTCCATGCTGCAACGCAAGGGCGTGCCGGGCGTGGTGGAGCGTACCTTGATCCGACCCCCGTCTTCGCGGCTCGGCCCGATCACCGTGGCGGAGCGTGCGGCGGTGCTGGCGGACTCCGATTTGGCAGGGAAATACGAGACCGTGCAGGACCGCGAGTCGGCCTATGAAATGCTGAAGGCCCGCGCGGAGGCGGCGGCCAAAGAGGCGGAAAAAATCGAAGCCGCGGCTGAGGCCGAGGACGCAGCCGCGCGTGAGTTCCAGAAGGCCCGCCGCTACGGCGGGGCGCGCAGCGGCGGCAGCCGGTCAAGCCGCAAGGCGACAGACGGTTTCGGGGATGCCATCGCAAGCGCAGTGATCAAAGAGCTAAAAGGCACCACCGGGCGCCGGATCGTGCGCGGTATCTTGGGCGGATTGTTCAAGGGGCGCTAAAGCGGCCTGAGAAATGAAAAAGGGGCGCGGTATTGCGACCGCGCCCCTTTTTATATCGTGAATCTCAGCCCCATTTACCGCTCGGGGATCAACCCACGCGGGCTGAAACGCAGGACCAGAAGCAGCACGATGCCCATGGTCAAAAGCCGCATATGCGCCGCGCTCTCGATCAGATGGGCCTTCAGGGCCGATCCTTCGGACATGCCCGCCGTGATCAGGTTCATCAGCCACAGGCCCATCGGCTCGACCTGCACCCAGAGGAACCAGATCAGGAAGCCGCCGAGGATCGCGCCGAAATTGTTGCCCGACCCGCCAACGATCACCATCACCCAGATAAGGAAGGTAAAGCGCAGCGGCTGATAGGTGCCCGGCGTCAATTGGCTGTCCATCGTGGTCATCATCGCCCCCGCGATGCCGCAGATCGCGGAGCCAAGGATGAAGACCTGCAAATGCCGCGCGGTCACGTCTTTGCCCATGGCCTCTGCCGCGACCTCGTTGTCACGGATCGCACGCAGCATCCGGCCCCAAGGGGAGTGCAGCGCACGCTGGCTCATCCACAACAGGACGATCAGAACGGCGGCAAAAAGCGCGATATAAAGCAGTTTGACCCAGAGCGTCGAGGCGTCCACGGGATCAAAGCCAAGGCCCGCCGCACGCTCCACGAAGGCGGGGTTGTTTTGCAGGTCGATCTCGTAAGGCACGGGGCGGGGCAGGCCGATAACGTTCTTCACGCCGCGGCTCATCCAGTCTTCGTTCTTCAGGACCGCGATGATGATCTCGGCAATCCCCAGCGTCGCAATCGCTAGGTAATCCGACCGCAGGCCAAGGGCTGTCTTGCCGATCAGCCACGCCGCGCCAGCGGCAAAGAGGCCGCCCACGGGCCAAGAGATCAGCACCGGCAGGCCAAGACCCCCGAGATAGCCGGTCTGCGCGGGGTTGATCGCCTCGACCGCCTGAACGGCGGGGTCGAGCAGGGCACGGAAGATGAAGAAACCGATGACCAAGACCGCGATCACCGAAAGCGTGCGCAGCGTGCCCGGGGCCATCCGTTTCATCAGCATGACCGCCGCCACCACGGTGGCCGCCCCAAGCGCCAGCGCCCCCAGAATGGCGAAACCACCGGTGGACCAAGCGCCCTCGGTCGGGGGCATGGAGACCAGCACAGCCGCCAGACCGCCAAGCGCCACAAACCCCATCACGCCCACGTTGAACAGCCCCGCAAAACCCCATTGCAGGTTCACCCCAAGCGCCATGATCGAAGAGATCAGACCCATGGCGATGATAAGCAGGGCAGAGTTCCAGCTTTGGGCGAAGCCGGTGTAGATGATCATCAGGGCGATGATCCCGAAAAGGATCGTGTTTTTCACAGTCTGGGTCATACCGATTTCCCCTTGAACAGGCCGGTGGGCTTGATCAGCAGAACGATCAGAAGAATGACGAAGCTGACCGCAAATTTGTAATCCGTGCTCATAAGCTGCACCAAGCCGTCAGGCTGCAGCCCTTCGGGCATCACATAGCCCAGCACCTTCTTCCACGCATAGGTGATCGTGACTTCGCTGAATGCGATCACGAAGCCGCCCGCGATCGCCCCCACCGGAGAGCCAAGCCCGCCGACGATGGCCGCCGCAAAGATCGGCAGCAGAAGCTGAAAATAGGTGAAGGGTTTGAACGACTTATCAAGGCCGTAGAGTGTGCCCGCAATCGTCGCCAAGGCGGCCACGATCATCCATGTGATCATCACCACCCGCTCAGGGTTGATGCCCGACAAAAGCGCCAGATCCTCGTTGTCGGAATAGGCCCGCATGGATTTGCCCGCGCGGGTCTTGTTGAGGAACCAGAACAGCACGGCCACAACGATGATTGCGGTGACGATGGTGATGCCTTGGGTGGTCTTAAAGGCCAGACCTTCGCGCAGGCCAGTCATCTCTTTGAAATCCCGCGCCGACATGATGAAACGCTGGCCGTCGAGGAAGTTTTGATCATCCGCGCCGATGATGAAGCGGGTGATGCCGTTGTAGATGAAGGTCACGCCGAGCGAGACGATCACGAGGATCACCGGCTTGGCCTTTTGTTCACGGTAGAACTTGTAGACCACCTTGTCGGTGCCGAGCACCAGCAGCATGGTAAAGGCGATGCCGAAGGGCAGGGCCAGAAGCGCCGTCGGCAGCACGCCGAGGCTCAGACCCATGGACTGGAACAGCCATGTCATCAGGATCGTCGCCATGGTCCCCATGGCCATCGTGTCGCCATGGGCAAAGTTCGAAAACCGCAGGATGCCGTAGACCAGTGTCACGCCAAGCGCGCCGAGCGCCAGCTGCGAGCCATAGGCGATGCCCGGAATGAGCACATAGTTCGAAAGTGCAATGAAAGCGTTGAGCAGATCCATGTTCAGCCCCCCAGAAACGATTTGCGGACTTCAGGATCGGCCAAAAGCTCTTTGCCGGTGCCGGTAAAGGCGTTCGCCCCCTGCACAAGCACATAGCCTTTGTCCGCGATCTCAAGCGCTTGACGGGCGTTTTGTTCGACCATCAGGATCGGGATGCCGGTGCGGGCCACCTCGATGATCCGGTCAAAGAGTTCGTCCATCACGATGGGCGAGACACCCGCTGTCGGCTCATCCAGCATCAGCACCTTGGGCTGGGTCATCAGCGCGCGGCCCACGGCGACCTGCTGGCGTTGCCCGCCCGACAGTTCACCCGCCGCCTGATGGCGCTTTTCCTTGAGGATCGGGAAAAGGTCATAGACCTGCGTCATCGTATCGCGAAAGTCATCGCGGCGGATGAAAGCGCCCATCTCAAGGTTCTCTTCGACCGACATGGAGGTGAAGATGTTCGAGGTTTGGGGCACGAAGCCCATGCCCTTGGCCACACGGTCCTGCGGGCTGAGTTCGGTGATGTCTTCACCATCCAGCCGCACATGGCCTTTGCGCATGTCGAGCATGCCGAAGACCGCCTTCATGCCGGTGGATTTGCCCGCCCCGTTGGGGCCGACGATCACCGCGATCTCGCCGCGGTCGACCGCGATGGTGCAGTCATGCAGGATGTCGGGGCCGTTGCCATAGCCCGCCGTCATGCCGTCACCAATCAGGAAGGGGCCGCCGGGGGCGGGGTGGGTTTTGCCGCTGGCCTTGGGCATGATGCTGCCTTGGCCCTTCGCGTTGCCGACCGACCAATCTTTGTTGCCGCGGTCGCCGTAGGGATCATTGCTCATGCGCCTACCTTGTCCTTGTTCTTCAGCCCGGTGCCGAGATAGGCCTCGATCACCTGTTCGTTCGCCTTGATCTCATCCAACGTGCCTTCGGCCAGCACGTGGCCCTCGGCCATGCAGATCACCGGGTCGCAAAGGCGGCCGATGAAATCCATGTCATGCTCGATCACAACGAAAGTGTAATTGCGCTCTTGGTTAAGCCGGATGATCGCGTCGCCGATGGTATTCAGCAGCGTCCGGTTCACGCCCGCACCGACCTCGTCCAGAAAAACGATCTTGGCGTCGACCATCATGGTGCGGCCAAGCTCCAACAGCTTCTTCTGCCCGCCCGAGATCTGGCCCGCCTTCTGTTCGGCCAGATGTTCGATAGTCAGGAACTCCAGCACCTCATCGGCCTTGGCCTTGAGCGCGCGTTCCTCATTGGCGATGCGTTTGGTGCCGAACCATGTGTTCCACAGCGTCTCGCCCGACTGGTTGCCGGGGACCATCATCAGGTTCTCGCGGCAGGACATCGAAGAAAACTCATGCGCGATCTGGAAGGTGCGCAGCAGCCCCTTGTGGAAAAGCTCATGCGGGGGCAGGCCGGTGATGTCCTCCCCATCCATGGTGACGCGGCCCGAAGTGGGCTGAAGCACGCCAGCAATTACGTTGAACAGCGTGGTTTTCCCCGCGCCATTTGGGCCGATCAAACCGGTGATCGATCCTTTCTCTATCGACAGGCTTGCCCCGTCGACGGCGTGAAACCCGCCGAAGTGTTTGTGTACGTCGTCTACGACGATCATATGTCCATCCCCGTGTCCGCCACCTTGTGGCTGGTTTTTATTGGTCGTCATATGGGCCGCGCAGGCAGATGCGCGCCGCCATACCTGTTTACAATGTGCTGAGATTCTTGGAAGGGACCGCTGCGGTCCTGATCTGAAGAAAGCCCCGCGCTGCCTTGTCAGAGGCAGATTGCGCCGCATTGCCGAAATCGCGTTCAGCTAAATACATGCCCAAAGCCCTGACCGAGACGGCCATACGTTGCTTTTTCATCCTGTCCTCCCAGACGGGACGTGTTTTCCACGTCCTCAATAGGGGATTTGTACTGGCTGCATCCCCGGAAGAAAAGCCGATTTCCTAAGCAAAAGGCCCGATCGCACTGCGACCGGGCCTCTCTTAGCGGTTAGATGGTAGCGCGGATCAGCGGTAGCCGACCGTGACCATCTTGCCGTCCTTCATCTCGATCTCGCGGTAGTTGCCCGCGCTCTCGCCCGGTCCGATCAGCTCGACCGCCGAGGCACCGACATAGTCCACGTCGCCGCCGTCTTTGATGATCTGAAGCGCCTTGCCCAGTTCACCCGGCAGGATTTTCTCACCCGGTGCATTGGCGACTTCCATTACCTTTTCCTTGTACTCCGCCGGATCGTTGGAGCCTGCGGCCTGCATCGCCAGCAGCATCAGCGCCGCCGCGTCATAGGATTCAGGCGAGAAGGCGTTGGTCGGCTCGAAGCCGGCTTCCTTGCCCATCTTCTTGTAGTTGTCCGGGCCTTCGCCAGCCGCACTGGGGTTCTGACCAAAGGAGCCATCCGCGATCTCGGCGAATTTCTCTTCCAGCGTGTCAGAGACCATGCCGTCGGGGAACATGAAGACGTCGAATGCACCGGCGTCCAGCGCACCGTTCACGATGCCCGCGCCACCTTGGTCGACATAGCCTGCCACGACCAGAACCTCACCACCGGCAGAGGCCAGCGCGCCGACCTCGGCGGAGTAGTCCGCTTTGCCGTCTTCATGCGAGGTGTTGATGGTCACGGTGCCGCCGGATTCCTTATAGGCGGTCTCAAAGCTGTCGGCCAAACCTTTACCATAGTCGTTGTTGGTATAGGTGACGGCGACTTCCTTGATGCCACGGTCGTTCAGGATGTCGGCCATGACCTGACCCTGACGCGCGTCCGACGGCGATGTGCGGAAGAACAGGCCGTTGTCTTCGACTGTCGACAGGGCCGGGGATGTCGCGGAGGGCGAGATCATCACGATGCCGTTCGGAATGGCGACGTTCTGCAGCGAGGCGGTCGTTTCACCCGAGCACATGCCGCCCACGATGCCGCTCACGCGGTCAGAGGTGATCAGACGCTCAGCCGATGCCACGGCAAGGCCCGCGTCGATACAGCCGGTGTCGCCACGCTCAGACGAAACGGTGGCCCCGTCAAGGAACATGCCGCTCTCGTTAACCTCGGAAATCGCCAGTTCGGCACCGGCGGCCATGTCATTGGCCAGCGATTCCAGCGGGCCGGTGAAGCCCAGCAGAATGCCGATTTTAGTGTCTTCCGCATGCGCGCCAGTGGCGAGCAGAGCAACGGCCGTTGTGGCCATCAGTATTTTTTTCATTTGGTACTCTCCCTTAGTTGAACTCTCGTTCTGATCGAACGTTAGGTCGTGGTTTCGAAAAAGAAAAGGCGATTTATAAAGTGTTTCTCGCGGGCGGGTTTTCGCGTGGACCGGGAACGATGGTGGAAATGGGCGGTGCGCTGGCTATGTCTTGATACAAGCCCTCATGCCCAAAGGAGCCTTCCCATGACCCGCGCAAAACACCTCGCCACCGCCGCCTTCATCAGCCTCGGCAGCCTCTGCGCCGCGGGTGCCGCCACAGCGCAGAGCGGTCTCACGATCACCCCCATGGCCGAGGATCTCGAAGCCCCTTGGGGCGTTGCCCCCTTGCCCGGTGGCGGTCTGTTGGTGACAGAGAAGGCCGGGCGTTTGATCTACCAAAATGACGACACACGGCATGAGGTCTCGGGCCTGCCGGAGGTGGCCGTGATCGGGCAGGGCGGTCTGTTGGACATCACCTTGGCCGGGGATTTCGCGCAGAGCCGCCTGCTGTTCCTGACCTATGCCAAACCCCAAGAGGGCGGCGGCGCGGGGACCGCTTTGGCCAGCGCGCGCTTGTCCGAGGATACCCGCAGTCTGGAAAACCTGACCGAGCTTTTCGCGATGAAACCGGGCAGCAGCGGCGGCCAGCACTTCGGCTCGCGCGTGGTCGAGGCGCCGGATGGCACGCTGCTGGTGACCATTGGCGAACGGGGCGATCGCCCCGCCGCCCAAGACCGCAGCACCCATAACGGCAGCATCATCCGCGTGAACCGCGACGGTTCGGTGCCCGACGACAATCCCTTTGTCGATATGCCCGATGTGCTGCCCGAGATTTGGTCCTATGGCCACCGCAACCCGCAAGGCGCGGGGCTGGCTCTGGACGGGCGGCTTTGGGTGTCGGAGCACGGAGCCAAGGGCGGCGACGAGGTGAACCGCATCACCAAGGGCACGAATTACGGCTGGCCCGTGATTTCCTACGGTGAGCACTATTCGGGCGCGAAGATCGGCGAGGGCACGGCGAAGGAGGGGATGGCGCAGCCCGAATTCTACTGGGACCCGTCCATCGCGCCTGCGGGGCTGATGGTCTACTCCGGCGGGCTTTTCCCTGAATGGGAAGGTGACATCTTCGTCGGCTCGCTCAAGTTCGACTATATCGCCCGGCTAAGCGGCACGCCGCTGGAAGAGGTGGCGCAAATCAAGACCGACGAGACCGCCCGCGTGCGCGATGTCGTCGAAGGGCCGGAGGGCGGGATCTGGTTCATCTCAGAGGTCAACGGCACCGTCTATCGCATCACGCCCTGACCCTTAAGCGGGCTGCCGGGAGGATTGGCTGCCGCGTTCACGATAAGGCGTGGTCTGGTAATGCGCCCGGTAGCATTTCGAGAAATGCGAGGGCGAGGCAAAGCCGCAGGCCAGTGCCACGTTGATCACGCTCATATCCGTCTGCATCAACAGGTTGCGCGCCTTTTGCAGCCGCAATTCCATATAGTAGCGTTTTGGGCTGCGGTTCAGGTAGCGGCGAAACAGCCGCTCTAGCTGGCGGGTCGACATGCCCACGTCACGGGCGAGGATGGAAGGGCTGATCGGCTCTTCGATATTGCGCTCCATCTGCTGAATTACTTGAGAAAGCTTCGGATGGCGCACGCCGATTCGCGTGGGCACCGACAGGCGCTGCGTGTCTTGGTCGGTGCGGATCGAGGAATAAATGAGCTGATCCGCCACGGCATTGGCCGTCTCCTCGCCATGATCATCGGCGATGAGTTTCAGCATCATGTCCAAAGAAGACGTGCCGCCCGCCGTGGTCAGCCGGTTGCCGTCGACCACGAAGACCGATTTCGTCAGAATGACCTCTTCGAATTCCTCGCCGAAACTGTCCTGATTCTCCCAATGGATGGTGGCGCGTTTGCCGTCGAGCAGCCCCGCCTTGGCCAGCGTATGCGCCGCGGTACAAAGCCCGCCAACAACCAGCCCCTTACGCGCCTCACGACGCAGCCATGCCAGCAGCTTCTTGGTGGTCGCGGCCTGCACGCCGATGCCGCCACAGATTATGATGGTATCGTCGCGGCCCAACTCCTCAAGCCCGCCGTCCAGTGCGAAAACCGCGCCGGAGGAGCTTACACAGGTGTCACCGCTTTCGCCCACGACCTGCCATTCATAGACCTCGCGTTCGAGCATGCGGTTGGTGATCCGCAGACATTCCACCGCCGAGGCAAAGCTCAGAAGGGTGAAATTCTCCAACAACACAAAGACGAAGCGCCGCGGCTTGTCGGTCTGGGGGGGCATGCGGGTGGCCGGGCGCGGTTGGGACATCACGGCGTCTTTCTATTCAGGTCGTCTCTGCCGACATGTGCCATGGCCGCCAGAACTTGCCGGAAACATTGCCCACGGGCCTCACGCCACGTCAATAGGGCGCATTTCGGTTCTGGTCACTTTCCCCGCGCCTTTGTATAGAGAAAGATCACGAAGCGCCGACACTCGGCGCTGTGGAGCGGAGTAGAAAGATGACAGACTGGAGCACCTCGAGCTGGCGCAGCAAACCGCGCGTCCAGATGCCCGATTACCCTGACCAAGCCGCATTGCAAGCGGTTGAGGCACAGCTGGCACGCTATCCGGTCCTCGTTTTTGCGGGCGAAGCACGCCGGTTGAAGAAACATCTGGCCGCCGCGGGCCGTGGCGAAGCCTTCCTTTTGCAGGGCGGCGACTGTGCGGAGAGCTTTGAGCAATTCAGCTCGGACGCCATTCGCGACACCTTCAAGGTGATGTTGCAGATGGCCATCGTGCTGACCCATGGGGCCAAGGTGCCGGTGATCAAACTGGGCCGCATGGCCGGTCAATTCGCCAAGCCGCGCTCGGCCCCGACCGAAGTGGTGGATGGCGTGGAACTGCCCAGCTACCGCGGCGATATCATCAACGATCTGGCCTTCAACGAAGCGGCGCGTATCCCCGACCCGCAAAAGATGCTGCGCGCCTATACGCAGGCCGCCGCCACGCTGAACCTCTTGCGCGCCTTCTCGACCGGGGGCTATGCCGACGTGCATCAGGTGCACGGCTGGACGCTGGGCTTCACCGATGACGAAAAGGCCGAGAAGTACCGTGAGATCGCCAACCGCATCTCCGACACGCTTGATTTCATGGCCGCCGCTGGGGTGACCGCCGAAACCGCGCATACGCTGCAATCGGTGGAATTCTACACCAGCCACGAAGCGCTGCTGCTGGAGTATGAAGAGGCGCTTTGCCGCCGTGACAGCCAAACCGGCAAGTGGCTCGCAGGCTCGGGTCACATGATCTGGATCGGTGACCGCACGCGGCAACCCGACGGGGCGCATGTGGAGTTTGCCAGCGGCGTGCAAAACCCGATTGGCCTGAAGTGTGGTCCCTCGATGACCAGCGATGACCTCAAACAGTTGATGGCCAAGCTGAACCCCGAGAATGAAGAGGGCCGTCTCACCCTGATCTCGCGCTTTGGTGCGGGGCAGGTGGGCGATCACTTGCCGCGTCTGATCAAGACTGTTCAGGAAGAGGGCGCCAATGTCGTCTGGACCTGCGACGCGATGCACGGCAACACGATCAAATCCTCCACGGGCTACAAGACCCGGCCCTTCGATTCCGTGCTGCGCGAAGTGCATGAGTTCTTTGCCGTGCATAACGCCGAAGGTTCCGTCCCCGGCGGTGTGCATTTCGAGATGACCGGCCAAGACGTGACCGAATGCACCGGCGGTGTGCGGGCGGTCAGCGACGAAGACCTGTCGGACCGTTACCACACGGCCTGCGACCCGCGGCTCAACGCCAGCCAGTCGCTGGAACTGGCCTTCCTCGTGGCGGAGGAACTGTCGAACCGCCGCGTGGCTCAAACTGCGCGGGCGGCAGGGTAACAGCCCCGGCCTGCACTTGATTGTGACGGAAGAAACGCCGTCCCGCTTGCTGCGGGGCGGCGTTTTCGCGTTCCGAGGGCGGCGGACGGGCTATTCCTGCTCTGACTTCACCAGACGCAGATAGGGCGGAATCTCACCCGATGGGGCGGCGGTGAAGCTTGCTTTCGGCTCTGCGAATCCGGTTTCGCGTGGCAAAAGCGGCTGCTGCAAGGGATCGGCATGGCACACAGGTTTGGCCACCCCGCCAAAGGCGCTATGCCGTGTGGCCTGCGCCAGATCGAAGCGCCGCGGGGTTTGGCCGATCTCCCCCAGCACGACGAGACAGCCCAGCACCCGACTGACATCGTCCAGATCGCTTTTCAGCGGCAAGAGCAGCATCCGCCCCGTCAAGGCAGGCCGCCCATAGCTCGCCGCCGCGCCCAAGTGCAGCGTGATCTGGCCGGGCATCTGAAACACTTCTTCCAGCGCTTCGCTGACACGGGCGCGCGATTGCGTCCCGAAAAAGGCGGTGATCGGCATGCCGCGCACCTCCATCCCCATGAGGTCACGCAGATGGCCGCCCGCAATCCGCAACCGTCCGACACCCACCGCGACACGTTCGAGGATAAAGGCATATTCCAATGCCTGCTCAATCCCGCGCGGGTCGATATCCGACCGCCGCGGCATCAATCTGTTGCCGCGCAGGGCCTCCCAATAGGCTTCGACCTGCGCGAGCGGGCCATAGCCAACATGCGTCCGATGATCTGACATGGCGACAACATTCTGCGCGGTGTGGCCTGTATTGCCCATTGAAACTCACCCATAAGGACTTGGCCAATACAGCAGCCGTTTTTGAAACGACAGCGGCACAATGCGGCCGAAATGATTACCAAATCATTAATACCGCAGGCGGTTAAGGAATTCGTCATGCTTTCGCTGAAGTGGTTAACGCGTGAGCCAAGGGATCCGCCGGGCCGAGGGGCCGGGGGCTTGCCCCTCGCGGGGGTTTCGCCGTAAGGCAGGACATGACCGCCCTTGCAAGGAACGCGCCGATGATCAGGTCCATGACAGGTTTCGCCTCTGCCTCCGGTGCTTTGGAGGGTTGGAGCTGGTCTTGGGAGCTGCGCGCGGTCAATGGCAAAGGGCTCGACCTGCGGCTGCGCCTGCCCGATTGGGTCGAGGGGCTTGAGGCCGCTCTACGCAAACAGATTTCGGCGGAGGTGGCGCGGGGCAATCTCACCTGCAACCTGCGCATCTCCTCGGCTGAGAGTGACGGCAGCTTGCAGATCAACGAGGCGCATGTCGACACGCTGCTGACCGCCCTGCATGAGATTGAGGCCCGCGCGATGGGTGCCGGTGTGTCGCTCGCGCCCTCGCGGGCAAGCGACATTCTCACCATGCGCGGCGTGCTGGAACAGGCCGAGCAGGCACAAGACATCGACGCGCTGCGCGACGCTTTGCTGTCGGAAGTGCCGACCCTGCTGCGTGATTTCAACGAGATGCGCGCGCAGGAAGGCGCGGCGCTGGCCGGTGTGATGCAAGAGCAGTTGACCGAGATCGATAACCTCGCCGCCGAAGCCGCCGCTTTGGCCGAGGTCCGTAAGGAAGAAACCGCTGCCCAGTTGCGCCGCAACCTTGCGCGCGTGCTCGACAACAGTGAGGGCGCGGATGCGGACCGGGTGGCGCAGGAGCTGGCCTTGATCGCGGTCAAGGCCGATGTCACCGAAGAGATCGACCGCCTTGCCGCCCATGTCGCCGCCGCGCGCGCGCTGATCGGGCAGGGCGGGCCGGTGGGGCGTAAGCTGGATTTCCTGATGCAGGAGTTCAACCGCGAAGCCAACACGCTCTGCTCCAAGGCGCAGAGCACCGAATTGACGACTGTCGGTCTGGCCCTGAAGGCGGTGATCGACCAAATGCGCGAACAAGTGCAAAATGTGGAGTAAGACGTGACAAACCCAAGCCGACGCGGCCTTCTGATCATCCTCAGTTCCCCCTCCGGGGCGGGCAAATCGACCATGGCCCGCGCCCTGCGCGCATGGGATCCGACGATCAACTTCTCGGTTTCCGCCACCACCCGCGCCCCCCGTCCGGGCGAGGAGGACGGCACCGATTACCGCTTTGTCGGCGAGGAGCACTTCCGTCAGGCCGTGGCCGAAGGCGAGATGCTGGAGCACGCGCATGTTTTCGGCAACTTCTACGGCTCGCCCAAGGCGCCCGTGCAGGCAGCAATTGATCAGGGGCAGGACATCCTCTTTGACATCGACTGGCAGGGCGCACAGCAGATCCGCAACTCGGATCTAAACACCCACACGCTGTCGATCTTCCTGCTGCCGCCCTCGATCACCGAGCTGAAACGCCGTTTGGAAAGCCGCGGGCAGGACGATGCCGAAACGATTGCCAAACGCATGGGCAAAAGCTGGGATGAGATCAGCCATTGGGACGGCTACGACTTCGTGCTGGTGAACGACGATCTCGACCAGACCGAGGCGCGGCTGAAATCCATCATCACCGCCGCGCGCCTGCGGCTGAGCCAACAGCCCGCCATCAAGGATCACGTTCGCCGTCTGCAATCCGAATTCGAGGAATTGAAATGACCCTCTACGCCCTCGCCGATGCCCGCCCCGAAGTCTCCCCCGATGCATGGGTCGCCCCTGACGCCAATGTCATCGGCAAGGTGACGCTCGGCCCTGAAGCCTCTGTCTGGTTTGGCAGCACCCTGCGCGGCGACAATGAGATGATCACCGTGGGCCGCGGCAGCAACGTGCAAGAGAATTGCGTCTTTCACACTGATATGGGCTATCCGCTGTCCGTGGGCGAAGATTGCACCATCGGCCATAAGGTCATGCTGCATGGTTGCACCATCGGCGACAACTCTCTGATCGGCATGGGGGCCACGGTGCTGAATGGTGCCAAGATCGGCAAGAACTGCCTGATCGGGGCAGGGGCGCTGATCACCGAAAACAAGGTGATCCCCGATGGGTCGCTCGTCATGGGCGTGCCAGGGAAAGTAGTGCGTGAGCTTGACGCGCAGGCGATCCAACAGTTGACCGCGAGCGCCAAACACTATGCCGAGAACGCCGCGCGCTTCCGCCGCGATCTTGAACCGCTCTGACATGGGCAGCACCGCCGTTACATTGGCCGATGTGGTGGCGGCGCTGCCGCTGCCAAGCGTGGCCATCAACGCCGAAGAGCGGATTACCGTTCTGAACGCGCCCGCCGAGGATCTGCTGGGCAAGGGGCTGCTGGGCCGCCATTTCGTCACCGCGCTGCGCCAGCCGGGGCTGGTCGAAGCGGTCGAGCGCTGTCTCGCGGGCGCGGGGCCGTGCCAAGCGCGCTTTACCAGCACCGGCGGCGAACATGGCACCACCTATGACGTCAGCCTGCGCCCGGTGGGGGACCACGGGATTGTCCTGCTCAGTTTCAACGATGTGACGGAGATGGCGCAGGCAGGCCAGATGCGCCGCGATTTCGTGGCCAATGTGAGCCATGAGTTGCGCACCCCGCTCACCGCGCTCATCGGATTTATCGAAACGCTGCAAGGCCCGGCGCGTGATGACACGGCGGCGCGTGAGCGATTCTTGGGAATCATGGCGCAGGAAGCGGAGCGGATGAACCGATTGGTGGGAGAGTTGCTGTCCCTCAGCCGGGTCGAGGCCGAAGAGCGCGTGCGCCCGGAGGTGCCGATCGATCTGCGCGATGTGCTGCGCGGCACCCTGCGCAACCTCGCCCCGCTGGCGGTGGATAGCAACGTGACATTGGCGCCGACATTGGGCGATGCCCCGGCGCTTGTGCTGGGGGATGCGGACCAATTGGTGCAGGTCTTTACCAATCTTGTCGAGAACGCGATTAAATACGGCGGGCGCGACAACAGGGTCGAGATCTCGGTTAAAAGCACGGCCCATGACCCGGCGATGCGCGGCCCGGCGGTCTATGTCAGCGTGCGCGACCATGGCCCCGGCATTGATGCGATTCACCTACCACGCCTGACCGAACGGTTTTACCGCGTCGACAGTCACCGCAGCCGCGCGCTTGGGGGGACAGGGTTGGGTCTGGCCATCGTCAAACACATCATGAATCGCCACCGCGGGCGGCTCAAGATCACCAGCACCCCCGGCGAAGGGGCCGAATTCCGCGTGATTCTGCCGATGAAACCGGGTTCTGACTGATTTTTGCAGAAATTTGGTGATTCAGGCCGACTGTCATGAAACTGTAACGTTGCTGTCACAAAAGCACAGCACCGCCTTCATAGACGGGGCGCAGATCACCATGGGGTGGTCACCAATTCGCATCTGACAGGAGATATCATGTCACTCGCAAAACTCACCACTTCCGCCCTGGCGATTGCCGCCGTATCCGCAACCGCTGCTGCCGCGCGTGACCAAGTACAGGTTGCCGGTTCCTCGACCGTGCTGCCCTATGCCTCCATCGTCGCCGAAGCCTTTGGCGAAAACTTTGACTTCCCGACACCGGTCGTGGAATCGGGCGGCTCCTCGGCTGGCCTCAAGCGTTTCTGCGAAGGCGTGGGCGAGAACACCATCGACGTGGCCAACGCCTCGCGCCAGATCAAAGACGCCGAAGTGGCGGCCTGTGCCGAGAACGGCGTGACCGACATCATCGAAGTGCGCATCGGCTATGACGGCATCGTCTTCGCCTCCGACATCAATGGCGAGACCTTCGAGTTCACGCCGGTCGATTGGTACAAAGCCCTCTCCGCCAAAGTTGTCGCCGACGGCGAAGTGACCGAGAACCCCTATACCACATGGGATCAGGTCAACCCCGACTTCCCCGCCCAGCCGATCCAAGCCTTCATCCCCGGCACCAAACACGGCACGCGCGAAGTGTTTGAAGACAAGGTGATCCTCGCAGGCTGCGAAGAAACCGGTGATTTCGAAGCCTTCCTTGAAGCCGCGGATGGCGACAAGAAAGCCGCCGAGAAAGAGTGCATCAGCCTGCGCACCGACGGTAAATCCGTGGACATCGACGGCGACTACACCGAGACGCTGGCGCGCATTGAGAGCAACCAAGACGGCATCGGCGTCTTCGGTCTGGCCTTCTACGAGAACAACACCGACAAGCTGCAGGTTGCGACCATGGGCGGCGTCGAGCCGACCACCGAGAGCATCGCCTCGGGCGACTACCCCGTGTCGCGCCCGCTGTTCTTCTACGTCAAGAAAGCCCATATCGGCGTGATCCCCGGCCTGAAGGAATACGCTGAATTCTTCGTCGCCGACGAAGTTGCCGGCCCCGACGGCCCGCTGGCCGAATACGGTCTGGTCTCCGACCCTGAACTGGCCGACACCCAGTCCGTGGTTGCCGATGAGACCGTGATGGGCAGCGGCTCCTAAGCCTTTACCCTTATCGCCGGGGGCGGGTGACTGCCCCCGGTTTTTCGCTTTTTGATCCACCGGGGGACATGTGGGACAAATACTGACAACAGGCGCGGTGCTGCCGCTGGTCATCCTGATCGCGGCACTAGCACTGGGCGGGTATTTCCTTGCACGGCGTCGGGCTTTGGCCTCTGCCCAAGGCGACAGCCGCAAGCTGCATTCGCTGCCAAGCTACTACGGCTATAATGCGGTGATGAGCGTGGCGGTGCCCGCGCTTTTGGTTTTGGGCATCTGGCTGCTGGTTCAGCCGATGCTGGTGCAATCTTCGGTGGTCGATATGATCCCCGCCGAGGCTGTGCCCGAAGGCTCCTCCGTCAATCTGATCATGAGCGATGTGCGTCGTCTGGCCGATGGGCTGGACGCGGCCGTCTCCGCCGGCGTGCTCAGCGCCGCCGATGCGACCGATCTTTCCGCTGCCGATGATCTGCGCGCATGGCTGGGCGAACAGGGCGTTGCCTTGGGCGCCGAGATCAGCCCCGAGGTGCTGCAAGCTGCGCAGGCTTACCGCGAGATGACGGCGACGGGCAATTTCTGGCGCAACATCATCGTGGCGCTGATCGCCTTGGCCGGGCTGGCCATGGTCTACCGCGAAACCGATGCCACCTTCCGCGCCCGCAACCGGGTCGAGGGGGGCGTGAAAGCGCTGCTGATCCTCGCGGCGTCGCTCGCGATCCTGACCACCGTGGGCATTGTGTTGTCGATGCTTTTCGAGACGATTAATTTCTTCAACCTGCACCCCTGGACCGACTTCTTCTTCGGTTCTTCCTGGGCGCCGAACTTCCGCGGCGACAGTGACCTTTCGATCCTGCCGCTGCTTTGGGGGACGCTATATATCTCGCTCATCGCGCTCATGGTGGCCGTGCCCATCGGGCTTTTCGCCGCGATCTATCTTAGCGAATATGCAGGCCCAAAGGTACGCGCCACGGCCAAGCCGCTGCTCGAAATCCTCGCAGGCATCCCCACAATCGTCTACGGCCTTTTCGCGCTGCTGACGGTGGGGCCGTTCCTCGTCCAAGTCTTCGGACGCGGGGAAGAGGGGCTTTTGGGCGTCGATTGGATGTCGGGGGCGACCTCGGTTCTGACCGCGGGGCTGGTCATGGGCATCATGTTGATCCCCTTCGTCTCTTCCCTGTCGGACGACATCATCAACGCGGTGCCCCAATCGCTGCGCGACGGCTCCTTTGGGCTGGGCGCGACCCAGTCCGAGACGATCCGCCAAGTGGTGCTGCCTGCGGCGCTGCCGGGCATCGTGGGCGCCGTGCTGCTGGCCGCGAGCCGCGCCATCGGTGAGACCATGATCGTGGTGCTGGGGGCAGGGGCCATCGCCCGCATCTCGGCCAATCCGCTGGAAGCCATGACCACCATCACCACCCGCATCGTCAGCCAGTTGACCGGGGACAGCGATTTCGCCAGCCCCGAGACGCTGGTCGCCTTCGCCCTTGGCCTGACCCTCTTCGTCCTGACCTTGGGCCTGAACGTGCTGGCCCTCTACATCGTGCGCAAATACCGGGAGCAGTACGAATGAGCGATATCCCCAACCCCGCAGCCCCCATCGCAGACCCGCGCGGAGCCTCTCTGCTGGTCCAAGACGGGCGCACCAAACGCCGCAACGCTTCAGAGGGCCGTTTCAAGCTCTATGGCATCATTGCCATCGTGATCGGCCTCTTGATGCTGCTGACGCTGCTCTTCACCATCATCTCCCGCGGGACCGGCGCGTTCCAGCAGACCTATGTGACGCTTTCCGTGCCGCTGCTGGAAGACAAGCTCGACAAAAATGGCAACCGCGATTTGGAAGATATCAAGAAGGTCTCGACCTTCGGATATTCACCGCTGCTGAAATCTGCCTTTGAAAGCAAGGTCGAAGCGGGCGAGGTTGAGACCGATCTCAAGCCCAAGGCGATGGCAGATATCCTGTCGAAAGACGCCGCCGCCCAATTGCGCAACTACGTCTTGGCCAACCCCGAGCTGATCGGCACGAATGCCGAGTTCGAGTTCCTGACCAACAGCCGTGTCGATGGCTACCTCAAGGGGCGCGTGACCCGCGAAAGCATCGCCAATGACAAGAACATCAGCGCCGAGCAGCTTGATCTGGCCGATGCGTTGATCGCCGACGGCAGCATCGAAAAGCGGTTCAACCTCGACTTCATCACAGGCGCCGACGCCTCTGACGCGAGGCCCGAAGCGGCGGGCATGGGCGTGTCAATGATCGGCTCTTTCGCGATGATGCTGGTGGTGCTGGTGCTGGCGCTGCCCATCGGGGTCGCCGCGTCGATCTACCTCGAAGAATTCGCGCCGAAGAACTGGATCACCGACATCATCGAAGTGAACATCTCGAACCTCGCCGCGGTGCCCTCGATCGTCTTTGGTATCCTTGGCCTTGCGGTCTTTATCAACTACATGCACCTGCCGAACTCGGCCCCGCTGGTGGGCGGTCTGGTG
Organism: Sulfitobacter sp. R18_1; assembly: GCF_017743915.1. Taxonomy (NCBI): domain Bacteria; kingdom Pseudomonadati; phylum Pseudomonadota; class Alphaproteobacteria; order Rhodobacterales; family Roseobacteraceae; genus Sulfitobacter; species Sulfitobacter sp. R18_1. The sequence continues at coordinate 260,332 of NZ_JAGHRG010000005.1, forward strand.
CTGACGCTGATGACCCTGCCGACGATCATCATCTCGACCCGCGCCTCGCTGAAATCGGTGCCGCCCTCGATCCGCGACGCGGCGCTTGGGGTAGGGGCCTCGAAAATGCAATCGGTGTTCCACCATGTGCTGCCCCTCGCCGCGCCAGGCATCCTGACCGGCACCATCATCGGGCTGGCGCAAGCCCTTGGCGAAACGGCACCTTTGCTGCTGATCGGCATGGTCGGCTTCATCGCCTCCAACCCACCGGAAAGCATCGCCGAAGGGCTGATGTCCCCGAACTCCGCCATGCCGGCCCAGATTTACGAATGGGCCAAACGCGCCGACCCGGCCTTCTATGAACGCGCTTGGGGCGGTATCATCATCTTGCTGGTGTTCCTGATCTCGATGAATGCCATTGCCGTGCTGCTGCGCCGCCGCTTTGAGCGACGCTGGTAAACCAAGGACGGGACCATGAAAGACAACAGATATTCGGAGAGTGACGTGACAACCCAACCCGTCAAGATCGCGGCCCGCAACGTGCAGGTCTACTACGGTGACAGCCACGCCATTCGCGACGTGGACATCGACATCAACGACAAGACCGTGACCGCCTTTATCGGCCCATCGGGCTGCGGCAAATCGACTTTTCTGCGTTGTATCAACAGGATGAACGACACAATTGATGTGGCCCGCGTGACCGGCGACATCCGCATCGATGGCGAAGACATCTATGACAAACGGGTCGACCCGGTGCAGTTGCGCGCCAAAGTGGGTATGGTGTTTCAAAAGCCGAACCCCTTCCCAAAGTCGATCTACGACAACGTGGCCTACGGCCCTCGCATCCACGGGCTGGCCCGCAATAAGGCCGACCTTGACGATATCGTCGAACAGGCCCTGCGCCGGGGCGCGATCTGGAACGAGGTGAAGGACCGTCTGCACGCACCGGGCACCGGCCTCTCGGGCGGCCAACAGCAGCGTCTGTGCATCGCCCGCGCCGTGGCAACAGAGCCCGAAGTGCTCTTGATGGACGAACCATGCTCGGCCCTTGACCCCATTGCCACCGCGCAAGTCGAGGAATTGATTGACGAATTGCGGCAGAACTACTCCGTCGTGATCGTCACGCACTCCATGCAACAGGCCGCGCGGGTGAGCCAGAAAACCGCCTTTTTCCACCTCGGCAACCTCGTGGAATTTGGCGACACCGACGACATCTTCACGCGGCCCCAAGATCCGCGCACCGAAAGCTACATCACCGGCCGTATTGGATAATATCATGTCAGATCAACACATTGCATCAGCATTCGACCGCGATCTGGAAGCCGTTCAGGCGCAGATCCTCAAAATGGGCGGGCTGGTCGAAGACGCCATTCGCCGCGGCGCGCAATCGCTGGAAACCCGCGACGAAGAGCTCGCCAATGAGGTGCGGGCAGGGGACAAGGCCATCGACGGGCTGGAAGAGCAGATCAACGAAAGCGCCGCCCGTGTCATTGCGCTGCGCGCGCCCACGGCGATCGACCTGCGTCTGACGCTGAGCGTCATCAAGATTAGCGCCAACCTCGAACGTATTGGCGACTATGCAAAAAACATGGCCAAGCGCACCAGCGTCTTGAACCAGATGGAGCCTGTCAGCGACAGCACCGGCGCGATCCGCCGCATGGCTGGCGCGGTTGAGGCGATGCTGAAAGACGCGCTCGACGCCTATATTCAGCGCGACGCGGATCTTGCGCGCGATGTGATTACCCGCGACGAAGATGTCGACCAGATGTATAATGCGCTCTTCCGCGAATTCCTCACTTTCATGATGGAAGACCCGCGCAGCATCACCGCCTGTATGCATCTGCATTTCATCGCCAAAAACGTCGAACGTATGGGTGACCATGTGACAGCCATCGCCGAACAGGTTGTCTATCTGGTGACCGGTGAGACGCCCGAGGACGACCGGCCCAAAGCCGACCGCACTTCGATCACCACGAAGGACTGAGACGATGGACGTCACACGACCCCAGGTTCTGCTGGTGGAAGACGAACCCGCGCAACGTGAGGTACTGGCCTATAACCTCGAAGCCGAAGGCTTTGAGGTACGCCGGGCCGAAGACGGCGAAGAAGCCATGCTTCTGGTCTCAGAGGCCGCGCCGGATTTGGTGATCCTCGATTGGATGATGCCCTTGATGAGCGGCATTGAAGTTTGCCGCCAGCTTAAATCCCGCGAGGCGACGCGGCACATTCCGGTCATCATGCTTTCCGCGCGCTCTGAGGAAGTGGATACCGTGCGGGGGCTGGAAACCGGCGCGGATGACTATGTGATCAAGCCGTACAACCTGCGCGAACTCATGGCCCGTGTGCGCACGCAGTTGCGCCGCACACGTCCCGCAGCCGCAGGCGCGCTGCTGAGCTTTGACGATATCCAGCTCGACCCAGAGCGTCACCGCGTGAGCCGCGCGGGCAACGAGCTGAAACTGGGGCCGACGGAGTATCGGCTGCTGACGACGCTGCTGGAGAAACCCGGGCGCGTGTTCAGCCGCGATCAACTGCTCGACCACGTCTGGGGCCGCGACATCTATGTCGATACGCGCACGGTGGACGTTCATATCGCACGACTGCGCAAAGCATTGACGCGCGAAGGTGGCGGAGACCCGATCCGAACCGTTCGCGGCGCGGGTTACGCCTTGGGTTAAACTGTCTCATCTCCTCTCAGGACGCCTTTTATTTACATAATACTGATTATCAGTTTCACATATCATCATGCCAGCCCTGTTGTTGCGATTTTCTCGCCACAGTAGCACCGCAATGCCACCTGACGCTGGACAGCGCCAGTTTTGCTCCGTTAACACTATCTAGGTGATTTAATGTGAGTGATTATGGCGTCTGTACTTATCTTGAACGGCCCGAACCTGAACCTTTTGGGCACGCGGCAGCCTGAGGTCTATGGCAAGACCACCTTGGCGGATGTTGAGGCGCTCTGTGCCGAGGAAACCGCACGGCTGGGTCTGGAGATGGAGTTTGCGCAGTCGAACCACGAAGGCAGTCTGATCGATCTGATCCATGCGGCCCGCGGCCAACATGCTGGTATCATTCTGAATGCCGGCGCCTATACCCATACCTCCATCGCGCTGATGGACGCCATCGCCTCTGTCGAACTGCCTGTGGTCGAAGTGCATCTGAGCAATATCCACGCGCGTGAGAGTTTCCGCCACACATCCTATATCGCGCATGTGGCCCTTGGACAGATCTGCGGCTTTGGCGTTCATGGCTATGTTCTGGCCATCCAAGCCATTCAACGTCATATCGTGAGCTAATGATTTTGCGCGACTATCTGCATCAGATCGCGCATAGCCCGACAATCGAAGAGCTCTGGGACGCCCATACGCGACAGATGGCTGACTATGGGTTCGACCGGCTGGTCTACGGCTTTACGCGCTACCGTACACCGACCTCTTTGGGCGACCCGGCGGATTTCGTGATTTTGAGTAATCAAAGCGCGGAATACCTCAACGGCTATCTACACAGCGGGCTCTACTTCAACGCGCCGATGCTGCGTTGGGCACTCAACAACGAAGGCGCTTGTAGCTGGGGCACCTTGGCGGAGATCACGCAGCGCGATGGCCTGTCGGAGACCGAAAAACGGGTGATCGACTTCAACACCAGCATGGATGTGACGGCGGGCTATACGATCAGCTTCCGCTCGATCTCAGCACGTTCCAAGGGGGCGATTGCGCTAACGGCGCGCCGTGGCCTGTCTCAGGATGAGGTGGATGCGATTTGGGCCACGCATGGCGCGGACATTCAGCTGATGAATGAAATCGCGCATCTGAAAATACTCTCCCTGCCCTATAGCAGCCCCAACCGCAGCCTCACGCGGCGTCAACTGGAGGTGTTGCAATGGGTCGGAGATGGCAAGACCACGCAGGATATCGCCCTGCTGATGGGCCTGACGGCGCCTACGGTCGAAAAACACCTGCGCCTCGCGCGGGAGGCTTTGTCGGTCGAAACGACGGCCCAGGCGGTGCTGAAAGCGGCCTTTGCCAACCAGATGTTCGTGATGGATCCGTAATATATTAGGGTATGGAATACCTTACTGGCACCTCAGGTAGTAGATGGCCATGGTCCGCCAGTATCGCGGGTGTTCGCACCCGCGGTACGACGGGCCTTAAATCCTTGTAATACCAAGGCGCTTTTTGGCTCGCCGGTCTCAGTCAGGTTTATTTTTCGCCTGGCTGACCGGACCCTTCCCCTGCCCCATCCAGAACTCGCCCTGATGCTTCGAGCTGTCGTTTGTGTCGGCGTCGCCATCGGTGATTGCCCACGAAAAAGGGCGGCGCATCGGAATGCACCGCCCATATTCATCATGTCGAGAAGGCTTAGCCTTTTGCGGCTTTCGCCACTTCCGCTGCGAAGTCTTCTTTGACGACTTCGATGCCTTCGCCAACTTCCAGACGCACGAAACCGGTGATGGTCGCACCCGCTTCTTCAGCGGCCTTGCCAACAGTCAGGTCAGGGTTCACGACGAAGGACTGGTTCACCAGTGTCACTTCGGACATGTACTTCTGCATGCGGCCGGTGATCATTTTCTCGATCACGGCTTCGGGCTTGCCGCTTTCGCGGGCGATGTCCATCTGAACCTGCTTTTCTTTCTCGACCACGGCCGGGTCCAGATCAGCTTCGGAGAGCGACGCGGGGTTCACAGCAGCGATGTGCATCGCGATCTGCTTGCCCAGTTCCTCGTTGCCACCGGTCATGGCGACCAGAACGCCGATTTTGCCCATGCCGGGTGCGGCGGCGTTGTGGACGTAGGAGACGACAGTCTCGCCTTCGATGCTCTGCATGCGGCGCAGAGACATGTTCTCGCCGATTTTGGCGATGGCGTCTGTAAGGGTGGTTTCAACGGATTTGCCGTCGATCTCAGCCGCTTTCAGCGCTTCGACATCGTCGACTTTCAGCGCGGCATCGGCGATGTTGCTGACCATGGATTGGAATTCGGCGTTCTTGCCGACGAAGTCGGTTTCGGAGTTCACCTCAACCGCGACACCGTGACCGCCTTCGACCTTAACAGCCACGAGACCTTCGGCAGCTGTACGGCCGGATTTCTTCGCCGCTTTGGCCAGACCCTTGGTGCGCAGCCAGTCGACAGCGGCTTCCATGTCGCCGTCGTTTTCTGTCAGTGCCTTCTTGGCGTCCATCATGCCTGCGCCGGTGCTGTCGCGCAGTTCCTTGACCATGGATGCTGTGATTGCCATCTCTTGGTTCTCCTTTGGAAATCGGGTGCAGGCTCAAGGCCCGCCTCTGGTGGAAATCGGGGCAGGTTACCCTGCCCCGTGTTTCAGGTCCGTGACGCTTAGCCTTCGGCTTTGGCGACGGTCTCTTTCTTGGATTCGATGTCCAGCGGCGCGTCTTTGCCCATGGCATCGTCATGCAAAGTCTCTTCGGACGCGTTGCCGATTTCGACGCCGGTGCTTTCTTCGCTCACGGCTTCTTCTTCGGGGGCTTCTTCCATGGCGCCCAGATCAACGCCTGCCGCACCCAGCTGAGCCGACATGCCCTCGAGAGCAGCGCGCGATGCCAGATCGCAGTAGAGCGCGATGGCGCGGGCCGCGTCGTCGTTGCCGGGGATGATGTAGTCAACACCGTCGGGCGAGCAGTTGGTGTCAACCACGGCCACAACCGGGATGCCCAGCTTGTTGGCTTCTGCGATGGCCAGCGACTCTTTCTTCACGTCGATGACGAAGAGCAGGTCAGGACGGCCGCCCATTTCGCGGATACCACCCAGCGACGCTTCAAGCTTCGCTTGATCGCGTTCCATGCCAAGACGCTCTTTCTTGGTCAGGCCTTCGAAGCCGCGCTCGGACTGTTCGTCGATGTTTTTCAGGCGGTTGATCGACTGCGAAACGGTCTGCCAGTTGGTCAGCGTACCGCCGAGCCAACGGTGGTTCATGTAATACTGTGCGCATTTCTCTGCGGCGTCGGCGATCGGCTGTGCGGCCTGACGCTTGGTGCCGACGAAGAGAACGCTGCCGCCCTTGGCGACGGTGTCACGGATCACTTTCAGCGCTTCGTCCAGCATGGGGACGGTCTGTGTGAGGTCCATGATGTGGATGCCGTTGCGCGCGCCGTAGATATACGGGCCCATGCGGGGGTTCCAGCGCTGTGTCTGGTGACCAAAGTGTACGCCTGCTTCGAGCAGTTGGCGCATGGAGAACTCAGGAAGAGCCATGTCTTTATACCTTTCCGGTTTAGCCTCATCGGGGGTATGACAGCCTCATGCTGCCAACCGGCGGACGATCTGGGATTTCTCCCCAAAAGGCCCAACCCCGACTGCGGGTTCAAGTGGGGCGCATATAGGCCAGCGCGCGGCGCAGCGCAAGGGGCTTATTGCAGGCCCGACCCGCCATCACCACCTGTCTGGGCATGGCCCGCGCGCACGATCGCCTCGCAGCGTTGCGCCAGCCCCTTGCGCCCGGTGTATTCCGCCACCGGCAGCGGCGGGTGATAGACCACCTCGACCGCGCCCTGCCGAGCCGCGGCCAGCGTCGTCAGCAGATGCGCGCCAAAGGACATATCCCCCCACCAGCCATAGAAGCGCGGATCTTCACCCTGCGGCGCGTGGTAGATGACGCTGACCGGCTGCACCGCGATCTCGTCCCGCAAGGCCGGGTCAAAGAAAGCCTCGAACAGCGTGGTCTTGAAGGAGAGCACTTGCAGCCCGTCGGTGCTGGTGCCCTCGGGGAAAAACAGCAGCTTATGCCCGGCCAAGAGGCGGGTCCGAAACACCTCTGTCTGGTTGCGCGCCTCGGCCCGGTCGCGGCGGATAAAGACGGTGCCCGTCGCCCGCGCCAGCCAGCCGATGCCGGGCCAGCCCGCCACCTCGGATTTGGAGACGAAATAAATCCGTTTGGCCGCATTCAGCGCGAAGATATCAAGCCATGAGGTATGGTTGGCCACCACCGCGCCGCGCCGTTCCATCGGGGTGCCGCGGCGGATAAAGCGCATGCCCAGCACCCAGAACGCCGCGCGGCATACCATCTGCGTGATATGGGGGGTGATGGGCCGATGCAGGCCAAAAATTGGCCGCTCGACCAAGCGCAGCAGCAGCAAGACCAGTAACCCGCCGAAAACCAAAAGCGCCAAGACCGCGCCGCGCAGCATGACGCGCAGCATCCCTGCAAGCGTCAAACGCCGCTCTGGCGGCGGCTGGTCGCTGTCCCAAGTCGTGCTCATGCAGCGCCCCCGCCATAGAACCGCATCTGCCGCGCGCTCATCTGTTTCGTATCAAGGATCAGGCAAACATCCGTGGTGTTGAAGGCGCGGTCGATATAGGCCCCCTCGCCCACGGTGCCGCCCAGCCGTAGGTAGGCTTTGATCAGGCTCGGCACCGCCAGCATGGCCTTGCGCCGGTCCAACTCGACCTCGGGGATCAGGTCCATGGGCGCATATTCGCGCGCGCGGACGCGCAGTTCGGGCGGTGCCAGATGCCGGTGATGCAAAAGCGAAAGCGGCTCGGCCAAAGCCGCGGTGTCGGTGCCATGAAAGCTCGCCACGCCAAAGAGAACCTCGATCTCATGTTCGGCAACATAGCCTGCAAGCGCGGCCCAAAGGTGGTGCATCGCCGTGCCACCGCGATAGGCGGGGTCAAGGCAAGAGCGCCCCAATTCCAACAGCTTACGCCCCGACTGGACAAGCGGCGCCAGATCGTACTCCGCCGCCGAATAGAAGCCCCCTGCCCGCGCGGCCATATCGCCCCGCATCACCCGGTAGACGCCCGCCAATTTACCGCTGCGCCGGTCGGTCAAAAGCAGATGGTCAAAGTAGGGATCGAACCGGTCCCGCTCCAAGCCGGCGGCATGATCGACCATCGGCCCACCGCCGCCCAACTCGCGCACGAAAACGTCGTACCGCAGCCGCTGTGCCGCCTGCACATCCACCTCCGTCTGCGCCAATCTGACCTGAAAATCTGCTGCTACGCCCCGTGGCATCGGCCAATCCTATGCCCGAAATGAAAGTCTCCGCCTGATAGGCAATCGGCTGCGCGGGCGCAACAGTTGCGGGGAAAGCGGAAATCGGTTACTCTCCCTAAGGTTGCTTTAAGAAAATTTTCTTCCACCATTAAGGATTTGGAAAGGGTCATCCCTCATCAAAGACCGGCATTAATTCTAAACGAAAGCTGTCTATGACCACTTTGCCTTGGTCACGAAAGTTGACCGTCACTTTGCCGCCGATATTGCTTTGCACTTGGCCCGTGCCCCATTCGGGATGCTGCGGATGCATCACCAACATGCCCGGCGTCAGCAGCGCGTTCAGATCATCCATGCCATTTCCAATCATTCCAAGGGGCCACCATGGGCCAGCTTAACATTGACCTGCCCACCCTGATCGGCAGCCGCATTTGCCACGACTTGATATCGCCAATCGGGGCCATCAACAACGGGCTTGAACTGCTTCAGATGGCGGGCACCGGGGCCGCCCCGGGGCCTGAGCTTGCCTTGATCGGTCAAAGCGTCGAAAGCGCTTCGGCCCGGATCCGCTTTTTCCGCATCGCCTTTGGGGCCGCGGGCGATCAGACCATGGGCCAGAACGAGGTGACTTCGATCCTACGTGATCTCTATGCCGCCTCGCGGGTTGAGGTTGATTGGCAGGTCACAAGCCCCCAATCGCGCAACTGCGTGCGGATGGCCTTCCTCGCGCTGCTCTGTATCGAAACGGCCCTGCACCACGGCGGGCGGATCACCATCGTCGAAGAGGCAGGCCATTGGTCCCTACAGGCCGAGGCTGACAAAATCGCGATAGACCCTGAACTTTGGGCGCTGCTGACACAGCCCGGGCCGGACAGGCCGCTACAGCCCGCGCAGGTTCAATTCGCGCTTTTGCCAATGCTGGCCGAAGCACAGGGGAAAGAAATCACGCTCGACAACAGTGATACGGCACTGACCCTGTCTTACTAAAGGTCAGCCGCGCACGGTTCCCTCGCCACGCACGAGGTATTTGAAGCTCGTCAACTGCGCCGCGCCAACGGGGCCGCGGGCATGAAGCTTGCCCGTGGCGATACCGATCTCTGCGCCCATGCCGAACTCTCCCCCATCCGCGAATTGGGTCGAGGCGTTATGCATCAGGATCGCCGAATCCAGTCCATTAAAGAACGCCGCGGCGGTCTCGGCATTCTCGGTTAGAATGCAATCGGTATGGCCCGATCCATACTCGCGAATATGCGCCATCGCAGCGTCAAGATTGGGGACGACCCGCGCGGCGACGATCATATCGAGGTATTCTTGCCCCCAATCCGCATCGCTAGCCGGGACCGTGCCGGGGACATTCTGCAAGGCCGCATCGGCGCGCACTTCGACGCCCGCGTCGATCAGCGCCCGGATCACACCGTTGCCAATGGTCTTGGCGACATCCTCATGGATCAAAAGACATTCCGCCGCACCGCAAATGCCCGTCCGCCGTGTCTTGGCGTTCAGCACGACCTTTAGCGCTTTTTCGGGATCCGTCTCGGCGTCGATATAGATGTGCACGATGCCTTCCAGATGGGCAAAGACCGGCACCCGCGCCTCACGCTGGACCAAGCCGACAAGCCCCTTCCCGCCGCGCGGCACGATCACGTCGATGGTATCGGTCATCGTCAGCATCTCACGCACCGCCGCCCGGTCGCGTGTCGGCACCAGCTGCACCGCGTCTTCCGGCATGCCCGCATCCCGCAACCCTTGTTGCAGGCAGGCGTGGATGGCACGCGATGAATGAAAGCTTTCCGACCCGCCGCGCAGGATCACCGCATTGCCCGCTTTGAGACAAAGCGCGCCCGCATCCGCCGTCACGTTGGGGCGCGATTCATAGATCACGCCGATCACGCCAAGCGGCGTCCGCACCCGCTGAATGTTAAGGCCCGAGGGCTGGTCCCATTCAGCGATCACCTCGCCCACCGGATCGACCTGTTCCGCGACCGACCGCAGCCCGTCGACCATGCCGCGAATACGCTCTTCGTTCAGCATCAGCCGGTCCATCATGGCATCCGACAGCCCCTTGTCGCGGCCAAAGGCGAGGTCTTGCTCATTGGCAGCGATGATCTCGGCCCGGTTTTTCCAGACCGCATCGGCAGCGCTGATCAGGGCGGCGTGTTTCCTCTCGGCCGTGACGGTTGCCAGTTGCGCTGCCGCTGCACGGGCGCGGGCGCCGATATCGGCCATCAGCTCAGAGATATTCTCGATGTCGTTCATAGCCTTATGCCCCTGTCTTCGTCTTCTCTTAGAGCGCCATATCGTCGCGATGGATCAAAGCCGCCCGCCCGGGATAGCCCAAAAGCGCCTCGATCTCCGCGCTCTTGTGGCCCTTGATTTGCCCGATCTCCTCCGCCGAATAGCGGCTGAGACCGTGGCCCACCGCATGACCGGCGGGATCATACATGGCGATGCTGTCGCCCCGTTCAAAACGCCCCTCAACGGAGGTCACCCCGGCTGGCAAGAGGGATGTGCCCCGCGCCAATGCCGCCACGGCTCCGGCGTCCAAGGTCACCGCCCCGCGCGGTTTCATCGCCGCGATCCAGCGCTTGCGCGCGGCCTGTGGATCACTCTGCGCGCTGAACCAGGTGGCATTCGCCCCACCTTCGAGCGCGGTGAGCGGGCGCATGACGAACCCATCGGTGATCGCCATCGCACAGCCCGCCGTTGTCGCCGTCCGCGCGGCCATCAACTTGGTTTTCATGCCACCTTTGGACAGGCCCGACCCGGCATCTCCGGCCATCGCCTCGATCTCGGGCGTGATGCTCTCGATCACATCGTAACGTTTCGCGGTGGGGTCCTGCGAAGGGTTGGCACTGTAGAAACCATCCACATCGGAGAGCAAAATCAACTGATCCGCGCCCACCGTCACCGCAATCTGCGCAGCGAGACGGTCATTGTCGCCAAAGCGGATTTCATCAGTCGCGATCGTGTCATTCTCATTTACGATGGGCACGACGCCGAGCGAGAGCAGCTGCTCCAAGGTCGCGCGGCTGTTGAGGTAGCGCCGGCGGTTGGCGCTGTCCTCCAGCGTTACCAGAACCTGCGCGGTGGTGATGCCATGGGGGGCCAGCACCTCTTCATAGGCCCGGGCAAGGCGGATTTGCCCCACCGCCGCGGCGGCCTGCGCCTGTTCCAGAGCCAAGACGGTCGGCGGGAGGCCCAGAACACCCCGGCCAAGTGCGATGGAGCCCGAGGACACCAGCACAACATCGCAGCCTAAGCTCTTGAGCCACAAGACATCTTGCGCCAATCCGGTCAGCCAGTCCCGGCGCAGATTGCCGCTATCGCGGTCCACCAGAAGGGCGGAGCCGATCTTGATGACGACACGGCGGGCGGTGCTTAGGGTTGCCAAGGTGTCTCTTCCTCGGTGCTGCGGAACCGCAGCCGATCTTCGTCAATGTTCTGGCGCAGGGTGCGCAATACTTCCGTCACGCCTTCGCCAGCCACACTGGACATCATCATCACGCTGCCGCCGAAAGCTTTTTCCAATTCTTTCAAACGACTTGCGCGTTCTTCCTCATCCAATGCATCAACTTTGTTCAACACAGTGACACGCGGCTTTTCCGCCAGATCGCCACCATAGGCTTCCAGCTCTCCGATGATGGTGTGGTAATCCTCCGCCACGGTTTCGGAAGTCCCGTCGATGAGGTGCAACAACACCGCGCAACGCTCGACGTGGCCAAGGAAAAGATCGCCCAGACCCCGCCCTTCGGAGGCGCCTTCGATGAGGCCGGGAATATCCGCCACGACGAATTCGGTGTTATCGACACCGACCACGCCAAGGTTTGGGTGCAACGTGGTGAATGGGTAATCGGCAATCTTGGGCCGCGCGTTCGACGTGCTTGCAAGGAACGTCGACTTGCCCGCGTTGGGCAGGCCCAGCAAGCCGACGTCGGCGATCAGCTTGAGCCGCAGCCAAAGCGTCCGCTCCACCCCTTCCTGCCCGGGGTTCGAGCGGCGGGGGGCTTGGTTGGTGGCGGATTTGAAGTGCAGGTTGCCCCAGCCGCCATTACCGCCGCGCGCAAGCTGCACGCGCTGGCCAAGCTCGGTCAGATCGGCGATGACGGTCTCCTGATCCTCATCAAGGATCTCCGTGCCCACGGGCACCCGCAGGATGATATCCTCGCCGTCCTTACCGGTGCGCTGTTTGCCCATGCCGGGCTGGCCGTTCTTGGCAAAGAAGTGTTGCTGATAGCGAAAGTCGATCAGCGTGTTTAGCCCATCGACCGCCTCGGCCCAGACCGAGCCGCCGGTGCCGCCATCGCCGCCATCCGGGCCACCATATTCGATATATTTCTCACGCCGGAACGACACACAGCCGCCGCCCCCGGCGCCGGATCGGATGTAGACTTTGCACAGGTCGAGAAACTTCATGGTCTTGCCTTTCAGGCACGGGAAACGGAGCTACAGCTTGCGGCTATAGGTCCATGTGGGTACGGCAGCATCGCGGGCCAAGCAATAGGTTTCCGCGTCGCCGAGATAGACAAAGCCCGCATTGGTCAGCACCTTGGCCGACGCCGGGTTGTCATGGAAGACAGAGGCAAAAAGCGCGTCATTGCCCAAGGGGTTGGCGTTTACCAAAGCCTGCACCGCGTCAGAGGCAAGATGCGTGTTCCAGAACGCCGGTGCCACCCAATAGCCGATTTCGGATTGGTTGCGGTCCAGCCGGGTGAGAGAGATCACGCCCATCACTTCGGAACTGTCCGCGCGGGTGCCGTCCATGACCCAGACGTCTTCTTCACGGTCATCAGACATGGCGCGGGTGACATAGGCCTCAACACTGCCGGGCGGCAGCGGATGCGGGATAGAGGATGTGGCATTGGCGACCCTTGGGTCGCTGGCATACATCTCAATCATGCCCATGTCGGACCGGCGCACCGGGCGCAGGTCAAACCGCTCTGTCTCAATAAGGGGTTGGTTCACAATCGCTTCCAACTGCATCGTCATGTTCCTCCTCCGAACAGACTGGATTGGGGGCCTTTGGCCAGACGGGCCGCCCCTGCCCCGATCGCGCGTAACCCGCGCGCCGAGGCGTTGACACATTCGACATATTCCTCCCTGCCGAATGTAACGACTTTATCAAAATTCAGCCGCGTTCCGCAAAGAGCGGAGAAACGGCCCGGCCGGCCAATGGGCCCTGAACTGGAAAACAAGAACATTGGGGGTTTTCCCGAAAAAGAAAAAGGGACCGGCGGTATCGCCGATCCCTGATTTTTTCAAACCCTTTGGGGTACGGCTTATTCAGCGGCCTCCGCGCGTGGCAGAACCGAAATGAACGTGCGGTTTTTCAGACCCTTGTGGAAGGTCACAGCGCCGTCGACGGTTGCAAAGATCGTATGATCCTTGCCCATGCCAACGCCTTCGGCAGGCCAAAACTTGGTGCCGCGCTGACGCACGATGATGTTGCCGGGGATGACGGCTTCGCCGCCGTATTTTTTCACGCCAAGGCGACGACCAGCTGAGTCGCGCCCGTTACGGGATGAACCGCCTGCTTTTTTATGTGCCATCTCGGTCTCTCCTTAGCCTTTGGTCTTTTCTTTGGCCTGTTCGACCCAGCCTTCACGCTGAATACGGCCTTTGAAAGACAGTTTCTCGTCAACTTCAGCGATATCCGCTTCGGTCCATGCTGCGATTTGAGCGAAGGAGGTGATGCCCGCTTCGTGCAGCTTTTTCTCAAGTGCGGGGCCAACGCCGCTCAGCGCCTTCAGGTCGTCCGCGCCGGCTTCCGACATCTGGTCGGCTTTCTCGGCTTTCGGAGCGGCCTTGGTGGCTTTCGCCTTCTTGGCCTTCTTGATCTGCGCAGCCTCATCGGTCTTGCCGGTGATGGCAGCCACGGCGGCGGCGCTCACGGAGCCTGTGCCGACAGCTTCGGACACGCCCGACTTCTCTGCGCCGGAGGCGAGGATGTCGGTGATCTTGACCAGCGTCAGCTTCTGACGGTGACCCTTGGTGCGCTTGGAAGAGTGCTTCCGGCGGCGCTTGACGAAGTTGATGACCTTTTCGCCTTTGATCTGATCGACGACTTCGGCCTGAACGCCTGCGTCTTTGACCGTGGGCGCGCCGAGCACGGGGCTGTCGCCGCCCAGCATCAGAACTTCGTTGAACTGGACTGTTTCGCCAGCATTGGCCGCAATACGTTCAACGCGCAGCATATCGCCTGCTTGAACCTTGTATTGCTTGCCGCCTGTCTTGATGACCGCAAACATGCGTCTTCCTTTTCTGTCATCCGCGTTCTGTGGCCCCCGCTTGGGAGTTTGTGGATGGCTCTCCGGCCAATCCGCCTCGAACAGCGCGCCCATGGGGCGTCATTAAAAAACAATCCCGAAAACGGATTACCCGCCGGGATGCGGGCTTATCTTCGGAATAGCGCGGCAAGTCAAGTAGGTTTTCTTGGCCCCACCCCTTGGGCCTGTCAGAGGCTTTCGGCCACCATGTTCAGCGCCAGCGCACGCCCCAGCCCGTAGGAGATATCCTCATAGGCCCGGCCGAACCCGTCGAAAAGCCCGCGGTTGAGCGCCCGGCCTGCCGGTGTCTCGGCAAAGGCCGCATATTGTGCGATTTCGGCATTGGCCAAAGGGTGATAGGCCAGCAGCATATAGGCGTGCAACCAGACGGAGGTGTCTTCGGTCACCGCATCCAGATCGGCGCCAACATCGGCCAAGAGGTCTTCATCACTGTCCTCCAGCGCGCCGCCATCGCGCATGCCGCGCAGGAATTGGAAATTGCTGTTGAGCGCCGTACCAACATTGCGGTCGATCATATCGGAAGCGTCGATCAACCGGCGGATCAAAGCCACCCGGGGATCACCGTCCCCCGCCAGCACCCCATAGTTGGCCCGCGCAATCTGCTCGACTTCAGGCTCGGCGATGGCGGCGCGGGCGGCATTCTCCAGCCCGACGATCCGACTCCCCAGTTCGGTGGAATAGAAGGCGATGGCCTTTTCGACCTCCTCCGCCGTCATCGTCTCTTCTAAGGCGCGGCGGACCATTTCGACCATACGCTCGGGGTCGTGGATGCTTTCGACCTGCATCTGCCAGGCTGGGCCGCCCTGCCCGCCCAGCATGTCTTGGTTCAGCACCTCCGCATGGGCCTGCCCTTCGTCGCTGAGGATCACCGCCGCTTGCCGAAGCTCCAACAGATCGACCAGCACGGTCATCCGCGCATCGGCCCAAGCAGGTAGCGCCAGAAGCCACAAAAGCGGCGCGAAAACCCAAGCCCGCATCAGATGTCCTGACTGGGCTGCATGGCCGCAAGCCGCGCGGCCACGGCCTCAAACCGGTTGGCCATGATCTCATATTGAACGGCGTTCATCAGCGTATAGACTTGCTGCATCTTGGGATGCTCCAACGCCTCAGCATAGGCGGCAAGGTCTTCGTCCGAGAAGGATTGATAGGTATAGGCGGCGTTGGCCAGCGCGTTGGCGGCGATCTGCGCGCCCAGCTCATCCGCCTGCGCCCGCATCGCCCCGCGCAGGTCCGGCTCTTCCATCTGCAATTCGATCACCCCGGCCGCCGCGGCGGCCAGAAGGAAGCGGATCTGCACCTCTTGAATGGCCCGAACCGAGATTTCCTCGACATCGCTGGCCACGTTCAAGCGCCGCAGGGTCTCCAACCGGGGGGAGCCGATCCGCTCAAGCCCCGCGATGATGGCGGCACCGCTCTCGGCCTTCAGCCCGTCATCCTCAGCCATATGCGCTTTGTTCTCGACCGCCACCAAACGCTGGCCCAGATCGGAGGCATAGAACCCGGCGGCATGATCCAACAGGTCATCGCTGAGCGTCTCGGCAAGGATATCCATCGCCATGTCGTGCATCAACTCGGTGTCAAAGACATCGCGCACCAGCCGTGACCACTCCGAGCCGAAATCCTCGCTTTGCAGCCCCAACATCTCAGGCGCGGAATCGGCGGAGAGGCGAACGCTCTCCAACGCCACGTCAAAGCCGGTCACCTCCAAAAACCGCTCCAACGCGCCGCGATCCGCCGCCCGCAGCGGCAGGGCAAGCGCGACGAGCAGCATCAACGCCATGACAAAGGGGGCTGCAATCATTCGGTTTTGGCGAAACATGGGCGGTCCTTTCGCAGAATTCTGCCTTTAAACTTAGGCTCTACCAGCCTCGGCGCAATGAAAATCCCCAAACTTTCACTTGATGCGCAAAACCCCTCTTGCCACTGCTGGAAAAGGCGACTAAACGGACCCCCCAGACCCCCGCGGAGAGGTGCCGGAGTGGTCGAACGGGGCGGTCTCGAAAACCGTTGAGCCTTCACGGGTTCCCAGGGTTCGAATCCCTGTCTCTCCGCCACTAACGCCTTGGGCGTGGTGCTTATTTCCCCCGATACGAAGACGCTAGTCAGTCGCCGCGCAAACCGCGACGTCGCCGTCCTCCAAACCGGTCTGCTTAAAGACCAGGCACCCGCGTAGAAATACCCCCCCCACCCCCCCCCCTCCCGCATTAACCAAATCCGCGCCTTGAACATTTCGGCGGATTGTCGCAACTATCCGCGCAGAGCAAGCAAGCGGTTTCATGAGTCCCAGCCAGCCAAGGATTTCTACAAGGGACAATAAAATGAAAACCACTACCGCCAAGCGCGTCGCGCTCTCTTGGCTGATGTGCTCGACCGCCACTCTCGCCTATGCGCAAGACGACACCGCCTTCGATCTTGGCGTGCTGCGCATTCAGACCTCAGCCGCTCAGGCTGTTTTGGGCAATGACGAGATCACCGAAACCGAAATCGAACAGCGCAACCCGGCCACCGTGGCCGATGTCTTTGCCGGCGAATCCGCGATCACCGCCAGCGGCGGCGCGCCGATCGCGCAGAAGGTCTATGTGAACGGGATCGAAGAAAGCCTGCTTTCCGTCACCATCGATGGCGCACGTCAGAACAAATCGGCCTTCCACCATACCGGCAACGTCCTGCTGGATCCGGCCTTGCTGAAATCCGTTGAGGTCAGCGCGGGGCTTGCCCCGGCGGATCAGGGGCCAAACGCGCTGGCGGGCTCTATCGCCTATACCACCAAAGACGCCCGCGACCTGCTGGACGGGGACGATCCCTTTGGAGGTCGCTACACGCTGTCCTATGGCAGCAATGGCCAAGGGTTCCGCAATACCCTGACCCTCTTCGGGCAGAACGACGGCTTTGAATATCTGCTGAGCGGCACCCGGGCGACGGGCGACGATTATGATGACGGCTCGGGCAGCACCATCACCGGCACGCGGGCGGACCTGACCGACTATATCGCGAAATTCGCCTATACCTCGCAAAGCGGCAAACGTCTGAGCTTTTCGGCGTCTGAGACAACCGACAATGGCCTGCGCGCGTCTCAGGGTGGCTTCATCCGCCCCGACTTTGCCGATGTGATCGGACGCGACACGGTGCTTTACGAAGCGCTGTCGCAGCGCACCTCCTATACGCTGACCTATGAGGACGAGAACCCATCGGGCATCTGGGCGCCCTATGCGCAGCTCAGCTACAACGAGCAGGCGATGGACGTAGGCTCGCTCTATGGTGTGAACAAAAGCCTCAGCGGTGTACTCAGCAACGACTTCACGCTCCGCAACGGCAGCGTCAATGCCGGTGTCGATTTCTTTGACGAAAGCGCCGAAGGCTATGACAACACGGTCAGCCCGCGCAGTTCGAGCGGCCGCGAAGAGCTTAGCAACATCGGTATCTTCGCGCAGGCACGGCAGGATCTGTCGGACCGCATCTCCGTATCCTACGGCGGGCGCTATGACTGGGCGTCCTTCGAAGGCGCGGATGGGAGCGATTTCGACGCCAGCGGCGCCAGCGTCAACGGCTCGGTCGATTACGTCTTGAACGATCAATGGACCCTCAACGCCGGCGCTGCCTCCAGCTGGGGCGGTTATGAGTTGGGCGAGGCTGCATTGGTCAACTTCCGCACCCCGTGGAATTATGACGGCTTCACCACCTCGCGCGCCAATGCGGTGCGTTTGGGCCTGCGCTACGACAGTGGCCCTTGGGCGGTCAAAGGCGCGCTCTTCGACACTGAGATCGAAGACATCAACGCCGTTCTGCCCTCGAGCGGCGCACGCGGTGCTGTGGACGATCTGACATCGCGCGGTTTCGACGGGTCGGTCACCTATACCGGCGCGCGCGGCTTCGCGACCTTGAACTACACCTATGCCGATGTGCAAACCAACGACGCGACAACCGCCACGACCGCCTATTACCTTGGCCGCCCGGTCGGCCATATCTTTGGCTTCGAAGCGGGCTATGACGTGACCGAGGAATGGCGCATCGGCGCGACCGCGCAGATCGCCTTGGAGAACGACGATACCGATGTGTCGCTCGACGGTTACGAGGTGGTCAATCTCTACGCGGAATACAAACCGCGGCGGATGGAGAACCTGAACGTGCGCATGGACGTGCAGAACCTGTTCGACGCGACCTATGCAAGCCGCAGTTCCGATGGGCTTGGGCTTGCCAATGTGGTGCCCTTGACCGAACCGGGCCGCACTGTCAGCCTGACCGCGTCGATCAGTTTTTAAGTGACGCAGGTATCGCCCCCCTTTGTGCGGGGGCGATACCCTTTTCCGGCGCATGCCGCCTACGGTTCTTTCCGCAGTCCTCCTCCCGCTTGATCCAGATCAATGCAGCCGCTCCGGCCCGCCCCATAATGGCCGTGGTCACATGAGGAGCGTCGCCATGCAAAATGCCACCATCACAGTCGTTCTGGGGGTCGATGCCCGGCCCAATCAGCTTGAGGCCCTCGCCCGCGAGGCGCAGACCCAGGGCGCGCATCTGATCGTTCTTCTGCTCAGCGAAACCCCTGCCGTCCCGGTCTATTCGATGGGGGTGGGCGAACTCAGCACCTATTCCCTCCCGGCGGGCTGGCAGGCGGATGTCGACGCGGCCCGCGAAGCGGTCGAAAAACAGCGCGCGGAATTTTCCCAGTATCTCACCGACCAAGGCGCCAGCGCGGATGTGCGCGCGGTCTGTGGCGATGCCTCGGCCTTGCGCAACACGGTGGCGCGGGCGGGGCTGACCTGTGACGCGGTGCATATTGGCACGGACCTGCGCGAGGACAAGCGCCTGTTCAAGGACATCGTGCATGCCGCCCTTTTCGAGTCCGCCGTGCCGGTTCTGCTCAACACCGCGCAGGCCAAACTGGCTTTGACCCCGCAATCGGTCTTCGTCGCATGGAAAGCGGGCATTCCCGCCACGCGGGCGATCCGCGCCGCTCTGCCGATCCTGCGCAATGCGCGCGAAGTGACCGTGGCGCTTTTCGATCCGGTCTCGATCTCGGCCTATGATGGGGAGAACCCGGGCACCGATGTCGCCGCTTGGCTGACACACCAAGGCTGCAACGTGGCCGTGCAGCAATATGCCAGCGGAGGCGAGGACATTGGCACCGCCATCCTGAAACGCGCCAAAGAAACCGGGGCCGATCTGATCGTCATGGGCGCCTATGACCACTCCCGCCTGCGCGAGATGGTTTTTGGCGGTACGACCCGCAGCCTGATTGAACAAAGCGCCTTTCCTGTGCTTCTGTCGCACTAACGCCCATCGAAAGGACCCCCTATGCGCCCTCACCTCGCTGCCCTCGCCGGGCTATCCTGCGCCCTCCTCTCTGCCTGTTCTGAGGGGTCCCCTGACGACACCGACCGGGTGCGCGCGGGGCAGCGGGTCTATGCCAAGGAATGCGCCGCCTGCCACGGGGCGCAGGGCGAAGGGGGCGGTCCGATGTCCTTGCATCTGGATGTGGTGCCGCCGGATTTGGCCGGGCTGAAACAGCGCAATGACGGCTACTTCCCGCGCGAGTTTGTCAGCCGCTTTGTCATGGGCCAGCTTGCAAAAGACGACCCCGCCTCACCCATGCCGGACTTTTCCGCGGTGGGCCTGCGCCACGTCTATCCCAATGGCGGCGCGGATGGGGAGGTGCTGGAAACCGATTTCGCCAATCTGCTCGACTATCTGGAAGCGATCCAGTGGTAGGGCCGACGTGGTTCGGGAGGCAGCCCTCGGGCACTTAGCGCGCCCCCGCCCCGCATCTGTCTCT